>NZ_MVOO01000021.1:0-78415 GCF_002156405.1 Pseudomonas sp. SCPG-7 | reverse complement strand
AGGCCGGTTGAGGGCTTTTCCTCAACCATAGAATCTCCCACAGGTTTTGCGTTGTTCACATCCTTTGTGTCCGACACCAATCTCTGTGGGAGCTGGCTTGCCAGCGATGGAGCCTTATCAAACGCCGACGATATCCGCGCCTTTAATGGTCTGACTACGTTGCCCCGAAGCCCCAACCGGCACTTCCCCCTTGAGCGTCACCCGCCGCACGATGCGATCCTGAGTGCCGTAATCATCAATCGCATAATGCTGCGTCGACCGGTTGTCCCAGATCGCCACATCGCCCGCTTTCCAGCGCCAGCGCACGGTGTTTTCCTGACGAATCACATGGCTCTGCAACAAGCCGAACAGGTGCGCCGAATCGGCTTGCGAATAACCCTTGATGCGTTTGACGAAGTGCCCCAGCAGCAAGCTCTTCTCGCCGCTGATCGGATGCACACGCACCACTGGGTGCTCGGTCTCGTAGACGGTCGAGGTGAAGATTTTGCGATAGCGCTCGAGCTTCTCCGCCGACACGTCCGGCTTGGCCCCGGCGTAGTCGTATTCATTGCTGTGCACGGCGACCAGTTTGTCCGCCAGCTCGCGCAGTTCGGTCGGCAGTTCGTTATAGGCGGTCGCGGTGTTGGCCCACAGGGTGTCGCCACCGAAGGCCGGGGCCACCACCGAGCGCAGGATCGAGGCTTTGGGGTAGGCGTCGACGAAGGTCACATCGGTGTGCCAGGAGTTGGCGCGCTGGCCCTCGGCGCCGTCCAGCTCCAGCAGATAACGGGTGCCATCACGCACCGGCACGGTCGGATGCGCCACGGGCTCGCCAAGTAGATGCGCGAAGGCTTCCTGGCGCTGATCGTCGAGCTGGGTCTGTTCACGGAAGAACACCACCTTGTACTGGATCAGCGCCTGCTGAATGGCTTCAACCGTGGCGGCGTCCAGTTCTCCGGACAGGGGCACGCCCCAAATCTCGGCGCCGATACGACCGGCCACCGGATGGATTTCCAGCGCGTGGACAGCGGGTTTTACAGCGAGTGCGGCATTGCTCATGGGTAGACCCTCATCGACTGCTTGCGGTTGGGCGACAGCGAAACATGGCTCTATATATATTCCATTTACATCTAATAGATATTCACATGCTTCGTTGACGGAATAAGAGCTTGCATTTAAAACCTCAAGCAACCCTCGTCGCAAATGCCTTCGAGCTATTTTTAGGATGCCGGGAAAGCATATGGATCTTCGCCAGTTGCGCTACTTCATCGCCCTCAACGAACACCGCAGCTTTGTCCGTGCGGCGGACGCGATGGGCATCACTCAACCGGCGTTCAGCCGCAGCATTCAAGGGCTGGAGCAAGAATTCGGCTGCGTGCTGGTGGATCGCGGCAACAAGGATCTGCGCCCCACACCCGAAGGCCAGGTGGTGCTGCAACACGCCCTGACCCTGGTGCAGGGCGCGGCGTTGCTCAGCGCTGAAGTGACGCAAATGACCAAGCTTGATGCCGGGGAGCTGCACTTTGGTTGCGGCCCGGCGCCAGCGGTGAAACTGGTCCCGGATGCGGTGGCGCAATTCATCAACGCGCACCCGAAAGTACGCACCTGTTTTCAGGTGGATAACTGGGAAAAGCTCAGCCGCGCGCTGAGCCGCGAAGAGATCGAATTCTTCATCGCCGACATCCGCCATTTCGAGGCCGATCCAAACTTCCAGACCCAGGCCCTGACGCCCAAGCGCGGGGTGTTTTTCTGCCGGCCCGGGCACCCGCTGCTGGCCAAGGAAAGCCTGTCGACCAACGACATGTTCGACTACCCGCTGGCGACCACGCTGATCCCGCCAGGGATTCGCAAACTGCTGGCGAATCTCAGCGGCCGGATCGATTTTTCGCCGACCATCGAGACCGAGCATTTCCCGGCGCTGGTGAAAGTGGTGCTGCAATCCAATGCGATTGGCGTGGGCACGGAAGAGGCGTTCGTCGAAGACATTGCCCAAGGTTCACTGGCGCTGCTGCACTGGCGCAACCTGCCACAGAATCTGGAGAGCATGAATGCGCGCTGCGGGATTGTCAGTCGTACCGGGTTTCGCCTGTCGCCCGCAGCGCGGGCGATGATCGAGACGTTGGTAGCGGTGGATAAGCAGGAAGTCAGCGTCGCGGTTTGAAGATCAAAAGATCGCAGCCTCTCTTACAGAGAACGCATTCCCCTGTAGGAGCTGCCGAAGGCTGCGATCTTGTGATTTTAAAGCTTGGCCGCCGCCAACTCAGGCGCCACCCAATCACTGACCTTGAACGGTTTGCGGATCAGTTTCTGCTGCGCCGCCAGATCCACCGAGTCCTGCAATTTGCCGAGGAACACCGGGTCCAGCGTCGACGGGAACACTTCGCTGAGTTTCTGATCCTGCAGGTCCTGGGTCAGGATCAGCGGTGGATAACTCGCCAGCCCCGACACCAGTTGCACGTAGGCATCCTTGTTGCTGTCCTGAGTCAGCCACTCCACGGCTTGCTGCTGCGCCTTGAGCAGCTTTGCCACGACCTGCGGATGCTCGTCGACAAACTTGCCGGTGCCCACCAGCACTGACTGCACACTGCCGGCGCCACCCAGATCCTTGGTGTTCAGCGGCAATTCCGCCAGCCCCTTGGCTTGCAGGGCCGTCAGCCCGGAACTGCCCCACGATGCGTCGATCTGTTTAGCCGCCAATGCCGCCACCGCCGCATTGAAGTCGAGGTTGATCACCTTCAGATCCTTTTCGCTCAGGCCCTGACTGGCCAGCGCCGCATCAAACGACAACTGCGTGGCGGTGCCACGGAAGATCGCCACGCGCTTGCCCTTGAGATCCTGCAAAGTCTTGATCCCCGAACCCGGGACTACGCCCAGATATTGCTTCACGCCACGCGCGCTGGCGCTGAGCAAACGTGTGTCGAGGCCATTGGACTTGCCGATGATCGCCGCCAGGTCGCCCAGATACGCCAGATCGACTTGACCGTTGGCAAACGCCTCGTTGATCACCGGCCCGGCGCCTTTGAAGAAGCTCCATTGAATCTTGATGCCCTGATCGGCGAAGGCTTTTTCGAAGATCTGCCGATCACGCAGCACATCCACCACACCGCCGCCGCTGTGCTGGGTGCCGGCGCTCAGGTCAGGGACGGCGATCCTGATCTCCTTGAGTTCATCGGCCTGCGCGGTAAACGCCAGCAGGCCCGCCAGTGCCGGAATGGCAAACAGACTGAAAACTCGTTTGAAGGGAAGGTTCATGGGTGCGGCTCCTTGATTACGACGGGCGTTGAGAAGCCGAAAGTAGGCCGAAGCGTGACCTTCGCTTAAATACTATAAATGCACATTTTTATAGCCATTAACGCTAAGCAAGCAACAACGTGGGCTGCAGCGGCGTATGCATTAACAGCATCGAAAATATTCTTCGAATGCATTGGATGCGCATCGGGCTGCAGGCCTTAAATGGCGCTGCTTATCTCCAAATTCAATATTTTTTATATCGCTTATAACAATTGGTTTATAGCTAATACCACTAGAGATCGCAGCCTTCGGCAGCTCCTACAGGGGCGAATTCACGGACGCGTCCCCCTGCAGGCGCTGCCGAAGGCTGCGATCTTTTGATCCTGCTCCCGATCCAACCCGACAACGGAGGTCACCCATGGCCCGTGATTCCCTGCTCAGCCTGCCGCTTCCCGCGCCACCTCTGAAAAGTCGACGGGTGTGGCCAAGTCTCAACCAACGCCTTTTGCCATGGTTGCTGCCGATCAGCCTGTTCGCTCTGTGGTGGCTAGCCGCGCGCAATCAATGGATGAGCGAGCAGATCTTGCCGGCGCCATCGCTGGTGTGGAACAGCGCCGTCGAGCTGTCCCAGGGCGAGCTGTGGAGTCATTTGTGGATCAGCCTGCAACGTCTGCTCTGGGGCTTGCTGGCAGGGATCTCAGCTGGTGCGCTGCTGGGTGCCGCGCTGGGCTTCAGCCGTCGCCTCGAACGCCTGGTCTTCCCGACGTTCGCCGGTCTGGCACAGGTACCGACGCTGGCTTGGATTCCGCTGTTCATGGTGTTTTTCGGCATCGGCGAAGTATTGAAACTGGTGGTGCTGATCAAGGCCATCGTGGTGCCGGTAACCCTGCACACCTTGGTCGGCGTTCGTGATGCACAACCGAAACTGCGCGAAGCCGCCGCCGTGTTGCGCCTGCCGTCGTACTTGCTGATCCGGCGTCTGGTGCTGCCCGCCGCACTGCCAGCGTTCATGGCCGGCGTACGCCTGGCCCTGGCCGCTGGCTGGACGTCCTTGCTGGCGGTGGAGCTGCTGGCGTCCAGCGAAGGCATCGGATACCTGATGGTCTGGGCACGGCAACTGTTCATGCTCGACATCGTGTTCGTGTGCATCGTCGTCATCGGTGTGCTCGGCGTGGCGATGGATCGCGGCATCGGCTTTCTCGACCGCAAACTGGTGCACTGGCCGCACCCGGCGACCGCAGAAATCCGCCGTGGCCCGCGCTATGAAGGCTGGCAGCGGCTGCAACCGTGGCTGTTGCCGCTGAGCCTGATCGGTTTGTGGCAAGTGGCGAGCGATCAGCAGTGGGTCGATGCGAACATTCTGGTCAGCCCGTTCGCGGTGCTGGAGACAACAAAAAACGGCTTGCTCGACGGCACGCTGATCAGCGGCATGGCGTTGAGTCTAGGTCGTACCCTTGGCGGCTTGCTGCTGGGCGGCGGACTCGGTTTCGCCCTCGGCTTGCTGCTGGGGCTTTCACGCACCAGCGAACGACTGCTCGGCCCGACCCTCGCCGCCATCCGCCAAATCGCGATTTTCGCCTGGGTGCCGCTGCTCACCGCGTGGTTCGGATTGGGTGAATTGGCGAAGTGGGTGTTCGTTGCCCTCGCCGCGTTCTTTCCGTTGTTCATCGCCACTCAGCGCAGCGTCGCCAACCTCTCGCCACAACTCAACGAAGCCGCGCAGGTGCTGCGCCTGAGCCTCGGCCAGCGCCTGCGCCGTCTGGTGCTGCCGGGCGCGGCGCCGGGGATTTTTGCCGGGCTCAGGCTGAGCCTGATCTACGCCTGGCTCGGCACCATCGGCGCCGAATACTTCATGCCGTCCAACGGCGGCATCGGCAGCCAGATGATCGGCGCCCAACAACTGCTGCGCATGGACCTGATCATGGCCGGAATGCTGCTGGTCGGCCTCACCGGCGCCCTGCTCAACCTCATCGGCCAACGCCTGGAAATTCGCGCCACTCGCTGGAGACACGCATGAACGCACCGATTGTCAGCTTCACCCACGTAGGCAAATCCTTCGACGTCGACGGTTTCGAACTGGAGGCGATTCGCGAATTCAACCTCGACATCGCCGAGGGCGAATTCGTCGCCATCGTCGGGTCCAGCGGTTGCGGCAAATCCACCTTGCTGCGTTTGCTGGTGGGTCTGGATACGCAGTTTCGCGGGCAGATCAGCGTCGATGGCAAAGCCGTCAGCGGCATTGGTGGCGAGCGCGGCATCGTGTTTCAGGAGCACCGTTTGTTCCCGTGGCTGACGGTGGCCGACAACATCGGTCTCGGTCTGGTCAACGAAGCATTGAGCGCCGCCGAAAAGCAGCAGCGCATCAACGATTTCATCGAGCTGGTCGGCCTGCGCGATTTCACCCGGGCCTATCCGCACCAACTCTCCGGCGGCATGGCCCAGCGCGTGGCGATTGCTCGCGGACTGGTCGCCAGCCCACGGATTCTGCTGCTCGACGAACCGTTCGGTGCCCTTGATGCGTTGACCCGTCAGCAGATGCAGGACGAACTGCTGGCGATCCGCGACCGGGCGAAAATCACCACGATTCTGGTCACCCACGACGTCGAGGAAGCGATCTTCCTCGCCGACCGCGTGGTGGTGATGGAGCCGCGTCCGGGACGGATCAAGCAGGTGGTCGACATCGCCTTGCCGCATCCACGTCAGCGCAGCAGTTTCGACTTCCATCAGTTGCGTGAAGAGCTGCTGCACGAACTGACCAGTGACGACCATTACCAACCGAGCCTGCCGGTGCAGATCCGCGATCTGCCGCTGTCGTTCATTGCCTGTTGAGAGGAGCTGTATCGATGCCGCAACGCCCCAACTTTCTGGTGATTCTGGCCGACGATCTCGGCTTTTCCGACATCGGCGCCTTCGGTGGCGAAATCGCCACGCCGAACCTCGACGCGCTGGCCAACAATGGCCTGCGCCTGACCGATTTCCACACCGCGCCAACCTGCTCGCCAACCCGTTCGATGCTGCTGACCGGCACCGACCACCACATCGCTGGCATCGGCACCATGGCCGAAGCGCTGACCCCGGAGTTGATCGGCAAACCGGGTTATGAGGGCTATCTCAACGACCGCGTTGTGGCCCTGCCCGAGCTGCTGCGCGAGGCCGGCTATCAAACCCTGATGAGCGGCAAATGGCACCTCGGCCTGACGGCTGAGCTGGCGCCGCAGGCGCGCGGGTTCGAGCGTTCCTTTTCGCTGCTGCCGGGGGCGGCCAACCATTACGGCTTTGAACCGACCTACGACGAACACACCCCTGGCCTGCTGAAATCGACGCCAGCGCTGTACATCGAAGACGACACCTTTATCGATGAGCTGCCCAAGGATTTCTACTCGTCGGACGCCTTTGGCGACAAGCTGCTGCAGTACCTCAAGGAGCGCGATCAGAGCCGGCCATTCTTCGCTTATCTGCCATTCTCCGCACCACACTGGCCGTTGCAGGCACCGGCTGACATTGTCGAAAAATACCGTGGTCGCTACGACGCCGGTCCCGAAGTCCTGCGTCTGGAACGCCTGGAAAAACTCAAGGCGCTGGGCCTGATCGAGCCGGATGTCGAGCCGCATCCGCTGATTCAATTGAATGCGCAATGGGCTGCGCTGAGCGCTGAGCAACGACAGATTTCCGCGCGGGCCATGGAGGTTTACGCGGCGATGGTCGAGCGCATGGACTGGAACATTGGCCGGGTGGTCGATTACCTGCGCCAGCAGGGCCAACTCGATAACACCTTCATCCTGTTCATGTCCGACAACGGCGCCGAGGGTGCGCTGCTGGAAGCGTTCCCCAAGTTCGGCCCGGAACTGCTGACCTACCTCAACCAGCATTACGACAACAGCCTCGACAACATCGGTCGTGCCAATTCCTACGTCTGGTACGGGCCGAGCTGGGCGCAAGTGGCGACCGCGCCATCGCGGCTGTTCAAGGCGTTCACCACCGAAGGCGGGATTCGCGTACCGGCGCTGTTGCACTATCCGCAATTGCCAATCAAAGGGCAGATCAGCCACGGTTTCGGCACGGTGATGGACATCACCCCGACGATTCTCGATCTGGCCGGCGTGCGCCATCCGGGCAAGCAATGGCACGGCAAACCGGTGGCGCCGCTGCGCGGCAAATCATGGCTGGGCTTTTTGTCCGGCGAGACGGCGCAGGTGCATGACGAGCACACCGTCACCGGCTGGGAATTGTTTGGCCGCCGGGCGATTCGCCAAGGGTCGTGGAAGGCGGTGTGGATCCCCGGGCCGGTGGGGCTGGCGACCTGGCAGCTGTATGACTTGAGCAGCGATCCGGGGGAGATTCATGATCTGGCGTCGAGTCAGCCGGACAAGCTCAACACCTTGATCGGGCATTGGCAGAAATATGTGGAGGAGACTGGGGTGATTTTGAGTGCTTCGCCGTTTCAGCCGGATTGAGGTTGCCTGATCCGGCGCCTTCGCGAGCAAGCTCGCTCCCACAATGGAAATGTGTTCCCCAGTGGGAGCGGGCTTGCCCGCGAAGAGGCCCGCAAACTCTCCTATCAAGCCTGAGCCGTACGCGCCTCCCCCGCTACCACTTCATCCTTGCGAACAAACCGGTTAGCCCGCCCAAACGTGCCGAAATCATTGAACCGCACGCCCATCTCACGCATCACCTTGTGCGCCACCGGCACGGTCAGCTGCCGGATGTAAAACGGTTCCTTCACCACGAAATGATGAATCCCGTGGCTGCTGCCGAAGTTGAAGCAGAACGCCTGCAGTGGCCACAACCACCACGGGTTCAACACCTGGCATTGCTGCAGCACGTTGCCCGCCTCGATGTCGCCGTAGTAATGCATGTTCGAGCTGATGAAATGCAGGCAAAAGGTGCGCAGCACGTTCGGGCCGATGATCACCACTGCCGCGATGTCGATCACCTGCATCACTGACAACGTGGTTGCCGACCATTCAATCGGCGAACCCATGAGGTAAGCCACGCCATTTGCCGCGTGGAAGCCGAGAAACACGTACCACGCGCCCCAATGCACCAGCGCCAGCGGCGCGTAAACCTTCAATGTACGTTTGATGATGTTGATTTTGTGTGCCCAAGTCCTGGCCCGCAGCATGCGGATGAACGCCGACATAACGTTGTCGCCGACCATCAGCAGCCGCGCAAAACCCCATGGTTCGCCGTTGGTGATTGCACGCTCTTCCATATCGGTTTCGGTACCGGAAACCTTGTGGTGATTGAGGTGCAGATGGCGGCGGATCCACGGATTGATCGTGCTCGGCCGCGCCAGCCACACCAGGCCCATCATCAGGTTGTGCGGCACGCGTTGTTTGCGGAAATACATGCTGTGGATCAGGTCGTGTTCCAGTTCATGGGTCAAGGACGCGAAAAACGCGTTCAGCAGCAGGCACACCCACCACGCCATGTGGCCAGTGATGTACAGCGCCGCCGAACCGACCATCCCGGCCAGAGCGAAGGCCAGAATCCCCGCACCGAGAGCGTCCTGATGCTGCAGGATCGGGTAGCGCTCACGCAGTTCGACGCCTTTGGCCAGCACCACTTCGCGAATATGCGCTGATCGCTGGGCAGCATTGTGTCGCTGGGGACTTGCAGAAGTACGGTCCATGCTTCCATCCTCTGTTTATTGATGTTTGCATCCTGCCTTGCGAACGCTTTATTGATGGTAGCCGTGAACGCCAACCTGTTGACCGGAAGCGCCAATCAGCATGAAGGAACCGACCTCGCTCGCCAGCTGGACCCGTGCCTTGCGCAAGCAACTCGATGCGCTGGGGCTGGACAGTCTTGGCCTGTGCCAACAGGCCGGGCTCGATCCGCAGTTGATGGATGACCCGAACGCGCGTTATCCGTTGTCCGGCACCACGCGCCTGTGGCAACTGGCAGTGCAGTTCAGCGGGGATCCGGCGATCGGCCTGCGAGTGTCGCGGTTCGTCAGCCCGACCACGTTCCATGCGCTCGGTTACGCGCTGGTGGCCAGCGGCAGCCTGCGGGAAGTGTTCGAGCGCATCGTGCGTTATCACCCGGTGGTCAGCGATGCGCTGGAACTGGAACTGAGCCGCAGCGATGACCGCTATCTGTTTCGTCTGAAGATTCCGTCAGGCAATCCGGCGCCGGCTTTCGAAGCCATCGACGCGTTTGCCGCGATCTACGTGCGCACCTGCCGCAATCGCCTCGGTCGCGATTACGCGCCGCTGGCGGTCTACCTGCGCCGCCCGGAACCGTCCGATGCACATCAGTGGCACAAAGTGTTCCGCGCCCCGGTGCATTTCTCCTGCGCCGAGGATCGCCTGGAGTTCTCCCTTACCGACTTCGACAGCCACCTCGATGACGCCAACCCGGAACTGGCCGAACACAACGAGGCGGTGCTCAAGCGCACCCTGGCCCAGCTCCAACCGCTGACCTGGGAGCGCAAGGTGCGCGACGCCATCGAAGAGCAACTGCCCGAAGGCGAACCCAGCGCCGAACGCATCGCCCAGGCCTTGCACCTGAGCCTGCGCAGCCTGCAACGGCATCTGGCGGACGAGGGCTGTCGCTTCGACACGCTGCTCAACGAAAGCCGCGAAAACCTCGCGCTGCTGCATCTGCGCGATCCGCAGTGTTCGTTGAGTGAGGTCAGTTACCTGCTGGGATTTGCCGACACCAGCAGCTTCAGCCGCGCGTTCAAGCGCTGGACGGGAATGACGCCGGGGCAGTTTCGCGATCAGTTGCGCTGATTGATCCGGAATGTGTGCTGAACCTACTGGACTCTTCGCGGGCAAGCCCGCTCCCACAGTGTCCGCGCCGTACCCAAAACTCATGTACGCCCGATAACCTGTGGGAGCGGGCTTGCCCGCGAAGGCGCCCGTCAGACAACCTCAAAACCCAGCTCGAACACCGTACCTGCAGCATCACTGCTCACCCGCACCCGCCCGCCATGCAACTGCATGATCGACTGCACAATCGCCAGCCCCAACCCACCCGAATCTCCAGGCTGCGCCCGTGAAGGGTCGACGCGATAGAAGCGGTCGAACAGTTTGCCCAGATGCTCTGGCGCAATCACCGGGCCGTGGTTGTGTACCTGCAACCAACACACACCCGCCTCATCACGGCGGCGCAGGCTGATCAGCGTGCCTTCATCGGCGTGGCGCACCGCGTTGGCCAGCAAATTACCCAGGGCGCGTTGCAGCAGTTGCTGGTCGGCCAACAGTTCGCCGTGCAGCCGGTTTTCCAGGCGCAACTGGCGATCATCGGCCAGGGCTTCGAAGTATTCGCACAGCTCGCTGCCGACGCCGTGCAGATCCAGTGTTTGCAAGTCGAGCGCGCGCTCCGCCTGCTCGGCGCGGGCGAGGAACATCAGGTTCTCGGCCATGCGTTTGAGGCGTTCGAATTCTTCCATGTTCGACGCCAGCAACTCCTGATACTCCGCCGTGCTGCGCGGGTGATTCAGCGCCTGGCCGTTGCTGGCGAGCAAGGTGTGCAACGGCGTGCGGATCTCGTGAGCCAGATCGGCCGAAAACTGAGACAGCCGCTGCACGCTGTCGTCCAGCCGCGCGAGCATGCCGTTGAGCGCCTGTACCGGTTCGAGCAGTTCGGCGGGGGTGCCGCTGGCGGGCAGACGCTGATCGAGGCTGCGCAGATCAATGCCGCGCACCGCCGCGCTTAGCTGGCGCAACGGTTGCAGACCACGGCGCAGCAAAACCAGGCCCAGCGCGAACGCCAGCAACGCACCGAGCCCGACGGCCAGGTACAGGCGCAAGCGATAACTGGCGAGCATCTGTTCCCGTTCAGTGAGCACCTTGCCGGCGATCACCGTCAGTGGCTCGCCGTTCGGGCCTTGGGCTTCACCGGACAACAGCGCCAGCTCGGCGCCGTCCGGCGCCTGCCAGGTCAGCACATCGCGACGCTGCGGTGTTTGCTCGCGCGCGATTGCGTTCAATGGCGGCAACTCACGCTGGCGCGGATTGATCGCGATCACGTTCGAGCCATCGGCACGCCGCACCAGCAACAGGCTGTCGAGGTTACCGAGCATGTTCTGATAGAGACGTGGCCGCGCCTGCAAGGCGCCGAGGCTGTCACTGTCGGCGAGCAAGGCGCGCACCTGCTCCAGACGGCCGAGCAACGCCAAGTCATCCCGATAGGCGATCTCCGAGTCGAGCGAGCGGTAGAGAAACACACCGATCGCACTCAACACCAACGCGCAAACCACGGCGAACGCCAGCGCCAGTCGCCAGGCGATCGACCTAGACCGCATCGTCGGGCACCTCCAGCTGATAGCCGACGCCGCGCACGGTGTGGATCAGTTTCGGCATGAACGGGTCATCGACCTTGGCCCGCAGGCGGCGCACCGCGACTTCGACCATGTTGGTGTCGCTGTCGAAATTGAGGTTCCACACCTGCGAGGCGATCAACGTGCGTGACAACACTTCGCCCTGACGGCTGGCGAGCAGTTGCAGCAGGGCGAATTCCTTGTTGGTCAGGGCAATGCGCTGGCCGCCGCGACTGACTCGACGCCGCAGCACGTCGATTTCCAGATCGGCGATGCTATAGGACTCGGCCTCGCGCAGTGGCCCGCGCCGCAGCAGCGTGCGCACCCGCGCGAGCAATTCGGCGAAGGCGAAAGGCTTGAGCAGATAGTCGTCGGCGCCGAGTTCGAGGCCGCGTACGCGGTCTTCGATGGCATCCTTGGCGGTCAGGAACAGCACCGGGGTGGCGCCGCGCTGGCGGATCAGTTGCAGCAGTTGCCAGCCATTGAGGCCCGGCAGCATCACGTCGAGGATGATCAGGTCGTAGGCCTGCTGCTCAATGAAATAGCGCCCATCGAGGCCATTAAGCGCTACGTCCACGGCAAACCCCGATTCGCCCAGGCCCTTGGCCAGGAAATTCGCAGTCTTGGCTTCATCTTCTACAACCAGCAAACGCATGGCACACCTCGATTGATCAGGCACACAGGCTAGGCGCCTTCGACGGCGTTGCCCATTACAAACTTGTAATCCGACTGACGGAGTTCTGACGAAGACCGGCGATTAAGGTGACGACCTCAGCTGTTGGAGCCTGTCCATGACCGTCAAATACCTTGCAGCCAGCCTCGCCCTCGGCCTCAGCGCCAGCGCTTTCGCCGCCCCTGAACTGCCGCGTCACGCTGACCTCGACCTGAAAACCGCACGCCTGCTGGCCGACACCGCGCTGTCGACGAAAACCCCGACCCGGCTGTTCGCCGAGCGCGCCCGCAGCAACCCGGAAACCGCCAATCTCAACACCCTCGACGAGCTGTTATTGCTTGGCGGCGGGATCCCGTTGTTCGCCGGCAATGAGTTGGTCGGCGCCATGGGCGTGGCCGGTTCCGGCGGCGGCGAGCAGGACGAAAGCTGTGCCATCAAGGCCGCCGAAAAGACCGGCCTGACCCTTACCCGTTCCCAATAAGGAGACTGACCATGACCACCCTGCGCATGACCTTCGCCGCACTCGGCCTGAGCGCGCTATCCAGCCTTGCGTTGGCCGCCGGCAATCCACTGAGCGTACACGTGCTCAACCTGGAAAACGGCCTGCCCTCGCCGGGCGTCAATGTGACGCTGGAAAAACACGTCGGCGAAAACTGGCAGCCACTGGCTCAGGGCACCACCAACGAACAGGGGCGCATCGCCGAACTGTTCCCGGCCAAACAGCCTTTCGAGGCGGGCGAATACCGAGTGGTATTCAAGACCGGCGAGTATTTCGAGAAGAACAAGCGCGAGACGTTTTTCCCGGAGATCCCGGTGATATTCCAGGTGAAGCAGACTGACCAGCACTACCACATCCCGCTGCTGCTCAGCCCTTATGGGTTCTCGACCTATCGCGGTTCGTAAGCCGCACTCCTTCAGGTTCTGTGGTTTGCCTCAAAGATCATGGATAGTTGAGAACCCTGTGGGAGCTGGCTTGCCAGCGATGGCATCAGTTCAGCAAGCATGCATGTCGACTGATACACCGCAATCGCTGGCAAGCCAGCTCCCACAGTGGAATGGTGTGAGTTTTCAGACAGTGGCGACGGCGCGCAATCGCTCGGCATCGAGAATCTCGATCTCGCCATACCTCAGCCCGATTATCCCCTGCGCCTGCAGATCCTTGAGGATCTGATTGGTAGTCTGGCGTGAGAGCGACAGCATCGACGCCAACTGCTCTTGCGGCAATTGCAGGACCCGGCGTGGCGCATCGATTTCGCCGTAGCCCTCGGCGATCATCAGCAAGCGATGGGCCAGGCGAGCCGGGGCCGGCAGCAGGCTCAACTGTTCGAGATTGATGAAGGTCAGGCGCAGTTTGTGGCTCATCAGCAATGCCAGATGGCGCCAGTACACCGGGTGTTCATCGAGGATTTTCAGCAGCGTGGCCTGCGGGATATTCAGCAGCGTGCACGGCCCGACTGCATACGCATCGTGAGTGCGCGGCTGGCCGTCGAACAGGCAGATTTCGCCGAACCAGTGCGGCGCCTCCACCAGGCTCAGCAACGCCTCCTTGCCCTGCTCGCTCACCGCGCCGATGCGGATCGCGCCGTCGAGCACCGCGTACAAGCCGCAGGGCGGATCACCGCGCTGGAACAGGCGCTGCCCCGCCGTCAGCCGCCGCACCCGGCCCGCCGCCAGCAGACTATCCTGAAAGGATGCCGGCAGATGACTGAACCATTGCCCGGTCAGCAGCCGTGAACGCTTATCCATCATGATCACTCCCAACTGTCGCCTGCCTGACAGAGCGAACGCCGAACCCGAGGCATGCTGCACGCACCCTACAGGAGGAACAACAATGAAAAGCCTCGTCGACCATCTCAGTCAATACGCCGCCTACCACCGCGACCCGCGCAACATCGCCAGCCACTTTATCGGCATTCCGCTGATCGTGGTGGCGGTGGCGGTGTTGTTGTCGCGACCAGAATGGTCACTGGGCGGCTTGTGGATCTCTCCGGCGGTCCTGCTGGCGCTGGCGTCGGCGTGGTTCTACCTGCGCCTGGAACTGAAGCTGGGCGTGCTGATGACGGTGCTGATGGGCCTGTCGGTCTGGGCCGGGCATGCGCTGGCGCAGCAGAGCACCATGGTCTGGCTCAGCAGCGGCCTGGCGATGTTTGTGATTGGCTGGGTGATCCAGTTTGTCGGGCACCATTACGAGGGGCGCAAACCGGCGTTTGTCGATGATGTCAGCGGGTTGATTGTCGGGCCGCTGTTTGTCGTGGCCGAAGTGGCGTTCCTGCTCGGCATGCGCCATGAGTTGAAAGCGCAGATCGAGGCGCGGGTGGGGGTGGTGCGGGTCAATCCGAATCGCAAAGCGGCGGCTTAGGCCGCTTGAAAGATCGCAGCCTGCGGCAGCTCCTACATTGGAATGCATGTCCCTGTAGGAGCTGCCGAAGGCTGCGATCTTTTGACTTTAGAGGCTGGCGACTTTCTGCCAGACCTTCGGCTTGAAGAACAGGGTTTCACCCTTGGCCAGACCGATCAGGCTGTCGTGATCCTTCACCACTTCAGCCTCGATCAGATCCGTCTGCCCTTCTACCTTCAACGTCACCCGCGTGGTCGCGCCCAATGGGCGAATATCACGCACTTCAGCGGCGTGATGATCTTCCAGCTCATGCCTGGACAACGACACTTCGTGTGGACGGAACAGCACGTGGTTGTCGTCGCTGAGCAACAAGCGGTTGGAGTCGCCGAGGAAGTGATAAACGAAGTCGCTGGCCGGGTTTTCGTAGACGTCACCCGGTGAGCCGATCTGTTCGATCACGCCTTTGTTCATCACCACGATGCGATCGGCGACTTCCATCGCTTCTTCCTGGTCGTGGGTCACAAATACCGAAGTCAGGTTGATGTCTTCGTGCAGGCGCGCCAGCCAGCGGCGCAGCTCTTTGCGCACCTTGGCGTCGAGGGCGCCAAACGGCTCGTCGAGCAGCAGCACTTTCGGTTCCACCGCTAACGCGCGCGCCAAAGCGATACGCTGACGCTGGCCGCCGGACAGTTGCTCCGGGTAGCGATCGGCCAACCAGTCCAGTTGCACCATGTTCAGCAGTTCGTGGACCTTGGTCGCGATCTGGCTTTCGCTCGGGCGCTGGTTTTTCGGTTTCATGCGCAGGCCGAACGCGACGTTGTCGAACACCGTCATGTGGCGGAACAGCGCGTAGTGCTGGAACACGAAACCGACGTTGCGATCACGCACGTCGTGGCCGGAGACGTCTTCGCCGTGAAACACGATGTTGCCCTGATCCGGAGTTTCCAGACCGGCGATGATCCGCAGCAGCGTGGTCTTGCCGCAGCCGGACGGGCCGAGCAGCGCCACCAGTTCACCGCTCTGAATGTCCAGGCTGATGTTGTCCAGCGCCTTGAACGCATTGAAATTCTTGCTGACGTTACGCACTTCGATCGACATGAATTATTCCTCCGCGGCGCTGGCGCGCAGGCGGTTGATACGGTTTTCGCTCCACTGCTTGAGCAGCAGGATGAAGAGCGCCAGGATCAGCAACAGGCTCGCCACGGCGAACGCGGCTACGTGGTTGTATTCGTTGTAGAGGATCTCGACGTGCAGCGGCAAGGTGTTGGTCACCCCGCGAATGTGCCCGGAAACCACCGACACCGCACCGAACTCACCCATGGCGCGCGCAGTACACAGCACCACGCCATAGATCAGGCCCCATTTGATGTTGGGGACGGTGACGTGCCAGAACATTTGCCAACCATTGGCGCCAAGCAGCCGCGCGGCCTCCTCTTCCTGCGTGCCCTGCTCCTGCATCAGCGGAATCAGCTCACGGGCCACAAACGGCACGGTGACGAAGATCGTCGCCAGCACGATGCCCGGCAGGGCGAAGACGATCTGGATGTCGTGATCCTGCAGCCACGGCCCGAACAGGCCCTGCGCACCGAACATCAGCACGTAGACCAGACCTGCGATCACCGGCGACACCGAGAACGGCAGGTCGATCAGCGTCACCAGCATGCTCTTTCCGCGGAACGAATATTTGCTCACACACCATGCGGCGCTGACGCCGAACACCAGGTTCAGCGGCACCGAAATCAGCACCGCGATCACCGTGAGTTTCAGCGCCGACAAGGCGTCCGGTTCAAAGATCGCGGTGAAGAATGCGCCGAGGCCGTTCTTCAAACCCTGCGACACCACGATGAACAGTGGCAGTACCAGAAACAGGAAAAAGATCAGCCAGCCAAGGCCGATCAGGATTCTGCGCGAAGTGGCACTGCCACGCCGCGCAGCGTTGGCCGAGGACGCGGCCGCAATAGACGATTGGGACATGGTTCGCGCCTCCTTATGGGGTTTCGATGCGCCGCTGCAGCAAGTTGATCAGCAGCAACAGGACGAAGGAAACCACCAGCATCAGCACACCGATGGACGTGGCGCCGGTGTAATCGTACTGGTCAAGTTTGACCATGATCAGCAGCGGCAGGATTTCGGTTTTCATCGGCATGTTGCCGGCGATGAAAATCACCGAACCGTACTCGCCGACACCCCGGGCAAAGGCCAGGGCAAATCCGGTCAGCCACGCTGGCAACAGCGCTGGCAGGAGGATATGGCGGAACACCTGCAACGGTTTCGCACCGAGGCAAGCGGCAGCTTCTTCGACTTCACGCGGGATGTCAGCCAGTACCGGCTGCACCGTGCGCACCACGAACGGCAGCGTCACGAAAGTCAGCGCCAGGGTGATGCCCAACGGAGTGTAAGCGATCTTGAAACCGAGGTCGGCGGCGAACTGGCCGACCAATCCGGTCGGGGTGTACAGCGCGGTCAGGGCGATACCGGCCACCGCCGTCGGCAGGGCGAACGGCAGGTCGATCATCGCGTCGATGACCTTGCGCCCCGGGAAGGTGTAACGCACCAGCACCCAGGCCAGCAGCGTGCCGATGATGCCGTTGATGATCGCGGCACACAGCGCGGTGCCGAAGCTCAGCTTCAAGGCTGCCAGCACGCGTGGCGCGGTGATGATCGTCCAGAACTGATCCCAGGTGAGTTGGGCGGCGTGGACGAACATCGCCGCCAGCGGGATAAGCACAATCAGGCTGAGGTACACCAAGGTGTAACCCAGCGTCAGCCCGAAGCCGGGTATGACGGGGGAGATACGACGCGACATAAAAGTCCTTGGTTAAAAAGCATTCCGCTGAGCGCACCAATGTGGGAGCGAGCTTGCTCGCGAAGAGGGAGTATCAGCCAACTCTACGTCGTCTGACACTCCGCTTTCGCGAGCAAGCTCGCTCCCACATTTTCCGCGCCTGGCTTCAGGCTTGATGTGTGGCTGAAGTCAGATTACTGCGCCTGGTAGATCTGGTCGAACACGCCACCGTCGTTGAAGAACTTCGGTTGTGCGGATTTCCAGCCGCCGAAGTCCTTGTCGATGGTCACCAGTTCCAGTTTCGGGAACTGCTGGGCGTACTTCGCCGCCACGTCCTTGTCGCGTGGACGGTAGAAGTTCTTCGCGGCGATCTCCTGACCGGCCGGGCTGTACAGGTGCTTCAAGTAAGCTTCGGCAATCTGTTCGTTGCCCTTTTTCTCGGCGTTCTTGTCGACCACCGCCACCGGTGGCTCGGCCAGAATCGACAGCGACGGCACGACGATGTCGAACTTGTCAGCGCCGCCGTCTTCTTTCAACGCCAGGAACGCTTCGTTTTCCCAGGCCAGCAACACGTCACCCTGACCGTTGTTGACGAAGGTGATGGTCGAGCCACGAGCGCCGGTGTCCAGTACCGGAACGTGCTTGAACAGGGTCTGCACGTACTCTTTGGCTTTTTCTTCGCTGCCGCCGTTGGCTTTCAGGCCATAGGCCCACGCGGCGAGGAAGTTCCAGCGCGCACCGCCGGAGGTTTTCGGGTTCGGGGTGATCACCGAAACGTCGTTCTTGATCAGGTCGCCCCAGTCCTTGATGCCTTTCGGGTTGCCCTTGCGCACCAGGAAC
Source organism: Pseudomonas sp. SCPG-7 (assembly GCF_002156405.1). NCBI lineage: Bacteria > Pseudomonadati > Pseudomonadota > Gammaproteobacteria > Pseudomonadales > Pseudomonadaceae > Pseudomonas > Pseudomonas sp. SCPG-7. The sequence goes on along the minus strand of NZ_MVOO01000021.1, from coordinate 60,300 downwards.
ACGATGGTCGAGGTATACGGAGTGCTCGCCTCGGGCAGGCGCTTCTGCCAGTCGGCCGGCAGGGTCTTGCCGAGCTTGGCGATTTCGTCGATGTCGCCGGCCAGCGCCAGGGTCACCACGTCGGCGCGCAAACCGTCGATCACCGCACGGCCCTGCTTGCCAGATCCGCCATGAGATTGCTGGATTTTCACGGTGTCGCCGGCGTGATCTTTCTGCCAGAACTTGATGAATTCGGCGTTGTAGTCCTGGTACAGCTCGCGCGTCGGGTCGTACGACACATTGAGCAATTCGTAATCCTTGGCAACTGCAGAACCGGCAAACACGGCGCTGGCCAGGGCGGCCAAAGCGTAACGGCGAATCGACGACATGGTGAAAGCTCCTGGAATTCTTGGTGGTGGCTTTTTCTTATGAGTTGCGAAATCGGGTTGCCGGTAAAGATCACCGCCTGCGGCCACTCCTTTATTGATCCCCGACAAGGAGCGGGCGCAGGCGGTGAACTTCTGTCAGCTCGGTTTGTTACCCGGCTGCTGCAGACGGAATTTCTCTTTGCGCTCGATCTGCACGACCTGGGCGTTGTGCACAGTGATCTCCACCGCGCCGAAACGCAGATCGCGCAGGGCGCTCTGGATTTCCCGCAAGATGGTGCTTTCGTCCTGACCGTCAACGCTGCGAAGGGATGCGCTCATGGTGCTGCTCCTTTGAATGGGATATGCCTGGCAGTGGGCGGCACTGCGTTCGGCGTGGGAGCAATATAAGAGAGGCGCAGATATTCTTAAAAAGACTATTTAAGAATGTTTATATAACTAGAAAACATTATCTGACAGGCCAAGGGTTTGCGCGGTGTTCCCGCAGCGAAAGAACATCGCAACCCCTGTGGCGAGGGAGCTTGCTCCCGCTCGAGTGCCAAGCACTCGCCGTTATTTTGGGCCTGCTATGCAGTCCAGCGGGAGCAAGCTCCCTCGCCACAGGGTCGGTTTCAACCGATAAACGGTGCCAGCTCCCAATCAATCTCCCCCGCCGGCACTGGCCGCCCAAACCAGTAGCCCTGTCCCAAGTCACAGGCCTGCTCCAGCAGAAACGCCGCCTGCTCGGCCTGCTCGATCCCCTCGGCGTGCACCTGCATGCCCATGCTCCGGGCCAGCGCGATGATCACCCGGACGATCGCGGCGTCGTCCTCGTCCCAGGGCAACCCGGCGACAAAACCCTGATCGATCTTGAGCTTCTGCACCGGCAGGCGCTTGAGCCGCAACAGTGATGAGTAGCCGGTACCGAAATCGTCAATGGCCAGGCGAATCCCCAGTTCACGCAGATGATGCATCTGCTCCAGCGCCACTTCCGGATCATCCATCACCGCGCTCTCGGTGACTTCCAGTTCCAGAAAGGCCGGATCCAGACCGGTCTCGTGCAGCACCTGCGCCACCTGCTGGTACAACTCACGCCGGGCGAACAACCGCGACGACACGTTCACCGCGACGAACGACAGCACGACCCCCGCCTGCTGCCATTGGCACATCTGCGAACACGCCTGGCGCATCACCCAGGCGTCGATTTCAGCAATCATCCCGGTGCGCTCGGCAATCGGAATGAATTCCGCCGGCGACACCAGCCCGCGCTGCGGATGCTGCCAGCGCACCAGCGCTTCGACGCCAATCAGGCGACTGCTGCGCAAATCGTGAACCGGCTGGTAGTAGACCCGCAGTTCCTGTTGCTCCAGCGCACGGCGCAGCTCGAAAGCGATCTCGACCCGTTGCTGCGCGTGCGCGGTCAGCTCTTCGGTGTACAACGCGTAACCGTTGCGCCCGCTGCTCTTGGCCTTGAACAGTGCGGCGTCGGCATTGCGCAACAACTGATCGGCACTCAACGCGTCGCTGGGGAACAGGCTGATGCCGATGCTGGCGTTGATGAACAGCTCATGCCGGTCGATGCCGAAAGGCTCCTTGAGCGCATCGAGAATGCGCTGGGCCAGCGCCGCGGCTTGAACCAGTTGCGGACAACTCTCCGCCAGTACCGCGAATTCGTCACCACCTAGCCGCGCCAGCGTAATCCCGGGGCCGAACAGTTCCTGCAGGCGTGCCGCCACGGCTTTGAGCAGGCGATCACCGACGTTATGGCCGAGGCTGTCGTTGATCATCTTGAAGTGGTCCAGATCGATCATCAGCAAGGCGCAGCCGCGCTTGTGGATCTGCGCCGACGCCAGCGCCTGCTCGGCGCGGTCGCTGAACAACAGGCGATTGGGCAGGTCGGTCAGCGGGTCGTGGTGGGCGAGGTGCTTGAGTTCGTGCTCAGAGTCCTTGATCGCACTGATGTCGGAAAACACCGCCACGTAGTGGCTGAGGTGGCCCTGATCATCGTGAATCACGCGAATGGTCTGCCACTGCGGGTAAATCTCGCCGCTCTTGCGCCGGTTCCAGATCTCCCCGCTCCATTCGCCCTCGCTCTCCAGCGTGGCGAACATCGCCTGATAGAAGCCCGGCGGATGGTGACCGGACTTGAACAGGCTCGGCTGATGGCCGAGAACTTCCTCGTACTGATAGCCAGTGATTTCCATGAACGCACGGTTGACGTGCACGATCAGGCCCTCGCGGTTGGTGACCAGCACGCCCTCGCGGGTGCAGTCGAATACCGCGGCGGCCTGGCGCAGGCGTTCACGGTCGGCCTGCCGCTCGCGTAACCGCGCACCGATACCGAGAAATTCGCACAATCTGGCCCGTGCCAGGAAAATCAGGCCCGCGCTGACGGCAGCCCAGACGTAACCGTTGATCAGTTGCCATCGCTGCAGATCGACAGACTCATCAAAGAAACTGTTCAATAAGTAACCAGTGCCCTGCAGCCAGACAACAGCAAGCAACAGGTAAAGCAGCGCTGCACGGAGGGCATCGCGGTAAGTGGCAGGCATTCGGCTGTCCATGTCCCTACAAAAAAGGTTGGAATTATAGGTCAAGAAACATCCAGCGACTCTTATCTGAAAGGGCGACTGGTTTTATCTGTGTGCTTGGTGATAATGCAACGGCTGTTTTTATCTTTATCGAGGGCCCTATAGCCTATGTGGTACGAAGGTTTTCTTGGCTTGTCGGCCTGGTCACTGGTCGCGGTCACCCTGCTGATGACCCACGTGACAATTGTCGCCGTCACGGTCTATCTGCACCGTTACTCGGCCCATCGCTCGCTTGAGCTGAATGCCGGCCTGAAACACTTTTTCCGCTTCTGGCTGTGGCTGACCACGGCGCAGAACACCCGCGAGTGGACTGCCATCCACCGCAAACACCACGCCAAGTGCGAAACCGAAGATGACCCGCACAGCCCGGTGATCAAGGGTCTGTCCACCGTGCTGCGCAAAGGCGCCGAGCTGTATCGCGCCGAAGCCGAGAATCCGGAGACCCTGCGCATCTACGGCAAGAACTGCCCGGAAGACTGGATCGAGCGCAATCTCTACAGCCGCTATCCGCTGCTGGGTGTGGCGATCATGGGCGTCCTCGATCTGCTCCTGTTCGGCACCATCGGCATCACCATCTGGGCGATCCAGATGATGTGGATCCCGGTCTGGGCCGCCGGCGTGGTCAACGGCCTGGGCCATGCCATCGGCTACCGCAACTTCGAATGCCGCGACGCGGCGACCAATCTGGTGCCGTGGGGCATCCTGATCGGTGGTGAAGAACTGCACAACAACCATCACACCTACCCCAACTCGGCCAAACTGTCGGTGAAGAAGTGGGAATTCGACCTCGGCTGGGCGTGGATCAAAGTCTTCAGCTTCTTCAGACTGGCCAAGGTCCAGCGTGTGGCGCCGATTGCCCACCGCGTCGAAGGCAAGGGCCATCTGGACATGGACACCGCCATGGCGATCCTCAACAACCGCTTCCAGATCATGGCCCAATACCGCAAATTGGTGATCGGCCCACTGGTCAAGCAGGAACTGGACAAGGTCGATCATTCGGTACGCCATCAATTCCATCGGGCCAAACGCCTGCTGTCACGGGAAACCAGCCTGCTGGAAGATCGTCATCACTTGCGCATCCAGAACATGCTCGAGCACAGCCAGGCGCTGAAGGTCATTTACGAAAAACGCCTGGCCCTGCAGCAGATCTGGGTCAAGACCAGCGCCAATGGCCACGACATGCTCGCCGCCATCAAGGAATGGGTGCACGAGGCCGAGGCCAGCGGCATCCAGTCCCTGCGTGAATTTGCCGACCAGCTGAAAACCTACTCGCTGCGCCCCGCCGCAGCCTGACCGCCCTGAACGAATCCCCTCGCCACAGGGGATTCATCCCCGATCGGTAGCGCAGCTACCGCAAATATGTCGACGCGTTCTCATTGCTGAAACGCGTCATCTCTACCGCCCGGCGGGAGCAGGCTCCCTCTCTACAAAAGCGCGGAACTTAGCACCGAAAGCCCTATCTCAAAGACACTTCGCCACCCCGGCGGGCTGTACTGTGGCCGTTGTCGAAATTGCGGCACACCTTTTGAGAAATGTGCCGATGGTCAACAACAATCAAAAAGACTCATCCCTTGCGCAGTGGCCCGAGGCCGCGCAAACCCTGATGGCGCTGATGCACGCCCAAGGCGAAGTCGCCCGGCTGAGCGAGCGCGAACAACTGTTCAGTTCATTGCTGGTGAGCGTCAACGCGGTGCTCTGGGCGTTCAATTGGGAAACCCGTCAGGTGCTGTATGTCAGCCCTGCCTACGAGCGGATTTTCGGTCGCTCCGCAGGCCTGTTGCTGGCCGACTACAACCAGTGGCGCGACAGCATCTACCCCGACGACTTGGATTACGCCGAACGCAGTCTTGCCGAAGTGCTGCACAAAGGCGCGGTGGAAGACCGCGAATACCGGATAATCGCCGCCGACGGCCAGGTTCGCTGGCTCAGCGACAAGTGCTTCATCAACCGTCAGGACGAGCCTGGGCAACCGGTGATCATCGTCGGCATCGCCGAAGACATCACCGACAAAAAACGCATGGAAACCGAACTGCACCGGCTGGCCACCACCGACGTACTGACCCAAAGCAGCAACCGTCGCCACTTCTTCGAATGCGCCAACCGCGAGTTCGACGACGCGCGCCTGCACGGTTCGCCACTGGCCTTCCTGCTGCTGGACATTGATGACTTCAAGCAGATCAACGACAGCTACGGCCACCCGGAAGGCGACAACGTGCTGCAACGTATCGCCGAATGCGGGCGCACCTCGTTACGTCGGGGTGATCTGTTCGGACGTATCGGCGGAGAAGAATTCGCGGCCGTGTTCCCCGGTTGTGCACCGGACATGGCGATGCAAGTGGCCGAGCGGCTGCAGCAGGAGATTCAGCGGATGGTCTTCAATGTCGACGGCCAGACCTTCGGCATCACCGTCAGCCAGGGACTGACCAGCCTCAGGGATGATGACGAAAGCCTCGACAGCCTGTTCGCCCGGGCGGACGCAGCGATGTACGAGGCCAAACGGCAGGGCAAGAACCGGATTATCTCAAGCTGAATCCACCATCCGATTTACCTCCCCTGTAGGAGCTGCGGCACGCTGCGATCTTTTGATTTTTGCTTTAAAAGACAAGATCAAAAGATCACAGCGTGCCGCAGCGCCTACAGGGGGATGCTCGTGAATCCGGTTATTTACGCATCCGCATCAGTTCCGGCAACCCGATCTTCAGCAGCCGCGCCGTGCGACTCTTTGCCAGTTCCTCAACGCCCTCATGTTCGGTCAGGCGTGCCATTTGCGCCGCCATGTTCATCACCAGCGCCTCACGGGAATACACCCCGCCTCCGAGCTGGTAGACCGACGCAATCAACTCGCGCAGCTCCAGCGGCAGGCGCCAGCGCGTGCGCAACGCCGAACCGTAAGCCGCGCCGAATTCCGCCAGCGCGTCACCGACTTCCTCCCACTCATCCAGCTCACCACCAGCCTGCTTCCACTCCTGTAAACAGCGCAACAACGCCAGATCGCCAAGGCGATGCAGCATGCCGGCGCAATAGCAGCGCTCCTGATCCAGGTCGAGCAGGCGCGCCAGGGTGCGGGCGTATTCGGCGGTGTGCAGCGACAAGCCCCAATAGCGCTCGGCGTAATCCGCCAGGCACGGGTCGCTGAGTTTGGCGCTGCGCTTGAGCGCCAGGCCGAGAATCAGGTTCATGCTCTGCCCGGTCCCGAGGCGATGCAGCGCCTGCCCCAGGGTCTGTACCGCCGCGCCATGATGCTGCGCCGCGCTGTTGGCGGCGGCGATCAGCACGGCGGTAATCTGCGGATCGGTACGGATCTCTTCTTCCAGCAGTTTCAGGTCGAGGCCATTGGGGTTGAGGCTGCGTTTGACCGCCACCTGCACATCGGTCATCAACGGCGCGCCATCGGCCTGCTCGCGGCGCCGCTCGAGGAACACCGACAAGGTCATGCCCGGCGCCAGCGTCGGCACCTCGCAGAACACCTCTTCACCCGCATTCAACAGCAAACCCTGCAGCCGCTCGGTCAGGCTTTCCATGTTCAGCGGTTTGGTCAGGTAGGCCGTCGGGGCCAACGGGATGGCTTCGCGCACACTGGCGCTGTCGTTGCGACTGCTCATCAGAATGAACGGCAGCGGCGGATTGCGTTTGCGCTGGCGCACGCTGCGCAGCACGCTCAAGCCATCGATACCGGGCAACTCCCAATCGACGATGGCCAGGTCATAAGGCACTTCGCTGAGTAACGACATGGCTTGCTGGCCATCGGCACACAAGTCCAGCCGCGCATCACAGCGCACGTTGAGCAACACTTGTTTAAGCAGGTCACGAGACCACGGATCGGCCTCGGCAATCAGCACTCGGGGTACGGCGGGTAAATCAACGGCGGTCATGCGCGCTCTCCCTTGCAATGCCTGAACCTTAGCCAATGCTGGCCCTTCGATACAGCGCAAAAGGGTTTCTGAGGCATAAAAAAACCCGCCGAAGCGGGTTTTTTCTCGATCCGATCACACAGTGCCCGGAATTACAGCTCCGAGAAGCACTCTTCGATGATCGCCAGGCCTTTGTCCAGTTGCTCGTCCGGCGAGGTCAGCGGTACGAGAACGCGCAGCACGTTGCCGTAGGTGCCGCAAGACAGCAGGATCAGCCCCTTGTCACGTGCCTTGGCCACCACCGATGCCACTGCGGCAGCGTTCGGCTTGTGGCTGTCGCCATTTTCGAACAGCTCGATCGCGATCATCGCGCCCAGCGCACGCACTTCGCCGATCACTGCCGGGTATTTGGCCTGGATGGCCTTCAGGCCGGTGACCAGACGCTCGCCGACAGCCTTGCAGCGGTCCAGCAGTTGCTCTTCTTCGAACACTTCCATCACGGCCAGGGCCGCCGCGCAAGCGATCGGGCTACCGGCGTAGGTGCCGCCCAAGCCGCCTGGAGCGATGGCGTCCATGTATTCGGCCTTGCCGCAGACACCGGCCAGCGGGAAGCCGCCAGCGATGGATTTGGCGAAAGTGGTCAGGTCGGCCGCAACGCCCATCTGTTCCATGGCGAAGAAGGTGCCGGTACGGCCAGCGCCGGTCTGCACTTCGTCAGCGATCAGCAGGATGCCGTGCTGGTCGCACAGGGCACGCAGACGCTTCATGAACTCTTTCGGCGCGACGTAGAAACCACCTTCACCCTGCACCGGCTCGATGATGATCGCGGCGATGTCTTTCGGCTCGGCGTCGTTCTTGAAGATGCGTTCGATGGAAGCGATCGAGTCGTCGATGCTTACACCGTGCAGCTCGTTCGGGTACAGCGCGCGGAAGATGCCGCCTGGCATCAGGCCCATGCCGGCCGAGTACGGCACGACCTTACCGGTCAGGCCCAAGGTCATCATGGTGCGACCGTGGTAGGCGCCGGTGAAGGCGATCACGCCGGCACGGCCAGTGGCGGCACGGGCGATCTTCACGGCGTTTTCCACGGCTTCGGAACCGGTGGTCACCAGCAGGGTTTTCTTGGCGAAATCACCAGGCACCTTGGCGTTGATCTTTTCACACAGCTCTACGTACGGTTCGTAGGCCAGCACCTGGAAACAGGTGTGGGTCAGCTTGTTCAGCTGTTCGGTCACGGCGGCGATGATTTTCGGGTGCACGTGGCCGGTGTTCAGTACCGCGATACCGCCGGCGAAGTCGATGAACTCACGACCTTCAACGTCAGTCACGGTAGCGTTCTTCGCCGATTCGGCGAAGATCGGGTGAATCTGGCCAACACCACGTGGAACAGCTGCGGTACGACGGGCCATCAGTTCAGCGTTAGTCTTGCTCATTACAGTCCTCATTCACCGCTCATCGGGCGGCGTGGTTCAAGGATAAAGCGGGAGGAATCGGCGGTGGCAGCATGCGATGATCGACTGCCACGGCGTTCCTGGCCGCAGAGAAAATTCCGGTTTGAAACGACGCAAAGGGACAGCGCTCTCGTGCCCTTTGCGTTTGCAGCGATCCCTTTCCCGGCTTAGATGCCCAGGCAGAGGTATTTGATTTCCAGGTAATCCTCGATGCCGTACTTGGAGCCTTCACGGCCCAGGCCCGACGCCTTGATGCCGCCGAACGGCGCGACTTCGTTGGAGATCAACCCGGTGTTGACGCCGACCATGCCGTATTCCAGAGCTTCCGCCACACGGAACACGCGGCCCAGGTCACGAGCGTAGAAGTAGGAGGCCAGACCGAACTCGGTGTCGTTGGACATCGCGATCACTTCAGCCTCGTCTTTGAAGCGGAACAGCGGCGCCAGCGGGCCGAAGGTTTCTTCCTTGGCCACCGCCGCGTCTTTCGGCACGTTGGTCAGGATGGTCGGCTCGAAGAAGTTACCTTCCATCGGCTTGCCACCGGCCAGCACGGTGGCGCCTTTGGCCACGGCGTCAGCGATGTGCTCTTGCACCTTGGCCACGGCTTTTTCGTCGATCAGCGGGCCAGTGGTGGTGCCTTCTTCCAGACCGTTGCCGATCTTCAGCTTGGCCACCGCCACTTTCAGCTTCTCGGCGAACACGTCGTAGACCGAATCCTGAATGTACAGACGGTTGGCGCAGACGCAGGTCTGGCCGTTGTTGCGGTATTTGGAAATGATCGCGCCTTCCACGGCCTTATCCAGATCCGCGTCGTCGAACACGATGAACGGCGCGTTGCCGCCCAGTTCCAGCGAGACTTTCTTGATATCCTTGGCGCATTCCGACATCAGCTGACGGCCGATTTCGGTCGAGCCGGTGAAGGACAGCTTGCGCACGATCGGGTTGCTGGTCAGCTCGCTGCCGATGTCGCCGGCGCTGCCGGAGACCACGCTGAACACGCCTTTAGGGATGCCGGCACGCTGCGCCAGTTCAGCCAGGGCGAAGGCGGAGAATGGGGTTTGCGACGCCGGCTTGAGCACCATGGTGCAACCAGCGGCCAGCGCAGGGCCGGCTTTACGGGTGATCATCGCCGCCGGGAAGTTCCACGGGGTGATCGCGGCGGTTACGCCGATCGGCTGCTTGATCACGATCAGGCGCTTGTCCGGCTGGTGGCCCGGAATCACATCACCGTAAATGCGCTTGGCTTCTTCGGCGAACCACTCGATGAACGACGCGGCGTAAACGATTTCGCCCTTGGCTTCGGCCAGCGGCTTGCCCTGCTCAAGAGTCATCAGGCGCGCGAGGTCGTCCTGGTTCTCGATCATCAGTTCAAACCAGCGACGCAGCTTGCCGGCACGCTCTTTGGCGGTCAGTGCACGCCAGGCCGGCAGCGCCTTGTCGGCGGCTTCGATGGCACGGCGGGTTTCGGCGGCGCCCATCTTCGGCACGGTGCCGAGAATTTCGCCGGTGGCCGGGTTGTTGACCTTGATCGTCTGACCGTTGTCCGCATCGACCCAAGCGCCATCAATGAAGGCTTGCTGGCGGAACAACTGGGTATCTTTAAGCTGCATGTCGGCTTTCCTTAACAGCACCGCGGCCTGCGCGGAGCAAAATTATGATTGTAGAAAGGCGCCTCGCAAGGCTGCCGTCAGGGAAATCATCTACCGGGTGAGGCGCAGTGATCGTGCGTTATTCGCCGCACCTGCGCTTCCACACCCCGTCAAAGAGCGTTTGAAATCTCAAACGGATCGTAGGAGCAAAGGGGTTAAAGGACAATAGGTCGTTCGAAAAAAAGAACAAAAACCCTGCGTTTGCTGGATTTTTCAGATCAACGCGCAAAAAGCCCCGGCCGCAGCCAAACCATAGATCAGCCGGGAAAAAGCGCCAAGCGAGGGTTTTGCAGGACGTTACAGCTTTAAGTAATGCAGCGTTTCCACCGACACGCGCACTGACAAAACCCGCCAAAACCCGGCATGGACGCCCCGAGCCGACCTAGGTATGATGTCGCCCGCTGCACCAGTAGCTCAGCTGGATAGAGTACTGCCCTCCGAAGGCAGGGGTCGTGGGTTCGAATCCCGCCTGGTGCACCATCTTCTTTCCCTTGTATTACAAGGGGATAGCGCTCCTGACAGAAACCTGTCCTAGTCCTGAAAGTCGTTTTTGCCACAAATTTGCCACACTTGAACGTGGCGGGAATGGTCGAAATGGCAACAATCAGGAATCGCGGCGAGTATCAGTGGGAAGCGCAAATCCGTCGTAAGGGCTATCCAGCCCAAAGAAAAACCTTCGAAACTAAAGCCGATGCCCAAGCCTGGGCGCGCATGATCGAAAGCGAAATCGACCGAGGCATTTTCGTCTCTCGCGTCGAGGCTGAACGCACCGCCTTTCATCAACTCATTGATCGCTACATCTCCGAGATCGCTCCGAAGCACAAAGGCGCCTATTCGGAAATCAAACGCCTGGAAGCCCTTAAGCGTCATCCATTGGCGACACGTATCGTTGCCACCCTCACCTCTTCCGACTTCGCCCGTTACCGAGACGAGCGCCTGAAGATTCGCAAGGGCAATACGGTTAAGCGTGAGCTGGCTTTGTTTCAGTGCGTGATTGAGGTCGCTCGCCGGGAATGGGGAATTCATCTCGCCGAGAATCCGGTGCGGATGGTCAGCCGCCCTAGCTATAACGACGAACGCTCGCGACGCCTGGACCCAATTGAAGAGCAATACATCCTCAGCGCCTTGGAGCTTCGAGAGCGCCGCGCCGATGGAACCTATGCGGACGCCTCGCACAACCCTTGAATACGGTCCATCGTGCAACTGGCAATTGAAACTGCCATGCGCCGTGGCGAGCTATTCGAGTTGCGCTGGAAGCATGTGAATCTGGATCGCAAAACCGCGCATCTTCCAGCGACCAAGAACGGGCTCCCAAGAACCGTCCCACTCTCCCCGAAAGCTATTCAGCTGCTGAAGGATTTGCCACGCTCACTTTGCGGCCGAGTCTTCCCCACCACCGCAGACGCCCTCAAGAAAGCCTTCACACGCGGTTTGGAGCGAGCAAGGACGAAATACTTAGGAGATTGCGAACGGGCTCTGGTAACGCCCCAGGAAGACTTTCTGCTCGACCTGCGCTTCCACGACCTACGCCATGAGGCCACCTGCCGGCTGGCCACCAAACTTCCCAATCTGATTGAGCTGGCCAGCGTGACGGGACACCGCGAGGTGAACATGCTGAAGCGCTACTACAACATCACAGCAGAGGAACTCGCGGCGAAACTTGCTTGAAAAGCATGCAAGCCTTGGGAGCATGCCCGCTCGCTGCTTTGCTCGTAGTTCCAGCAGTTGAAGCTAGCTCGTGACCACTTTAAGACATTCGATAACCTACTTACGATCTGCATCCCAAGGGCGATTCCGCGAATTGAGGACGGACAGAATTTCGCACAGCCAGCTACCCCCATACACCTATGAAGCCAACCGAGAGCAATTTACGGCTTAAGAAATATTTCACAATTAAATTGATAAAAATAGAAATGTTGCCAGAATGAGCTCACAACATTTCATAGGTGTGCCCATGAACGAGCAAGAAACCTCCGCAGGATCTGCTGAAGTCGGACGACATCTCATGCAGGTTCGAGACAGAGCCGGCCTCAAACAAGGAGAGCTAGCAAAACGCGTCTCTTTGAGCCCCGCAGTCTTATCACGTATAGAAAGTGGTGAGCGCTCTATTACAGCCGCGGAAGCTCAGGACATCCTGATGCAAATCGGCACACCTGAGGCTACCGACCTTGCACAAGCACTCCAAAGGAACTGGATTGTGCTACCACGCCCTCCTCTTGATCATCCCGAGCAGGAGATTTTATGGGAAGCAGAACTGGTCGCTGCAGAGCTCGTTGAGCTTCGCAATCGTCCCGACACACCTCATGCGTTTGAAAGCCGTCTTTCTGAATACATTGAAGAGTTGAATCGCTGCGCAGGCCTCCTCCTAAAGCGTGACCACCAGATAGCCTTTATCGGCAGTATCGGCGTGGGTAAATCCACAGCAATCTGCCAAATGACTGGCTTAGTGTTTCCAAAAGAAGACGGATCACCTACTCCGATTCTTGAGGTAGGCGGTGGCGGGATCACCGTATGCGAAGTCCATCTGCGTACAGGCCCAGACTATGGTCTTCTAATTGAACCCAGAAGCGATGATGAAATCCGGCAGGACGTAAGCGATCTTGTAGACCACATTCTGAAAAGTAATGCGCATCAGGACGATGACGGTGCGGCTGAATCGCAAGGCATTTCAAAGGAAGTTGCCCGAGCTTTGCGCAACATGGCTGGCCTGGCCGTGCAGCGCCTAAAAGGTGCAGATGGAAAGCGCATCCTCAAAGACCCGGCAAAGGAGCTAGCAGAGATATACAAGACACCTCGCGAGTTTCTCGTCGAAGTTCTGAGCCGCATGGAGCTCCATCGCCGAGACCGACGGGACATTTGGTATGACAGCGCATCTGGAAAGTCACCCAAGGTATGGCTAAGGGACACGTTCTCTGCGATTAACAACGGAAGACATCCAGAAGTCACCCTTCCAAAGCGCATTGAAGTAGTTGTTCCTGACCGCCTGCTCAACACTACTGATTTGACAGTTCGCATCATCGATACCAAGGGTATTGACCGGACTGCTGCGCGAGAGGATATCGAGGTTCATTTGGATGACCCGCATACTCTCGCCGTGCTTTGCTCACCATTCAACAACGCTCCGTCTGCCGAGGCCAGGCTCTTGCTCGAACGTGCGAAAGACGCTGGAGTGAGGAACTTAGACATTAATGCTGCCCTGCTAGTGCTTCCGCGCCCAAGCGAAGCAATGGCGATGAAAGATGACGCGACCGGAACTCCGGTGGAATCCGCCGATGAAGGCTATGACTTGAAAGCGGAGCAGGCTTCTTTGGCTCTCGAACCCCTCGGCTTGCACGACTTGGCCATTGGCTTCTATAACGCGAATGAGGATACGGCCAATCAAGCTCAAGATTTTTTAATTTCAAGGTTAACTGAAGCTCGAAGAGCGTTCAGAGCGCGGACTTTGGCCGCCACGAATGGCGCACGCGAGGTATTGAAAAATCATGGCGAAGAGCGAGTTCGAGCAGTACTTCGAGATGCCAGCGAAACGTTACATACCTGGATAAACGCCAATGACTCCGTACCAACAGTAAATGCCCAGGTCGAAGAAAGCTTGCTGGCCCAGATACAGATCGCTTATGCGGCCACAGTAAGAGCCGCTGTTCGACGAGAAGGGGAATGGGCTCAACTTAGCTATTCTCACCACATCGGTTACGGCGCCCGCCGCATTGCCGTTGTCGCCCTTAGCAAGATCGTAGAGCAATTCACGGGGCACTGCAGGTTGCTGGCTGCAACCCCCCGCTACACAGAGGCAAAAGAACTTATTACACAAGCAGAACGGGTTCTGATCACAAGCTATGAAGATCTCTTGCGCAAAACCCAACTAATGGGTCAAACAGTATTCAAAGACGCATTAAAAGACGACCCCGCTTTCTGGCAGGCTTGCATGCACGAATGGGGATTGGGACCAGGATACAAATCTCGCGTAGCCACCCATAACCGCGAATGGTTCGATAATGAGTCTCGTCAAAAATTGCAGGAAGAACTGAAGGCGCTCATTGATCGTGAATGGCTTAGAGCGCTTAAAAATGTTTCCGAGCTGCTGGAGCCTATCCATTGACCAATCTAATTGAGTTCCTGACGGGCTACAGTGAAGTAACCATGCTGAAGCAGCACTACAACATCACCGCAGAAGAACTCACGGCGAAGCCAGCCTGACAGTCAGTCGATAATCTCAAGCCTCAGGGAGCGCGCTAGCTCCCTGAGCTCTGAATCCGTTCGAACACGGTTTAGCGCGATCTCCTCGCGCTCCCTCTGCTTAAGCAGATAGACCTCGTTGAAACACTCGATAACCTGCTCACGGGTTAAGTCCGAGATCGATACCCGGCGCTTTAGAGTGTTCAGAATATTGCGCGCACTGAGCTGAGCCGCCTCCCGCAGATACGTCCTCAGCAGCAAGTCACGAAAAACCCAATCGCTGACCCACGCCTTCGATAAAGCCCAAAACAACAGCCGCTGGTAGGTATCCCAAGCCATGCGCGTTTGGCCACTCAGATACCGCCGCAGAATCCGCCCATCTGCGTCCTTGAAACCGTATATCCCAAGATCCGTAAGCAATCGCTCAAGTGCGACCTTCGACATGCCTGACTTTTGCAATATCCCGGAGAACAGGTACTCCACCAGATCCACCGGAACACGGACAACAAAGTTTTTCCGGCCCGTTTCCTGATGACTTTCTATCTCACGGAAAACGAGCTGAAAGACTTCTTCGGGATTGATATTGAACTCAAAGGACGATGGCTGCATGCACCCATTCTTTGGCTAACAGTCGCATCTGTCAAAAAGGTGTCCTAGCTGATCAGCTTTCGTTTATCTAAAGCTGGACGTACTAAATAGCAACCGAGCGACTGTAACGATGAGCGTCGATTACGAAACCATTCAAAAAATCCAGAAGCTTTCAGATGACGTACTGATAGGCGTAGCCGAGGTCGCGGCGCTAACAGGATTCAGCGTGTTGACCGTTCGTCAGCGCAAACTGCCGGGACTTGATCCCCTTCCGGGACTATCGCGGCTACGCTGGCGTCTCGGCGATCTTCGCCAGTGGATGCGCCATGGTCCCGAATGCACTTCGGCTTCGCCAGCCAAGTCAGTGTTAAAAACTACGCCAGGAAATCGAGTTGGTCGCCCTACAAAAAAAGAGCAAGTAGAGGCTAGAAAATGAGCACTCGCACACCTGCCTCCATTCAAAATTAAGCAGTGGTCACTTCGTTTATAAACGAGCCGCTAATGCCGCCAGAGCTCCATACGAATGACATCACGACTTCAGGGGGCAGGCGTCTTGCACAGCTAGCCAACTTGAAGCTCGAGCAAGAGCGGCTAACAAGGCGCAGCTCAAGCCAAAGCCTGCGATTACAACCCCAACGCTGAAAACATGGCCGGATGAGGTTCGCGGCGTACCGAATGCGTTCTTGCGGTCGGCGCTTTTCGGAGCAGTAAGGAAGGGCAGTCGGACTGATCAAAAAATGGTGGCGATTAACTCAATCGGGGGCGTGCAGATTTCTTATACAGGAACGCGTCTCGACCAGATCGACCTTTCCGTATGGCTAAGCGTGTTGCACCTCTCTCGACGGCAAATGCTAGGCCACGAGCTCCGCTACAGGGCTTACGGCGTGCTTAAACTCATGAAAAAGACCGACACGGGTAAGAATAGGAAGCTGCTGCACGATCGCTTGCGGCGATTGGCAGCGTGCACCGTTGAGGTAGTGCTGGGTGATATTTCCTACACCGGTAAACTGATCAAAGACTTCTATAAGGACGAGAATAGTTTGGAATACGTCGTAATCCTTGACGCCAGGCTAAACGCACTGTTTTCCAAATCTGGCTTCAGTTACATCGACTGGAGTATTCGGTCTGCATTGGATGGCCAGCCACTTGCCCAATGGCTTCATGGATTTTATTCGAGCCATGCAAAAGCTTACGGACTCAAAGTAAGCACGCTGCACCAGCTCTGTGGAAGCGAAGCCCGCGAAATCTGGAAATTTACCCAAACGTTATGTCGCGCGTTTGACGCTTTGAACGCTGCCTACAACAAACACGGTAAATCATTCGAGTACGACATTCGAGGCGATTTGGTACACGTCCAAAGACAGGAAAGCCAGACACAGTGCCGACATCTCTTGAGGGTGGAAAAAACAAAAATGATGCGTGCCGTTCTAGCGGGTAGAGAATACCGTTCTAGCAGGTAACGCTTGCCGTTGCAGCGGGTAGCGTAGCCCGTTCCAAAAGGTAGGCTATCCACAGTCAATAGTGCCTGTCAGCCTGATTGCACAAAGGCCGCAGCATGTGCCCCTCTAAAAACTAATCTGAACCTAATCAGTACTAATCGGATCTCGGACGGAAGTTCAGCCCCTAACGAGCAGTCGAGGGAATGTCCGCAGCCGGCTCAAACGCGGAAGATGAATGCTATGGCTAACCGGAGTCGTACCACCGTTGAGCGAATAATTCTCCAAGCCCGGATATGGGGGTGGGATATGTCCTGGTCGTTCAGCATGGCCACACCGACCGATACCAGGCAAATCGGTCACCATTATTCAGAGCATACTGCGATCAAGCTTTACGGCTCCATCCGATACCCTGAAGCATTCAAATACCCTGCCCTAGAATGCTACCTATACGTTGACCCATTACTCCTAAGCGACAAGTCGGCTCCTCGCTGCATCGGTTCTATGCAGGCGACTGGCAAAAAACTCATCGCATATGTCGCCGTTCACAATGACCGCTTCAACAGCTTAGTCATCGCTGCAAGTCGACTTGTTGCCCTGGAGATCAATGCGGAGCCGCTGAGATATCGCAAGGCAAAGGTGATGGGTATCCACCTAAGCACCGAGCTGGAATCTGATTGGTAATGGTTTTTTGATCATCGGAGCGCTAGTGTCCAGTGCTCGTTTACTAGCCCTGCCCCCGGAGCCGAGAAACTATGACGAGGTCCAAAATCCTCACTCCTCGTCAAAGTAATCGCTATCCAGTTTCGGCAGTTTGAGAAGCCGGGACGTTACCCCAACCTCGTAGTCCATCATCAGGTTGACAAGGCGGATGCCATCCACCAGCACCATGCCTTCCACTGAACGGGCAAAGTCGATTCCTTGAGCAGTGAAACCTGACGTAGTAATAAATACCCCTCGCTTGGCCTTTTGCCCGGCAAGTGCTCCATAGAAAGCTTGCAGCTCAGGACGGCCTACAGTGCCTTGCCAGCGTTTTGCTTGGACATAGACTTTTTCCAGCCCGAGCTTATCAAGCGAAATTACCCCGTCAATTCCGCCATCTCCGCTACCACCAACACGCTGCAAATCGTTTCGGCTAGCCCCGTAGCCAAGGCTGTGCAACACGTCGAGCACAATAACTTCGAAGCGGTTGGGGCTGACTTGTAGCAAGTTATCCAGTAGATCCGCTGCTGTTGCATCGCGTAGCTCACGCAAAGCCTGTTCCAACCGATCGTCCGGGCTCACAGTTGCTGATATCGGTGTATCTGCACCCTGCTCTAGCCCATCTAGTGGGACGGCATCTGTGGGGCTCCTAAGCTTCACGTCCATGAAGCCGACGGTGAGTTGTTCAACCTGATCCGCCGTGAGCGGTGACGGGTGCTGTGTGGAATAAGCAGTGCCAGCTTCGGTGAGCCTCCAATAGCCTCGTTTGGCGCTGGAGGATAACCCTGCGCGCTTGAGACGGTCGTGAGCCCATCCAGCGCGGTTCTTATAGGTCGCTTGCCCACTCGCAATCAGCTCTTGAAGCTGTGATTCAGATAAATTCAAAGCCTGGGCAGCAGCTTCATGCACGTCGCGTGCTGTCGCGCCTTCCGGATTCGCCGCCAGGTAGCGCAAGATCGGCTCAATGAATTTGTCGTATGTAGGAACGGACATCAGGACTCCCTTCGCAAGGTTGCCAGCGTGGGCAAATGTGGTAATCCGCATGTTATCCGGAGATTGGAAAATTATGTTTGCGGTCTATACGTGTTCAGCGAGACATTGTTCCCAACACGGTCTACGCATGAGTATCGGTTGTTCCCTACGTACAGGACTTTCTGTTGCTACTAGGCAATTGAATTAGGTCGTCCTCGATCCGGGTCGACGGCGTTGCCTCTTATCTGCTTTCGGCACGCACTGTAGACAGGGTCGACCCTGCCAGGTCGCTCATACAGCTGGACGAGTGCAGATCGAGCAAGAGATTAACGGCGAAACCAGTTGTATCTACTTTTGTTGGTATTGGTGTTTCGCGTAGAATTCGCTCGACGACGTGGTGAAATCGGTATCACGCCCGCCGATAAAAGGGTAACCATATTGAAAGCGGGAATTATGGGTTCGAGCCCCAGCGTTGTCAGATCATTCCGGGTCGATGGAAGAGGCGATGTCAGAATTACAAAATATCGCTCAATCGGGCGTTACTGATCGCGCTCAGGCCGTGCCTGACGCGATAAAGCGGCCGGTCAACTCCAGCACCCAAGCTTTGGCTGACTTTCTGCAAGTTGTAGGAAGCGGCGTAGCTGACTTGAATACCATCGCGGTAGGCTTGGCGGCAATCACTCCAAATCATGAGAAACCCGACGGATTGAATATCAGTTGGGCGCCAAAGGATCCATTGCTTGCAGCACGCAAGGCTCGCAAGGCAGCTGTGCATGCTGCGATGGTCGTTACAGTGGAGGCGCTAGGTCAGTACGTACGGGCCATCACGAAGTTGCCGCGATTTGAAAGGCTGACCACGGAGTGGAAATCAAGAAAACCAAAACCGCCATCCGCAGCTGAAAGGTTCTCCGAATTAGCAAAGCAACTGTTCGCACCAACCTTTCCAGTGAAGGATGCAGCAGATTACGAAACTCGATTCAGATCCTGCTGTGTAATGCTGCTTATCCATTGGCGCAACCGCCATGTACACACTGACTCCAACGCCGAACTGACGCACAAAGAAAAGCAGGTGATTCAGGCCAACGAGGAACGCATACGTACCAATTACGCGGGACTTGACGTTGAAAGGCTATTTTCCGACTTCAAGGACAATCGTCCGACTTTGAAAGATGTCACGACACTCATCGCAATGGCTATCCAAGAGGTCAGGGCGATGGATGAGGCTGTGTATGTCTGCAACGATGCGGCTGACCTGCAAGCGTGGCTTAGCCATTACAAGCTCACCGAACGGATCGAAAAAATTCACCGCGAATCCAATCCTGCAAAGAGATATGCCTCAGTCCTTCGCATGCTGAGTACACACGCGCCCCGCTTGAAACCCTGGTATGAGAAGTTCATTCCGGATCCGGTTATCGTTACACAGTAGTAAGTGTCGATCACCCATAAACGTTAGCGTCTGCGACGTTAAATGAGCATTCTTCATGGCTTCACGGTGTGGTGCATCGAGTAAATAGATGGCCCTATGTCGCTATGGATCTTGTGCAGTCGATCGCCAATACGCCGATTTGCTCAGGACGAGTGCGAACAGTTGGTCAACGAATACAAGTGCTGGTGGATTGCAATGCGATTGTGCGGACACGTGCGTGCACGTTGCGCACCGGATCCATCCAATAGCTAGGTAAATTCATGCGTTACTTGCACCGCGCGCTCTTCTATCCGCTCATGTTGTTGGCGTTCTTTTGGGGGTTCCTCGCATTAAGGGTTAACCCTATCGCGTTGGTTTACAATTTTGAGTTCGTTGCCCTGCTCAAAGTCTTTTACATTGTCGGCTTTACCGCATTTTTATGGCCATTGGCTTATATTGAACTGGTCGACTACGTGCATTCACGCTTGGGCAAAAACGGTCGGCAATACCTTGATTACGCCAAATCGCTACAGAAGGATCTGATCGTCTCTGGGCTAACCGCGGTGGCGTTAGTCGGTATTTATTGGCTGGACTCGGTGAGCTACGTTTTCTCGGGTATCGACATTGCTTTCGTTGGTTTCCCCTTCTTGATTAACGCCCTGTACACGCTAATTCAGAGCACCCAAGTGAGTTTCGCCGGCCAACCTATACGCAAACGAGCACCATTGCTCATGTTCTGTGTGGTGCTGGGAGCGACTACGGCGGTGTATTGGTTGCTGGTGAAAAACTCTTCCGGTGAACTGGCTACGGATCAAGCGTTGTACCTGCAACTGACCGTCTTGTTCGGTGGCTTCTGCTTCTTTTTGAACAGCAACTTTATGCTGCACTGTTGGAGGCACGGGCGATTTGAGAGCTCAGCTTTCAAACGTTACTTCTTCACTGAGGTTGTCAGGTCCAAATCAAACCTTTACAGCGACCTGGACAACGTCCTGAAGCCTTTCAATAAGAAAATGGAACAACTCAAATCTCAGCATGCTGCAGCTATTCGTCGACAGCAGAAGGGCCGTCCGCGAAAACGTTGATGTCCCGCGCGGATTGGCAAACTTATCCCAGTTTCAACTCGTGTAAGGAAAGAGCATCAGTGTTTAAGGAACTTCTAGAAGCTTTGGGTAGGGTCAAGTCTCGCCCGTTGTTGAGCGTGTTTGCCGCGCTGGCCTTCTCAACGGTCGTGGAAGGTGGGGGACCGATCAAGGATCCTTTTTCCGTTACCAGCCTGTTGTTGCCGTTCTTTTTGATGGTCTCTTCCATGCTGATCGTATCCTGGGTGCTCTGCGTTAACTCCCTGAACAGTCGTCTTGCCGACCATGACCTCTTCAGTTGGGGCCCCTACCTCGGTGGAACGATATTGGCGTTCTGCCTATGCGTGGCCTTCTGGTACGTGTCGAATGTTCCCGACCCCATCAACCTGAAGCTACTCGGCAGCGTTGAATTTGTTCGGATGTTCGCCCTGTATCTGTTTGCGGTCGAAACGATCAATATCAAGCGTTGAAACAGTCAAGTCATTGAGCCAATGACCCCATGGTCGCGCATATCTCGCAAATTGAACTCAGCACGCGACTTACTCAGCTATGTAGTGCGTGATGACGTCGTCAGAGGCTATCTGTAAGTCAAAAATCGGGCGGCTGCCTGGGACCTGTGAGCTACCGAAACTGCTTTTGTCGAACAGCACGAAGTTGACGCCACCCTCATGCTGCACAGAGCGAAAGGACATGCCGTCAAAGGTTTTATGCTCGTTATAGCGAATGAATTCCGCCAAGGCCTGAGTCACCACGTAATGCGTATCGAGCAGGCCAACTGGTCGTGCAATTTCGTCATGGAGATACCGTAGCAACCTTCGGTGGTCACTCCGTTTTTCAAAGTCAGGGCTGAACAGGCTCAAGGGAGCATGTTGTAGCTGATTACTCAGCGCAGTGAAATCAAAAATGGTCATTGGAGTCATGGACGTAAATTGACCGACCACAACAGAATCACCCGGGGATGGTTGGACTTCGGCGATGCAAGTTCTGATGTCCTGCGACACGTACAGCAAAGAAACACCAGCAGCGCTCATCCGGTTGCTTTTCGCGCGATCGATGGGAGGAGCGCCTAACTCATCAGCCGGGTTCGTTCTGAAAAGTTGTACCTCTGTATCGTCTCGAGCAATCCTGGCCCGATAGAAGCATGTGTCAGAGGGAAGCGTTGTGACGACCGCTGGGGCACCTGGGCGGCCGGCGGTTTCCGCGTTGAGCGCTTCGAAAATGAGCGAATCAAAAAACTTTCGGGCGTTGTCGTTGAAGAAGCGGCGGCCATGGCACAGATCATGGGCAATCTGTTCCCACTCACCGACAACCCACCACCGCTCATGTTCCTCTGAATCGAAAGGGCTGGGTGCGAAGCAATACTCTTGTCCTGGCCAATAAAAGTCTTCCTCATCGGTTCCAGGGCTGACCATATCCGCTGCAATCGCCTCGCACACAAGCGGGTTATCACATCGAACGGCGACTCCTACAACCTCTGCCAGGCTCATTTCATGACCCTCGTAAAGGCCATAGTCAATGATGAAATGTTTCGGCAAATGCTCACGTATGAACTGGGCTACTCGGTGGGGCGTGAGAACCCTGCGGGTAATCTGACCGCATGCTGAACAGGTTTTCTCAGATGCCGGAAAGGACTTGAGCCCCCTGAGCATTGGGTCCCCAACGCAATCTTGGCAGACAAACATTACCTGGTGGTCTTCAACATCCAATAGCTCTTGCTGGAGAGGGTGCTTAATTCGGAAGCGCATATCGATGTGGTTGTTCGTCTTCTGATTTAGTCGTGAGGGGCCCGGCCGAGATGGTGCCGGCGCAGTGTGCGCTGTGCCCATCAAGGTCACCATTCCCCTCGTCAGTGAAGTCCGTTCCAGGATGTCCATGCCCGCGAAGGCAGGGGAGATGGCAATCCGTCAGAATATATAGCATTTAGCCAAAAAAGCCGGAGTAACGAGGTTGCTTGAGTTCTCGCGTCATATCAGAGGGACTTTTAGCGCAGTTGCAGCATCCTTGCGCCATTGGTCGATGGCTGCATCCACTGAAACTTGATCAGCCAATCCCGCCAAGTCGATGCTTTTGGCGTAAACCCGATACCCTGGAACGGCCTCGCTGACACCCACCTCACCGTCTTCTGGATATGGTAGAGGGTTCCAGACTTTGTTATACCAGTTGCCTGGGTTGTCGTTTGGTGTGTCACAAATCACAACAGATAGGACAATCAGGCTTTTGGATGCCTCGGCTGTTTCTCCTTTGTAGATACCCTGATATTTATCGAAGCCGGTATCACTGCGCACCCATGCGCCAAACATCAAATCGCCAGGCAAGTGCTTGTCCCAAAACTCAACCTGGTTTTGATGACGGAGCCAGATCGCAGAAATGTCCATGAATGGCAGGAATCGCAATCCTGCATTGGTTTGATTTTCAAGACCTCGCAGGTCTCCAGGGCGAGCAAATGCATAAGCTTGATAATAAGGGACGGCGTCCAGTTTGTTGCGAATGTAGGAAAGCAGATCAAATTGACGTTTTTGGTAGTCGGCCAACAAGCGATAAGCACGGCGGACGTCAAGCAACGCCGCATTAAGGTCCTGACTCATTTCAGCTTCCATTGGTCGAAGGCATTTGGGGTTGTGGTTAGATGCGCTGGTTTCAATGCGTTCAGCCATAACATGCGATGAGTGCGCAGACCATGCCAGGAATAGCAGTCGGACAAGTCTGAAAGCATCCGTTGCAGTCCTGGCTCAGATTGCTTCTTCAGTTCGTCCTCCAAGAGGCAGAACAGTTGCTGCCAACTACAGCAGACCAGTTTGAATCGGTAGTCGTTGCCAGGAGGGAGGGCTGTGATGATGTCTTGGTGCAGATCTTCACGCGTACTGTGGCTTAGATCAGCCAAGCCACCGAGGGTCAGCAAGATACAGTTTTCGGCAAGCTTGCCCCCAGCCCAACCGGCTTGTAGCTCTGACGCCAACTGCCCCGCGTATTGCCGCCGAGAATAGTCATGGCGTTTGGCTTCCACCAGCAGCGACTGTTGCCCATCACTTATCACTACGTCGGGCTCGACGCGGCGACCGCCAGGTAGGTACCACGATGGCCAGAAATCAATCTCTTCAATTGCACCAAATGCTTCGCCCAGCAACGTGCTTAACGTGGCACTGAATAAGGCGTCGGGTAGGTAAGCCAGGCGCTCGAAGACGCTCGCAGTGATCACGTCTTCCGCGCCCTCTGCTTGGCCAAGTAGTAATCGGGCCCCTTCAAGTCCGGTACCTCGTTTCTTTCCAGAAATGACTGCATTCAACATGATTCGCTTCCTAGTGGCTGCTCACGACTCGCTTTGAGGCTCCTGGTCGGTAGCGGCGCAGTGAGCTTGCTCTAAAGTTAGCCAAGGCTAGCGGGCATAATTTTGCCATTTTCAGCTGAAACAGCTCGGCAATTCATTGAGGCATTGAAATGGACCTCTCTCACATCATCACCCGGGCTTGGGAGGCCTTTCACTGGTTTATCCCGCCGATACTGCTGATTGGTCTGCTCAATTCACGTTGGGGCAAGGGCCATACCGGCGAACTCCGCTTACGTCTGTTCGCAAGATGGCATCTGGACAAGCAAACCTATCGCCGGATGCACAACGTGACGCTCAATACCATTGACGGCACCACTCAGATTGACCATGTATTCATTTCTCCCTACGGCATCTTCGTTGTGGAGACCAAGAACATTAGTGGCTGGATCTTCGGTAGCGAAAAGCAGTCCCAGTGGACGCAGAGGCTGTACCAAAAAACATTCAAGTTCCAGAACCCGTTACGGCAGAACTACAAACACCTCAAGGCACTGGAGGTCGCTCTCGGTGTAGTAACCGAGTACCTGCACTCGGTTATCGTTTTTGTTGGCGCAAGTAGCTTCAAGACCGACATGCCGGCCAACGTCACTCAAGGTAAAGGCTTCATTCGTTACATCAAGTCGTTCAAGCAGCCGGTATTTACGGAGGCCGAAGTCGACGCACTTGTGCAGACTTTGCGAACCGGGCGGCTGTCGCCAAGCCTCGCAACCCAGCGTGCACATCTCCAAAACCTCAAACGCCGAAATGAACCAACAGCTGAGCGTAAGTGCCCAAAATGCGGCAGTGCATTACTCATTCGCACTGTGAAGTTGGGCCCGAATGCAGGGTAACAATTTTGGGGGTGCTCGGCATATCCCAAGTGCCGAGTGACGCAGAGGTTGTAGTGAAAGCATGAGATGGAAGGGAAGAAATGACCAGCTTCTATCCGTAGCTAATTGCCGCACCTACCCCCGAAAACCGTCGCATTTATGCTGCTTGCCTCCTGTTGGCCAATGCGACGGCTTCTCCACAATCCGGACAGAGGGACCTAATTTTTCTTCGGGGTTTCCTTAACTACCTGTAGGTATCAGAACCAGGGCCAATCGAGCTGAGCAAACTCTATGGGGGGCTAACAACCGCCGTGTTGTTTGACTCAGCTTGCTTAGCCAATAATTGGGATTCCAGGTCGGCAGCACTACCAACCATCACGCTTTCCTCTCTATTACGCAGCCACTCATACAGCCTATCTGGAATGGGCCAACTGTCCCGTCGATTGATGTACAACTGGTCTTGAACCATTTGACATAGCTTAATAATATGACTCTCCTGTTGGTTCTCGCTATCAATGGCGTCAGTAAGGTGATCTCTAAGGCGATTAATATTCTCAATGGTCTTCTTGTTGCCGGAATACACTGTGTATCCGAAATCTACGACAGGCCCTGCCAGTGCTACCAGGTTGGTTAATGCGCTGAATGTAGACAGATTTAGGAAGATGCTGAGCCCCAATGCAGAACCAAAAATTACGAACCCGAAAATCAAGAGGAAGAGGTTCATTGTCGAGCGCAAACTAGCGTCCCAAGAAAGGCAAGCGTTCTGACAAATCAGGATTTGATAAGGGTGAATTAGCTTATCTTCCCTTAGCGCATACCAGTCTTCAAAAGGCTTCTTACCCTTTTTCTTGAGAAGCCTCTCACCATGCTTGGTGACCAGAGCCGAATTTGGCGGGGAACCTGCCAAGGGAGCACTCCACTCAAAGCCGTACAGCTTTCTGTCCGCTTGATCTTGGACCTTCGCAGCTTCCTCCTTGTATTTTTCAATTCGCTCAGTGACTAAAAATTTATCTAAGGTCAGGACCACGACAGAAATTACAGCAACGAGCTTGGAAATATCGATCGTCTCAAAGCCGAAATAGGTACCAGCTGATTTGCTATTCAAAATGATGGAAAGAAAGGCCATTACGCTCACTAATACCACGTTTAGCATCAGGTAAGCGTTCTGTCCTTGTTTGGCTAAACTATACAATCTCCGTGCAGCAGCGAAACGGACGATGAAGTAGTGATCGTTTTGCTTAGTGCGAATTCCCATCAGCCATACTCCGGAAAATCACTGCCAAATATTTCGCGCCATTTGTTAATGGATTCTTTGTGTGTTTGGCATTCCCGCTCCAACCTGCGGGCATCTAATGCTTTGTCTTTATCTGTACCAGCACGCGTATAAATTTTTAACTTATCATCAAAGCTAAGATCGTTCAGATCACTCTGAAAACCTTTCGGGTCAGGCACAGTGGAGAAAATCGCATTACGCACAGCTTGGAATGCGTAAGGTAGTTCCACATCAATGTAGTCGGAGCAACTGGACGCAACGTCATAATGATTGAGAATAATGTTCTCAAGAAGATACGATGACATTGTTGGCATCGTAGCTCG
Organism: Pseudomonas sp. SCPG-7; assembly: GCF_002156405.1. Lineage (NCBI taxonomy): Bacteria > Pseudomonadati > Pseudomonadota > Gammaproteobacteria > Pseudomonadales > Pseudomonadaceae > Pseudomonas > Pseudomonas sp. SCPG-7. Next base: position 34,329 of record NZ_MVOO01000021.1, on the reverse strand, counting down.
TGCGTTCCAATACTTCATGACTCGTATGACGTTTAGAATTTTACCATTATGTTTCTGGTTGATTCGGGTTGTCCTGCTTTGGTCGATCCTTGGATCCGCTTTCTTCCAGTTACCGGCGCCGTCGGGGATCAAATAAAAATCCTTGTTGTTAACGGTAGAGGTAATAAAGCAAGGTACGATATCGAAGGACCAATCCTTGTTGTTCAACGTCAAAACGACAGTTTCCTGTCGCCGGTTGACTTCGGAGCTTCGATAGGCGTACACAGATTCGACAGAAATTTTAAATTTGTTAAGGATTTTTATTGAGTTAAGTGTCTCGTTGTCATTGTTAGTGAATTGATAAAGGTTGGTATTGGTGTTGGTGACGTGGATCTTTATGACACCATCCGACACTTCGTTGTAATGGGCGCCACTTCCGTTCATACAGAAAAACATGTCAACGTCATCTAGTGGGCGCTTTTTGGTCTTTCGAGCAAACGATCCGAAATTGATGTCCGCATCCGTATGCAAAGTTGGAAAGTTGACCACTTCAGATTGAAAGCGTTGAATCCGTTTACGAAGGTTATCTCGGTCTGTACGGGCAGTTTTACTGTCTTCAGAGTAGAGATTTACCGTTTCGCTTAAAAACTTACTGAATGCTACATTTACGTTTGTTGGCATATCCTTTCTCTCTCTCCTCGTAGCTACCTGCCATCCTTGGCGTATTTCAACACGACGACGAGCATGTTTGCTACAGGGTTTATACAGGTGCTTTTTGGCGCCAAAGTATTGGCTTTTAGAGAATGTTCCCTAATCAAATACTAACTGGCACAGCTCAAAATTTACCGCGTCCCACATATGCGTAGCTCTGTTGGATACCCAGGGGTGGCCACCTATGGTCACGGACAGGATTGTGCTGGGTAGGATCGTTTCATGCCCCTGGACAGGTCAAATGTAGAGGGGCGAGCAAGTCAGTGCAATTACAAAAGAATATTTCACAATTGCTTTAACCAAAACTGAAAGCGCAGTCTGTGCCTGATGATCGTGGAGTGAATCCAAAAGACAGCTGCTGCCTACGACCGCCCATGCAGAGCCTGGGCAGTAGCAGTCAGCCTGATCACTAATTGATAATGACCTCGCACTACTCTGTGAAACGTCCGAACTCCGCAATGAAAACAACGACCCGCATGCCGCCACTCTCGCAAGAATCTTTCGATACGTGAGGAGCTATTTGCTCTTAACGAACGCTGGCGGGGCAATGCGCTGTCGGCGCTGGCTTGGATTGACAGAGTCAAGCAGAACTTCCTTGATGCGCTGAGCAGAAATCTCGAGCTCTTCGGGGGAGGCGTTCTGGATAGCACGAATCAACCGCTCACGATTGGAGCGCTTCAGATCCATAATCTCGGCGAAGCTACTTTCGGAGTCACTGGACTGTTCCATAACTATCTCCAAGGTATCTTGAGAGAATTACCTGAGATCTACACGCCAGTGTCAAATAGCTCCCTCAGATTCGTCACTTTAGCCTTTGTGCCTCCGCATCACCACAAACGTCCCAAAATCGTCTCACGCTTATCAACGTCAAGCGTGCACACATGCTGTTTATACCCTCCCTCTGCATCAGAAAGTCACTCAAGGCTAGGGGCAACTTGGTAAATCCTAGCTGTCGCTCTAGCGTCTTTCTCGCCATCCAATCGTTGTATCCTCAGCCGCTGATGGATGATGCATTCTTTGCTTATTTAAATCGTTTTGAATTCGCCTTTTTTTCGTACCCAAGGCGTCCCCTCAATGCTTACGCCTTTTGCATCCCGGCTGTAACCGGGTAGTGCACAACTCATCTAAATTCTGAAAGTAAAGACTAGGACAAGGTAGGGTTTGTGATACCGCCAGTTCCTGGCGACTCACAATCGGCGCGCACCAGTCGTTACACTCCCTTTGCTTGCCTACCTTCCCTACTCAGGGCAAGCCCCGAGCCCCCAACACCTGGAAAAAGGAAAGCTCATGAGCCGTAGCGAACAACGCCGACGCACAGGATGGCTGCCGGCAATTCGTTGTTTCGAGGAAGAAGAAGCACTGGTACGCGAGAAAGCCCACGACAGCGGAATGAGTGTTGGTCAGTTCGTGCTGGCCGCCGCATTGAAGCGACAGACCAGAAGCAAAATTGACTCCCACGTAATCAATGAGCTGCGGCGTCTAGGTGGCCTTCAAAAGCATCTTTTCAACGAGGGCAACGGCGCGCTTTCCAAGGAGTACGCAAATATCTTGGTTGAGATAACCGAGGCAATTAAGCGTATCGGATGTTGAGGTAAACCCGTTGGTGCCTTGGTGATTCACAGTTCTGCCCTTATCTCATGCAATGCCAGGACTTAGTGCTCTACTAGACCACGACTGCGCTGGTCCAACCCTGCCGTCGAGCTCAGCACTTGATGTTCGAGACTCAGTATTGAGTACCTCTGTCGGCTTTAAAACGAGGCTGAACACGGGAACATCAAGACTGCTGGTCAGTACCTCCAATCGATGATTGTGCTTTCCTACCGGGACGATGCGCCAAGCATTAATTTCATCGAACCTGAAAAAATGCTCTACGCCTTTGACTGGGTAGGCCAACAGCCTACGTGCAGATCCATCGATACCCAGGTAGGCATCGTTAATCTTTGCGAATACTTCGAGCTGCGGTTGAAAACCTGCGCTCCCGGAATAGCTCCCAAATCTGCCTCATCACTTTTACTCACGCCAATGTCCAGCACAAAATATCTGATAATCAGATAACTCAAAAAGCAGATATAGCTTGGTCAGCCGCCCCTCCAGATACACGGCAATGACCAAAGCAATCTATCGACGTGAGCATGAGATTCTTTTTCAATTGCTCAAACGCATGCGCGGCGAATCCGGAATGACTCAAGCACAGTGCTCTGCTGCCCTGGGTAAACCGCAGTCATTCATGAGTGATGTGGAGCGAGGAGTCAGAAGGCTCGATATTGTTCAGCTTCGAGATCTTTGTCTCGTCCTCAAGACTGATCTCTCAAGCTTTTCAAAAACGTATGAGCAAGCCCTTAATGAGGGGTAATGCACGCGACGCAATCCAGCTTGTATCCGGCAAGGGCATGACCGGCAGAGATCAGCCAAAACCGGCCCCTCACGGTCGGAAGCGCTTAACTCATAACTATATCAGCCGTCGCTGGCTATCCGATCTGGCCGAGCGCGTAACGTGCCCGCCTTTCTCGCGCACCCACTTCTTCCCGCAGATACCGCAGCCATAGTCCTGCTCGTCGGAGTGCTTGCAAATGATGATTTCGCGCAACGTTCTCCTCCTCGCCGCGCTTGCGGGAAGCGAGAACCCTGTTGCTCTGCCAACAGGCCCAACGACCAGCCGAGAGCTAGACGCGTTGCCCGCACCTGACTTACCAGAATCACCTGTTACCTTTTGAACGATTGTGCGAGGTGCAGAGCATCTCGCAATTGGAGATGTCCGTCGAACCACCCTTCGACCAAGCGGTCACGTGATCCGCGTCCATCTCGGTGAACTCGTAAATGCGCTGGGCATTGTTGTTACCTCCGGCCGTGCACATCGGGCAGTTCGATGTGCCGGCAGCCATGGCCGCCTTTGTTTGCCCGCCGTAGGCTGCGAGCTTAGTCTTTTCATCAAAGACCCGCACTTCGATCAGTTTCGTGTCACTTTCGCCGCCCAGCACAAATTCGTAGATACCGACCTTCCGCTTGACGTCGGTATCCGACATGAGATCGCTGACCCGCTCTTCGAGCTTGATTGGATCAAGAGTCGTGCTCTTGTAGGTACGATGGAGTGCGCCCCATTTGACCGACTTCATCTGAGAGCGCTTCTTCGGGAAATTGGCCACGACCCAATTGATAACTCCCTGGAAGTAGAGCCAAAGCTCATTGGCATTCGAAGCGTGCTGATGGTCACGCATATATGCTTCGACCTCCCCCTCATTGATCCACTCGATCGCGGTCTCAAGGTATTCCTGACGGATTGGGGAGCCTGAGAGATAATCACTAGCAATCGCATAGGCCGCGCAGCCGTTCTTGGAGAAGTATTTCTTTGCCGCGGAGACCCACGGCCCATGAAAAACCGCATTTCGCAGCTCTTGATCGGTCAGCTTCTCGCCAGCGATATTGATGGTCTTGAACCAGCCGAGCTTCTCCGAGTCAGTGCCTGTACAGAGATAGATCATAAGCTCGTAGTCCAGAATTTCCTCCTGCTGGTCAGGTTGGAGGTTATGGAAAGCTAGCTGGTGGCCATCGACGTCAATCGAGAAATCTCCGTTTACGTACTGACAGATCGAAATTGTGCGCTGCTGGCCGTCGATTACCTCGAAGTTTCCGTCGCCCTGTACGGCCCAATACATGACATTGAGAGGAAACCCCCTCCGCAAAGTCTCCAGCACCGCGTCGCGCTGTTTATCCTTATAGACAAACTCTCGCTGGTAGGGTGGTCGGACGTCGAGTTTGCCACCGTATGCCTGTACTCCCAGGTCATCGTTGTCTTCATAGTTATCGACGAGATCACGGATCTTGATGCGTTCGAGTTCTATCTTCACAGCTGCTTTTTCCTAATCGCCAGGCGTTCGTAGGTGCGGCGGTAGGTTCCGTCACCATTGCTGAGGTAGAAGTTCGGGCCACCCTGTGGGTAGGACCCTACCGCAGCAACCTCCGACATAGGGCGGGCAAGGATCAAGCTCGTACCGAGAATTTCAAATTGATCAGGGTTGTATTTACCCAGGAACGTGATGGGCACACCCATCACTCCTGGGTAGTCCAGCGGGATGTCGACAACCTTGGAAACCTCGATGCCGTCAAAGTTCGCATACGACGGATACTCCCCGGGGTCGTAGGATTTGAAAAGGGTGATCTCTTCGTGACGCTTGGAGTGGTCAAGATTCGTGAACCAAGCGGAATTGCCGATCGTTTGATAGCGATGGCCGTTCTCATCAGCCTTCTGGCCGGTCTTGATGGGCGCGTCGTCAGTGATGCGAAACCACATCTGACCTGTGCCGGTGCGGGTGACACCCAACCAGAGACGGTTCTCCTGAATGAAAGGCCAGACTTCCTTGTACTTGAGCGCGTTCAGGTTCCCTATGATGATGAATTTCTTGTCGTACTCCATGAGTTGAGCCACATACTCGCGAAAGAGCGAAAACGGTGGGTTGGTAACCACAATATCGGCTTGTCTCAACAACGCGATACTCTCAGCGGAGCGGAAGTCTCCGTCTCCCTCGAACTCGATAACCTCGATTTCATCGCGGCCCGGGATGCGGTCGCCATCCTTGTCACCTTCATATTCGAGGTAGACAGCGCGCTCAGCGTCACTAGACGAAAAGAAATCTACGTCCTGACTTTTGTAGCAAGCAGCGATGAGTTTCTTTAGACCAAGCTTCTCGAAGTTGTAGCTAAAAAAGTGGAAAAACTCCGATTCCCGTGGGTCGTCGCAGTTGAGGTATACGACCTTTCCCCGAAAATGCTTGCGATAATGCCTCAGTTCCTTCTCGATATCAGATAGCTGCGTGTAGAACTCATCCTGCCTGGCCGCCTTCGCATTCCCGAGGCTCCGCTGTTTTGTTGCCACACGACACTCCTTTTTCTTAAATCGAATATGTTACAGGGCTCGCAGTAGCGCCCGCCACAGTGACACATGATTGAGCCGAGCGGGGAACACTCCTGCAGAGCACTCTCCCAATGTCGGGGGCAGACTCAATGGCGATATGTTCCCCGCCGCCGTCAAGCCTAACCCGTTTAGTAAAGCAATCGACATGGCAGAAAAAGTTTACCTTTGTTCCGCTTCACTACTTAGGTCGGCTTAACCTCGGAGCTAGCGCCCGCTTCTGGCCGCTTACTGCCCTTCACTACTGGCTAATCTGGACGAGTCCAGTCGATTAGGTGAGCGGAGAGGCTTACCTACTGATCGAAATGCCACAAGTTTGCCACACTCGCCCCGCTAGCCGGGGCGAAAGCTCGCTAACCTCAGCTAACACAACTTATTGATTTCACAGCTAATCACCGCTAACGTTTTGATTCTAAACGTCGACTTTTAGGACTCCGAAGGCAGGGGTCGTGGGTTCGAATCCCGCCTGGTGCGCCATGAATTGAAACGAGAAAGCCCCGGACTGTGATGGTCCGGGGCTTTTTCGTGGGCGCGGTGTTTGATGCAACGACGGTCACTCCGTCGTCCAGTCAAACTCATCGTAATCGTCATCTTCCTCCTCTTCCCCAGCCTCCTCAAAAACCTCGTCTTCTTCCACGACGTCGTCTTCCGACTGGTTCAGCAGGAACTCCTTGCGCGCCTCGGTAATCGCGCGCCGCATCTCCTCGCCCTTCTGCGGGCAGTTGAGGAGTTGGGCGATGCGGTCGATTTTTGCTGCCACTTTGTTCTCCAGCGCTTCAGCCATGGCTCGATAGTGCGCGTTTTTGCCGGGCAATGCCAAATGGCTGGGTGAACAAGCGGTCAGTTCTGGCGTATGCGCTCAAGTCGCAGGTCGAGGTTCACCCCGGGGTAGCGTTTGTGCAGATTGTTATACAGCGCATCCGCGGCTTGCGACTGGCCGGCCTCGCGCAGGCGCAGGACTTCGCGCAGTTGCTCATCCAGGCCGTTGGCCGGGGCGGCGGCGCGTTTGCTGAGTTTGGCTTCGTCGGCGCTGATCGCGTCGCTTTGCATCGGCTCGGCCATTTCCATCATCGGTGCGGGTGCGGGTATGGCCGCAGCGGGCGGAGAGGCCAGTGCCTGCGCTTCGGGCGCTTGCTTGCGCGCCATTGGCGCAGCCGGTTTGGCCGCCGGGGCGAAGTCGAATTGCGCTGGCGGCTCGGGCGCACGTTGTACCAGTGACAGCATCAGCGCCACACCGACCATACTGGCGAATGCGACCTGCCAACGCGGTTTCTGGCAGGCCTGCAGCCAGCGTTGCCACAGGCTTGGCTTGGGCGCCGGAGCTGCGCGGCGCGCAGCGGCGAGAATCAGCGCATCGAGCTGTTCTGACGGCTCGCTGGTGTGTTGCTCGCGATAATGTTTGAGCAGTTGCTCTTCCGGCGTCTGGCGGGCGTCAGTCATGTCAGTACCTCCTCGGCCAGCAGCCGACGCAGTTTTTGCTGGGCGTAGCGCAAGCGGCTCTTGACGGTTTCCAGCGATGTTTCGGTGAGGCTGGCGATTTGCGCCAGGTCGAGGTCACCGTGGGCGCGCAGCAGAAACACTTCGCGCTGCTCGGCGGGCAGGGTTTGCAGGGCGCTTTCCAGGCGCTGGCTGTCGCGGCTGAGGTTCAGCAGTTGCTCGGGATCGTGGGTCTCGTCACCGACCGCGTGCAGCTGTTCGTCGTAACTGTCGTGCAGCGGCTGATATGCACCGTGTTTACGCCAGTGATCAATCAGCCGATTGCGCGCAATCTGGAACAGCCACGTACGAAACGTCGCCCGTCCTTGTGGCTGACTGGTGCTGCGGATCAGGCTCAGCCAAGTGTCCTGAAACACCTCGTCAGCCAGTTCCGGTTTGCCGCTCAACCCGAGCAGAAAGCGATACAGACTTTGCCGATGACGGGCGTACAAAATCTCGAACGCCGCGCCGTCGCCTTCGCGATAACGCGCCAGCAGCGTTTCATCGCTGCTGGCGGTCGGGCTGTCTGGCGTAGCAAACAGCTGACTGATGAAGCCTTTCAATCGGCTCACTATTCGATCCGTCGCTCAGGGGGCAGCGTATTCGATGCGGTTGAGCTGCGCAGGCTTTGCGCCAGTTCGACCAGTTGCACGAACTCGTTGCGCAAACCGAAGCGGTCGTCGCCGCGAGCGCCACGGGCCAGCGCTTCGGTGTCTTTCAGGCTGAAGTCGCCGGTGTAGCGAGCATCCTTGAGCTGCTGGGAAAACGCCGCCACCGCCGCTGCGAAACGCAGATCGTCACTGGCCGGTGCGACTTGATCGGTAATCGGCCGCTCGATCAGCAGACTTTTCCTACCTTCTGGCTGTTGATAACGGACACGCAGCATCGCCAATTCCCCGTATTTCGCCGAAACCGCCGCTTCCGATTTACCGTAGCGCAGCGGTTCCAGCCAGCCCTGCTCACCTGCCGGGACAATTTCATACAGCGCGGTCACCGTGTGTCCTGCGCCAACTTCACCGGCATCAACCTTGTCGTTGCTGAAATCCTCACGCTTTAACGCACGGTTTTCGTAGCCGAGCAGGCGATATTCACTGACCTGTGCCGGATTGAATTCCACCTGCAATTTGACGTTTTTCGCCACCACCGCCAGGGTCGAACCGAGTTGATCCACCAGCACTTTGCGCGCCTCGCGCAGGTTATCGATATAGGCGTAGTTGCCGTCGCCAGCGTCGGCCAGCTGTTCCATCAAGTGTTCATTGTAGTTATCCACACCGAAACCCAGGGTGGTCAGGGAAATCCCGGTTTTGCGTTTATCCACAGCCATTTGCTTGAGGCTGTCGAAGTCGCTGATGCCGACGTTGAAGTCACCGTCAGTGGCCAGCAGGATGCGGTTGATGCCTTTGGGAATGAACGCCTGTTGTGCCATTTGATAGGCCAGTCCGATGCCCGACGCACCTGCAGTTGAGCCGCCAGCGGTCAATTGCTCGATAGCTGTGCGAATTTTGGCTTTTTCCCGGCCAGACGTTGGCTCCAGCACTACGCGGGATTCGCCGGCATACACCACCAGCGACACCCGGTCCTGCTCGCGCAACTGATCAACCAACAGTTTCAGCGTGCTTTTGACCAGCGGCAGGCCTTCGCGGCGATCCATCGAACCGGACACGTCCACCAGAAACACCAGATTGGCCGGGGCCAGTTCCGCCACGGCCCGGTCGGAGGCCTTGATGCCGATCCGCAGCAGGCGCGTGTGCTGATTCCACGGGGTGGCGGCCAGTTCGGTAGTCACGCCGAAGGGCGAGCCATCGCTGGGCAGCGCATCGTTGTAGGGAAAGTAATTGACCATCTCTTCCAGCCGCACCGCACCTTCCGGAGGCAGGCGTCCCTGATTGAGCAGACGCCGGACGTTAGCGTAGGCGCCGGTATCGACGTCGGCGCTGAAGGTTGAGACCGGAGATTCGGCCACGCTATGGATCGGATTATCGGCCAGCGCCTGATATTGCTCGCGCTGCTCGTCGCGATAGCCTTGTGGATAACTTTCCGGGGCCGGCATCGCCGCGAAACTCGCCATTGGCGCCGGTCGCGCACTGCGCTTGGCCATGGCGCCATCGACGCTGAGCGCTTCATGCTGAATCGACGCCTGTGGCTGGGCCGGCGCCGGGACAACAGCCGATTCGGGATTGGAAGACACGCCGCAACCGGCGACGGTCAACAACATACCGACAGCAACGGGTCGCAGAAAAGGCAGGGAGCGGGACATGGGGGCTGACCTCGGGATGAAAGTGATCCATTCATCCACTGAGACGGGCAGCCCCTTCAGATCGGGTTAAACCCCGCCAAAAAAAATTTTTAGCGGTGATAACGCCGCACCACGCTGCTGTTACGCAGTACGTGGCCTTTGATCTTGTCCATCAGCTCGGCACGGGTCAGGCCGGCGGGCAAGGCATCCGGAGCCAGATCCAGGGCGTAGATCTGAATGATGTAGTGGTGGGCGCTGTCGCCAACCGGTGGGCATGGCCCGATGTAATGGGTGGTGCCTTTGCTGTTGGTGCCGCCTACGCCTTCGAGACTGGATTTGGCGCCGACACCGGCCGGGATCTGCCGGGTGGTGGCTTTGATGCCGTAATGAATCCAGTGATCGACGCCAGCCCCTTTCTGGCCGTCCGGGTCGTGCATGACGATCGCGTAGCTCTGGGTGCCGGCAGGCCCCGCGTTCCAGGCCAGTGCCGGGGACTGGTTCTTGCCACCGCAACCGGCCGCATCGCTCGCGGCGGCGGAGGTGAACAGGCGGTTGTCCGAGACACCGGGGATATCGAGGGTAAAGCGCTCGGCCGCCTGCGCCGGAAACTGCACGCAAAGGGCGACGGCAACGGCCGCCAGCCAAGGGTTGAGAGAGGTCAATCGGGTCATTCCGGGAGTACCTTGTGCAGTTGGGCCTTCGTCGGCCTGCAAACTATAGCCGTACCGTTCGTGCCGTGGCAGTGGCAATTGGCTGAACCTCGCACTGCGGCGCAAACTCGTAAGAGAAATGCCTGTCAGGAGCACGACAATGAGCCTGCACCGTGTCGCCCGTGTCGCCGATGTCCCCGAAGACCGTGGCCTGCAAGTCGAAATCGGCGAGCGCAAGATTGTCCTGTTGCGCGCGAACGGCCAACTGCGCGCGTTTCAGGGCGAATGCCCACACGCCGGCGCGCCATTGGCTGACGGCGCGTTGTGCAACGGACGCCTGATCTGCCCGTGGCACAAAGCCGCGTTTCGTGTCGAAGACGGTGCGCTGTGCGAGCCGCCGGCCCTCGACAGCCTCAAGCGTTATCCGCTGGAGTTACGTGGCGATGAGGTCTGGGTCGATGATCAACCGCTACCGGATGGGCACACGCCGCCGGCCGATGATTCGCGCACCTTCGTGATTGTCGGCGCAGGTGCAGCGGGCACGGCATGTGCGGCGGCACTGCGGGAGAAAGGTTTCGGTGGCCGGATCATCATGCTCGACCGCGAAGCGGAAGCCGGTTACGACCGCACGGTGCTGAGCAAATTTGTCCTCGCCGGCGAAATGTCGGCGAAGGAAACCCCGCCGCTGCGCGATGAAGGCTTTTATAAAGAGCAGCGCATCGAACGCCGACAAGGCGAAATAACTGCCCTCGACGCCTCAGCGAAAACCCTGCATTTGCACGATGGCCAATCCCTGCGTTACGACGCCGCGGTGCTCGCCACCGGCGGCGAGCCCAATCCGCTGCAACTGCCCGGCGCTGATCTGCCGCAAGTGTTCGTCCTGCGTTCGAAAGCCCAGGCTGAACAGATCATGCGCACCGCCAAACCCGAACAGCGGGCGCTGATCATCGGCGACAGCTTTATCGCCCTGGAATGCGCCTCGGCCCTGCGCCAGCTCGGGCTCGACGTAACGGTCAGCGCCCGCCACGCCATTCCGTTTGCCGCGCAATTCGGTACAGCCGTGGGTAAAGCGATCCGTGCGCTGCATGAACAACACGGGGTGAAATTCATTACCGATCACGAAGTCCGGGAAATCATTGGCGACGGCAAAGTCGAAGCGGTGCTGTTGGACAACGGTTTGCGCGTCTCGGCGGATCTGGTGCTGGCCGGGGTCGGCGTGCATCCGGCCACCGAGGCTTTTGCGTCGCTGCCGAGGGAGAAAGACCAGTCACTGCGAGTCGACGCCGGCCTGCGTGTTTGCGACGGGCTGTGGGCGATTGGCGATATCGCCACGTTCCCCCTGAGCGGCCAGCCGCAACGCATCGAGCACTGGCGCCTGGCCCAGCAGCACGCACGCATTGCTGCCGCCAACATGTTGGGCGCCGATGAGCATTATCTGGATGTGCCGTTTTTCTGGACCTGGCACTTCGGCAGGAACTACGACTACCTTGGCCATGCCAGTCAGTGGGATGAAATCGAGTTCAGGGGCGAACCCGAGCATCCGCCGTTCATCGGCCTGTTCGGCCACAACGGCGTGGTGGTCGCCGCGGTGGCCTGCGAGGAGGAGCGGGCCATGGCGATGCTCGCGGAGCGAATGAAACAACCACTGGCGATGGAAGAAGCTTGGGAGCTGATTCGCNAATGCTGAATGCTGAATGCTGAATGCTGAATGCTGAATGCTGAATGCTGAATGCTGAATGCTGAATGCTGAACAATGTAGGAGCTGCCGAAGGCTGCGATCTTTTGATCTTGATTTTAAAGATTAAAAGATCGCAGCCTTCGGCAGCTCCTACAGGGGGACATCTTTCAGGTGAGGCGATTCATCGGGTCGCGATTATCGTCATCCTCGGCGTGCAGAAAGATCACCCGCGGATGCTCCAGCGGCGCCAGCGGTGGCGGCAATTCCGCCGGTTCCAGCGGCCGAAAGTTCAGCACCACATGGCTGATATCACCTTCCTGATCGTTGTGGATGGTCATCACCCCGGGTGTGCGCAGCTTCTCCAGGCGGTCATCACACAGGCGGAAGCTCTTGCTCAGCCCTTCATCATCGACCACCGGCGCCGGCAATCGACGCTGGGCGAAGCTTCTGCTTTTGCGCTGTTGGTAACGCGCCCAACCAATCAGGATCACTGCGTTGACCAGCGCCACCCACAGGTAGATCTGCAACGTACCCAGGGCCTCGAATGCCGAGTTGTCGATGCGTGGCCCACCGGCGTGGGTTTCGATCAGCGGCCACAGCCCGCGTATCAGCAGGAACAGCAGGCCGACCCAGGCCAGCACGGTGAGAATCACGTCGATCACGACCAGGAACGGTCGCTGGCGGGTCCGGATGATTTTCATTTGATGACCTCCTCTTCGTCGTCGCCGACCGGTTTGATGCCCCGATCAGGACTGACCCAGCGCGCACGCTTCTGATGTTGGCCAAACAAGACCTTGGGGAAGCTGACCAAGGTGGTGAGCAGACTGACCAGCCAGAAAGCGATCGGATACCAGACCACCCAGAACATGGTTCGGCCCAGACCTGGCTCATAGCGCCGGTCGATAATGATGCTGACGGCGAACTGCACCAGACAGACGAAGGCCAGCAACAGGCCGGTGAACGCCGGAGGCATCAGGTGATGCACGGCAATCGATTCCGGCATGACCACGAACTTGCCAACGGCCCAGAAGATTACCGACAGCAGAAAGGTGAAGGCCCAACCGGTCGAAAGGCAATACTCGAACAGCAGCGGCCACAGGTAACGATGGCGGTACTGCCAGATGCCGCGGATGTTCTTGAACAGCACCTCGGCACCGCCCTGGGCCCAGCGCAGGCGCTGCTTCCACAGACCACGCAGGGTTTCCGGCATCAGGATCCAGCACAGCGCGCGCGGCTCGTAAAAGATGCTCCAGTGATCGAGTTGCAGCTTCCAGCTGATGTCGATGTCTTCGGTGATCATGTCCGGGCTCCAGTAGCCGACCCGGTTCAACGCGGTACGGCGGAACGCGACGATCACCCCGGACACGGTGAAGATCCGCCCGAACACCCGTTGCGTGCGCTTGATCAGACCGATGATCGACGAGAACTCGCCGACCTGCACCCGCCCGACCAATGTCGAACGTGTACGGATACGCGGGTTGCCGGTCACTGCGCCGAGGCGCGCGTTGTCGAGCATCGGCGCCACCAGATAGGCCGCCGTGTTCGGTGCCAGCAGCGCGTCACCGTCGATGCACACCAGATATTCGCTGCGCGCGGCAATGGCGCCCATGCGCAGGGCCACGGCCTTGCCCTGGTTTTCCGCCAGATGCAGCACCCGCAGGCGTGGGTCTTCCTGGGCGAGCCGGTCGAGCACTTCGGCGGTGTTGTCCTTGGAACCGTCGTTGATCGCGATGACTTCGATGTTCGGGTAATGCTGGGCCAGCGCCGCGTGAATGGTATCGGCGGCGTTTTCGCCTTCGTTGTAGCAAGGGATCAGGATCGAGATCAGCGGCTCGCCTTCCAGTGGCGGCGGTAGGGTGTCGTCCTGCCATGGCCAGTGACGCTCCCAGTGCAGCCAGAAATACAGGCCGCCGGAAATCCACAGGCCGGACATGAACAACGGGTAGAAGAACACGAAGTCCATCAGGAACTGCCCGGTGACCAGGAAGATCAACCCCAGCGGCACGCCGAGGACGAGCGCCAGAACAAGCAGGGCTAACAGTCTATCCAGCATGTCATGGGTTCCATTTGTTGGAGAGCGCAGGCCTTACGGTTTTCAGGTCCGGCAGGTTGTCGAGGAAGTTGTCCGGGTAGTAACCAAAACTGGTCGCCCCCTGACGCTTGAGCCGGCCCATCCAGTCCGCCAGTTGCGCACCGTCAATGTCGGCCTGATCCTTTTTCGTCCAGTCGCGGGCTTGCAGTTCGAACACCGTGCGATTCAGCGCGCCGGGGCGTTGCTTGATCTTCGCCACCAGTTCTTCAAGCCACGGGCCGGATTGCGCCTCGGTCTGTTTTTCCATCAACGGCATGGCCATCGGCGCCGTCCAGTCGTAAGTCACGAGGAAGTCGTCGAGGTTCTGCGCAAACCAGGCTTCGCTATCAGGATTGAGCACCGGCTCGGCGAAGATGTTGCGTGCGGTCAGCACCTGCGGGCCACGGATCGCACGGACCTTGGCGGTCAGCTCCTTGGTGAAATCGATCAGGTATTGACTCTTGAAGCGCGTCCAGCGCTGCATCGCCGCCGGATCATCTCGAAGCGCAGCGATTGACCCGGGCAAGCCGTGCGCGGCATAAGCTTTCAGAGCCTCGGGGCTGGCGTCTTCGAAATCCGAGAGCACCGCGTCGTCGTGGTACAGAATGCCGTCCACCGACGTCAGGCGCGCCACGTCTTCGTAGATTTCACCGATGATCCGCCGTACTTGCGGATCGAACGGCGACAGGCGCTGATATTGGCCCGGATCGACCGAGGTGGTGCCGGTCTTCGGATCCCAGCGCGTGACACGCGGCAGCTTCGAGTCGAGGCCAAAACTCAGCACCGGCATCCAGGCGAAGACTTTCACGTGCGCCCGAGTGCGCAGTTGCCAGGCAACGCGGTCGAAGATGTCGGCGCGCACCGGCAGGTGACGGTTGGGGAAGTACAGCGAGTGCACCAGTCCGTCGCCCTTCGGATCGGCGAAAGCCTGCAGGAACACGGTGTTGGCACCCATGTCGGCCATGCGCTGGATCAGCTTGCCAAGGTTGATTTCCTGCTGTGCCGGGTCCGGGTCGTAAACGTTGTCCAGATCGATGTGCACCACACGCATGGCGAAATCCGATTGCACGCCGACGATGCTGTTGGCGAAATGCTCGCCGTCAGGATCCGAGGCCACCAGAAAGCGCGGGCTGCTCATCAGGTTGTCGAGGGCGTCGAGACCGTCGTCCAGGGTCAGGGCCATTTCGTAGCCCTGCTCGCCGATCACGGTCAGCGAAGTGCCGTCCGCCGTGCCGTACGGCCAGACCCAGATGCGCGGTTTCTTGCCGGTGACTTTGCGGATTTTTTCCGAGATGGTCGCCACGTCATTGTTGATTCGAGCGCGGAACTGTTCTTCGGACTCATAGCGTTTGGTGAGCGGATCGTAGCGTCGGGTGGCCGCCGCCGGCTGCATGTTGCCTTGCGGGTTGGCGAGGATGCCTTTGTGGCTGGCGTCGGTGTGCGCGGCGATTTCCACCAGACCCGACCGCGAGATTTCCCGCACCTGATCCCAGGTCAGGAAGTCGGAGCGTGCGCGGGGGGCGCCGGCAAAATCCACCGGTTGATTGAGCGGCGTGTCGATCCACACGCCGACCGGCGCCAGCAAGGCGTGCCAGTTGTAGGCGCGCAGCACCGGCAGCACGCGGGTGTAGAAGCTTGAATAACCATCGTCGAAGCTGAGCAGGATCGCTTTGGCCGGCAGTTCCGGGCCGCCCTTGCGCGCCGCCATGATCTGATCGACGGTGACCGGTTGGTAGCCGTTCTCGCGCAGCCACGCGAGCTGCTCGATCATGCGCTCGGTGCGCACCGCCACCACCGCCTGATCGGGGTCGCGGTCTTCGATATCGTGATAGGCAATGCCCAGCACATGGTTTTTCGGCCAGGGTTTTTCATTGGCCGCCACCGGACGTTGCGACGGCGGCGCGAAAGCCGGGGCTTGCTGGGCGCAGGCGCTGATCAGCAGCACTCCCAGCAGAAGGATGAAACGCGTCATCAAAGGCATCTTCAAACTCTTCTAGAAGCGGAAAGTGAGGTCGACGAGCAGACGCAGATCGGTCTCCCGATCACCGTCGTAGGGCCGGTTGATCACACTGAACAAACCGCCCACCTCGAACACGTCGTTCCAGGCATAACGCTGGCCGTAGCCGAGCATCGCCATGCCGCCGGTGCCGTGGTCACGCTGGCTGTAGGTGCCCGCCCCGGCCTGAAACTGCTGGCTCCACGAGGTTTCGTAACGGTGGTAGAGCACATGGTTGACGTTGACCGTCGGCATCACGCTGAAGTCCGCCTTCGGGTTGAAGTACGGCACATCCTCGGACTTGGAGTTGTGACTGGTACCGACTTCCAGACCGGCATCGACTTGCACGTTCGGCGCGCTGTAGACGCCCTCGCGCCCGGTGAGCAAGGCTTCGACGCGGTTGTTGCCGTCGCTGAAGTGCGACGGGCTGACCGACAGCCGCCACTCGCGACTTTCGTTGGCGCGCCAGCGAATGAACGCGTTGCCGCCGTTGGCCTTGATGTCGCTGTTGAGCGCCCGCAACGGCGTCTCGGCCGACAGATAGGCGAAGCTGCCGCCGTACTGCCAGTGATCGTTGATGTCGCGGGCAATCGCGATGCGCGCGCCCTGTTTGGCGCCGTAACCGTAATCGTGGTTGGAGACCTCGGCTTCCAGGCTCATGTCGCGGGTACGGCGCTCCAGACCGACACGCTGGAAGCGGTCGGTGCCCGTGCCTTCGGCGAAGTCGCCGGTGGCATAACCGGCGCCGACGAACACCCGCCAGTCTTCATCGATCGGCGGGCTGTACAGAGTGCTCTGGATGCCGAAATCGCGGCTGCCACTGACCGCGCCCGCACCACTGCCGCCGCCTCCGTTGGCCTTGCCGCCATAGGCTTCGACGCGCAGTTCGGACATGTCGTGCACTTCGCGCTCGCGGGCCGCTCGTTGCACCTGACGGTTGTCGGGAAAGCGCGCGACCACGTCATCGGTCAGCGCATCCATTTGCCGCCATTCCTGCAGGGTCATCGCGGTGCGCGCCTGAGCGAGTTCCAGGCCCATGTCGCGCGGGACCATGCTCTCGGTTTCCTTGAGCTGATTTTCCGCGCGGCGTGGCCATTGCCGGGCCAGGTACAGATCGGCCTGCGCCAGGCGCAGGCCGATGTTGCCCGGGGCCTGATCGACCAGTGTCTGCAGGCGCTCTTCGCCGTGCGGCAGGTCGGAGCCGTAGGTGCCGGCCTGCGCCGCGAGTTGCTGGGCGTCCATCCACTCATCATTCGGGTTGCCGATCGGCAAGCCCTTGAGTTCGACGCGCGGTTTCTGGGTCTTGGCCAGATCCTCGGCGAGTTTGCGCGCTTCATCGGCGCGGTCGCTTTCCAGCAGCGAGTAGTACAACGCGGTGGTGTCTTCGAGGCGATCACCGACATCGGCGTCCGGGGCCGACAACACCTGGCGATACAGGTCGGTAGAGACTTCTGGCTGGCGCTGATCCAGATACGACGCGGCGACCCAGCGCAAGGCGTAAGTCGGAATCTTCACGCCTTCGCTTTGCAGCTTCTGGTATTCATTGATCACGTCGGCGGTGCGCGCCCGGGCCTTGAGCGCGCCCATGCGGTCGATGCGCCAGCGAATCACGTCATCATGGGCGCTGGCATCCGGGGTCCAGGTGGCGAGCAGTTTGTCGTAATCGGCCAGCGCGCGGTCGGCGATCACGTAGCGTTCTTTTTCACTGCGGGTGGCGAGTTCGGCCAGACGCACGCGTTCGGCGGCCAGATCACCTTCGAGTCGACGCAAGGTGACCGGGTCGATCAGCCCCGGACGTTGATTGGCCAGACGCAGCGCCGGTTCCGGCAGCCGCGCCTTTTGCAGGGCGACCACGTATTCGCGGGCGACTTCCGGCTTGCTGCCGGCACGGATAAACGCTTGATCGTATTCAAACAACGCGTCGTACTGCTTGCCGGCGCGGGTCAGTGCATAGCCCAGTGCGAGGCGGCGCGAAGGATCGTCGGGTTTGGCGGCGACCAGCGCCTTGGCGCGGGTCACGGCTTCGTCGGGTTTGCCCGCGTCAGCCTGAGTCAGGGCCAGCCCCAATTGCAGGTCAGCGTTGTCCGGCTCCAGCGCCAGCGCCTTGTTGTAGACCTGAGTCGCCTGCTCCCAACGCTTGAGGTTGCGATAGGCGCGTGCGGTGGCGGTCAGTGCCTGCACCGGCAGCGCCCGGTCACGCCCCTGGGTTTCATAGACCTGCACCACTTCGGCATCGAGGCCGGCCCAACTGGCGATCTGCAGGTGATCGCTGATCTGGCCAGTGGTCGACTGCCCCGGCGGCACCTGGCGCAGCACGTTCAGCGCAGGCGTGGTCTGCCCGGCACGGGCATCACGCACCATCTGATCATAGGGCGTATCGGCAAACGCCAGTGCCGGCCAAAGCAACTGGCTGCACAGCGCAACACGAAACAACGGGCGTAAACCACGATGTAGAACAGGCACATCAATACGCGGCATTCGTCAGCATCCTTACATGGCCAGCCGGGTCGCAATGCCCCCCTTGCCCATTCGTAACGGAGGCTGAGCCAATAAAGACCCAGCCAAGCTTAGTCAGGCAGTCTTGCATGCAAGCGTAGTCGAATATTCAGAACACAATAATTGTTCAGAATCGTGCCGCCGGCTCAGTGCAAAACCCGAACGCCAGACAGCAAAACGCCCGGCGTCCGCGAATCCAGAGGCCGGGCGTTGCTATTTAGAGCGCAGGATTACTGCACTTGCGTGACGCCAGCGAACTTGCTCATCAGGAAGCCGACGAACTGCTCGACGGTCATCTTCTGGCCGTTGAACTCCACCTGATTGGCAGCGTAATGCAGCTTGGTCACGACATTGGTGCCGTCGACGGTCGCCAACTGCGAACCGACTGCCATGCCGGAGAACATGTCGGCGCCGGCGCTGGCCTGATCGACGATGGCTTTGGCGTCAGTCTGGCCGTCGAGCTGCGCCTGCACGCTGAGCAGATCGATCAGCATCGGCTTGGACACCTGAATATTCAGGTCCAGCAGCGCGATCAATTGCTTGCCCAGTTGATCCGGCGGCAGATCCATCGATTGCGGCTTGGTCAGATCAATCACCAGGCTGGCGCGGCTTTCACCGTTGGCGGTTTTCAGCGACAGGTTTTCCAGCGCGATCTGTGGGCTGGCGGCCAGCAGTTTCTGCAGGTCAGCCTTGACCTGTGCCGACTCGGCTTCGGTCAGGTTCAATTCCGGTGCCGGCAGACCGGCCTCGGCAGCGGCCGCCGCTTCCTTCTCGTACGGCTGCAATTTGGTCTGGTAGATCTGCATCAGCGACATCGTCGACGGGATGTCGAGGTTCTTCAGGCTCATGGCCATGTTGGCCGAACCGATTTTCTTGTCGTTGAGGGTGACTTCACCGACCTTGTAGTCAGCGCGGCCCGAGGCATTGCTGCCGCTCTCTTCGGTGAGATTCTTCATTTCGAAGCTCTTCACACCGAGTACCGACTGCTTGGGACCGAAGGTGGTTTTGCTGTTGGTCAGCTCCAGGGTGTTTTCCCCGGTGTAGTAGCCGTAGCTGCTCTTGGTGAGGTTGCTGGCCAGGGTCAGACCGTTGAGTTCGACCTGCACCGGCGCCTGATCCTGCGCCACGGTGACCAGTTTCAGGCTGTCCATGTAGCCGTCAGCCTTGACCTTCTGCGCCTGGGCACTGGCGGAGATGTTCATGGTCAGGCCGGAGAATTTCAGGCTCGACTGCTCGTCCAGCGCGGTTTCCAGCGGTAGCAACTCGAGGCTGCTGGTGGTGGATTCGTCGTAGCCGATGTTGGTCACACCTTTGAGCGGCGCGGCGCCCTTGGTGGCGGCAAACCATTTTTCGGTGGCCGGGCTCTTTTCCAGCTCGTAATTGCTGGTGGCCATGACCGGCAGCCACTTCAGCGACACCAGGCGCGAGAACGGCAGCGGGCCGTGTTCGATGTGATCGACGAACAGCAGCTCGACCGGCTGGTCACCGAACATCTCGCCTTCGCCCTTGAGGCGGTAGTGCGCGGTGCTGGTGAAGGTGTGGCGCTCCAGCGACACCAGCTCCAGCGACGCGCTGCCATTGGAGCCGGCCATCGCGGTCTGCAGCTCTTTGTTGGCGTTGCTGACGGCGTTGTTCAGTACGCCTTCAATCTTGGTCCCGGTATACCAGGCCCCGCCGGCGCTGATCGCACCGATGGCAACAACAATCCCGAGAAGCACGCCTGCTGATTTATTCATGAATGACCTGATCAATGTCCGTGGCTGAAAGTGTGGTCGTCTTCCCTGAACCCGTGACCGGGTCGCGGCTCGACTCCGCTGAAATTAGCGGTGGAGATTAGCACTGGCAGCGCGAGGCGGCCCAATGTTTAAAGGTTAAAGAGTGTCTATGGGGAGTGTGGACAGCTGACAGGCGGGGAGAGTTGCGGTGTTTTTGAGGACGCTATCGCTGGCAAGCCAGCGATGGGGCCAGAGGACTCCCAGAAGATCAGGAATACTGAACCTCGATCTCATCGAGCTGATGATCAAAGCTCTTCAACCGCGCCGTCCACGTATACACCAGCACTTCAAAGTCGCGATCAATCACCGCCCCGCCAGGCCCATCGGCCCGGGGATCGCAGAAATCCAGTTGATAGCGCTCACGGGCCATGGCCGTGGCGACATCCGACAGTTCGCGGGCATTATTGAGCCAGTGCCAGCCTTCATCGGCAATCTGCTTGTCGAGTTCCAGACACTGCTTTTTCAGGGCTTCGAGGCTTTTTTCCAGCGGCGTGCCGGTCAGTTCGCCCATGACTTCGGCGAAGGTGCGTCCCGGTTGCCAGTAGCTGCCCCAGAAGTAGCGATCAAACACGGTTTCGACCCGGCGCAGGGCGACTTTGGTGTCCCAGATCAGCACCAGGGTCTTGCCCTGTTCCAACTGGCGTTTCTTGACCCGCTGCACCTGAACCGAGGCCCACGCCACGACGACGATGGCCATCACCGCGATCAACGCCGTGGCGCTGTCGAGGAAGACCATGGCCTTGTCGATCTGATGGGCCAGCATGATGCCGTAGAAATAGGTGGCCGATAGCAGCACCAGCGCTACCAGGGCGCACCAGAAGCCGAGAGCGTAAGGGTTTTTCATTATTGGTTTCCCCTAGACCAGCGCTAGCAATGTGCGCTGAAAGGGTGCGTTGCACGGGGCACCCTTTCAACACTTCAAAGCATAGCAACGGCTTCAGGGTTTGCTGGCGCTTGAGGCTTGCGTTCGTCCGCTTTCCCAGCCGCCACCCAGGGCGAGGAATAAATCGATCTGGCTCATGGCGACCTGGGTGTTGGCGGCGGCCAGTTGCGCGGTGACGTCGGTGTAGGTGCGGGTCGCCTGCAGGTCGGCGAGGAACGACTCGCGCCCGGCCTGGAAGAAGCGGTGGGTCTGGTCCGCCGCCAGTTTCGCCGACTGCTCGGCATCGGCCAGTGCATCGCGACGCTGCAGCAGTGCGCTGTACTGGGCCAGACCGGTCTGGGTTTCGCGGATGGCGTTGAGCACCACACCGTCGAAATGCGCCAGCGCGCCCTGAGTGTTGGCTTCGGCCTCACGGATCCGTGCGCGGGCGCCGTTGGTCGGCACTTTCCAGCTCAGCGACGGGCCAAAGCCCCAGCGGTTGGTCGAAGGATCGCCAAGGTCGGAAACGATGCCGACGGTGCCGATGGTCGCGCCGATGCTGATGTCCGGGTACAGCTCACCGGTTGCAATGCCGATACCGGCGGTCGCGGCGGCCAGACGACGCTCGGCTTGCCGCACATCGGGACGACGCTTGAGCAGCGCCGCACCGTCGCCCACCGGCAACTGTTGGGCGATTTTCGGCAGTTCGGCACAGGTCGCGGTGCCGGCAGGCAACTGGTCGAGCGGTTTGGCCAGCAGCATCGACAGGCGGAACAATCCGGCCTGACGCGCCGCTTCGTAGCGCGGCAGGTCAGCCCGCAAGGATTTGAATTGGGTTTGCGAACGGGTGACCTGGGTCTCGTCACCACGCCCGGCATCGCGCAAGCGCTGGATCAGCGTGGTGCTCTGCGATTGCAGGTCGAGGGAATGCTGAGCGATTTCCCGTTCTTCGTTGGCGGCGCACACTTGGGTGTAGGCACGGACCACGTCCGCCACCAGGGTGATGCGCGCGGTGTCGGCCGCCGCTTGCGTGGCATCGGCGTTGGCTTTCGCCGCTTCGATCCCGCGTTGCAGCGTGCCCCACAGATCGAACTGGTAAGACGCGCTGATACCGATGTCAGCGACGTTGGCCACCGGGACTTTTTCCGGCAGCAGGAATGCTTGTCCGGATTCCTGCAAGCGCTGCGCGCCCATCTTCACGCCGCCGCTCCAGCCGCCGGCCGCTTCGGCTTCATCGACCTGGGCACGCGCCCGCGACAGGTTGGCCGCCGCCACGCGCAAATCCGTATTGGAAGCCATGGCTTGCTGTACCAGTTGATCCAGACGCGGGTCTTGATACAGCCGCCACCAGTCCGCCGGCACCGGCGCCGACACCACTGGTTTGCCGTCCACCGCCAGCTCGCCCTGAAAATCCTTGCGCTGCACCGCCGCGTCAGCGGGCAGGTGATAGTCCGGCCCGACCATCTGGCAGGCCGAGAGCATCAGGCCCAACCCGGCGATCATCAGGGCCCTGTTCATTGCGCGGGCTCCTGCGTTTTGTCGTCGATGATCGACACGGTCGCGGTCCGCCCGGCGATCATGCGGAAGTCTTCCGGCACCTCGTCAAAGGCGATGCGCACCGGAATCCGTTGTGCCAGGCGCACCCAGCTGAACGCCGGGTTGACGTTCGGCAGCAGGTTGTTGCCGCTGGTGCGGTCGCGATCTTCGATACCGGCGACGATGCTTTCGACATGCCCGCGCAGCCTGGCCTTGTCGCCGATCACACGGATATCCACCGACTGCCCGACATGAATGCCATCGAGTTTGGTTTCTTCGAAGTAGCCGTCGATATGGAAAGAGTTGCTGTCGACCACCGACAACACCGGACGCCCGGCGGTGACGAATTCCTGCACACGCGGCGCACGGTCGTTGACGTAACCGTCCACCGGGCTGCGGATCACCGAGCGATCCAGATTGAGCTGCGCGCTGTCCACCGTCACCAGCGCTTCGGCCAGCGCCGATTGCGCGCGGGCAACTTTCGACTGGCTTTCTTCCAGCTGTTCGGCCGGCACCAGATTGCCCAGACCACGGTTACGCTTGGCTTCACGCTGCGCCTGGGCCAGGGTTTCTTCGCGATCGGCGACCGCCGCTTTAGCCTGACGCAGGGCCAGTTTGAAGCGGTCCTGGTCGATGCTGAACAGCACTTGGCCGCGTTTGATCAACTGGTTGTCCTTGACCTCGACCTGCTGGATCAGCCCGGACACGTCCGGGGCGATCTGAATAATGTCAGCGCGAATGTGGCCGTCACGGGTCCACGGCGCAAACATGTAATACATCACCATGCGCCAGACGAGGACGACGGCGAAAGTCACGATCAGCAGGGTCAGGACCACGCGACCGATAGTCAGAAACGGTTTTTTCATGTCATCAGGTATCGACTGAGTGAGTCCACGCCGTACAGCATCACGGCGTAGAGGGCCACGTTGAACAATGCCCGGTGCCAGACCAGACGGTAAAAGTGCAGGCGCGTGAGCACGCCATGCACCAGCACAAACAACACATAGGTGATGCCCATCAGCACCAGCAGGGTCGGCAGGAAAATGCCGCTGATATCCAGATCACCGATCATAGGGGCGCTCCATCGGGCAGCGGTTCTTCGGCATCGCCCGTGCTGACGAATTCCACACCGGGCAGCAGCGCCAAGCGCAAACCGCTCAAGGCATGCAACAGGTTTAGCCGGGTTTCTTCATCGCCGTGGCCTTTGAGCGCACGGCGGGCGCGATCCATGGTCATCAATAAAGGACTCGGTGCCGGCAAGCGTTCGCCGGCCTTCAGACACGCGCGAAAATACTCGCCGACCTCAGCCACCACTTGCTGCAGCAGGGCCTTCGGCGCGCCGCTGACCCGTGGCGTGTAAGCCAGCAGATCGAGCAGGTTCAAGCCCACGCGCACTTCACGCATGGCAATCCCGGTGTCTTGGCCGGTCATGGCCAGACGCGGCAAGTGCTGCATCAAACGGTCGAGCAACTGCACGCCCAGATGCCGATGTTCGGCCAGATTGGCCGGCTCGGTCATGCGCACGATGTCTTTCCAGCTGAAGCGGGTCAGACGTTTGGCGGCCAGTTCGACGCCGAACGGGCGGGCGATCAGGGTCCAGATGAACGCGAACAACAGGCCCAGAGGGCCGGCCAGGTTGGAGTTCACAAAGGCGAAGAAGTCCGCGTCGTACGCGCCCTGAATGCTGATGAACGACGAGGTGTTGACCAGCGTCAGGAGCATGCCGAGGAAGAAGCGCGGCTGCACCGTCAGGGTGCCGACACAGATGAACGGAACCGCAAACGCCAGTACCAGCATCGGGAAATCGTGCAGGTTCGGCAGAATCAGAAACAGGTAAAGGCTGGCGAACAGCACCGACATCCCGGTCCAGAAAAAAAATCGATATATCTGTGGCGCCGGGTCGTCCATCGAGGCGAAGAAACTGCACGCTACCGCCGCCAGAATCACCGCACTGCCACCGTCCGGCCAGCCGAGCAGAATCCACAGCACCGAAGCGACGATGATCGCCAGAACGGTCGAGGCCACCGAATACAGCATCATCCCGCGGTCGAGAAACGGCGTCAGCCGCCCGAGGCGCCAGTGCCGGTACACCGCACGCCAGCTGTCCTGGCGCTCGCAGAGAATCGCGTCCTGCAGACTGCGGCAGTCCTGCCACAGATCGATGAATTCGCCGAGGCGATAAATCGCGTTGGAGAACAGCAATTGCTTGCGATCTTCCAGCGCCTCGCAGCTTGGCTGCAGGGCCTGAAGTTGATCCTTGAGCGCCTGCCAACGCACCAGATCGGCGTCGTTATGGCCGAGCCACTCCTGGGTCGCGGTCAGCAGCGGTGCGAATTTCTCCACCAGCTCCGGGGTGCGCCGTTCGAGGGCGTAAAGCGAGTCTTCCAGCGCGTCGATCACCGGCAACAGGTGGATCATCCGCCCGCGCAGCTCCTTGGTGTTGCGCACGGTTTGCGGCCGGGCGCCTTCGTGGGGCAACTGGCCGATCATCAATTCGAGGCTGTTGAAGTTAGCGACCATGGCCATGCGCAGCGCGGCGATCTGTTCAGGCTGCACGTCACGGCTGAGGAACTTCAAGCTGTAGGTGGTAGCGTCGGCGAACCATTTGCCCACCGCGTCGTTGAACACCGGCGCCAGACGCCGCGGCCAGAACATCGCGCCGACCACCGCCGCCACGGCGATGCCAAGAAAGATCTCTTCGGTGCGCGCCTCCGCCACGTCCCACACCGCCAGCGGATTATCCACGGTCGGCAAGGCAATCAGCGGCAATGTGTAACCGGCCAGCATCAGCGCGTAGTTATTGGCGGTGCGCAGGTGCAGCGACAGGAACAGCAAAATCCCCGTCCACAAGGCAATCACCACCACCAGCACATATGGGCTCTGCCCGAACATCGGCACGAACAGCACCGCCGCCGCCGCCCCGAGAAAGGTGCCGATGGCGCGGTACAGCGCCTTGGAACTGGTCGGGCCGAGAAACGGGCTGGAGACGATGTACACCGTGGCCATCGCCCAATACGGACGCGGCATTTGCATGAGCAAGGCGATGTATAGCGCAATCATCGACGCTGCAAAGGTACGAACCCCGTAGAACCAGTCACGGGCAGGCGGAATGCCGGAGAAAAAACCGTTCAAGAATTGATCACCACAGGCGGATTGGCCGCCTCAAAAGCTCGCAGTACTCGAAGCGTAGCCTCCAGATCACTCTGGTCGATGCCTTCGAGCACTTCATGACGCAGACGCACCAGTTCGCTTTCCACCGCTTGCACCAGCTCACGGCCGGTGTCGGTCAGGCTCAGGCACTTGGCCCGACGATCCTGCGCATCTTCGGTGCGACAGACGTAGCCGGCGTGGCACAACTGGTCGAGCAGGCGTACCAGCGACGGACTTTCCATCCCGGCTGCCTGCGCCACTTGCACCTGACGCACGCCCTCGCCCAACCGCCCGATCATCAACAACGGCACGGCGCAGGCTTCGGAGATTCCATAGTTGACCAGCGTGGTCTGGCAGATCTTCCGCCAATGCCTGGCGGCCACCACCATGGCACTGCTGATGTTCATCTGGAGAGCGTCGAGGGAATTCGGCACGGGAAAATGCACACTGTTAGTTTGCTAACTATCAATATCGCATTGGCGGGGAATTTCAGTCAAGTTTTGAAACAAATCTTCTCGGCAGAGAATTTCTATAGTTCATCCAGCTCAATGGCTACCCCTACTTCGTTCCTGCGCGAATATGTGATTGACACCAAATCGAAATCATCCAGCTTATTCAGGATCGCTTCATAAATTTCTGGCGAAATCAGCACAGCCACTGTTGTGTCGAGCTTCCGAAACTCGACAGGCCCGTTGGAGATGCTTTCGATCACTGCCTCAATACAGTCCCCAAGCGCGTCAACATCAATTGTTCTGACTGGCAAAAATGATTGCATCGACGGCTCCGGATTGTTGAATTGGCAAGCTACTCCAACATCGATAGGGATCCTGCGGACATTCTGTAATAAGGTTTTACTTCAGTCCTACAAAACCCGCCCCTTGCGCAACAACACATTCAACTGATCCACCACCTCCGCCCAATCCGCATCATCAAGAATCTCATCCCGCAAAAAATCCGCCTGGCTCTTGCTCCAGAAAAACGCGTCTGCGAGGTGCAGCTCGGGTTTGAGCGGTGAATGGGTGGCGATGAATTGGTCAATGCTGGTCGGGTCGCTGTCCAGGCCCAGTTGCTTGAACAGGGACGGCAGGCTGTGGGTGGGCTGTTCCATGGAGGGCTCCTTCAAGAATGCGGTGGGTGGGAGATTATTCGCGAGCAGGCTCGCTCCCACAGGAGAACGCGTTCAACCTGTGGGAGCGAGCTTGCTCGCGAAGGCGTCCGCGAAAGCGCTACAGAACCTACTGACTCAACTCCCGCACCTCGGCATGCGGCACCATTTTCAGAAACTCGGGCATGCTCATGTGCAGCAGGTAGTTGTGGTTGCCGGCTTCCAGGTAGATGTCTTTCTGCCGGGTCAGCAGCGGGTCGATGACCATGTCCAGGCCGTAGGAATCACCCAGCGGCGGCACCGCGCCGCGTTCGCAGTCATCGAAGATGTGCGCCAGGTTGCTTTCCCGGGTGATCTGCCATTCGCCGCGGCTGCGCACTTTGCTCAAATCCAGGTGCCGGCTGGCCGGCAGCACGGCCATCAGGTAATGCCCGTGGTGGTCGTCGAGAATCACCGACTTGGCCACGCGCTCGGCGGGCACCCCGGAAACCCGTGCGGTTTCCAGACTGCTGGCGGAGTGGCGGTGGGCCACGATGTCATATTCGCAATGCGCCCGGTTCAGGCTGCTTTGCACTTTTTTTGCCATACGCATGCTGCACCTCGGTGTCACGCGGAACGTTGTGCCTGTTCTGCTGAGTCTAGTTCGGCGAGGCTCAGGCGAAGGGAAATCCGCTCACTGGACACATTTGCTCATTGAACAGAATTCATTCAGCGCCAGGCTCAACTAGACTTAAGGAAACACCCCCATGACTCTCCCGGAGGGTCACGTGAACAGCCGATGTTGTCTGTTTTTTCTGATACTGCTGACCAGCGGCCCGGCCCTCGCGGCTGACGTCCCGCTGACGGCGGTCAATCCGGTCGGCCTGTGGCTGATCTCTCTTGGCATTGCCTTTCTGATCGCCGAAGCCGCGCTGCCCAACTACGGGGTCATCGGCCTTGGCGGGATCATCATGTTCGTCATCGGCGCGCTGATCCTGAGCAACGCCGAGGTGCCGGTACCGATGATCATCGGCCTCGGCCTGCTCAGCGCTCTGCTGCTGATCGCGTTGATCATCCGCGCCTTGAAAACCCGCCCGCGCCACGCCGTCAGCGGCGATGCCGGGCTGGTCGGCAGCGTGACGGCGGTGACCACCGTGCAAGCGGAAAACGCCCACAACGGCTGGGTGCATTTGCAGGGTGAACACTGGCAAGTGCACAGCGCCACACCCTTGCACACCGGGCAATCGGTGCGCGTGGTAGGGCGCAAGGGCTTATTGCTGAAAGTCGCCGCGACTGACGCGGTGCGACACGGAGAGTGATCATGGGTCTGCAAATCGGTTTTGTTGCACTGCTGCTGTTGGTGATCGCCCTCGCCGGGTCGACCTTCCGCATCCTGCGTGAGTACGAGCGCGGCGTGGTGTTCCAGCTCGGGCGCTTCTGGCAGGTCAAAGGGCCGGGGCTGATCCTGTTGATACCGGTGGTGCAGCAAATGGTCCGGGTCGATCTGCGCACCGTGGTCCTCGACGTGCCGCCGCAGGATGTGATCACCCGCGACAACGTCTCGGTGAAGGTCAATGCGGTGCTGTACTTCCGCGTGCTTGACCCGCAGAAGGCGATCATTCAGGTCGAAGACTTTCTTTCGGCCACCAGCCAACTGGCGCAGACCACCCTGCGCGCGGTGCTCGGCAAACATGAGCTGGATGAACTGCTGGCCGAACGCGAGCAACTGAATATCGATATCCAGCAAGTGCTCGACGCCCAGACCGACGCCTGGGGCATCAAGGTCGCCAACGTCGAGATCAAGCACGTAGACCTCAACGAATCGATGGTCCGTGCCATCGCCAAACAGGCCGAAGCCGAACGTGAACGCCGGGCCAAGGTGATCCACGCCGAAGGCGAGCTGCAAGCCTCGGAAAAACTCATGCAGGCCGCCGAAATGCTCGGCCGCCAACCCGGCGCCATGCAGTTACGCTACATGCAGACCTTGAGTTCGATTGCGGGTGACAAGAGTTCGACGATTGTCTTTCCCCTACCCATCGAGCTGCTCAAGGGGATGGCGGATCTGTCGGGAAAAACCTGACAGCAAAAGATCGCAGCCTGCGGCAGCTCCTGCAACGGTTATGCGTACACCCTGTAGGAGCTGCCGAAGGCTGCGATCTTTCATGCGTTGCGCAGCAATTCAAGATTCAGAAAGGCATCCTGGGCACATTGCCGAACCCGTTCGCGCAACCACGGCGAAGCCTCGCGACGCTTGTCTTCGCCATCGGCAACAAAGCGCTGGGACGGCTGCTTGGCATGCTGCATCGTCGCCGCCAACACCTGCTGCCGCTGCTCGACATTCAAACGAAAAAACTTCGCCAATCGTCCGGCCATGGCGTCGGGCAACTCGCTGTAGTTCACCAGCAGTCCGTCACCCTCACGGCAGTGCAGATACGCCGACGCCAGTAAGTGTCCAAGCCGTCGTGCAATGAAGTCTTCACTGCCGGTAAACGGCAAACCATCGTCGAGCACACAATCACCAAGCATCCCCGGCACCATGTGCATCCCCGGACGACGCACGTGCGATACGGCGATTTCCAGCGGATCGCGATACACGAACAGCCACGGCGTGTCGGGAAAGCATGCCTGCAACAGAGGCCATTCGCCGATGTTCCAGGCATCGAGCTTGATCACCAGTCGCTGCTCGATACCGCGTCGACGTTGACCGTAGGCCGAGAGCAGTCCACTGATCGCTGCCCGCCGCTCGGTTTCGGGTAGCTCACCTCGCAAAAGCGCATCAAGCGGCGGTGGCTCCGAGACTACGATGTGGTCATCGAGCCGCGCGAGCATCTGGCTGATCAATGTCGAACCGCAACGCGAGGCGTGCAGGATAAAGGCACTCGGCGCCAGTCCCGGGCTTTGCCTGTGCCACTGCGTCAGCGCCGACAGCGGCGTCTGGCGCCGAAAGACCTGATTGAACGGCAAACGCAACGCGTCCTCGACCGCATCGCGAAAAAACGGCTGCTGCAAAGGTCTATCACCGAACCAGCACCAATCGACCTGCCAAAGCCCCGCAACCGGCCATACCCGGATCGGCAGCCAGCCGTCGAAATTCAGCCGCTCCATTGCGCGTTCCATTGCCGACGTCCTTGGCGCATCGCCGCACGCAACTCTTCCCGGGAGAACGGCAAGCCGTGTTCGGCGGCCAGCTCAAGAGTACGCTCGATGAATAATTCGGTGTCCGTCATGTCCTGCAACGTCGCCGCCAACGTGGCATCGCCCGCCACCCATCGCTGGAGTTGCTGCAACGCCGAGTCTGGCCGTTGCGTTGCGGGGGTGTCGTTCACACCTTCGACGATTTTCTGCGCAAGCCAGGCGCCGGGGCGGCAATCGAGCACCAGATGAATCCGTGCCGACGTATCGAAGTTATCCACCCGATGCGCACGAGCAAGATCGAGAAACCAGCACTCCCCCGCCGTCATCGGCACACGCTGCCCCTCGAGCCAGAAGTCTGCGGCGGGCGGGCTGAGCAACGGAATGTGCAGGCGCAGATCGGCGTCCGGCCCCTCCAGATCGTAATCACGGTGCTCATGAATTCGCCCGCCGGGCCCCAGTCGCAGCAAGCGTGCGCTGACGATATCCAGCGCCAGCTCGCGCAGCCCCCGCTGCCATCGTTCATCACGCAACCACGGCGTGCGCTGCAGCGGCAAACCGCGTCCTGGGGATAACTCACTCAGTGCATCTGCAGCCGAAATCAGCGCCACGCCGCTCCAGTCGCCCGTGAAGTAGTCCGTGTTGAAGTGGCCGCGCCATGCCTCTTCGGCAATCGCCTGCAGCGCCTGCAGCAGCAGCGGCAAGTCCACCGCCACTGGCAGACGAGAACATATCGGGCGACTCATGCCTTGGGTAAAGCACCGCGATGGCCGTTGCGGGCCTCGCGTTGCCTGCGGCTGATGCTGGCGACGGGCGCCTGCAGATTATTTGGCGCCGGCATGGGCCACCACCGGCACCGAGATATCCCCCGACGCCCAGGCCGATTCGCGGTTGGCCAGGGCCGTGGCGATCGACTGCACCGCGGTGGATTGCACTTGATCCGGAAGCGGATCGAGGCCGGCGCTGGCGAAAATCTGCCCATAGGCATTGCGCAGATCGGCATACGACAGGTCACGGCGCAGATCCGCTTGCAGGTTGTTCAGTTCACCCTGAATCAACTCCAGCTCGCCGATGCCGGCGGCCTGGTGCCGATTGCGCAACTGACCGACGATCTGCCCGTCGATGTCCGACAGTTGCTGGTTGGTTTTGAACTGACGCAGCGCCTCTTGATAGTTGGCATTGGCCACATACAGCTGCGCCAGCACCGCGATCGACATCGCCTGACGACGAGCGGTGGCGACTTCTTCGCCGGCCTTGGCCACATCGATGGCTGCCGGGGCGGAGATCACATTGAACAGGTTCCAGGTGACTTTCACCCCATAGTCGGCCCAGCGATCGTTCACCAGGAACGAGTTGCTGTCGTAGTGTCCGCCGGCAGAAAACTCCAGGCCCGGCAACATGCGCAACATCGCCTTGCGGGTTTCAGCAGCACTGATCCGGGTCTGGTAATCCTGCTCGCGCAGTTCCGGACGGCTGGTCAGGGCTTCCTGTTCCAGCCTGGAAATATCGACCTTGAGTTCCGGGATCTGATAACCGTCGTCAGTGGCCAGCGTCAGGTTGGTGCCCAGCGGCAGGTTGATCAGGGTCGCCAGTTCGGTTTTCGCCAGCGACAACGCCCGGCGTTGCTCTTCCAGTTGCTGGGTCGCTTCGATCAGCGAACGCTGGTAACCGAGGGACTGCACCGGATCACCGATGCGCTGCTCGCTCATGCTTTCGCTGTTGCGCCGGGCGGTATCGACCCGCGCCATCAGGCTGTCGATCTGTTTGAGCAGGCGTTCGGCCGCCATCGCCCGCCAATAGGCCGAGCGCACGTCCTGAACGATGGTGTTGATCACTTTGCGTCGGCGTTCCTGAACGATCAGGCGCTGGTCGCCCTGTTGCTTGGCGTTGATGTAGCTGACGCCGAAGTCGAGGACGTTCCAGACCATGGTCAGGTCGGCGACGTTGCGGTCGCGGTCCTGGGAGGTCGACGGTTCCAGGGACTGGGTGCCGGTGCGTACGCTCTGGCTGCTGGAGGCGCTGACATTGTTGCGTCCGACGTAACCGGCATCCAGCGCCATGCGCGGCAGCATGTCGAAGCTGGCGAGGTCGAGCTGCCGCTTGGCCAGCGCTTCCTCCATGATTTTCAAGCGGCCTTCGAGGTTGTATTTCACCGCGCGGGCCATCGCCTGGTGCAGGGTCAGCGGACCGCTCAGCGGTTCCTGGCCCTTGTACATGCTTTGCAGGTCGGCTTTGGCCCGTTGTTCGCTGACACTGCGTTCGATCGGTTCACTGGTGACTGCACATCCGCTGATTGCCAGCGCCAGCAGGCTGGCGCCGAACAATTTTTGACTTTTCTTCATCCCTGCATCGCCCCTGGGTGCTGCGCATATTGAGTTGTTGTGTGTGTGTGTTATCAGGCCTGCATTTCGCTGATACCGACCTGTTGCAGAGCCGCCGCCAGGTTGTCGACCCGGTGCTGCTCGCTGTCCTTGATCTGTTGCAGTTGCTGGCCCAGGGTCGGCACGCCGAACACACCGCGCAGGCCCTGGGAAATATCGCCGCCCGTGATCGAATGACGGTCAAAAGCATTCAGCGAATCGCGCTCTGCGGCGCTGTCCTGATGGAACAGGCTCGACAGCGTGCTGCTGCCGAACACCCCGCCATCGCCACCGCCAAACCCGAGGAAGCCATGGCCGGAACCATCGCCGCCGCTGTCGCTGCTGGTGAAAACCTGGGCGATGAAGCTCGGGCTCAGGGCGCCGTGGTTGATGAAAATGTCACCCAGCGGACGGATGCCGTTGCCGATCACCCGTTGTTCGAACAACGGCGCGAAGGTCAGCGGTGAGCCGAGGTCGCCGGTGGGCGGTGTGAAGATGAGCGGTTGCAGCGGAACGTTCGGTGCCGGTGGTGGCACGACGGGGTCACCGCTGCGGAACTCCGGATCCGGCGGCACCACCACCAACGGCGAGGTCGGTGTCACCGGCGGTACGACCACCGGCACCGTATTGATCACGTAGTTCCCGGACTGACTGATCCCGCTGCCGCTGTTGCCCGACAGGTCACTGACCCCGGCCGTGTTGATGCTGATCGCATTACTGGCGCTGTTGACGTTGGCGGTCGGCGTCAGGGTCGCGGTCCAGGTCTTGCCACCGTCGCTGCTGCTCAGGTTGGACAAGGTGCCATTGGCCACGCTGAGGTCCGCCAGCTCGAAACCGCTGACCGCTTCGTTGAAGGTGATGATCACCTGCGAAGTCTGGCCGACACCCAGATTCGGGTTGGCCACCACGACCGTGGCGGTCGGGCGCTCACTGTCGAGGGCGTAGTTGTTCGACACCGCCACCGTGCTGCCGGCATTGCCTGCCAAGTCGGTGACGTTGCCGGTGTCCAGCGCGATGAAGTTGCTCGGGTCGGTCACGTTCGCGGTCGGGGTGAAGGTCGCGGTCCAGGTCTTGCCGCCATCGCTGCTGCTCAGGTTGCTCAGGTCGCCGTTGGTCACGCTCAGGTCGGACAGGTCGAAATTGTTCACCGCCTCGCTGAAGGTGAAGGTCACCGTGGTGGTCTGGCCGATGCCCAGATGCGGATTGGCAACCACGATGTTCACCGTCGGCCGGGTCGCATCGAGGATGTAGTTGTTGGAGATGGCGATGCTCGCCCCAGCATTGCCGGCCAGATCC
The DNA here is from genome assembly GCF_002156405.1 of Pseudomonas sp. SCPG-7. Taxonomy (NCBI): domain Bacteria; kingdom Pseudomonadati; phylum Pseudomonadota; class Gammaproteobacteria; order Pseudomonadales; family Pseudomonadaceae; genus Pseudomonas; species Pseudomonas sp. SCPG-7. The sequence goes on along the minus strand of NZ_MVOO01000021.1, from coordinate 935 downwards.
TGGACGCCGGCGGTGTCGATCAGGATCAGGTTGGTCGCGTCGTTGACGCCGGCTGTCGGGGTGAAAGTCGCCGTCCAGGTGATGCCGCCGTCGCTGCTGGCCAGGTTCGACAGCGCACCATTGGCGACGCTGATGTCCGACAGATCGAAACCGCTCACCGCCTCGCTGAAGGTGATGGTCACGGTGGTGGTTTCGCCGATGCCCAGGCGGTTGTCGGCGACCACGATGGTGGCGGTCGGCAGCGCGGTGTCGATGGCGAAGTTGTTGGAATCGGTGGTGCCAATACCGCTGTTGCCTGAGACGTTGGTCACTCCGGCATTGTTCAGGCTGATCAGGTTGGTCGCGTCAGTGACATTGGCGGTCGGGGTGAAGGTCGCCGTCCAGGTGACACCGCCGTCGCTGCTGCTGACATTGCTCAACGTGCCATTGGCGATGGTCAGGTCGCTGTTGTCGAAACCGCTCACCGCTTCGCTGAAGGTGATGGTCACCAGCGAGGTTTCCCCGGCCTTGAGTGAAGTGTCGGCAACCACGATGGTGGAAGTCGGCACCTGAGTCTGCACCTGATAGTTGGCGGAGTTGGTGGTGCCGGTGCCGGTGTTGCCGGCCAGGTCGGTAATACCGGTGTTGTTCAGGACAATCAGGTTGGTGAGATCGGTGACACCAATGTTCGGCGTGAACGTGGCCGTCCAGGTGATGCCGCCGTCGCTCGACGCGACATTGCTCAAGGTGCCGTTGGCGACGCTCAGGTCGGCATTGTCGAATCCGGTCACGGCCTCGCTGAAGGTGATGGTCACCAACGCGGTTTCACCGGGACGCAGGTCGCTGTCGGCCATGACAATGGTCGCCGTCGGACGCTGACTGTCGACCGCATAGTTGTTGGAATCGGTGGAGCCGCTGCCGGCGTTGCCCGCGAGGTCGGCGATGCCGGTGTTGTC
>NZ_MVOO01000020.1:0-81605 GCF_002156405.1 Pseudomonas sp. SCPG-7 | reverse complement strand
CAGCACCGCCTGATCGGCCTGACCCGCCCCGACGGCCAAACCGCGACCTACCAATACGACGCCTTCGGCCGACGCATCCGCAAAACCGTCGACGGCCAGACCACCGAGTTCTTCTGGCAAGGCGACCACCTCGTCGCCGAAAGCAGCAAAACCCACCACCGCAGCTACGTCTACGAACCCGGCACCTTCCGCCCGCTGGCGCTGCTCGACGGCAAAGGCCCGAAACGCGCCTGCCCGTTCTACTACCAGCTCGACCACCTCGGCACCCCGCAGGAACTCACCGATTACAGCGGCGAAATCGTCTGGTCGGCGCAGTACGACGCCTACGGCAAGGTCGCGGCGATCACCCTGGCGGGCGAGGACTACCTCGACCAGCCGCTGCGGTTTCAGGGGCAGTATTTCGATGCGGAGAGTGGACTGCATTACAACCGGCATCGGTATTACGACCCGAAGTTGGGACGGTATCTGACGCCGGATCCGATCAAGTTGGCGGGTGGACTCAACCAATACCAGTACGTGCCGAATCCGACGGGGTGGGTGGATCCGTTGGGGTTGAGCTCCAATTGTCCGCCGCCGAAGAAGCCAGGTTGTTCATCACCGGACAGGGTTGATGATTCGATTGTTGATGAGGCTAACCCAACGCTCCCCAAACCGAATTCCCGCCCTCAAGATTTTGGAAGTGACGAAAAGCTTTTAGGCCATTTTGAAAAGCATGGCGCAGAATTCAAGGCGATGAACAAGGAGGAATATTTACTCGTCGCACGAGAAGTAGTGAATCAAGGTACTCGTGTGGAGTATTTATACAACGGCGAGGTGCGATCAGGGTATTCGCTATTGATGGGAAATAATCGGAAAGGTGAAGCAAAATTTGCTTTCGTGGGCACCAACACGAATGATGAAATTACGACGTTACACACCAAAAGTGGAAAGGAATTTTGGCGAACAATCAATGGCAACGCACAAGATAAAACCGTGAGGCCTGCTCATGACTAAGACATACAAAGCATTAGTCGTCGGAATAGATCAATTCGTAGAAGACGCTGTTGACTTGATAGTTGAGGGCTTTTCGCTGAAGTGTTTCGTCAGCTACAGCCCGTCAAAAATAGTGGTGGGAAATACTTACGACGCGGAGTTCGAAATGCTGCTGCCTGATGAGGAGTGCGTGATAGCGACTGAACGCGAAAAACAGCAGATTGAGATGCTTGACGGCGGGTTCTCCTGTGACATTTATGGCTACTTGGATGGAGACACCTTCCGATCGTTTGTCGATTTTTCGGACCAGGATATCCACTACGAATATCCCCATCTGAATGGGCGCTTCGTTAAAGTCAGCGCAGACAGGATTGACGTCTCTTTTTCTGTTCAATAGCCAATTAAACGATGCTTGGGGTGGCACTTGCGCTTGCAAGTCCCCTAAGAATCAAACGATGACCACTACTCCTCCGCGTTCTAATCCTCCAACGGCAACTCACCCCGCCCCAAAGGATCCGTAGGCGAAGACAGCGGATACTCCGGCGTTCGTTCGACATCGTCATCCTTCTGCTCACCACTCATCTCACACCTCGCAAAGGGTCTGACCGAACCCAGGCCCTAACATTCTGAAGTATCACTACCAAGCAGGATCAAAAGAACAAACAATCACTGCTCGTCCTCCTCCTCTTCATAATCATCCAAAGCCTCATCCGCATCATTCAACGGCACCGTCGCATCATCCATCAGCGACCCCGGATCCTCGTTGCCCGGATCATTGATAAACGGCAAACCGCTCGGGCCTTTTTCTTCCTTGCCTTCGGTTTCGGGCGTCATGGCAAACCTCTACGTCTGGTGGGTTGTATAACGTTCGAAAAGCCCTACAGCCAATCGTTCCGGTGTCCGACCGCCAGACACGAAAAACCCGGCACCAGGCCGGGTTTGCTTTCGAATATTCAATCAATGATGGCGGTTTTTGTGTTTGTACTTGTTGTGCTTATGACCCCCGCCGGAATGCCCGCTTCCGCCGTCGTCACCCAGGTTGTTGCCCACCGCACCACCCGCTGCGCCGCCCAAACCGGCACCGATGGCGGAGCCGGTGGAGCCGCCCAGGCTATTACCAACCACCGAGCCGCCGGCAGCGCCGAGACCACCGCCGATGGCGGCTTCGGTGCGATTGTGTTTATTCGCTCCGACCGCGCTGCCTGCTGCGCCACCGACGCCTGCGCCAACCGCGGCACCAGTGCTGCCGCCGAGCTGGCCACCGACCACGTTACCGAGCACACCGCCCAGTCCGCCACCGACGGCGGCGCTACCATCGCCGGCGGCCATCGCACCTTGAGCGATGAATAATCCGAAAAACAGTGCAGATAATGACAAACGCATTTGAACCTCACAGTTCCCGAATCGGGACGGTATGCCCACAGGGCCTATGTCAGATTGGAGACATTTTTCTGAAAAACGTTCAGCCATGAAAAAGCCCGGCGTCGAGCCGGGCTTTTCTGACAAACATTCACAATCAGTGACGCTTGTGACCTTTGGACAGGTTGGCGCCGACGGCACCACCCGCAGCGCCACCCAGGCCGGCGCCAATGGTCGCGCCATTTCGGCCGCCCAGGCTGTTGCCGATCACCGAACCACCGGCCGCGCCGACACCACCGCCGATAGCCGCCTTGGTGCGGCTGCCTTTGCCGGCGGCCATCGCACTGCCGGCCGCGCCTGCAACACCGGCACCAATCGCCGCGCCGGTGCTGCCGCCCATTTTCTGGCCGACCACATTACCCAGCGCGCCACCCAGACCGCCGCCGAGTGCCGCAGTGCCTTCACCAGCCACCGCACCTTGAGCAACCAGAAGCCCCAGAACCAGAGCGGGCAATGTTAGACGCATGACAAAAACCTCAAAAATAGGGAGATCAAAAGGGGCCGAGATTGAAAGCTGCCGACGCGCTGAAGTCCAGAAAAATCAGCTGCCGCCGAGCACTTGGCGCCGATTGGACAGCGTTTTTGCAAAAGGTTTTATTGCAGGCAAAAAAAAGCCCGCTGGGGAGACGGGCTGGAGACTTGCTTTCTAACGGATGGCTTCACCCTACGTCCGTGGACGTGAAAAGTTTGTGAAAAAAAACCGAATCTGCCCGATCACTTGTAGGAGATTTCCTTTCATAAACATCAGGCATAAAAAACCCCGTTCATAGACGGGGTTGTTTGGTCTCACCTTACTTTCTTGACCGGGCCGAAACCTTCGGAAGGAATTTGGCTTTCGGCCCCTTGGGCGTGGTGGACTTGATCTTGCCGGTCTGCACCGGGTCCTCGCCAAAGCCCGATTGATACTCCGTCTGGCCGCAACGGACGCAGTTATTGAATGAAAACTCGGCTCCATCGTCTTCGATATACGGATCAGTCATAGCCTCTCCCCTTTGCAATAGATCGACACCGGCAAAGCCCTTTTGCCCGAAAAAATATCGACCTCCAAGGCTTTTGAGACTAGCCGGTCATTACTGGACTTGCGGTTCAGTTCGACCGATGCCCGACGAATGGCCTACACCTGCTCAACATCCGAACCAACCGTTGATCTCACAACGCTAAAGATTCCCGCCCACAGGCCGCTGCCCTTTTTCATACAAATGAATCTCAAGGAGAGAACATGAAAATCAACGGATTCCCGGAAATGCCGGTCGTAAAACTCACGGACGAACAAATCGCTGCCGGCAAAGCCGCCGGTGAAAGATTCAAGGAAAAGCTCGCTTCAGGCGACATCACTATCAACTACCCGGACAAACCGGTTCTGACCCCTGGCGTTATCTACCACCCGAGTCAGCCGGCCGATCCGACGCCCTCCACCGGCACCCCGCCTATGGTCGCAATCGATACGCCCCTGACCTATGACGCCCACGGGCTTGTCATCCTCAAGCCACAGGGCTGATCGAAAGCAGATAAGCAAAAAACCCATTCATCATCTGAATGGGCTCGCTTGAACACCGCGACTGCATCAACGCAACTTGACTGCCGTACCCGTCGCGAACACCACAACCATGCCACCCTTGCCCGCCGGCATGCTGATCTCGAAATCCAGCCCGACCACCGCATCCGCCTGCAACGCCCGCGCCCGCTCCTTGATCTCGTCCGTCGCCTGAACCCGAGCTTCTTTCAACGCACGCTCCAGCGTCTGCGAGCGCCCACCGAAAAAATCGCGCATGCCGGCAAACATGTCACGGATCACGTTGACGCCCTGCACCGACTCCGCGCTGACAATGTCCAGGTACGCGGTGATCTGTCGGCCTTCGATGGCGTGGGTGGTGGAGATGATCATGGGAACAGTCCTTTTTTCTACGGATAAAGCGGGGATTGTAATGCGCTATGGCAAATCAGGCTGAGCACTTGCACGCATGACAGGCGTAGCGGATTAAAATCCAGACGCCAGAAACCACAAAACCCCTGATCTCTTTCGAAATCAGGGGTTTGCGTTTGTAGAATTTGGCGGTGAAGGAGAGATTCGAAACTACCCGTTTGCGGTTTTTTGAGCATACCCCCCCGGTTTATAAGGGCTGCAGAGGAGCGAGCTTTTTAATCTCAGTCCCATGTCAGTCCCATGGGTTTTGCGCACCAGGTTGCAGAACAGGGGCGCGAAAGCCATTTCGACGTTTCATGTTGACCCATGGGAAAAAGGTAATTTTGGTAATCCAGAGTGAGCGGACCTCTGGAAGCCTTAAAAATCGGGGCGTTAACAGAATTCCTCACAGGTAATAATTTGGTAAGTATGAGGTTAGAAAATTACCTTTCCTATGAGTAATCCCTGGTAGCCCTCAAACCCAGTAAAATTGGGCACTTCAGAAATTATTACCCTGACTCTTACCTAAAATTACCCCTTGAGGTAATGACTGAAGGCCACACACCACAAGGGCTGTAGCCCATTTCCATACCTCGCTTACCAAAATTACCTTTTTCCCAGCTCACGTTTGAAAAATGGCCAAGGCGACGTCTCTTCTCGACGTTTTTCACATCATGCGAATTGGCACTGGTACCAAATAAATCCTTGGTAACGCTGTGCAATACCAGAAAACGCCGGAGAGCCAAGCAGGCTGGGCCTTACAGCCGTTTTGCAAGCAGACTGGGCGGCGTCGAATTCCCAGCTGGTGCGACCAGTTCCGAAAACGAAAACCTCCTGTGCGTTAGGTTTTTCAGGCCGTAGCCCCCGCGTGCTGGGCGTCTCACTCCCTTGGCCAACTCGTCGACGCTACGTAATCCACGTGCAACTGCCTTTGCCCTTTTTTGCAAAACCTTGCACTGCGTGCAATTCATGCAACGCCTACAGCCCCCCTAGCAGGCTTGGGCTGAGCCGGTGATTGCACCGCTCTGGCCTTTGCACAAAAAAGGGACACAAAGCCCGTCGGCGGGAGGGGGATAAGTGCTTTATTTGAAGATTTTTTATCCAAGAATGGTTATTAATAGTCCAATCCAAATTTAACTAGTGGCCATATCGGGAGGGAGCAATGAGGGATCTAGGAGCAGCAGGGGAGCATTACTTCAGTGCTTGGTGCGCAGCGGCCGGTATGACTGCGAACAAAGCAGTGTCAGATCGAAATGGTTGGGACATGTTCGTTGAAGTAGATAATGACGGAAGTAGTACAAACCCCATGCTAATCCATGAAGGGCTGATGGAAATAAAAATTCAAGTTAAGTCAACAGACAAAAAAAATAAATTTGTAGATGTGGAGTTATCGAATCTTAGAAAAATGGCGACAACTGCTCTTCCTTCGTTTTATCTGCTACTAGAATTCGATGGATCTGAAACACCAACTCAAGCATATTTGTGTCACGTCGACAAACCTCTGATACGGAAGATTCTAGAGCGGATCGCTCAACTCCTACACGAAGATCGCAAAGTAAAACTCAACAAAAAATTCATGCGACTTCGATTCTCTGAAAACATTACTCCACTTACACCTACGCAGTTAAAGTCGATGATACTCGGCTTTATAGGGTCCTCCCACATAAAGTACATGGAGGACAAACGCAAATTCTTAGAATCTACAGGCTTCGAGGAAGGGACACATAAAGTTAATTTTTCTGTATCAGGGGGAGCTCAACTTGAAAAGCTAATCGACTTATCTCTAGGAAAAAGCGGCGCAGTTGAAATTATTGACATGCAAGCCCACTCAATCCGATTCGGACTTTCTCAAGAGCAACCGTTAATACAAAGTGAAACAGCAATACTTTCAATGCCCGACATTATGCCCAGCGCCGAAGGGACGCTGACTTTCCGAGACAAATCTACTGGCCGCTCAATCGTTTTTCCTGCACGTCTTTACAGAAGCGCATTTAATGACTGGGTCCCAGAAGAATTCAAAAAAGTCAGATTCGACGCAGATGTTTTTGAATTACAACTCTCAAAACATGGACAAGTCTGTACGGTTACCGCTTCCGTTGAAAATGCAGAATTATCTGACATCGAGAAAGTTTTAAAGCTGTACAAACTGGTAAGCATGCTTTGGAAACCAGAAAACATTAAGCTAACATTCAAATTCCAAGAAATAGTAACAAGTGTGGATATGAACCCGGGGGAAGGTTTCGCAGACTGCTCGACAACAATAGAAGCCCTGGAGAAAGTGGTAAAAATCAAGCGCTACTTCGAGATTGACCATGATTTCCCTGTTACGCTTTCAGAAGTCGATAAGAAACATCGACATATCCATCAAATCAACCTCCTTATAGATGAAGACTTGGGACTTGTTTTTCTAGAGTTCACACTTGATATCGGTCCTGATCACGGAGTAGATGTAGACTGTTTTTACGTACTTTTCTTTGACTTGGGCGGTTATTTTTTTGTAGAGCTAATACTTTTCACGGGCGTAGTTCTCAAAGAAGAAAACAAATACATTCTAAGGCCCACCAGTAAAAAATCACTTTATAAAACCGTGTTTCGATCCGGGGAGTTGAATAAAGATGTACTGAGAGCTGAGCTTTTGGAAGCTATGGAATCAAATGAAGGTAATGGAAACACAATAGATCTTATACCTTACTTTTTTTCCAAAGCGCCTTTGAGTTAATTGCCCCTATCCTCGAGGAATTTGAAAGCTAATGGCCCGTTTTCTGTGCACGGCCGAGCGTCTCACTCCCTGGCCAACTCGTCGACGCTCCGTAACGCTATAAAACCTCGCACTGGGTGGTTCCCTCTATAGCGCTCGCATTCCCCCGCAGCAGACTTGGGCAGAGGTGGTGGTCGCACCGCCCTGCCCTTTGCGCAAAAAAAGCGGCGCAACCTTGCCGGGCGGAGAAGGATAAGTGCGTTTACAGCTGTTTTTTTGTAACGGCTGAATTTTCCTAACGCGACTTTTGAGGCCGCCAATCGCCGTCAGTCGCCTTCAGTCGCCGTCAGTCGCCTTCAGTCGCCTTCAGTCGCCAGGCTAGTGTTGAGGGATTCGCCTATCGTTATACTGTTTGCATATACAGCATTCTAAAAGAATAGGCGTACCCGATGAAAAGAGAATCTGCGGGAACCGCAAACCCGGAGTCGTCTGGGATAGCGCAGTGGCAAGTCATGCTTCGGGATGAGGCAGCGTTGCTGGCAATGCCCGGTGCCCATCACAAAGCGCTTCTCAGGCAAGCCCATGCACTGCACCAGGGCCATGTGATTGATGCTGATCACCTCAGTGATTTTCTGGAGTTAGCGGACGCAGCGCTGGCCTATGCTTTCGAATCACTGCTCGACTTAAACGCAGACGAGTAGGGGGCAGCATGCACGTACTGATCACACCTATGCGCTCACGCGGTATAGCGCTTGATCCGAAAGAGCGTCGGCGCTACCCAGCGATCCGGGGCAACGTAATGGTCAACTCCACGGTCTGCCGTGAACTTGGTCGCGCAGCCAACGTAGCTCGCGTCGAGGTGGGTTTGCCGCTCGATCCTGACCCCTTGCCTCCGCTGCTCGATGCCACCCTCGCCGGGATGGCGGTAACAGGATTTGTGTTGAGTGGCATTGAGTACATCGAAGGCTGCGCCTACGCACAGTCTTGGTGGTGTCGGTTTGAGTAAGGAAATGTTTCAACTTTGATACAGAGATCCGTTTCGAGGAGAATGCTTGCCGCGAAAATGCCACCAGGCCAAGGATCTAATATGGAAGTCACCCAAATCGCAGAGCTGATCGTCAACCGACTTGACCAGCTCGGTACCGATATTCAACAGCAATGGAATAATCCTGAAGGTACACATACACGCCATTTCGTTGTAGACGCCCTCCTCACGGATGACATGGCTCAAGCGATTTATGAAGCGTTTCCACGCAATGCGGATGGGTTCTTTGATCGTCAATCTTTCCGGGAAAAGAAAAAAACGCTCACGGATCTCTCCGACTATCCACAAATCCTGAGTGCCGTTACCTACGCGATGCAACACGAATCAGTTGTGGCCAAGGTTGCGCAGTTGGTGGGGATGGACGATATCGTCCCGGATCCAAGCCTGTACGCTGGCGGTCTATCGATGATGTTCAAAGACGACTTTTTGAACCCGCACATCGACAACAGCCACGACGGCGCGCGCAACCTGTACCGTCGTCTGAATCTGCTCTACTACGTGTCGCCAAACTGGTCGCTTGAAAATGGCGGCAATTTTGAGTTGTGGGATCCGAAGGTAAAACAACAGAAAACGATCGTGTCCCAATGCAACCGCCTTGTGGTGATGGAAACGAACAAATACTCCTGGCATTCGGTCAGCGGCGTGTGCGCTGACGTGCCTCGTTGCTGCGTCTCCAACTACTACTTTTCTTCGACATCGCCGGACGATCACGAATATTTTCACGTAACCTCCTTCAGCGGTCGTCCAGAGGAAACCGGCCGGCGCCTGCTCGGCGTTGTGGATAACAATCTGCGTAACGTCGTCTCTAAGGTGTTGCGAGTCGGACGCGGTACGAAGCTGGTAAACAAGACGAAGGTATAGCCCTTCGCGCTGCAGAAAAGAAAGCGGGGGCCGAAAGGCCCCCGCTTTTTGTTACAGCTGCTGGAAGATCTTAAACAAACGAATTGACCAGTATGCAGTTTGCAGCAGACGGATCAGTTCATCAGGGATAAAACGATAATTATTATTCATCGTTTATTGATTCCTCTGACATTAAGGGAAGGGCGTGAAAAGAAACCACGCCCACCTCCCACCGTCGACTGCTCAATAATGATTATTCGCAAATCAAGATCACCCTAGTTAACACGAGTTTAAACTTACGTAACTACTTACATACGTAAGCAACCCAACCAGGTTGACTGAGAAGTCGCCAGACCATAACCTTCCTATTGCGAGTAAAAAAATGATGGGCTGTAACGGCGGTTGAGAGAATCATCAGGTTTTTTTGAGACCAGAGCAACCACCAAATTCAGCGCGAGAAGCCCGGGCCCGCCCGGGCTTTCTCGTATCTGGCGCCCGGGCAAAAATGCCGAGTCGAGCCCGCCGCCTGAAACATAAGGGTTTCGTTGGGGCGTTGATCAAATTTGTTAACCGATATCGGTTTACTTCCGTCAACACAAGTAAACACTATGTCACGCAATCTTTCCGATAGACGGTCATCGGCAACTAATTGTATCAAACGGGGGTGCTCGCCCCGTATTCCATACTTTACTGTGGAAACATGTACGAATACCGCATAACCATTTATGCCCGCACACTCTCAATAGTAAAACATGCCTACCGCGTAACGCCTTTTAATACCCCTGCGTGGGATGCAGCCCATGTACTGTTCGTGGAAAAAACAGCGGCGTTGGAAGGAGCTGGACTCGGCCCGTGAACGTGTGAGGCGATCTGAGCGTTCATCTGCTCAAGCAAATTGAGCACATCGCACACTACCTGAAACAAATTCACAGTTTCCGAACCGATCCAGTTTTTCGGCGCCTGCAGGTGCTGCCCTTTACCGGACACGCTTCGCCGTAACCCCTCTATCCGCTCCTGCATATCGCCCCCCACCGTGGCGTTGTGTTTCTGCCCCACAACCACGTTCAGATCCCGACCGGTCGCTTGGTGCAGATCATCCACCGCAGCCAAGCTCGCGGATCCACCCGACAGCAGCTTGAGCGCGCCCAGCGCCTCGATCGTCTTCACGCCACCCACCGACTCGGTCGAGTGGTCGTCAATCGTCTGCGTGTGGCTCTGGAACTGTTCGCGGTTGTCCAGGGCTTCCACCTCGCGCTCGACCGCCAGATCCCGGATCTTGCCATCGGTCTGGCGAAGCCAGTTGCCGTCGGCATCGACGCGCTGCTGGGCGGCACCGCTGTGCTGCCATACCTGGTCGCCCTTGGGCACCTTCGGCATGCTCAGCCCGTGGGGCAGGATCGATTGAATGTAGGGCTTGTTCGGCAGGCCGTAGGCGAAACACACCACCACGCGCGTGCCTTCCTCGGGAAAGGCATACATGCCCATTTCTTCGCCACCGGTGGGCAGTGGCAGCGGTACGCCGGTCAACGGCGGCATGGCCGGATCTGGCTCGTCGTCGGCACCGAGCACCACGATGTCCACCGCGTAGCGCGGGCGGAAGTCGTCGCAGATTCCGGCATCCGCCGGCGCGTCGGCCACGGCTGTCACCCGGGCGAAGCGTGGCAAGTGGTAGCCGCCGGTGAGTTCGGGAAATTGGCGCTCTACAGCGCGGCGGATTGCGTCTTCCATCGGATGGCCATCTGGTCATTGGCGAGCGTCACGCTGGTGATACGCTCGCCGTTGTTGATCGTTGCACCTGGTCGCAACCCGGGAAGGGCCGCGACCATCGCACTTTGGTTGCCCTGGTAGCCGTCGAACAGCTCCGTGGGGATTTGCAGTGGCGCCCGGGCGCCAAAAAAACTGTCGGCCCAACTGCCGGCGAACACTTCCCCGTTGCCCAGTTGGTGCCAGGTGAAGTCGGGAATGCTGAATACCCGGGCGAGGCTGTCCAGCGCCTGGTAACCGGCGGCGAGGCTGTAGAAATACGGCGCCTTCACGCTGGCGTAAGGCTGGTCGGGAACCCGAAAGCGCAGGCCGGTTTGTTCGCTGACCTCGGCCAGCACGGCGCGCAGATCCACATGACGCAGGTTCAACGGCAGCGGGTTGGCCAGTACAGCGGCCAGCTCCCGACAGAACAGCACCTGTTCCACCGCGTTGGCGGCGGTACAGCGCTCGACGTAGCCGATGAAGTGGCGTTGCAGCGTGCCTTCGTTGTAGCCGATATCCAGCGTCACCAGCCCTTTCAGCGGCTCCGTCGATTGAACGGTGAAGTTCGCCCGGCCCGGGCTGGTGGAGTCCAGCCGGACGTCCTCCTTGATGAGAGCGATCGGCGCGCCGTTGATGGAAAGTTTCTTGTGCAGTTTCACGCCTGCTCACTCCCGCCCAGCCACTTATCCACACGCCCCAGCACTTTTTCAAAGCCGCTCAGGGCGGGGTTGTCGCTGGTTGGCTCGCCGCCGGTACCGGCATCACCTACGGAGCTGCCCGGTGCGCCTTGGGCATTGACCTTGTTGTCAGCGCGCCGGCCTTCGACTTTCTCCGGGTTCGATTCGCGCTCGCTCAGGGTGAACTGCACAAGCCAGGCTTTCAGGCTGTCGGCCTCCCGGGCGCTGACGCCTTCGGAAAACTCCACCTGGCGCACACCGAATGCCTCGGCCGTGTCATTGACGACCCGGTACAGGTGCAACTGGCCACCGCTTGCCGTGGCTTCCGCCAGACGCATCAGGTCAGTCAACTGAGTCCGATCGACAAATGGGATCGTCAGCGAAACGGCCAGCGTCTTAGGCTTGAAGCCCTTGTGGGCCTTGTCGGTGTTGCTGGTCTGCCCCGACATGTCGCCGCTCTCGATACGCAGGTTGGCGGTGACCTTGAGGTTCTTTCCCTGGACTTTCTGTCCATCAAGCAACAGCGTCATAGGCCCACCAGCTCCTGTACGAAACTCAGCCCTTCTTTGCTGCCCACCAGCAACAGGCCGGCGCACTGCACCCATTCATGCCCCGGCGCATCACCGCTCAGCAGGTCGCGGCTCAGCTCGCTGGGATTACCTGGGCCGATCAGCCGCGCGCGCATGCTGACGTCAGGGTTCCCCCCGGTCAGCAAGGCTTTCAGGTCGGCCAGTTGTTGGTCGCGGTCTTGCTGCTGAGCGCTCTTGCGCGCTGCCAGCGCAGCCAGATCCCCCAACGGTGAACTGTCGGCGGCGTACCCTTCCAGCACGGCCAGTTGGCCCGCCATGGATTGCTTGGCGGCTTTGACCACCGTGCAGCGCTCCAGCGGCAAGCCCTGCCAAAGCGGCAGCGTGCCGGCGCCAGGAATCTCCCACTTTTCGCTTTCCAGTTTCATCAGGTGCTGTGCCCGGCGCTCAGTGCGTACCAGGTCGGGAATCGGCAGCAACGCATTGAACCGCGACAGTCCGCTGGCCAGCTGTTCCAAGCGCGTGCCCAGGAACAGGATCGACAGCGCATATTGCGGCCCGGATGGCCGTCCGGTATCGGCGACGTCCTCCAGTTTCTTGGCCAAGTGTTCCAGGACGTTCGGCGCCGACAGAAAGCGCTGGTAACCGGTGCCCTGGCCGATTCCGCTCTGAAATGGCGTCACCACCAGACACGCCGGCACCTGACCCAACTGCTCGGCCAGCGCTGCACGCCCGGCCGCGATCGCACCTTTTGCGGCATCGCCGACCGGCCCCGGGTTGGTGTTGGCCAGCCCATTCAATCCGGCCAGGCGCTGGGCGGTGCTGGCCAGCTCGCCGCCGGCCAGATCCTTGGCGGCTGACAATTCGCCCATCCACTGCGTGGCCTGCTCCGGCCAGCGCATTGTCACCGGTGCCCAGATCATGCCGGCGGCGTCCAGGTGATGGCCTTCATCGCCTTCAGGTCTTTGTCTTTCAGGGCGCTCGCCACCGCTTGGCGCAGGATCTCGGCTTGTTGCTGCGCCGCCTGGCGGAACCGCACTAGGTCAAGACTGACCTTCTGTAGCTGCGCGATAGTGTGCGGCCGGAAAGCCAGCACCTGGTCGGCGTCGTAACACGGGTAGGTGTCGTCCATCCCCAGCAGCACCTGGCCATTCAAGTTCACCTGGTCGTCGATCGCGCTGCTGTAGCGGTACACCTTGCCCAGGGCGCTGGAGTTGAATCCGCCAGCGATGTACGCCGCGCAATCGGCGCCGATCGCCTGAAGCTTTTTGTCCTGGAGCGCGGCCAGCACTGCGTCGATGTCATCGACCCATTGCCCGTCCTTCCAGATCTGGTTCGGCCCGGGCTTTTTCATGGTGAAGCCTGCCGGCACTGGCTCAAAGCCTTCGAGCGTGCGCGGCTCGCTGGTGTCGGTGCTGTACACCACCGCACCGCCGAAGTAATCCACCAGTTGCCAGGCGTTGCCGTTCCACCAGGCGGCTTTGTGTTCCGGGATTGCCGGCGGAGCTGTCTCCACGCATCCGCCGGGGATCATGTACACGCCCGGTTCCAGCGGCGATTCGTCGGCGGTCACCGTACCCACCAGGATGCCCAAGTGGTTGGTCTGATAAACGATTTTCTCGGTCATGCTCGATCTCAATACTTGATGCAGAAAAGGAGGGCCAAGTTTTTCGGCCGGGTTTCGTTTCCGCCTGTAGCTGTTACGGTCACGCCGTGGGTGTGCGCACCACCGCCACCTACACCCACGTTGTGCGCGTGGTGACCAGCAGCGTCCATGCCGACGTTGTGCGCATGATTTCCTGCCCATGAGGTTTCATGAGCGCCGCCAGACATCTGAATGGTGTTTGGCCCACCGGCGCCTTGGCCAACGCCCGGCGCACTTGGCGCGCTGTGGTTGTGGTTACCCTGCGCATCCGTCCAGGTTCGGTGGACGTGGTTACCCTGAGCATCCGTCCAGGCAGCGTGCAGGTGATCGCCCACGGCTGCGGCCGAGGCCGTGTGTGCGTGGGAATGGATCATCATGTCCTGAAAGGTGCCGAACGCTCGGCTTGGATCGACCCCGCGACCGTCGTCCCAACCTCTTGGGAACAAACCGCGCATGTCGGGCAGGTTGAAGGTCGTCAAACCATCACCTGCGCCGTAATGAGCGCCCAGCATTGCAAAGAGGCGCGCATAAGTTGTGCGTGAAACCGCCGCACCGTTGCACCTCAACCAACCTTCCGGTGGCCAGCTCATGGAAAACCCGGCCACCATGCCAGTCATCGAATCACCGACCTGTTTCTGCAACTTGTTGAGTGCGGCCGTCGTTGCGAGAATTTCACTGCTGTTCGTGTTCGGGTCATCGCTTTTCGCGTTGGGCAGATTGCCCAGTTCAACGTCTTCCTTGGTCGTACCTCGGGCGCGCAGGTTCGCGTAATCGCCATCGCGCGCCGCGAAATGCTGCATGAGCGCGCCGGCGATCGGCTCCGCTGGGCGCGCGTCATAGATTTCTGTCGCAGAGGCGTAATAGGCGAGCGGCACGCAGTAATGGCGAACGCCAGCCGCGTCGGTGTAATCGCCCTTTTCTCCATAGACGACCTTCCACGTCGCCACCCGATCGTTCAACTGCCGTTCCAGGCACACGTCGAGGGTGATTGTTCCAACGGGAATAACGCCGGTGAATGGCCAGGGCTTTGACATGAACACCCGAATGCCTTCGATGTAGGCCGTACCGGCATTCAGTTGGAACCCGTTTTCGCTCTTTGCGAACGCCAGAGCTTTACCGAAAAAGCAGGCGCGGCCGTACATCTCCCGATTGCTCAGGCGCTCACGCTCATCTATGCCGGCAAGGCGCACCGTGAAGTCATGCTGCCAGGTGCTGGCGTCGATCTTCACACCCGTCAGTTGCATCGCACCGTCAAAGGCCACCAGAAAGTTGCGGGTGACGTTGTTGCCGATCTGCTGCGGCGGGATGTTCTTGCGCTTCTGTTGGAGCGGCACATAGGACACGGCGAACAGCACGCCTTCAGCGTCCTCAAGGCCGACCCAGTTAAAGTCCCAGTCGCCGATGTCCGACCCCAGTTGGCAGCTGTACACCACCTGGTTGGGGTTCACGAAGCCGGCGTTTTGCTCCGGGATGTCATAGACCTGAACGATCTGGCCTGCAGATGGCTTGCCGGCCGCTCGATCCACCGGTGTTTCGGGATTCAGCCCGGGCACGTTGGCAAAAATAAACCGGGTAATGATCAGTGGCTTTTTCTGACTTTGCTTCAGGGCAATCTGGCTTTCGCCGGCCAAGGTAATACTGGCGCTCACGGTGCGCTCCTACAGGCTGGCGACCAGCGTTTGCTGGTCGTCGTTGAAGTCGATCAGGGCGATTTGCAGCCCCACGGGGGTGATGGTCACGAAGTCGTATCGCCGGCAGGTGCGGCCGTATTGCTGGATCAGCACACGCAGCAACTCGGGGTTTAACGACAGCTGGGCGTTGCTGAACTTGAGCAACACCACGTCCCAGTCTCGGTCGGGCTGGCGCTCCTCGATCTCCACGTAGCCCACGCCGAGGCGTTCAAAAATGCGCTTCATGCCGGCGGTGCTGCCGGCGTCCACGGAGTTGACGAAGGCGTGTTTCACCCGCAGTCGGAACAGCGACTCCGGCTCACCCTGAAAGCGCGTGACGTCACGCTGCCACGCCCATAGCTCAAGGATGCTCATGTGGCAGGTGTCGGGATCGATCTGCGAGTAGGGCCAGCGCAGCCAGCCCGTGACGGTTTCCCACCATGCCTGGGCAGCGGCAACGAGCTTCGAAAGCTCGGCACCGCCGAGCCAGAAAGGCAGTTTGAGTTTTTTCATTGCAGATTCACCGTCACCGAGGAAAGGCGTGGGATATCCAGGCCGCTGATGATGTCCACCCCGGGGGCAAAACGAAGCGATGCGATATCAGCAAACTCCTGGTGGAGTTCTTCCGCCAACCGGCTGAAGCTGAAGCGCGACTGGGGATAAGTCAGCGTGGGCTGATAGTCACGCGGCGTGCTTTCCCGAAACGCTGCCCGAATGAATAGCTCAACCTCATTTTTCAGCGTGTTGATCTGCGCGGTACTGAGGTTCGGTTGAGGCCAGAGCGACATAACCACACTCACAGGCACCTCCGGCATGATCTTGGCCAGCAGGTCATCGCCGTGGCCGTGGTTACCCTGGTCGCGGATATGCGCGTTGATTTGTTCCAGGTAAGTCACCGCCGGCACGCCCGCGTCAAACAGGACATAGGCGTTGGCACTGCCCGGCCCACGTGGTGCGCCATGCTCAAAGTAAACGCCGTCCGGACGCACGCCGGGGAATGCGGAAATCATGGCGCGATACACCGCGTCGGTGTGCCACTGGTTGACCGCCGAGAACTGGTTGCGCACGCGCAGACGCAGTTGTTCGTTTGGTTCAGGATCCGCGCCTGGTGATTCAAGCCAGCCGTCTTTGTTCACCACCTGGACGATGCCGGGGATCGGCACCGGCAGGATCGCGTAGTAACCCGGGGCGAGGTTGAAGCCGCTGCCGGCCTCGATCGCTTCCACCGGAACGTCTCGCTGGAGCTGGCCGGGCTGAAACGTCGCCTGCGCCGTGGTGACCAGTTGATAGACATTGCCGTTGATCGCGGCTGACTGCACCACAATGCCCTTTTCCAGCTGCAGCACACCGTCAGGCACCGCACGGGTGAACAGCAACTTACCGCGGGCTTTGGTGGCGCCCTTGCGCTCGACGTTGACCGCCCACGCGAGCATGTCCAGCCAGGCGTCCACCGCCGTTTTCACAAAGAAGTTCGGCAGCACGGTCAAACACAGAAAGTCCAACAGCCATAACACCGGTTTGGTCACCAGCGCGGTCATCACCCGCCAGAACGGCGAATAGCTGCTGGTGTTGGCCACCTTGGCGCCCTGGGCTTCCACTTCCTTTTCCCACGCAGCCTTCAGCCCCGCTTCAGTGGTCGGAATGCCGGCGTCAGCGATCACCTTTTTAAAATCGACCTGACTCACAGACTTACCTCAATTGAACCGAATTTGATGGTTTTGGCAGTCACCAGGTACACACCTGGTTCCTGCTGAGTGATGCGCGCCGTGCCCGGTACCAGGCGTTCGTCGTTCTCCACCAGCAGCTCCAGCTGCTGGATGCAGTCGCGTTGACGCAGGCGGTCGCGCTCGGCCACCAGCACGACCAGTAGCCCGCTGTCGCGGATCATGTGCGCGATGTCTTGGGCGATGCAGGCGCGGTCATCAATCAGCAGCGGCTGGTGCGACGGATCCAGCACCAGGTCGTTGTCGACGATCCACAGATCCACGTACTCGCTCACCCGCCCACCGCCATGGCGACCATGTTTTCCATCTCCAGCGGCGTCATTGCCTTACCGGTGTGAATGTTCACGTTTTCCACATGCGTGCCCTTGTTCTGGCTGCTGTTGTTGTTCTGGATGCTGGTCAGCAAGCCACCGGGCGGCACCGCTGCAGGGCGCGCGGGCGAAAGGCTGGGGATTGCCGCGTTGATGGTTTGCTGGGCTTTCTGCGCGGCGTTGGCGGTGTCGGCGGCGTTGGTCGCGGCATCGACGCCGGGCACTTCGGGCATACCGCCGAAACGCGCCTCGATGTTCACGCCCGGGATGCTGTTCAGCAGCTCGATCACGCCGTTAACGGCCTTGGTGAAAATGCCGACGATGCTGTCCCAAGCGGCCTTGGCCATGCCCGACCAGCCACCCATGGAGTTAAACCAGTCGGACAGTTTCTGGAGCTTGTCGGCGACGAACTGGAACGCGGCGGTGTTCATCAGGGCCGACGTCCATTCGTCCCAGTAGTAGACGGCCGCGACAATGACCGCGACCAGGGCGACGATCCCGACCACGATCCACACCACCGGGTTGGCCAACAGCGCCGCGTTGACCAGCCAAATCGCGCCCTGCCACAGCAACATTGCGCCGCGAATGAGTGCCAGGCCGGCGCTCAGGGTGTAGATCACGGCGACGTAAGCCAGGATTGCCAGCTTCTGTAGGATGAACACGGCGACCGTGCGGAGGCTGAACAACTGAACGACTTTCCAGACGGTCAGCATGCCCAGCCAGGTCATGCGGGCAATACCCAAGACCATGGTCAGCGCCGACATCGCGGCGACGATGCCCATGATGGCCAACGCGGTGATGCCAATCACGCGGGTGATGTTCGGGAACAGCTGAGTCCAGCGCACCAGGGTTTTGCCGATGTCCACCATCTTGGTCATGAACGGCGACAGCACCGGGATCAGCACTTGCCCGAACACCGTTCGCATGACCTCGACCAGGGACGCCCACTGCTGCCAGGGATCGACCATGGCCCGGGCCATCTGCTCGGCGTTCTCCAGGCCGCGCACCTTGCCCAACTGCTCGATGCCATTGCGCAACCGATCGGTGTCCTTGGCCAGTGCGCCGATCACCTGGGCGCCTTCACCGCCGAAAGCCTCCATCAGCTTGGCCCCGGCCGAGGCGCTGGTCAGGTCGCCGAACTTGCCCTGGAGCTTGTCCAGGATGGCCATCATCGGCAGCACCTTGCCCTGCTGGTCGGTGAACTTCATGCCGAGCTTTTCCGAGGCGGCTCCGATGTTCTCGAAAAACGCCTTGTAGCGTCCGCCGGCGTCGCCGCCTTCCATGGTGCTGCTCAGTGTGCCGATCACCGCCATCTGCTCCGCCAGATCGACGCCAGAGGTCGTAGCGATCGCGCCGGCCTCCTTGAAAGCGTCTTTCATGGCCGCGCCGCTGGTACGGAACAACTGCACCGCCAGCGCCGTCTGACCGCCGAGCTTTTCCACCCACGCGCCTTTGCCCATGGCATCGGCTTGGGACTTCTGCAGGTTGTAGAGGGTACCGACGTATTCGCCCATGGTTTCGGCGTCGGTCTTGGTGGCCTTGGCCAGCAGGTTGCTGGTGTTGGTGAACACGGCGAGCTGGTTGCCGACAAGGCCCTTGATGGCGCCCTCGATCAGATACGCCGAGGCCACAAAGTCCTTGGCGTTCTCACCGTAATTCACCGCGAACTCCAGCGATTTGCTGTTGAGTGCCGACAGCGCATCCTCGGCCACGCCCAGCGATCGGACATCGCCCAGGGCGCGGTTGACCTCCAGCGCCGGTTCCATGGATTGCTGAATCGCAACCACACCCGCCGTCAGCCCAGCAAAGCCCAAGCCGATCGTCTTGATGTGCTTTTCGCTCTGATCGGCAAGCTCGGAAAAGCCCATTTTCACCTTGCCCAGGGGCGCGGTGACCTTATCCTGCAAGCTGAGAATGAAAGCCAGGCTGGCGCTACGGTCTGCCAATGTCGTTACCCGTTCAGCGCAAGGGCGATGCCGTTAGCCACGGCAAATTCCATGCGTCTCCAGTATTCGTCTTCAAGCCACTTGGCCGTCCCCATCGCCTCGGGCGTGGGTTCGGCACCAGGAAGCCAGCGGTTCGTCAGGGCCATCAACTGGCCCAGGCCGTTTTCGCTTAGGCGCTCAGCGTGCTCGAGCGCTTTTTTACGATCACCTCAACATTCGGTGCGTATTCCTCCAGCAGCGCACCGGCGATCTGCATCACCATCACCGGGTTGGCCAGCAGCGGTTTCAGCGTGGCCTTTTCCTCTTGCTTGACGGTGGTCATCAACAGGTTGTTGCCTGGGGCGACCTTGTTGGTTTGGGTCAGGGCGTTGAAGTACTTGGTCACGTCCGCAGGCGTCAGATTGAACGTGAACTCGTTTTCGCCGACTTCCAGGGTGATTTCGGTGTTTTGTTGGCTCATGGGGTATCGCTCTTGTTGAGGTTAGGGAAAGTGGTGTCCTGGTGCGCTGGCGATCGCTGGCACACGCCACGGACGTATTGCTGCAGTCCGACGATCATTTGCCGGCTTTGGGCGAGTTGATCTCGGAGGGTGAAATAATCCGGTCGAGCGTTTGCTGCGAGTTGGGCGCGGCCTGCATCAGCCACGCGGGCGGTGCCGGCGGTGGCGGACAAAGATCCGGAAGCGGGACAGGTGGCGCTGACGTACAACCGACCAGTGCCATCGCCAACAGCGCGGCGCAGGCGTTCGTTTTCAATGCGTGCATCGGTCAATTCCTTGGTGTTTCGCTGGTCGATCGCATCCCGCTCGGCGAGTATTTCGCCGCTGATGCGTGCCGCTTCCCGCAGGCCGCTGGCTTCCCACTTCGCGCTGTCGCGCTCGCGCCTGGCTTCGTCGCGCTGGCCTTCGAGCGCGTCGAAACTGATCCAGGCAACAAGGCACAGCACGACCAGGAACAAGGCTTCGCGCAGCATCAAAAGCCCTCTGCACACAGCCGGGATTCGGCCAGCCGGCGGTTGTGCAGACCCGGCACAAAGCGCTTCTGGCCCTTGGCATCCGTCACAAAGGCCCACACCGGCGTTTTGCCGTCCGGTGCCCATGCCAGGGCTTTGCAGCCCTCGGCGATGCGACCGGCGTTGATAAGCGCGACCGCTCGACTGGCGCAGGTGCTGGTCACGCCGAAGTTGTGACCGTGACTGGTCAGGGCGTCGAACGTGTTCTGGCCCACGTTCGGGTTGGTGATGCACTCGGCCAGCTGCAGCTGCGTTTTGCGGATCACCAGTTGCTCCACCTCGGCGCACTTGGCGGGCGACCAGTAGTCGCCGACGACGACCGGGTACGGGCTGGTAAACCGGGTGATGCCTTTGCAAACCGTGGGCAGTCCGCCGGCGAGCTTGTCCGCATAAACGGTGTTTTGGCCGTTGCCTTCCCAGGTGCCCAGGAAAATCACCAACGGCGTGCTGGCCAGCGCGATCAAACCGGCGGCTATCCGCCCGCGCAGGCTCATGGGAACCACACACGCAACAGTGCCGGCACGACCATCTGCAGCACGGCGCCAACCAGCGTCAGGATGGTCAGCAAGCGCCCGACCTTCGACCCGATCACGTTGACCGCAAGGGTCAACGCCTGCTGTCCCTTGTTCAGTTCCTTGAGCTGGCCAGTCATGTTTTCGAATTGCTGCTCAAGCTTGGTCACGCGAGTCGGCACGGTGTCGTGACGACCTTCAAACTCGTTCATGCGGTGCTCTATCACGGCAAGTTGCCGCTCCAGCGTTCCCAGACGCGAAGTTTCAGTGGTCATCAGCGTTTACTCTTCTCAAAGTCCGTCTGGCACGGGACGCATCGCGTCTTGCCGCCCAGCGCCTGGCGCGCCGACGGGATCTCTTTGTCGCAGTCCAGGCAATGGGTCAGGCTTGGCCCGACCGGCACAGGCTTGAGCAACTGGGCCTCGATCGCCTGGTCACGTTGGCGCTGCTCCAGCTCCTGGGCGCGGTCGAACCAATCCACCATCAGCGAATACCTTCAATCTCAGCGGCGGCGAGGTACGGCACACCGTTGATGTGGATGAAATCCGGACTGGTGACGTCGAACGGCACCTTGTGCTTGGTCTTTTCGCCGCCCTTCGGGTCGATCGCCAGCAGGCTGGAGACCTTCACCTTGCAGCCGAAGGCCTCCACACGCAGTTCCTCGTCGCCACCTGCTTTGGCGAAGAACACCGCATCAAATGGCTTGAGTTCGCGAAAGCTCCCGGCCGCGCGTGCCGCGTCGATCAGCAGTTGAAAGTTGGCGCTATCCAGCTCCAGTTCGCCGGCAGCGGCGACGTCGCCTTCCACATAGCCGTCCGGCACGCCACGGGTTTGGGCCACGGCCGAGTTGTCGGTGATGTCCAGGGTGCAGTTCTCGACGTGCAGTGCGATGTCGCCCAGGCTCACGTCAAAGTTCTTGCCGCCAATTTTTGCCATGGGGCGTTACTCCGTTTTGTCGGTGGAAAGATCCAGGGCGATGTTCGCCGTCAGGTCTTTCGGGCAGTTGAGGGGTTTGAGCTTGAAGTAGGCGACCACCTTGGTTTTGCTCAACCAGGTCAGCACCAGGTCGCCGTCTTTCGGCGGCTCGATGTCGCCGGGGAATACCTGGCCAGCGAACGTGACGGACTTGGCCATGGCGCGCAGCGGCGCCATCAACTGGTTGGTGTTAACCGCCATGCTGTTGGGCGTGTTGTTCAAGCGGCGATCGGCCACACGGCGGATGAGCAGCGCACGGATCTGGCGAGCGGCTTTGTCGGTGATGCGCAGGTATTCCACGACCTGAAAGTCACTGCCGGGGGCGTCCAGCATGTTGCCGTCACCCCAGTACACGCCGGGGTAATCTGGGTAGGTCTGCGAAACCGAGTAGCGCGCTCGATCCAGTTCGGAACGCACAGCCGAGGGCAGCGGGATCTTGTCGCCATCTACCGGCACCGGGCCAAGGCCTTGCACGGCACCGGTGGCCACACGCATCGGGCTGTCGGCAATGCTCACGGAGGCGTTCGCCAAGCGACCGGCGAGTACGCCCAGGTCGTTGCCGTGCAGTTGTGGAACGACCAGGACACGCGGCGCCGCCAGGTTGGCCAGCAGCGCTTTACGCTCACTCACGTACTGCGCCCAGGTCTGGTCGGCGGTTACTCCGGCAGCGGAGGCCATGACGAATACACGGCGCCCGTAGGTGTTGTTGAGCGCAACGGCGGCATCATCCATGGCCGATATTTCGGCAGCAGTGGTCACCGGTTTGGTAATCACCACGGATTCCACGGAATAGCCTTGCTGCTGTGCTTTTTCCAGCGCGCTGAGCCAGTCGGCCTCGGCGGCGATCGGAGCCGCCACGCACGCCCAGCGCTGACCGCCATTGAGACGGGCAGCGGTGATTTGGGTTTTCAGGTCGCTAGCTGGAACGCCCAGGGCGGCGTCCAGATCGCTGTCAGTGTTCAGGGGGATGAACTGGCCGACGTTCTTGCCGGCCGGGCCGATGAAAAGAAAATAACGCTCAATCTCAGTCACCGGCCCCTGGCCCAGATTGAGATTGTCGACGGTGACTTGACCGAGTGCCATTCAGTGCCTCGTTAGCGGGTTGAAGTAAGGATTTGTTCCAACACCTGGTTAATCAGGAGGTTGGTGTCGCGTTCAGTTTCGGCGCCGATGAACTGGCGTTTCGGCAGGGTGATTTCCCAGCTTTGCGCGCCGGTGTTTTCCTTGCGCTGGTCGTCCAGGACACGGATCAGCAGCCCGGCCTGGGCGTAGTTCACGTGTTCCTGAATCCACGCCACGGACGGCCGGGCCAGCGTCTTTTTTCCCGCTTGGCGCACACGGAAGCCCAACCGACGCAGACGCTTGGCCTGTTTGTCGGTCGCAGCCAATCCCGGAGGGGTCTTGTTCCAGCGGCGCATCTGCGCGGCCGTGCGGCGTTCGCTTGCACCGTTGTGTTGCTGGGCAGCGACCCACCGGGTCAGGCCGTTTTTCCAACCCAGTTCCGCTTCGTCAGGGGTCACACGGGTGACCACCATCAACTTGGCCAGGCCGGCTTCCATCTTCTTTTTGCCTTTGCCGTCTCCCTTGCGCGGGGCGAACGGCGAGCCGTCCAGATTCCGCTGTTCACGCACACGCTTGCGGCTCATCGTCCGCACGCGCTTGGTGACCTGGTTCAAGAGCCGGCGGCGCAGTTGCGGCGGCAGGCTCAACAAGGCCAGTTGCTCGCGCACGCCGAGGCGACCGCGCACGTCGAGTTCGAAAGTGCTACGACCGGCCATCGGTGGCCACCTCGCCGCGCTCGGCTATCCACAGATCAAAGGGGACAAACGCCCAGGTCTTGCCGAAGGCCTCAATCTCGCCTGCAGGATCTTCGGACAGGTACTGCGGCTCGACGAATTCCAGCGTGACTTCCACATCGAACAGGTCGCTGTCCAACGGCTCCACGGCGAATTCCGGCGCCGGCAGTTCGTGGCGGTCGCGATCACCGTCGTGGTTTTCCAGCCAACTGCCTATCAGGGCCATCAGACGTGCCGGATGATCGGCAAAGCGCTCAAGCACAATCGCGGCGCGATAGCGCATATCCGCGAAGTGCATGCCGCCGACGTCGGGTTTCCAGATCAGCGAAAGCTTTACCTGCTCGGTGAAGCTGTCGAGCTGTTCAGGCGCAACCAGGCGGCGTTCCAAAAGGTAGGTGGTCAGTCCTTGCAGCTTGGTCATAGCAGCGCCGCCGTGATGCGGCCACGGCCCTGCAGGGCGCGCACAGCCTGCTGACTGAACGCGAGAAAGGTGTCTTCACGCTCCGGCGCCTCCTTGCCGGTGTTCTCAGCACTCTCACGTCGGGTCACGGTGGCGAACTGCTGCAGGGCGCTGGCCTTGGCGCGGCAGTAAACAGCGCGCTTGTACAACTTCGCTTTCCAGGCACGTTCCGGCAGCAGCATCGGATCGGCTTTTTCCACGGTCACAATGCCCGTCGCCAGCCAGCTGGTTTTGAGCTTGGCCAGGTCATCGTTGACCTCGGCCATGGCGATGCTCAGAGCGTCGGTCAGCAGGTCGCCCAGGAATTCCGCCGGCAGGCGGTAACCCTTCTGGAATTCGGACACGGAGAGATCCGGCCAGAAGCCGTCGTTCTCGATGATCTGTTCCACAAAGGTGGTGGGTTTCCCGGAAAAGCTCATTGCTGACCGCTCGAATTAGGGCGGGGAGACTGTTTTTCGTGGGGCTGGCCATAAATGGCAGACACACGTCCACAGTTCCCCGCTGGGGGGGGGTAGTCGGTTATTGGGCGCCAGTGACGGCGGGGGCTTGTTTGGCCAAGGCGATGCGACACTTCTTGATCCGCGTCTCGTTGCCGGCTTTCGCGTACAGCTCGGTGGAGCGCTCCAGGTGCTCAAGCGCGGTTTCCCACTGCTCGGCCTCCATTGCTCGCATGCCAATCAACTTGTGGTACTTGCTCGGGATCTGCTCGATCAGATCCCACTCACCGTCGACACGCGGCAGCAGGTTGGACAGGTAAGGCTCCGGGCTGCGCTGGGCGTTGTATTCGGCGTAGGCCCAATCAATCACTGCATCCGCGACAAAGGTCTGCACGTCGCGACGCTTGAAGCGCTCCGGCATTTCCTGACCCTGCTCGATCGCAAAGTCCGCCAGCACCAGGCCGTCTTCGAACTGCTCGGTGTCGAACAGCCAGACCATCACCTGCACCAAGATGGGATTTGGCATCACCAGACCCGAATCCATGTAGCGCTGAATAAAGTCCTGGTACTTGGGCAGCAGTTCCTCACGTTTGAGTGCCTGACGCCCGGCCAGCCCCTTGATCGCGCTCAGGCGCTCCAGGTCTTGCGCCATTGCCGCTTCCTGCAGCTGCAGATGCTTTTTGGCATTGGCCGGACTGCTCAGGGCTTCCGCCGGCGAATACGCCAGCGGTGCCGCTGCAGCAGCGATCACTGCAGCGCTTCCCAAAGCCAGAATGCGGCGCTTGTGGGCAAGGGCCAGGCTCACTTCACCAGCTCCACGTTTTCGGTCAGCGCGATCTTTTCCAGCTGCTCGATCACGTAGCCCTCGTTGCGGCTGTTGTAATCCTCGACGCGGGAGCGTTTCGGGTTGTCCACGGTTTGCTTGCGCCAGCTGGAGTCCTGGAAGTAAATCGACAGGTTGTCCCAGCTGGTGACCAGCACGCCGTTGACCGGGAAGAACGGCACGCTAAAGCTCGGCAGACCGCCGTAGGTGGCAATCACCTGAGCGTCCTCGATGCGCTCTTTTTCGGTCGGGGTGTCGCCCTGCTTGGCGTACAGCTTCGCCTTGTCAGCGGCCAACAGGTCGGAACCGATGATCGCCACCAGGTCGCCGCCGTCGCGCAAACGCTCGTCCACCATTTGCTTGGTGTCATGCACCAGGGCGTCGAGGTTTTCGTAATCGCCCCCCGGCCCCATGGTGACCTTGCCAGGTGTCTTGCCTTCCTTGAGTACCTGCTGCGGTGCCTGCTTGCGCAGCTGCTGCAGCCAGCCTTTGTTCACGTCCTGCAGCATTGGATAGGCTGCGATGTCGGTCTGCGCAGCGGCGTGGGTGCCGTGGAAGCCGACCATGATGCGATCGAGGGCGATCTGTTTCTGCACGGCAGCCGAGTACTTCTGATGGAAGTCCGGGAATTTGGCCCAGGCATCAATCTTCGCGTAAGGCAAACCAACGTCCGATTCGGTCGACGACAGTTCGTAGGTGCTGTTATCCAGCGCCGAAGCGTCCTTCGCCTCGCGGTCGGTGGTCTTGGTATTGGTGCGGCCAGTCACCGGGCCAGAAACGCCAAGGAACACCTTTTCGCCCTTGATCTCGGTCACGGGCAGGACGTTAATGCGTTGCAGGAAGTCCGACTTGGCGGTGATAGCCTCGTTCAGTTCCTGGGCAATCGACGGTTCGACAGAGAACATCTTGCTGGCCAGCTCGACACCGTAAGTCTCGGCGATCGCCAGCTGCATTTCGGCGTACATCTTGGCGCCGTAGGCGCTCAGGGAACGAGCCATGGTCAGAGTACCCGCGCTTTGGACTTGTCAGTCGGGCCGGAATTGCGCGGCAACTGACGTCCGGTGGAGGTGTTCTGCAGCGCAGTGAACTGCTTCTGCAGGCTGCTCAGCGCTGCAAGCACTGCCTTGTTGCCGCTGCCGTTGCGCTTGAATTCGCGCTCTTCCTCGGCAGTGGTGACGATCTCGTCGACAGCCGTGCTGACGTCATCGATCGGGGCTTGATCGGGTTCCGGTGCGTCTTCGGCTGCAGGCTCGATCACGGCCTGAATGCCGGCAGCGACGACCAGCAGCTGGGCCAGCAGGGCTTTCAAGGCCGTTGCGGTAGCTTCATCCATTGGGGGGTTGCTCTCGGTTGGGGTTTGCGGAGTGGTTTCGGTGGGCGTGTCTTCAATGCCGAAACGCTTGAACAGGCGGGTAAACATGGCGGCCAGGCGCCCGATCTCGCCCTGCGGCTCGGTTTCACGCAGGGGGCCGAGTTCTTGCGAGGCTGCGTAGTACGCGGCGCGGCTGGTGCGATTGGAGAAATACAGCTCTTGCGTACCGAGGCTCGCCGGCGAATCAGTCACCGCCAGACCGGTCAGATAGGCTTTGCCGCTGCCGGCGAAATTCGGGGTGATCTCGATGCTACTGAACAGCTTCTGGCCTTGGTCGTTGAGGTACAGAAGGCGGTCGTTCGGCTTTAGCTGCGCTTCCAGTGCGATTTGACCAGGCTCCAGATCCTCGCCCTCTTCCACCAAACGCACAGCGAACACGGTGCCGTGCGAACCTGGCCAGCGTTCGTGGTCGCACCAGATCACCGCCGTGTACTTGGCAGGTGTGTAGGTCTCGGCGATGTCGCGCAGTTCCTGGGGAAGGATCTCGCGGCCATCGACGGTCGGGCCGCTGGTGGCAACACGTTTCCAGTAGGAGACAAGGGAACGGGGCATGAGTAATAACTGCGCTCAATCGTTGAATGAGCCGCCACGATAGGGAGCCGAAATCCCCCAAACAAACGCTTTGCTTCGGCACGATTCGTAGAAAAAAACTCTACGAATAACGCCTCCTTTCAGCTCGCGTTTCCGGCGTTTTCGCCGCATAGACTGCGGCCCATGAACTACCCGACCGAAGTCAAAGAAGCCGCAAAACGCCTCTACCTGCGCCGCTGTTCGGTGAAGGAAATCCAGGCGCATTTGAAGCTGCCCAACATCCGAATCGTCTACTACTGGATCCGCCAAGGCGGCTGGGACGAGATGCTGACGGACGAAGAACCGTTGAGCGCCGTCAACCGGCGGATCACCCTAATTCTGGAGAAGGTCGATCCTCTGACGGACGCCGAGCTGAAAGAATTGGAGCGGCTGACGAGCCTGCTGGAGCGTCTGAAAAAGCTCGCGGCCAAACCTGCGCCGGCAGCGCCATCAGATCGTCCGGACGAGCCTTCCGAGCGTCAGCCTGGTCAACGCCGTGAGCGTGGCGAGGGCGGCGGCAAGAAGCGCGAAAAGAAGGCGAAGAACGACATCAGCGGCCTGACCGAAGTGGACTTCCTGGATAAGTTCATCTCGAAAATGTACGGCTACCAGAAAGAGCTGTTCGAGGCGAAACAGAACCCGCTGACCCGCCGTATCCGGAACATCCTCAAGAGCCGTCAGGTCGGTCTGACCTACTACTTCGCCGGCGAAGCGTTCATGGACGCCGTGTTAAGCGGTGACAACCAGGTGTTTCTGTCAGCCAGCCGATCGCAGTCCGAGATCTTCCGCAGCTACATCATCCAGTTTGCCCAGCAGTGGTTCGGCATTGAACTGACCGGCAACCCGATCACCCTCAGCAACGGCGCCGAGCTGCGCTTTCTCAGCACCAACAGCAGCACAGCCCAGGGGTATCACGGCCACGTCTACGTGGATGAATATTTCTGGATTCGCGACTTCGAAAAGCTCAGCACCGTCGCCAGCGCCATGGGCACCCACAAGAAATGGCGCAAAACCTATTTCTCGACGCCCAGCGCCGTATCGCACCAGGCGTACCCGTTTTGGTCGGGCGAAGAGTTCCGCAACAGCAAGCGCGGCAAGAAAGCCGGCGGCGTGTGGCCGAGTGAAGCGGCTTACACGCAGGGCGCGCTGTGCCCGGACGGCCAGTGGCGCAAGACGATCACCCTGGACGATGCGATCGCCGGCGGCTGCGATCTGTTCGACCTCGAGCAGCTGCAGCTGGAGTACGACGAGGACAAATTCCAGCAGCTGTTCTACTGCAAATTCATCGACAGCACTCAAAGCGCGTTCAGTCTCAAGGATCTGGAGCGCTGCTACTCGGATCTGTCGTTGTGGGAGGACTACAACCCGGATCTGGATCGCCCGTTCGGCAACAGCCCGGTCTGGCTGGGGTACGACCCGAGCCGCACTCGCGACGACGCCACCTGCGTGGTCATTGCGCCGCCGCTCGAACCCGGGGCGAAGTTCCGGATCCTGGAGAAGCACAGCTGGCGGGGCCATTCGTTCACCTACCAGGCCGCGCAGGTCAAGAAGCTGACCGAGCGCTTTAACGTGCAGCACATCGGCATCGATGTCACCGGCGTGGGTTACGGCGTTTTCGACCTGGTGCGCGACTTCTACGCCAAGGCGACACCGATTCACTACAGCCTGGAAGCGAAAAACGCCCTGGTGCTCAAAGCCCAGGACACGATTCAAGGCAGTCGCATTGAGTGGGATGCCGGATGGACGGATATCGCCCAGGCCTTCCTGACCATCAAGCGCGGCGCCACCAACAGCGGCCAGATCACTTACAGCGCATCCCGCACCGAGGCCACCGGCCACGCCGACATTGCCTGGGCGG
Organism: Pseudomonas sp. SCPG-7; assembly: GCF_002156405.1. Lineage (NCBI taxonomy): Bacteria > Pseudomonadati > Pseudomonadota > Gammaproteobacteria > Pseudomonadales > Pseudomonadaceae > Pseudomonas > Pseudomonas sp. SCPG-7. The sequence goes on along the minus strand of NZ_MVOO01000020.1, from coordinate 52,668 downwards.
TGATGCACGCCCTGTCCAACGAACCTTTGAACACCAACAAGCGGCGCCGTAGCCGCTACGTCACGAGCAACCAGAGCAGCCATGGCCAACCGCAAACGCAGAAAGCACCACGTAGCCCAACCACAGCAGCAGCCGATGCGCTCGTTTACGTTCGGGGAGCCGGAGCAGGTTCTGTCCGGCAATATCGGCGAGTACGTGGGCGTGTTTCCCAGCGACGACGGCAAGATCTACAAGCCGCCAGTGTCCCGGGCTGGTCTGGCCAAGCTATTGCGCGCCAACGCGCACCACGGCGCCATTCCGAAGTTCAAGCGCAACCTGCTGCTGCGTGAGTTCATCGCCTCGGCTGGCTGCAGCACAGAGACGATGGGGCGCGCCGGCCTGGACTACATGGTGTTCGGCGAAGCGTACTTCTACAACGACACCAACGCATTCGGCCAAGTGCTGGAGTTGCAGCACCTGCCAGCGATCAACATGCGCGTGAAGGTCGACGGCGGCTTCGTGATGCTGCTCCCCGACAATAAGGAGATGGAGTTCGAGGCGCACGAAATCTCCCACGTTCTGGACTACGACGTGGAACAGAACATTTACGGGATTCCAGACTATCTGGGCGGCCTGCAGGCGCTGCTGCTGAATGAGGCCGCTACCCTCTTCCGCCGGCGCTACTACAGCAACGGCGCGCACGCCGGCTACATCTTCTACACCAACGATCCCGATCTGACGGAAGAGGACGAAGAAGAACTGCGCGCCCAGATCAGCGCGAGCAAGGGCGTGGGCAACTTCCGATCGATGTTCGTCAACATCCCCAATGGCAAAGAGAACGCGATTCAGATCATTCCCGTGGGTGACTTTCAGGCGAAAGACGAACTGGAGAAGGTGAAGAACATCACCCGGAACGACGTCATTGCAGCCTGGCGAATGAACCCTGCGCTGGCCGGCATCATCCCGGAAAACACCGGCGGATTTGGCGACATTGAAAAGATCGATCGCGTGTACACCAGCAACGAGATTCGACCGATTTGCCAGCTGTTCGATCAGCTCAATTACCGGTTACGCGAAGACAGGCGCTTTAGCTGGAAAACTGCGCCAGATGTAGTGGATACCACTACATGAAAAACCTTTCGGAGAGATTACCACTACGAATTGTGGCAGTATGGTGGCGATCAGCTGCCCCTGGGGAGGGACATATGCGAGTGACATGTAAGTGTGGAAACAAGGGATTAATCCGGGATAGCAAGCCGCAATCGCCAGATTTCGTGACGCTCTATTGCCAGTGCCTGGACGTCCAGTGCGGGCATACATGGGTAGCCCATTTGACGTTTTCCCACACGCTGAGTCCATCAGCGCAAACCTTTGACCGATTGCTATTTGATCGTCTTCGGGAAATGCCCAGGGCGAAACAGCGGGAATTGTTCGAGCAGCTCGGGGCGCAGGCAGTTGCGTGACAGGTCAATCGCCGACACCGAAACGTCGGCGATCAAGACATCAGCTGTTGGCTGACTCTTCAGGATTGATGGCAAGAATTTCAGATAGCCGACGAAGCTGACCTTGCTCCTTTTCACTCAATGACCGGTATAGGCCAATGAGGCGGCGTTCCGCTTTGCTCAAGTTGTGCCATTCGAACTCGGCAAATCCCAAGCAAAGAGGTTCTTTTTTGATGCGATCCAACATGCTGACTACTCCATAAAGTGCATGGCTGAATCAGCATTGACGGGATGAGCGTCGGCTTTAGAACGCGGGGGCGACCAATGTCATACAAGGTTATGTTGCGAGTTAATTCTTCTGACGGGCAGCGTCGTCCGCCATCGCTTTCAGAAATCGGCGGATTGCTTCTTGATCACCTGGCGTGATGGTTCTGTATTGCGTCACAAGCAGATTCTCAACTTCGGAAAGCGAAGCTTCCGTAGCTGTCGTGTGCTGACCGCTCAGGATGTAATGCACGTCAAAACCTGGCTCGCGCATAACCTTACTCAGATACCACGCCGGGGCATCGCTGCTGCCTGCTTCGTAGTTAGCTTGGGTGCGTTTCGAAATACCAAGAACCTCGGCAACCTGATCCTGAGTCAGCCCGCTTTTCTTTCTCTCTTCCCGCAATCGCGAGCCGATGCTTTCAGAATCGTGCAAAATTTTTCATTCCCGATGTTTACAAATGCACTTATGTGCATCATTCTGCATTCCCGACACATGAAAATGCACGGAATTGCACTATGCCGAACACAAACATCAACGATCAAGCCCGCCAGCAAGCAAGACAGGGCTTGGAGAAGCGAGGTCAATCAGCGAAAGACTTCGCGAAATTGCACGGACTAAACCCCAGCACCGTTTATGCGGTGCTGAGTGGCCAGAGCCATTGTCGCCGGGGAGAGGCACATCGCGCCGCCGTACTACTCGGGATCAAAGACGGCGTAATCGAACAGTAACGGTACGGACCAACAGGGAACAGTAGAAGATGAAAAGCCTTGTTCTAGAGACACGCAAGGAAGCGATGCGCGAGATCATTCGCAGCTTTCCCGAGGGACGCGAAGGCGCAGCAGCTCGCTTGGGAATGAAAGTCAAAAAATTCGACAACCACGCCTACGAGAATGCCGGCTGCAGTCCATTGACGGATTTGCAGATTTACATGCTGGAGCAAGCCAGCGGCACCCACCACTTTCCGAACTACGTGGCGCAGATGTATGGCGGCTTGTTTGTAGCCGTCGCCGACCCGGAGAAACTGGACAACGTCGAACTGTATGCTCGATCGGTGCAGGTATCGGCAAAGCGCGGTTGCGTTGACCAGGCGATAGCCCAAGCACTGGAAGACGGCTCTATCAGCGTGGAAGAAGCCGAACACATCCTTGCCGCACACAACCTCCACATGGCCGCACGACACGCCGAAGTGCTGGCCGCTATCGACTTGTACCGTGCCAAACCGGGGAAAAGCCAATGAACAATCTGCCGGCCGTACAGGAATATCAGGACATGCTCAAAACCGCGGCCTTTTCTTTTCTTGAGCGTCATCAGTGCGAACATCTGGGCGACGACCAGCAACTGTTCAAACGCGCTGTTCAGCACCTTGTGACGGATTACAACGCCACAATGCAGCACGCCGAACGGCTGGTGCATCTGGCCAACAGTGAAATGGCAGCGGTCGGCGATCGGCAGCGACTGGATGTCATCAACAGCACATCAACGCACACCGTGATTTTCGATACCGCCACCGGCAACGCCTGGGCAATCCCAGTCAGCCTGATCTACGAACGCATCCTCATTGCTCCCGATAACGGGCGCTTTCGCATCACCGCTTCCTAACACCTAACCAACAAAATCCCCGATCCCCATTGCCGTGGGTTTGGGTGAGCTGCGCCCGAAATTGAGGTTTGACGATGGAAAACGCCCTGAACATCAACGCAAAACTGACGCCTGTAGAGGCTCAAGCGCTCTTGGCCAACCTGCGCGAGCAGTACCGTCTCAGCTTCAACGAACTCTGGTACGCAGACCAGTTCCGCCTGATTCCCGATGGTCTGCGCCACGGGTCAATTCTCGCCAACTGCCCCGTGATGGCTGCTCAGAAACATCTGATCGGCGCCCTCTCCCTCTGCCTCAAGAAAGCGAAGTAACCATGAAAGAGCAACTGCGCAGCGACGTGATCGAACGCCTGAAATCCGATTACGGGCTCAAGCAACGGGCAAATGCTGACTACATGCGCGGCGGCACCTGCCCCAAGTGCCGTCAGAAAACGCTGTACACCCGTTTTGATGCTCCGTGGTTGGTGATCTGCGGCAGACCTGAAAAATGCGCGCATACCCTGCACGTGAAGGAGCTGTACGAAGACCTGTTCGAAGACTGGAGCAAGCGTGCGCCGGCCACCGACCAACACCCCAATGCCACCGCCCGGGCCTACCTTGAGTTTGCCCGGGGCTTTCGCATCGAGCTGATCCAGGGCTGGTTCACCCAGGAAAGCTTTTACTCCCCAGAGCACAACGCCGGCAGCGCAACCGTGCGCTTCGCGTTGGACAAAGGCGGCTGGTGGGAACGCCTGATCGATCGGCCGCATCGCTTCGGCAAGATGAAAGCCCGGTTCAAATCCAAGGACAGCTATCGCGGCGTCTGGTGGTGCCCGCCGTGCGTGGACCTGTTGGAAGCGAAAGAAGTCTGGATTGTCGAGGGCATCTTTGACGCGATCGCCCTGGTGCACAACGACATCGTCGCGGTGTCGGCCATGTCCTCGAATGCATTCCCTGAAGAATCACTGCGAGCCCTCGCCCGTGACCGCGACGGCAGGTTGCCCAAGCTGGTCTGGGCGCTCGACAACGAGTCGGGCGCCCACGCCTACACCAAACGCTGGGCGAAGCAGGCGCGAGCGCTGGGGTTCGTCTGTGAGGCGGCGCAGATCCCTTTGCGTGACGGCCGCAAGACCGACTGGAACGATCTGCATCAGCGCTGGAGTTTCATCGAAGACGAGAGCCAACGCGCCGACCAGATCGCGGCTGATTTGAAACAGGCGCGTCACCTGGGCGCCCTGCTGCTTGCCGAAAGCGCGGCCGAAAAAGCGTTGCTCATGTACGACTGGAACAAGCGTGGTGAATTCCACCTGGGCTTCGGTAGTCGCCTGTACTGGTTCAAGTTGGACATGGAGAAATTCAACCGGGCGATGCAAGACATCGAGGACAGCGAGAATCACGACGATCAGTTGCTCAACCAGGCACAGCAGCGCGAGAAAGCGCTGCAGCAATCGGGCAGCGTAGTCGAGATTGCCAACTGCTACCCGCAAGCCCTGTATTTCCAGCGCAACGAAGTGACGGACGAGTCCTGGTATTACCTGCGCGTCGATTTCCCGCACGACTCCGAAAGCGTGAAGAACACCTTCACCAGCGGGCAGTTGTCAGCGGCCAGTGAATTCAAAAAACGCCTGCTCGGGATGGCAGCCGGTGCCATGTATACCGGCAGCGGTCAGCAGCTGGACAAGCTGATGAAGGACCAACTGTTCGGCATCAAAACCGTGTCGACGATCGACTACGTGGGCTACAGCAAGGAATACGGCTGCTACGTCTATGGCGACTTGGCGATCAAGGATGGCACGACCTACAAGGTCAACAGCGAGGACTATTTCGAGTTCGGCAAGCTGCGTCTGAAGACGCTGCAAAAAGGCGTCCCAATCAAACTACAGCGCGATGGTAAGGACTTCAATGAAGCCTGGCTGCCGCTGCTGTGGACCTGCTTCGGTGCCCAGGGCCTGGTGGCACTGGTGTTCTTTTTCGGCTCATTGTTCTGCGAGCAGATCCGTGCACGCTACCAGTCGTTTCCGTTTCTGGAAGCCACCGGCGAGGCCGGCGCCGGCAAGACCACCCTGCTCAACCTGCTGTGGAAACTGCTCGGCCGTGAAGGCTACGAAGGCTTTGACCCAATGAAGTCGACGAAAGCCGGTCGCTCGCGGTTGATGGGCCAGGTGTCGGGCATGCCGGTGGTGTTTCTGGAAGCCGATCGCCACGGCGATGATCGATCCCACGCCAAGACCTTCGAATGGGACGAGCTCAAAGACTTCTACGGCGGGGGCACGCTGGCCACCAAGGGTGTGAAGACCGCCGGCAACGAAACCTACGAACCGCCGTTTCGCGGGACGATCGCCATCAGCCAGAACGCGGCCGTGGTCGCCCATGAGGCGATCATGACTCGGATCGTCAAGCTGCATTTCATCCGGCCGACAGTGACACCGCAAAGCCGCGCTGCAGCGGACAAGCTGAACGCCTTGGACGGCGGCACGCTGAGCCACTTCCTGATTCGGGCCGTCGGTAAGGAATCAGCTGTGCTCGAGCTGTTCGCCCAACGCATGCCCGAACACGAAGCCAGACTGCGCCGCCTGCACACCCACTGCTTTGCCTGCGGTACGGAGTATCCCAACGAACAAGGCAACTGCAGCAGTTGCGGGTACGACCTGCGTGGGTACATCCGCGTCGAGCGAATCAGCAAGAACCATGCGCAGCTGCTGTCGCTGCTCGATGCCCTGCGCCTGGTCCTGAAACTGGACGAACCCCAGGTTGCCGCCACCCAGCGCCAGATCGTGCGCATGGCCATCGAACGCCAGGCTTCGATCAGCTCCGACCATCCGGCGGTGGCCGAGTTTTGGGAGGTGTACGACTACCTGCAATCGCTCAGCGAAGACCCGGTGGTCGACCACAGCAGCGACCCTGGCGTCATCGCGATCAACCTCAACGAATTCAGCGAACGCGCCGCCGAACACAAACAGAAGCTGGCCGACGTGGCGACCCTGCGCGACCTGCTCAAAGAATCCCGTTCGCACAAATTTCTGGACGCCAACAAGGCCGTGCACAGCGCGGTACGCGCGGCGCTGAACGCCAAAACCCCACTGGCGCCGGGCCGTCCGACGACGGTCAAGTGCTGGATCTTCAAAGCGTAAAAGGAGGCTACACCGATGCAAGTTCAAGTGTTTATGGGCAACGCCGGCGACGGCAAAACCAACAAACTGCAGGCCGTTCAGGATCGATTGGCGTTTGTCGGCGAAAGCGCGCCGATCATCCAGGCCGGTGCCTATGGCGAAGAAGGTTTGCTGCAGATCCTGGAAGTCCGCGCCGCCGGTGGCCAGCGCGAAATCCTGGTCGACGACTGCAGCCGGCAACAGATTTTGAAGGTTCTGGAATGGCAGTCCTGTGTCGAACACCTGCCGGATTTTGACGGCCTGGTGGTTCACCTGGCCCGAAAGGACTGACCTTTGAAAAACAGTGTCGAGGAGTTGCAGCTCCTCGACACCCGACCACTACAGAGGACTCAAACATGCAAGTACAGAACCTAAGCAGCAGCGGCACGCAGGCTACCACACCAGCGCGCCACCTGGTGGCCACCGCGCTGATCGGCGCGGCCGTCATCGGCTACCTGGTGCACAAAACCCCGGAATCACGCACGCGCCTGGAAAGCCTAAGCCAGATGGCCCGTACCCTAGGCGAGTTGAGCGCAACGGATGCGGCAGTGGTCACTCGGCTGCTCGCCATTCCCGCAACACAGGGTGACTCACGCCATGTCTAACGACCCAGCAATCTCCGCGCGGCGCTTTCCCTGGAACTTGGACCACACCAGCGTGTGCGACCTGTGCGGCAAGTGGCGGGTGCAAGGCAACCATGCCAAGTGCAGCCGGCAGCGCCAGTTACTCAATGCCCACCGGCGCCATCACCCGCCCAAGCGATAACCGCGTCCACTAGAAGATGCGCCTGCAGATACTTGGCCCGGAAACGGGCCTTTTTGTTTCCGATCGTCAGACTGTCGATACACGAGTACAGCGTTAGGGGTTTACATGAGTGGCGTCGAAGCTCGCGGCAATTCCGTGAGAATCTACTTTCAACACAACGGGGAGAAATGCCGGGAATCGATTCCCGGAGGCAACACGCCGGCCACCGTGGCCCAGGCCAAACGCCTGCTCGGCATCATCGATTACGAAATCCAGACCGGCACCTTTGACTATGCCCGGCATTTTCCAAATTCCTCAAAGCTGGTCGAAAACACCTTTGGCCACTACTTGGACCTGTGGTTGAAGATCAAGGCCAACAGCGTTGCCGCGTCGAGCTACCGAGGGTATGCCAACAAGGCCGAGGTACATGTGCGGCCGCGCTGGGGCAAGGCACAGATCAACCAGATCGATCATCTGGACCTGCAGGAATGGATACAGGGCACGCTGTCGAAAACCCTGAAGAATAAGACCATCCGCGACATCATCAGCAACGTGCGCCAAGTGTTCCGTCTGTACCGCACGCGCATGAAAGTCGCCCACGACCCAACCGAAGGCTTGATGGTGCGCCTGCCGGATCCGGAGGCCCCGGACCCATTCACCCGGGCCGAGATCAACCAGATCCTCGACACTCCGACCAGCCGTACGCACGAGCTGTTGATGGTGCAGTTCATGTTATGGGCCGGCCCTCGGGTGTCGGAGACGATCGCCCTGGCTTGGGAGGATGTCGACCTGGCGCAAGGCACCGTGACCTTTCGCCGATCCAAGGTGCGCGGCGCCTACCGCGTGACCAAAACCCGCCGATCAACGCGCCGCGTGCGCCTGCTGGCACCGGCATGGGAAGCGCTGCAGAAGATTGATGCGCTGACTCGCCGACGCCAGGCGGAAACCGTGGAGGTCGTCGAGCGGGACAACAAGACAGTGCGCCAGCACAAACTGCATTTCGTGTTCCTGAACAGTAAAAGCGGTCTACCGCACGCCAACGACTTCGTGGTCCGCGACCGCTTCTTCAAGGCGCACTTGCTCGCGGCCGGGGTGAGGTATCGTGGACCAGGGCAGTGTCGGCATACGTACGCCAGTCAGCTGCTGACCACTGGTGTGGCGTCGATCGACTGGATCGCCGAACAGATGGGCCACACCAACGGGAACATGATCCGTCAACACTACGGGACGTGGATCAATGAAGACGGACCCGACGTGGTAGGGATGCTGCAAATGGCCTTGAAGCTGTCACCGGTTACAGCGCTGCGTTGAACCCACTGAGTCCACCACTTTCGCGAAGCCAGAAGGTCAGGGAGTGGTAAGCCAGCCTGGGGGAGACTGGTTTCCACGCTGCCAGAAAAAGGCCCCCACACCATAACCATGTGTGGGGGCCGATTGAACATAGGACGGAACTATCTGTAACTGTCTAATCCAGCGTTGACCAATCATTGGACTGGAAGTTGGTGCCTGTAGCCTTCTGAAAGCTAGCCTCATAATCGCGAATTGAATTAAATAACTCCTGATCACCGAATGCCATCGCTGAGAAGCCGCAGGCCATGAGACCTCGATACATATAATTCCAAAAGTCAGCACGATGTTCAGCTTGCCTCGTAGTACCGTGCATGCCTCGCATAAAAAATCCGCGCGATGCTCCCCCATACATATCCATGATCTGGGGTGAGGCTGCGTGGATGTAACCCGAATAAGCCTTGCTGAGCGTTCTGGCAGTTTCCAGGTGCTTGCTGCTGCCTTTTGGGCCACTCACGCACCGATCCAAATAGGCACGAATTTTTTTCCGGGGAATCATTCCTCTGTCTGACGATGAAACAGACTCTGCGCCGGGATCAAATTCTTCCTGAAAGAAATTCTCCAGATATTGCTCATGTATGGGAGTCGACTCTCCGTTTATTACGGAGAGTGCCAAGAAAGAAATGTCTTCGGTGATTTCATCGAGAATACGTTGTAGAGAGGCCTGTTCTTGAACAAACCCAGCTTCCAACAGCAACCTTGCGGCGTTGAGACTACTCACCAGCCGCGCAAGCTTCTGTACCAACGCCTGATGTACGGTTTTCTCTACATGCCGATAGACGAAAGATTTCTTAAAAGAGACAGGTCTGGGGGCAGGAACGCGCAAGGAAAGCACATTGACGATGCGCTCCATGTAATTCAACGCTTGTTCGTAATGCATGCTTTCTGTCATAGGAAACGGAATCCCATCTAGAGTTGTCGAAGTCGCAGAATCGCATCTTCAATCGCTTTCGCGTTGGTATCCAGCGTTTCCATGGCCACGACCGCGTTTTCCGCAACCGTCTCTACGCCATTTTCTGAAAGCCACCTAGTAAACTCCTCTATTGCCGCCCCAAGCGCATGCTGGTTGTGCAGTAGCAACGTGAGCGCATCTGCAGTGGCAATGTTGGAATCTGAGTTATTTGGCATAGCAGCCTTCCTTGGAGTTCGGTTCGCAGAAGCCTAGATCATCGGGCCGCTGGCAATGGTCAGTCGCCCGCCATTTTGCGCACCAAAATGGCGCTCCAGTCCCATCTCAGTCCCATATGGCCTTTTTTCAGACGCCAAAAACCACAAACCCCCGACTTTCTCTAGGAGAATCAGGGGTTTGCGTTTACTGAATTTGGCGGTGAAGGAGAGATTCGAACTCTCGATACAGTTTCCTGTATACACACTTTCCAGGCGTGCTCCTTAAGCCACTCGGACACTTCACCGTATCTCTTCAAACATGTTCTGTCTGTCGAGGCGCGCTAATGTAGTCGAAAGCTTTTCTGATGGCAAACTTTTTTTCAGAGTTTTCATGCGCTTAAGAAATAAAGGCGTTTCGACCCACCCAGGGCGATGGCAAACCGGACAATCTCTGGTGACGGCCACCCTTCTATATAGAAGCAGAACGGCGTGCTACGCCGGGCGCGGCCGGAAACGGTGACTGGCGGGTCAGTCACGGCGCTTTACCTGGCCTGCGGTGGTGGGTAACGTCTGCCCATCTTTCTTACAAGGAATAGCGTCATGAGTGAGTTGATTGCCTACCACCTCGAAGACGGTATCGCGACCCTGACCTTGAACAACGGCAAGGTCAATGCCATTTCCCCGGACGTGATTGCGGCGTTCAACGCGGCGCTGGATCAGGCGAAGACTGATCGTGCCATCGTGATCATTACCGGTCAGCCGGGAATTCTGTCGGGCGGCTACGACTTGAAGGTGATGACCGCCGGGCCTAAAGAAGCCGTGGCGCTGGTCACTGCTGGCTCGACCCTCGCCCGCCGCCTGCTCTCTCATCCGTTCCCAGTGATTGTCGCCTGCCCTGGTCACGCTGTGGCCAAAGGCGCGTTCCTGCTGTTGTCTGCCGATTACCGCATCGGCGTCGATGGCCCGTTCAGCATCGGCCTGAACGAAGTGCAGATCGGCATGACCATGCACCACGCCGGCATTGAGCTGGCCCGTGATCGCCTGCGTCGCTCGGCGTTCCACCGTTCGGTGATCAACGGCGAGATGTTTGATCCGAAAAGCGCGGTGGATGCCGGTTTCCTCGACAAAGTGGTGACTGCCGAAGAGCTGCAAGGCGCAGCCCTGGCAGCAGCGCGTCAGCTGAAGAAGATCAACATGAACGCGCACAAGAACACCAAGCTCAAAGTGCGCAAGGCACTGCTCGAAGCCCTCGACAACGCGATCATTCAGGATCAGGAGCATCTGGGTTAAACCCACGCTTCCCGAGCCGAAGAAAAGCCCGACCGTCGTGTCGGGCTTTTTCTTGCGCGTTTGGTTGATCGAGCGTCGACTGCTCTAGCACGGGTCTGACAATCAACTCGGAAACATGCGCTTAAACATCGCCTATCTCCGCACTCTATAGCAACAATTGCCGAAAACAGTGCACATCCGTACACTGCGCCACCTTTTGTCCCGGTGGGGCCTGAAAATGCTGTTTGTGTTTCGTATGTTATTGATGGGCCTGCACTTTATTCTGGCCGGCGTGCTGGGCGTGATCCTCGGGCTGTGCCGTCCGTTCAACCCGGACAACAGCCGACTGTGCGCCCGCCTCTACGCGCTACCGGCCATGTTTATTTTGCGTTTGCGTGTGAGGGCTGAAGTCGGCCCGTTGATGAACAAGCCCGACAGCTGCGTGATCGTGGCCAACCATCAGTCCAACTACGACCTGTTCGTGTTCGGCAACGTGGTACCCCGCCGGACTGTGTGCATCGGCAAGAAGAGCCTGAAATGGGTGCCGCTGTTCGGGCAACTGTTCTGGCTGGCAGGCAACGTGTTGATTGATCGTGGGAACGCGCACAAGGCGCGCAAGTCGATGCTCACCACCACCCACACTTTGCAACACGAAGACACGTCGATCTGGGTGTTCCCGGAAGGCACGCGCAACCTCGGTGAAGAACTGCTGCCATTCAAGAAAGGTGCGTTCCAGATGGCGATCGCCGCCGGTGTACCGATCGTGCCAGTGTGCGTCAGCAGCTACATCAAGCACATGCGCCTGAACCGCTGGCGCAGCGGGAAAATTCTCATACGCTCGCTGCCGGCGATTCCTACAGCCGGGCTGACCATGGATGACATGCCCATGCTCATGTCCCAATGCCGCGAACAGATGCGCGAGTGCATCGCCGCGATGGATCAGCAGCTGCAAGCTGCGTGAAAAACCAACCCGCCTCGTGCGGGTTTTCTTTTGCCGGGTGAACTGTGCAGATTTCACTGACTCTCAAGCAGCGACACGGCTAAGCTGAAGCCTTGTATTCCCTGCCATCTGCCAAGAAGAAGTGAACCACCACCATGGGTCGAGTTGTTGCTGCTGCGGTTTACAGCGCCGGTAAGAAAGTCACCAATATCACGCTTGACGAAGGCGCCGCCTGGGCCGCAAAAACCGGGCATTTTGTCTGGATCGGCCTGGAAGAGCCGGACGCTCAGGAGCTGGCCAATCTGCAACGCCAGTTCAACCTGCACGAACTGGCCATCGAAGATGCCCTGGAAAAACACAGCCGGCCAAAGCTGGAAACCTTTGGTGACGCCTTGTTTATCGTCACCTACTCGCCGATCCGCGAGCATGGGATTTTGCAGTTCATCGAAACGCATATCTTCGCTGGCAAGGGCTACATCATCACCGCCCGCAACGGCCACTCGGCGTCCTATGCGCATGTCCGCCAGCGCTGTGAGGCGCGGCCGCTGTTGCTCGAGCACGGCGAAGATTTCGTCCTCTATGCACTGCTGGATTTCGTGATCGAAAACTACCAGCCAGTCGGCGAAGCGATTCATGCCGAGATTGATGAATTGGAGCGCAACGTGCTGTGCAGTGCGTTGAACGAGCATGACATCCAGAAACTTCACGGCCTGCGCCGCGATGTGTTGCGCCTGCGCCGTTATGCAGCGCCGATGGTAGAGATCGGCGAGGAGCTGCAGAAACTGAGCTTCCCGTTCATCGACAAGAACATGCGCCCGTACTTCCGCGATGTGCAGATTCACGTCACGCGGCAGATGGAAGACCTGACGACGCTGGCGGACATTGCCAGTCAGACCATCGAGATCGGCGTGTTGCTGGAGGCGTCACGGCAAAGTGTGGTGCAACGCAAGTTTGCTGCGTGGGCGGCGATTCTGGCGTTCCCGACGGCGGTGGCGGGAATTTACGGGATGAACTTCCAGAACATGCCGGAGCTGAGCTGGCATTACGGCTATTTCGCTGTGTTGGGGTTTATTACGGTGGGGTGTGTGAGTTTGTGGGCGAGTTTCAAGAGGTCGGGGTGGTTGTAGGGAAGCAAAAGCAAAAGATCGCAGCCTGCGGCAGCTCCTACATTGGGATGGTGTACACCCTGTAGGAGCTGTCGCAGGCTGCGATCTTTTGATCTGCTATCAAGCAGCCTCAGGCTTGTGCGCCACAAACCGCATCATCCATTCCGCCACCGTGGTGCCATGGTGCTCCTGCTCCAGGCTAGCCACGCCTTTCGAGTAGATCTGCGAACCCAGCGCGTCCTGGCGCAGATCCAGCAGCGCCCGCGAATAGTCGTGGATAAATTCCGGGTGGCCCTGGAAGCACAGCACCTGATCGTTGATGTGGTACGCGGCAAACGGGCAGAAATCGCTGGAGGCAATGACCGTAGCGTTTTCCGGTAACGCCGTGACCTGATCCTGGTGGCTGATCAGCAACGTCAGCTCTTCCCGCACCGGGCTCATCCACGGCGCCTTGGCCGCCAGTTTGTAGTTGTGGGTGCCGACACCCCAGCCCTGAGTGGCGCGCTCACTCTTGCCGCCCAGCAACAGCGCCAGCAGTTGATGGCCGAAGCACACGCCGAGCAGCTTGTCGCCACGCTCGTAGCGAGTCAGCAGGTATTGCTTGAGAGTCTGGATCCACGGGTCGGTGCCGAACGAATCGGCCTTGCTGCCGGTGATCAGGTACGCATCGAAGGTCAGGTCGTCGCTCGGGTATTCGCCCTGCATCACGTTGTACACGGTGAACTCGGCGGCAATCGGTTGCTGCGAGAACAGGCGCTGGAACATCTGCCCGTAACCCTGATATTGATCGACCAGTTCCGGACGCAGGATGTCGGTTTCCAGAATGCAGATGCGTAACGACATAAAAAATACCTGACACGTGATGGGAATAATGAACACCCAGAGCCTGCCTTGAAACACCCCGGCAAGGCAAGCCCCGCAGCGCTCAGCCGATCACTTAAAACAACTCGCCTTTCGCGGCTTTTTCCAGCAACAACGCCGGTGGCGCAAAGCGCTCGCCGTACTGCTCAGCCAGATACTGCGCGCGTGCGACGAAGTCCTGCACGCCGTACTGATTGATAAATTGCAATGCGCCGCCGGTCCATGGGGCAAATCCAATGCCGAAGATCGAGCCGACGTTGGCATCTGCCGTCGAAGTCAACACACCCTCCTCTACGCAGCGCACGGTCTCCAGAGCCTGCACAAACAGCAGACGATCACGCACATCCTTTGGCGAAATCTGCCCGTCGGCCTGCTCGAAACGCGTCTTCAACTCCGGCCACAGATGCTTCTGACCTCCCGCCGGGTAATCATAGAAGCCCCCGCCGGCGGCTTTGCCCGGGCGTTTGTATTCGTTGAGCAGCAAGTCAATCACAGCGAACGCCGGATGCTCTGTCAGCGGTTTCCCTTCCGCTTGCAGGTCCTTGGCCGTTTGCTGACGGATATGGCTCATCAGGCTGAGGGAAACTTCGTCGGAGATCGCCAGCGGCCCGACCGGCATCCCGGCCTTGCGCGCTTCGGTCTCGATCATCGGCGCGCTAACACCCTCGCCGAGCATGGCGATGCCTTCGTTGGTGAAGGTGCCGAACACCCGCGAGGTAAAGAAGCCACGACTGTCGTTGACCACGATCGGGGTTTTCTTGATCTGCAGGACGAAGTCGAAACCGCGCGCCAGGGTTTCAGCACTGGTCTGCGCACCCTTGATGATTTCCACCAGCGGCATTTTGTCCACCGGGCTGAAGAAATGCAGACCGATGAACTTGCTCTGATCGGGTACCGCCGTCGCCAGCCCGGTGATCGGCAACGTTGACGTGTTGGAGGCAATCACCGCGTCAGGACCGACAATCTTTTGCGCTGCAGAGGAGACGTTAGCCTTCAGTTCACGGTCTTCGAACACCGCCTCGATGATCAGATCACAACCCGCCAGATCGGCATCGCTCTCGCTGGCCTGGATCCGCGCCAGCACCGCCTCGCGTTTTTCAGCCGTCATCTGCCCACGGGCGACTTTCTTGTCCAGCAATGCCGCCGAGTGGGCCTTGCCCTTCTCGGCCGCCGCCAGGTTGATGTCCTTGAGCACCACATCGATACCAGCCGAGGCACTGACGAAGGCGATCCCGGCGCCCATCATGCCCGCACCTAGTACACCGACCTTGCGCGTGACATAGGGCTCAAAGCCCTGCGGCCGCGAACCGCCGGCATTGATTTCGTTGAGCTGAAACCAGAAGGTGCCGATCAGGTTTTTCGAGATCTGCCCGGTGGTCAGTTCGGTGAAGTAACGGGTTTCGATCAGGTGCGCGGTGTCGAAATCGACCTGCGCGCCCTCCACCGCCGCGCAGAGGATTTTCTCCGGCGCGGGCAGCGTGCCCTGAGTTTTACTGCGCAGGATTGACGGCGCAATCGCCAGCATCTGCGCGACCTTCGGATTCGACGGCGTTCCGCCGGGAATCTGGTAGCCCTTCACATCCCAGCGCTGCACCGCGCTCGGGTTGGCGATAATCCAGGCGCGCGCCTTGGCCAGCAACTCGTCACGATCCGCCGCCAACTCATCGATCAGACCGGCCTGCAACGCCTGCTGTGGGCGGATCTTCTTGCCTTCGAGCAGATACGGCAGGGCTTTTTCGATACCGAGCATGCGCACCATACGCACCACTCCGCCGCCGCCCGGCAACAGTCCGAGGGTCACTTCCGGCAGACCGAGTTGCACCGCCGCATCGTCCAGCGCCACCCGGTGATGGCACGCCAGGCAGATTTCCCAGCCTCCGCCGAGTGCGGCACCGTTGATCGCTGCGACCACCGGTTTGCCGAGGGTTTCCAGGGTGCGCAATTGCCCCTTGAGGCTCAGCACCATGTCATAGAACGCTTTGGCCTCGGGTTTACCGACTTTGATCAGCTCATTGAGGTCGCCGCCGGCAAAGAAGGTTTTCTTCGCCGAGGTGATGATCACCCCGGCAATGCTGTCTTTTTCCGCCACCAGCCGCGCAACGCAGGCGCCCATAGCTTGGCGGTATACGGCGTTCATGGTGTTGGCGCTCTGGCCCGGCATGTCGATGGTCAGCACGACGATGGCGTCCTGACCTTTTTCGTAACGAATGGCTTCGCTCATAACAAGATTCCTTGAATTCGGGGCTCAAAGGCGTTCGATGATGGTGGCAATGCCCATGCCGCCGCCGACGCACAGCGTCGCCAGGCCATAACGCAGGCGCCGGGTTTCCAGCTCATCGAGCAAGGTGCCGAGGATCGCGCATCCGGTGGCGCCCAGCGGATGGCCCATGGCGATCGAGCCGCCGTTGACGTTGACCTTGTCCGGGTCGACCGCCATGTCCTTGATGAACTTGAGCACCACCGAAGCAAACGCCTCGTTGACCTCGAACAGGTCGATGTCTTCCACGCGCAAACCGGCCTTGGCCAGCGCCTTGCGGGTGGCCGGCGCCGGGCCGGTGAGCATGATTGTCGGGTCAGTACTGGTCACCGCCGTGGCGACGATACGCGCCCGAGGCTGCAAACCCAGCGCACGACCCTTGGCTTCGGAGCCGATCAACATCAGCGCCGCACCGTCGACGATCCCGGAGCTGTTGCCCGGCGTATGTACGTGGTTGATTCGCTCGACGTGGCTGTAAACCCGCAGCGCCGTGGCATCAAACCCCATTTGGCCGATCATTTCGAAACTCGGCTTGAGTTTGCCCAGGCCTTCCATCGTCGATTCGGCGCGAATGAATTCGTCGTGGTCGAGCAGGATAATGCCGTTCTGGTCCTGCACCGGCACCAACGACTTGTTGAACGAACCGTCGGCCCGGGCACGTGCAGCTTTTTGCTGCGAGTGCAACGCATAGGCATCGACATCCTCACGGCTGAAGCCCTCAAGGGTGGCGATCAGATCCGCGCCAACGCCCTGCGGGGTGAAGTGGCTGTGCAGGTTGGTCTGCGGATCCAGCGCCCAGGCGCCGCCGTCGCTGCCCATCGGCACCCGCGACATCGACTCGACGCCACCGACCACCACCAGGTCTTCGAAACCGGAGCGGACTTTCATCGCGCCGAGATTCACCGTTTCCAGACCGGAGGCGCAGAAGCGGTTGATCTGCACACCGGCGACGCTGACGTCCCAATCCGCCACCTGCACCGAGGTTTTGGCGATATCGGAACCTTGATCGCCAATCGGCGTGACGCAACCGAGTACCACGTCATCGACCTGGCTGGTGTCCAGCGCGGTACGGCTCTGCAGCGCGGTCAACAGCCCCGCGACCAGATTCACCGGTTTGACGCTGTGCAGCGCGCCATCGGCCTTGCCTTTGCCACGGGGCGTACGTAGCGCATCGAAAATCAAAGCTTGGGTCATGACGTCCTCGAACCTGTGCGGTGAGTGAATTTCGTGGTCTCACTGTTGTCCCGCGCCGTCGAGGATTCAATGACCACAGCGCTCAATGATGTTGACGCGCACGCTCAGACGGACGGTCATCCACCCTCAGGTGAACCGGTTCAGGTCGGCGAGTTGTCTAGCAAGCGGTCGGCGCAGAAGCTGGCAATACGCCTCATGTCTTTTTTATTGCCAGCAGCAGCAAATACATACGAAATGGATCTAAGCCGCGCGTGACGCGGGCTCTAAGGTATTACATGTACGTCAGGGTCGTCGGGTTTTGCCGGGGCCGACGTTCTTCTACAGGAAGTGCAGCGTTTGCCGTCATGGATATGCAGGCAAACATCAGGAAATAACAATAAAGGCGGTCAAGCCATGTTCAAACAACCGAAAGTTCGTCAAGCCGGGCTCATTCTTTTCGCCACCACGCTGTTGCTGATTTTGCCGAACCTGACCAAGGTCATCGGCTGACTCAACGGCCGGGTGCATTTCATTGCCATCAACAATGTGACTGGCACGCTTCCCGGGCCAGCGTGGCTGTGCCAACCTTTGCGCACTCCTACGACATGGACGGCGATCATTTGAAAACGCTCATTATGTTCTGGGCCATGCTGCTGAGCATGCCCTTGTCTGCCGCACAGCTGGATCTGCAGCTGGGCGCAACTCGTCACACCTGGCAGACCGAGGAATTGCTCAAGCACCCTCAGGTACAAACCCTGACCATCAAAAATGATGTGTCTTACAAGAAGGACATGACTTATCGCGCCGTCCCGGTCGCGGCGCTGCTCACGGGCATCAAACCGGACGATCATCTGCAAGCGGTGGCGCTGGACGGCTTTGCCGCCGAGCTGAGCGCTGCACCGTTGCTCAATACCAAAAGCGCACGGGCCTGGCTGGCGATCGAAGACCCGGCGCAGCCGTGGCCGCCGCTGTCCGAAGGCAAGCACAGCGCAGGGCCGTTTTATCTGGTATGGACCGACCCGCAGGCCGGCAATATCAGCCCGGAACAATGGCCGTTCCAGGTGGCAAGCATCAAGCGCATGGCGCCAGTGGCCGAACGTTTCCCTGCCCTGTTGCCGGATCCCGCGCTGAAAGCGAATGACCCGGTGAATCAGGGTTTTGCGCTGTTCCAGAAGAACTGCCTGGCCTGCCACCGCTTGAACGGTGCGGGCGATGCGCAGTTCGGGCCGGACCTGAACATTCCGTACAACCCGACCGAGTATTTCGGCGCGGACTTCCTCAAGCGCTACATTCGTGATCCACAGAGTTTGCGCCAGTGGCCACAGGCGAAGATGCCGGGGTTTTCGGCGGAGGTGTTGCCGGAGGGGGATTTGCAGTTACTGATCGGCTATTTGCAGCACATGGCTGGGCGGAAGATCAAGCCATAAGCGTTGCGGTGATATCACCGGCCTCTTCGCTGGCAAGCCAGCTCCCACAGGATTACCGCGGATTCAGAGTCAGCGCAAAACCTGTGGGAGCTGGCTTGCCAGCGATAGCGGTATCCCGGATCTACTGTTGCTGCACGGAAATGACTGGCGTCGGCGACACCAACACCTTCGCATGCATCTGCTCGCTCCCCCCTCCCCGGCGCATGCCGCGCACCGGGCAGGCATCCAGATAATCCAGGCCCACCGCCAGTTTCAGATGGCGCTCCGGGCGGGCCAATTGGTTGGTCACATCAAAGCTGTACCAGGCGTCGTCCAGCCATGCTTCGGCCCAGGCATGGCTGGCCAGGTGCTCGGCGTCCTCGCTGTACAGATAGCCGGAAACGTAGCGTGACGGGATCCCCAGGCTGCGTGCACAGGCGAGAAAGGCATGAGTGTGGTCCTGGCAAACCCCGGCGCGCCCGGCGAAGGCTTCGGCGGCACTGGTGTCGACTTCGGTGGAGCCCGGCGTGTAGGTCATGTGCTGATTCAAGCCGTGCATCAGATCGATCAGGGCGGTGCGGTCGCGTCGCCGCTTGCAGGATTTTTCGGCAAACGTACGCAACGCTTCGTCCGCCTCGGTCAGGCGAGTGAAGCGCAGGAACGGCAGCGCCGACTGACTCTCATGCTCGGCCTCGCGCAACTCGTCGATATCCACTTGGCCGCGGGCGCCGATGATGATCGCTTCGTGCGGTTCATCCATGGTCAGCACATGCAGGATGTTGCCGAACGGATCGAGCTGCGCGCGCACCGGTCGCGGCAGGTCAAGCTGCCAGCTCAATACGTGCTGACGCTCGCTGTCGTGCGGGGTCAGGCGCAGATACTGGATGCTCGCCCGCACCTGATCTTCATAGTGATAGGTGGTCTCGTGGCTAATGGAAAGTCTCATGCAGCCTCCAGGTAAGAACTGTGAATCGCGTTGCCCAACTGGCGCACCAGCGGGATGAATTCGGTGAGCCAGGCGTGCAGACCTTCGGCAAGGATTTCGTTGATGCCGGTGTAGCGCAGACGCGCGTCCATCTCAGCGGCCAGACGTTGCGCCGGACGGCCGTTGGCCCCTGGCAACTGGGCGAGGATCTGGTCGATTTCCTCGGTGCAGGCACGCAACGAACGCGGCACGTCGGCGCGCAACAGCAGCAGCTCGGCGACATGCCGGGCGCCGGGGGCGTCGCGGTAGATTTCGGTGTAGGCCTCGAAGGACGACAGCGCACGCAGCAGCGCACTCCATTGATAGTAAGCGTGGGCGGTGCCGTCACTGACGGCCTCGGCCTGATCGCCAGCCATTTCGTAGCGCGCATCGAGCAGGCGCAGCGTGTTGTCTGCACGCTCGATGAAGGTGCCCAGGCGAATGAAGCGGAACGCATCGTTGCGCATGATCGTGCCGTAGGACGCGCCCCGGAACAGGTGCGAGCGCTCCTTGATCCACTCGCAGAAACGGCTCATGCCGTAACGGCTGAGCCCCTGCTCGGCAATGCCGCGAATCTCCAGCCAGGTGGCGTTGATGTTCTCCCACATGTCTGCGGTGATTCGTCCACGCACCGCGTGCGCACTGGCCCGCGCCGCGCCGAGACAGCTGTAGATGCTCGCCGGGTTGGCCGCATCGAGGGCGAAAAAGTGCAGCAAGCGTTCGGCGTGCAGTTCGCCGTGACGCTCCAGGTAATCGTCGAGGGTGCCGGTAATCAGCAGCGGCATGGCCAGCTCGTGCAGACCGTCGCCGCGACCGTCCTGCGGCATCAGCGACAGCGAATAACTGACATCGAGCATCCGCGCGAGGTTTTCCGCCCGCTCCAGGTAACGCGACATCCAGTACAGATCCGAGGCAGTTCTACTTAACATGGCAAGCTTCCTTCAATCCTCGACCACCCAGGTGTCCTTGGTTCCGCCACCCTGGGAGGAATTCACCACCAGGGAGCCTTCACGCAGGGCGACACGGGTCAAACCGCCGGGCACGACCCGGGTTTCGCGGCCAGACAGTACAAACGGACGCAGGTCGATATGGCGTGGTGCAATGCCGTTTTCGACAAAGGTCGGACAGGTCGACAGTGACAACGTCGGCTGCGCGATGTACGCGTGGGGTTTGGCTTTGATCCGCTCGCGGAATGCATCGATTTCCGCCGCCGTCGCCGCCGGCCCCACCAGCATTCCGTAACCGCCGGAGCCTTGGGTTTCCTTGACCACCAGATCCGGCAGATTGGCCAGTACGTGGGAAAGTTCCGAGGGATTGCGGCACTGCCAGGTCGGCACGTTCTTCAGGATCGGCTCTTCGTCGAGGTAAAAGCGGATCATGTCGGTGACAAACGGGTACACCGACTTGTCGTCCGCCACGCCGGTGCCGATAGCGTTGGCCAGCACCACGTTGCCCGAGCGATAGGAGGACAGCAGTCCCGGTACGCCGAGCATTGAGTCCGGGCGGAACGCCAGCGGGTCGAGGAAAGCGTCATCGAGACGCCGGTAGATCACGTCCACCGCTTTCGGCCCGTCGGTGGTGCGCATGAAGACCTTGTCGTCACGCACGAACAGATCCGCGCCCTCCACCAGCTCGACGCCCATTTCTCGTGCCAGAAAGGCGTGTTCGAAGAACGCACTGTTGAAGCGCCCCGGCGTCAGTACCACCACGCTCGGGTCGTCGATCGGGCTGGAGCTTTTCAGGGTGTCGAGCAACAGGTTCGGGTAGTGATCGATGGGCGCGATGCGCTGGGCGGCGAACAGCTCGGGAAACAGGCGCATCATCATCTTGCGGTCTTCAAGCATGTAGCTGACGCCGCTCGGGGTACGCAGGTTGTCTTCGAGCACGTAGTAGGTGCCGTCGCCGTCGCGCACCAGATCAACGCCGGAAATATGCGAATAGATATCGCGGTGCAGGTCCAGGCCCTGCATCGCCAACTGGTACTGCTCGTTGGCCAGCACCTGTTCGGCGGGAATGATCCCGGCCTTGATGATGCGCTGCTCGTGATAGAGGTCGGCGAGGAACATGTTCAACGCCTTGACCCGCTGGATACAGCCACGCTCGACGATCCGCCACTCGCTGGCGGGAATGCTGCGCGGAATGGTGTCGAACGGAATCAGGCGCTCGGTGCCCTGCTCGTCGCCATAGAGCGTGAAGGTGATCCCGGCCCGGTGGAACAGCAGGTCGGCCTCGCGCCGCCGTTGCGCCAGCAACTCGTCAGGCGTGTCGGCAAGCCAGCGGGCGAACTCCCGGTAATGCGGGCGGACCTGGCCGCCGGCATCGTACATTTCATCAAAATAGGTGCGGATCATGCCGTACTCCTTGTCACCCGGACCTACAGGCCTTCGCAAGGCCCGTGCCATCGGCATAAACGCTTTGATTTCAATCGGTTGGATAATCAAGCCGCAAGCACCGCACCATTCCTGTGCGGCAAATGCTCCAACAGGATTGCCCCCGCTTCATTGCGACGCACTGCATCGCCTATCACCAGCATAGTCAGAGTTGATTTCACTGCTTGCGCCGGGCTGCGGATAATCGGCGCATTCGCTGAAAACGTTCCCACTGAAGACTTCAGCTCCACTGATCCGGACTGCCCGCGCAGTCCCCGCAGGCCGTAACCCTGACCGGTTTCCTCTCCTTATCGGTCTTCCCTTTTAGCCACCCTCTCCGGTGGCTTTTTTTTGCCTTTCTGAAATGTTTTGAAAGTAAAAAGCAAAAGATCGCAGCCTCCAGCAGCTCCTGCAGGTGATTGGTGCAGAAGCTGCCGGAGGCTGCGATCTTTTGATCTTGAAAACGACAACGGCCAACCCGAAGGTCAGCCGTTGCTCAATACCTGAAACCAGAGATCAGTTCAGACGATGGCGGTTGCGCACCTCCTGCTTGACGCCCCAGCCTTCGATGATGCCGCCCAGCGGCTCGACCACGGCAGAAAAGCCCTGCTCGAAATCGCCAATGTCGTCATAGGTCGCGTGCATCACTTTGCTCAGTTCCAGTGACCAGGCGCCATCTTCGCGCGCACTGACCTGGGCATTGATGGATTCACCACGAAATTTGCCCGCCGCCCTGCGCGCCCGCTCCTCGTCCGGGAAAATGGCGTAGAACTCGATGGGATGGAACCGGGAAAAGTCGAAACCGCCTTCTTTCATGCGGCGCAGTACGTTGCTGCTGATGTCTTCTTGATAGGCTGTGCTCATGAAACGTCCCCCTCGGATAGATGGATAGACTTTCCGTATTCCCGCCCCGGGCCTTACAGGCCAGAAGTACATCGGCAAACCGGTTGCCGGCGGGAAACAAGCATGTAGCTGACAAGACCAGACCTTAGCGATTCGTTCGCTGATCTCGCTTGCAGAGTAGCCCCAAGATAGAGCTGCTGCCAAGGCCTGGTTGTTGCGGATGAAAGGAAGATTTTCAGATTGGAGTGATGCTGCGGATCTTGATGCTGTTCTGCGTTTCGAGGCTTTTGACGCCAGCATCAGGGGTTCGCCCTTCCAGATCGTTCAGATCCAGTTTGGCGGCCACCGGCAGGAGCCGTTCCTTGATCAGGCGTGCAGCCTCGTCGTCACTGGGGCATTCCGCGCGCTCGAACACCTCATCGACAATTTCACCATGATCGTCCACGAAAGTGACTTTCCACTTTTGCATCGGTGCCTCCTCGATCAAACCCGCAAATGGGCTTACTACTATCTCGACTTTTGGCGAGATTGATCGTTCAAAAGGATTGCGGCGCACGAACATGAAAAAAACATCATTTTCATGGCTGGAAAAATTGTGTGGCGAGGGAGCTTGCTCCCGCTGGGCTGCGAAGCGGCCCCAAAATATTTTGAGATCGCAGACTTTGTGAGTGCTGCGCACTCAAGCGGGAGCAAGCTCCCTCGCCACAAGGAATCCATCGGCCTGGTCAGTCGTTGCTTGGCTTGTTGATCGCCTGCAGCACGTACTGTGGCAGCGCGAACGCGCCGATGTGGATTTCCGGGTTGTAATAGCGGGTGACGATGCCGCTGCCGATGAAGCGTTGCTGCAGGGTTTCACGGCTCAGCTTGCGGTAGGCCGGGTTGGTCGAGCCCCAGGCGAAGGTCATCGAACCGCCAATGTAGGTCGGCACGGCCGCTTGATAGAAGTGCCAGTCCGGGAACAGGCTGCGCAGGCGACCGGCGGTGGTTTTGACTTCGTCGATCTGCATGAACGGCGTGCCGTTCTGGGTCACGAGGATCCCGCCTTCGTTCAGGCAACGGTGACAGGCCTGGTAGAAGTTCTCCGAGAACAGCACTTCGCCCGGACCGATCGGGTCGGTGGAGTCGGAGATGATTACGTCGAATTTTTCTGTGGTGGTGGCAACGAAACGCATGCCGTCGTCGATCACCAGGTTCAGGCGTGGATCGTCATAGGCGCCCTTGGAGTGGTTCGGCAGGAATTCCTTGCACATGTCGACCACGGTGCCGTCGATCTCGACCATGGTGATGTGCTCGACGCTGGCGTGTTTGGTCACTTCGCGCAGCATGCCACCGTCACCGCCGCCGATGATCAGTACGCGCTTGGCGGTGCCGTGGGCGAGGATCGGCACGTGGGTGAGCATTTCGTGGTAGATGAATTCGTCGGCTTCGGTGGTCTGGATCACGCCGTCCAGCGCCATCACCCGCCCCATGCGCGGGTTCTGGAAGATCACCAGGTGTTGGTGTTCGGTGCGCACTTCGTGCAGCAGTTTTTCCATGCGAAAACGCTGGCCGTAGCCTTCGTAGAGGGTTTCCAGGTACTCGCTGGTCTTGGTGACGGTCATGGTCAAGTGCTCCGATGAATGCGCGGGCGTCGATCGTGGGGACGATTGCCCGGGAAAGGCGCGCATTCTACGTTGCCTAAGATGACAGGTCGAACCTCTGTTCATCGACAATCCACATAACCTTGTGGGAGCTGGCTTGCCAGCGATGCAGACGACGCGGACTCTCAGTGAAACCGCTGCGATGCTATCGCTGGCAAGCCAGCTCCCACAGGTTATGGGGTGCATTCAAAGTTGTGGTCAGACCCGCACATTGCCCCGCGGCCCGGCAATCGCCCAGATGATCAGGCCCAGCACCGGCAGGAGGATGATCAGCAGGACCCAGAGGATTTTCATCCCGGTCTCGGCACCGCTTTTCAGTACGTTGATAATGGCCCAGATGTCGAGGGCAAGAATGATCAGGCCAATCAGCCCGTTGAACGTGGAACCCATGGTGTCACTCCAGATTAGTGGCATGCACTTTTAGGATAGACGGTCGCGCGAAGGGTTCCCTTTTATTGCGTTCAGACGTGAACGGCGACTTTCAGCGCTTCCAGGGACGGCGCCGCCGCGATGCCGACTTCGGCACACAGCTCCAGCACTCGTGGCACGTCGTTGCCGTAGACCAGCACCACTTGCAGCTCGTCATCGAGCAGCTGACTGAAGTTCATCAGCGTGTAACCGCCGTTTTCCTTGTTCAGGCTGCTCATCTGCACCTGAATGCGGTTGAGTGCGGTCAGTGCCTCGGTCTTGGCCAGTTGCTTGGGCTTGAGGTTGAATTCGACGCCCGGGCCAAACGAGGCGACGATCTGCGCGAACAGGTCAACGTAGGTGTCGGCCTGGAACAGCACGGTGTCCGGCAGGCTGCCGACCACCACCCACTCCCCCAGCGGAATCGGGAAGGTGTCGTCGTAGTTGATGTCCGGGTTGGCCGCGAGGAACGCATCGGCATCGGCGTAGGCCTGCGCCGCTTCGTCGGCCACGTTCAGGATCTCGTCCTCGCCCATGCAGCCGGAGCTGATTTTGCTGATGAGTTCGACGAGTGCGGCTTTCATGACGGCGGATCCTGTGGCGAAGGTGAATTTCGAGGGCGCGAAGGATAGCGCATTGCGACCTCCGGCTGCACACAGAACAATGTGGCGAGGGAGCTTGCTCCCGCTGGGGCGCGAAGCGGCCCAAAAACAGTGGCCTCACCATTTTTACCAGCGCTACGCACTGGAGCGGGAGCAAGCTCCCTCGCCACAGAATCTCGACAGCCTCAGGCCAGCAGTTTTTCCAGCTGCGCCGTGGTATCGACCGCCCCCATGGTCCGCGCCGCATCCAGCGCGGTGATGCCATTGGCATCTTTGGCTTGCGGATCCGCGCCTTTGCCGATCAGGTAATCGACGATTTCAACGCGGTTGAACATCGCCGCCATCATCAACGCCGTGCGCCCGTCAAAGGACGAACCTTCGATCTCGGCGCCCGCCTCCACCAGCGCCTTGACCACCGCCAGATCGCCTTTGAACGCGGCACCGGCAATCGGGCTCTGGCCGTTGCCGTTGCGCATTTCCGGGTCGGCCTTGTGCTTGAGCAGCACCTGCACCGCGTCGACGTGGCCGTAGTAACTGGCGAGCATCAAGAGCGTGTCGCCCTTGCTGTTTTTCAGGTTCACCGGCAAACCGGCGCTGATCAGCCGATCAAGCATCAGCGCATCACCTTCGCGCGCCTTGTTGAAAACCTGCTCGGTGAATTCGGCAGCTTCTTCAGGGGTCATCTGGCGGCTTTGGTCAGACATGGGCAACTCCACTTTCGGTTATTCGCAAAGCCGACAGTTTCCCGAGCGCGACGATAGCTGTCACCCCCTTTTTCTCAAGTCCGGCCATAGCCAATCTCAATAGCGGTACTTGCCCTGATGAATATCGGTCAGCACCTGATCCGTCACCTGCACGTAAGTCTGAGTGCCGGGCAACCAGGCATAGATTGGGTCATCCCCCGTCTGGGCGGGGTCGAAGCCCTCGTTTTTCAAACGGGTCTTCTGGTATTTGAACGTCCCGGTGGTTTCCATTTTCACCTTCACCCGCAGGAACAGCGGCACCGCATAGGCCGGCATGCGCTGACGGGCGAATGCGAGCAATTCAGTGAAATCCAGGGTCGCCAGTGACTCGGCGGGCGTAATGGCGGCCATCCCGGCGCGACCGTTGGTGTTGCGCACTTCCACACCGTAGGCCACCGCCTCGGAAATGTGCGGATGCTGCAACAACAGGTTTTCCACTTCCGTGGTCGAGACGTTTTCGCCCTTCCAGCGGTAGGTATCGCCGAGGCGATCGACAAACTGCGCATGGCCGAAACCGATATTGCGCAGCAAGTCGCCGGTATTGAAGAAGCGGTCGCCCTTGCTGAACACATCATGTAGCACCACTCTGGCGGTTTTCTCTGGGTCGGTGTAACCGTCCAGCGGGGCCTTTTCATCGATCCGTGCCAGCAGCAAGCCCTGCTCGCCCTTGCCGACCTTGCGCATGAAGCCGTTGGCGCTGCGCAGCGGCTGCCCGCTGTCGTGGTCGTATGCCACCAGTTCCCAGGCCATCAGCGAGAAACCAATGGTGTTGTCGAAGTTGAGAATGTTGCTGAAGCCGATATTGCCGTCACTCGCCGCGTACAGCTCGCAGATGTGCTCGACGGCAAACCGGGTCTTGAACTCGGCCCAGGCGCCGGGACGCAAGCCGTTGCCGATCATCTTGCGCACGGCGTGACGGCTGTCATCGGCGCTGGGTGGTTGATCGACCAGATAGCGGCACAATTCGCCGACATACCCGAGGGTGGTCGCGTTATAGCGACGCACGTCCGGCCAGAACTGGCTGGCGCTGAACTTGCGGCGGATGGCGAACCCGGAAGCACCGTTGATCGCCGAGCCCCAGCACACGCAGAGCCCCGTGGCGTGGTACAGCGGCAAAGTGCAATAGACGACGTCGTCGGGCGTCATGTTCAGGGCGATCATGCCGAAGCTGGCCGAACTGCGCATCCAGCGACCGTGTTTGAACACCCCGGCCTTGGGCAGACCGGTGGTGCCGGAGGTGTAGATGTAAAAACACGGATCGTTGAAGAACACTTCGCCGCTGCTGGGCGGGTTGTCACCGGACGCATCGGCACTGGCACTGATCAGGTTGAGGTAGCCCTCGGGCGCAATGCCCGGGTGGCTGTAGGTGTCGCGGTCAGCGATAAACCAGGTGCGCTGCGCCGGGATCGACACCTGCTCGCGGATCGCGGCAAACGCCGGCTGCAATTCTTCACCGAGCACGATCGCCACTGGTGCCACCAGATTGATGCTGTGAATCAGCGTATCGCGAGTCTGCGAGGTGTTGAGCAATGCGCTAACGGCACCGAGCTTGGCCAGCGCCAGAATGGTCACCAGCAGTTCCGGCCGGTTTTCAATGAACACCGCGACCACATCGCCCTTGCCGATACCCTGCGCACTCAAATAGTGGGCGATGCGATTGGCCCATTGGTTGACCTGCGCGTAAGTCAGCAAGACGTTGTCCTGCAGGATCGCCAGACCTTCAGGGTTACGCAGGGTTGCCTGCTCGAAGGTCCAGCCGAGGCCACACGTTTGGGTCGGATCCGTGACGTTGGCGACTTTCATGCCCTTGACCACCCGCGGGATGGCTTTGGCGATTGTCGGCAGTTTGCGGAGCATCATGCTCCAGGTAATCGTGTCGCTCGGCGCGTGACTCATGGCAGTTCCCCGTTCGACCTGGCTGGCCGGTTTCTTATTGTTCGGGCCGTGGCATGACCTGCGTTGCGGGCAAGGTCGGGATCGAAAATACGACAGCGCTTCTCAAGCTGTACACGCGGTTTTTGCAATGTTTTGTATCCGCCCGCTCATGCCTGGCAGCGGAGATTGCGCCTTTGCCATTTGGTTCCGTCCAACTGAAGAGAATCCCGCAAAATGCAGGATGCACGATGGCCATTCATGCAGTTTGCACGACCCGTGCAAATTTCATTATTTTTAAACCATTGATTTTAAAGGATTTTTTATTTTTCAAATGCTGGCACAATCGCTGCAATCTCCTCTGCATGCTTGCCCTTCAAGTGCATACGGAGCTGAAAGACATGAGCCTGATTCAAGAAAAATTTACCTCCCTGTTCTCCAACTTCAACGTCACCACTGCACCGCGTCCTGATGGCGGGATTTTGCTGACCTTACGCAGCAGCGAAGGCAAAGTGTTCAAGCGCGCCTTGACCTACCAGCAAATGCACAACGCCGACCAACTGTCGTGGGCAATCAGCGCCATCCGTCGTGACCTGGCAAAAGAAGCCAGTGAACTGCCGCAGATTGCAATGCTGCAAAGCCAGCAGCGTTTTGCCCTGCCGACGTATCACTCGCTGTAAAAATGTAAACGCATTAAACAAAAAAGGCCGTGAAGCATCTGCTCCACGGCCTTTTGTTTGTACGCAATGCTTATGTAGGAGCTGCCGAAGGCTGCGATCTTTTGATCTTGATCTTTTAAATCAAAGTCAAAAGATCGCAGCGTTCCGCAGCTCCTACAGGGACTTGTGTGGTTAGAAGGCTTCGGGTTCGATGCCGGTGAAGCTGTCGACGGTGATATGGCTTCCCAGCTCCCCACCCTCGCGCGCCAGGCCGCAGGTCTTCAGGCCTGCCGATTGAGCGGCATCCAGCTCCTCAACGATGTCGGACAGAAACAGAATGTCCTGCGGCTCGACACCAAGCGCCTGTTGAATGTTGGTGTAAGACTGCGCCTCACGCTTGGGCCCCGAGGTGGTGTCGAAATACCCGCTGAACAGCGGTGTCAGATCTCCCGCCTCGGAGCAGCCGAAGATCAGCTTCTGCGCCTGGATCGAACCGGACGAATACACAAACAGTTGATAACCGGCCTGATGCCAGCGCTTGAGCGCTTCAACGGCATCCGGGTACACGTGGCCCTTCAACTGCCCGGCGTGATAACCCTGGGCCCAGACCATGCCTTGCAAGGCTTTGAGCGGCGTGGCTTTGCGATCTTCCTCGATCCAGCTCAAGAGAATTTCAACAACCCGTTCAACATCGGCCTGCGGTGCATTGCTGTCGCGGCGCACGGCGTCGAGTTGCTCAGCCACATCGGCACGTTCGGCGTTCTGCCGAACAAAATCCGGCAGGTGTTTGGCCGCATACGGGAACAGCACATCAAAAACGAAACTCACCGCGCTGGTGGTGCCTTCAATGTCAGTGACAATGGCTTTGATCGGCATCGGCTCAGTCCTCCAGACGTGGGAAGCGCCCGGCGATGTCTTCGCCGGTGAAGTTGGCGACCCAGCCTTCCGGGTTGTTGAACAGGCGAATCGCCACGAAGTGCGGGTGCTCGCCCATGTCGAACCAGTGTTTGGTACCGGCCGGCACCGAGATCAGGTCGTTCTTCTCGCACAACACCGCGTAGACATAATCGTCGATGTGCAGGGTAAACAGGCCACGACCGGCAACGAAAAAGCGCACTTCGTCCTCGCCATGGCGGTGTTCTTCAAGGAACTTGGCGCGCAGCTCGGCTTTTTGCGGGTGATCGCTGTTGAGGCTGACCACATCGACGGTGATGTAACCGCGCTCGGTCATCAGCTTGTCGATCTGCTCCTGATAGGCGCTGATCACCTCTTCCTGGCTGGCACCGGGCTGGATCTTCGTCGCGGCTTGCCAGCGGTCGAAGCGTACGCCCTGCTCGGCGAGCGTCGAGGCGATGTCTTCGAAATGGGTCAGCACCTTGTTCGGAATCTCGGGGCTGGATACGTGATAAACGGACAGGCTGCTCATGGGCAATTCCTCGGTAACGGCCTTGCCGTCCGGTTCTTGCAGACCGGTCGGGCAGTGCATTTCATCAGGCAAATGGGCGGCTTCGGGTGAAGTCAGCCTTGGCGGTTCATGACGCTGCGGGTTTTCAACTCGCATTCAAACAGAAATTCAAAAGCCTCGATCTGCCGCAGGGCATCGCTCATCTGCGCGCCCCAGGTGTAGAGGCCGTGGCCGCGAATCAGATAACCGACGCAATCGGGATGGGCGTCGAGCCAAGGCTGCACCTTGGCGGCGAGGCGCGCAATGTCCTGATCGTTGTCGAAGATCGGCACGCGCACCCGCGATTCGTGGGTGGAGATGCCGCTGAAGGCTTTTTGCAGTTCGTAGTCTTCGAACTCGATAAAGTCTTGCGGTGTCAGCCGCGACAGGACCGTGGCGTTCACCGAATGGGTGTGCAGCACCGCACCGATTTCCGCGCGCCAGCTATAGAGCTGGGTGTGCAGCAGGGTTTCGGCGGACGGCTTTTTGCCCGGTTCAAGGCTGTTGCCGGAAAGATCCGTGGCGAGCACATCGTCCAGGCCCAACTGGCCCTTGTGCTTGCCGGACACGGTCAGCAGCGCTTCGCTCGGCGACAGGCGCGTCGAGTAATTGCTGCTGGTGGCCGGCGACCAGCCGCGACCATAAAGAAAACGCCCGGCGTCGACGATCTGCTGGGCGAGCTGTTCACGCGTAAGGCTCATGGCCTGTCCTCTTGCATACGTGTGGCAATGATAACGGCAGCAGCGAGCGCCGCGAGACTGGCAATACTAAAGGTCAATGTCGCGCCGAGGGCATTCCAGCTGTAACCGGAATACAACGCGCCCAGCGCGCCACCGGTGCCGGCCAGCGCCGCGTACAACGCCTGACCCTGACCTTGCTGACGCGCACCGAAGCTACGTTGCACGAACGCGATGGCAGCCGCATGAAAGCTGCCGAAGGTAGCCGCGTGCAGCACCTGGGCCAACAACAGTACCCAGAGGAATTCGGCGAACGAACCTAGCAGCAACCAGCGCAGCGCCGCCAGCAGAAAACTCGCCATCAGCACCCGACGCAATGAAAAGCGCACGAGAATCCGGCTCATCGCCATGAACATCAGCACCTCGGCGACCACGCCCACGGCCCAGAGCATGCCGATTGTGCCGCGTGTGTAACCGAGGCGTTCAAGGTGCAAGGTCAGAAACGTGTAATACGGGCCGTGGCTCATCTGCATCAGCGCGACGCAGGCGTAAAACGCCAGCACACCAGGGCTGCGCAACTGCTTAAGGAAACCTTCGCCGCTTGGCCGGTTACCTTGCGGGGGTTGCGCGTTCGGCACCCACAGGCTGCTGAGGACGATGCCGGCCATGATCAGCACCAGCGCCGCCGGGTAGATGTCGAGGCTCAGCCATTCGAACAAGCGCCCCAGCGCGACCACGGTGATGATGAAACCGATCGAGCCCCACAGGCGAATCTGGCTGTAGCGCGCGGTTTGCCCCTGCAAGTGCGCGAGGGTGATGACTTCGAACTGCGGCAGCACCGCGTGCCAGAAGAACGCGTGCAACGCCATGACCATCGCCAGCCAGGCGTAGGTCTTGCTGACGAAAATCAGCGAGAACGTCAGCAGCGTACACACCGCACCGAAGCGCACGATGGCCAGGCGTTTGCCGGTGTAGTCGCCGAGCCAGCCCCAGATGTTCGGCGCCACACAGCGCATCAGCATCGGGATCGCCACCAGCTCGCCGATCCGCGCAGGGCTGAAGCCGAGATGATCGAAGTACAGCGCCAGAAACGGCGCTGTCGAACCGAGCAAGGCGAAGTAGAACAGATAGAAACTGGACAGCCGCCAGTACGGGAGCGCCGCCACGGTCAGGCCGCGACGGCTTGGCGATCAACCATCAAAGCTGACCCAGCACCGGGGTGCTGACGCGCACGTCGGCGTTCTGCCCACGGTGACGCAGCAGGTGGTCCATCAACACGATGGCCATCATCGCTTCGGCAATCGGCGTGGCGCGGATGCCGACGCACGGGTCATGGCGGCCCTTGGTGATCACGTCCACCGGGTTGCCGTGAATGTCGATCGAACGGCCCGGGGTGGTGATGCTCGACGTTGGCTTCAACGCCAAATGAGCCACAATCGGCTGACCGGACGAGATCCCGCCAAGAATGCCGCCGGCGTTGTTGCTGAGGAAACCTTGCGGGGTCAGTTCATCGCGATGCTCGGTGCCGCGCTGAGCGACGCAGGCGAAACCGGCGCCGATTTCCACGCCTTTCACCGCGTTGATGCTCATCAGCGCATGCGCCAGTTCAGCGTCGAGGCGGTCGAAAATCGGCTCGCCGAGGCCCGGCATCACGCCTTCGGCGACTACGGTGATCTTCGCCCCGACCGAGTCCTGATCGCGGCGCAACTGGTCCATGTAAGCTTCCAGCTCCGGCACCTTGTCCGGGTCCGGGCTGAAGAACGCGTTCTGTTCCACCGAATCCCAGGTCTTGAACGGGATTTCGATCGGACCGAGCTGGCTCATGTAGCCTCGGATGACAATGCCTTGGGTGGCGAGGAATTTCTTCGCAATCGCCCCGGCCGCCACGCGCATGGCCGTTTCGCGCGCCGAGCTGCGTCCGCCGCCGCGATAATCGCGCTCACCGTATTTGTGGTGGTAGGTGTAGTCGGCGTGCGCCGGGCGGAACAGATCCTTGATCGCCGAGTAGTCCTTGGACTTCTGGTCGGTGTTGCGGATCAACAGGCCGATCGAGCAACCGGTGGTGCGCCCCTCGAACACGCCGGAAAGGATTTCGACTTCGTCGGCTTCCTGGCGCTGGGTGGTGTGGCGGCTGGTGCCCGGCTTGCGGCGATCGAGGTCGCGCTGCAGGTCTTCGAGGGAGATCTCCAGGCCCGGCGGGCAGCCGTCGACAATGGCGACCAACGCCGGACCATGGCTCTCGCCAGCGGTGGTGACAGTGAACAACTTGCCGTAGGTATTGCCGGACATGCAGGACGCTCCGTGAAATCAAACCCGAATTCGTGATGCGCGCCAGTATACGCAGGCTAACCGAGTAGTTCATCCTCGAACCTTAGTGGTGTTGGTGAGTCCAACCGGCACCTTGGCGAATGATGGCGTGATGATGCTGCGAGTTCTGATCTTGAGTCTTACCCTGTTGACCGGTTTTGCCCATGCGACTGTCCTGCAGCGCCCGATCTCTCTGGACACCGGCAACGGTGAGCTTTTCGGCTCGCTGTTGCTGCCAAAATCCGACAGCCCGGTGCCGGTTGTCCTGATCCTTGCCGGCTCCGGTCCCACAGATCGCGACGGCAATAACCCCGATGGCGGGCGCAATGACAGTCTCAAGCGGCTGGCCTGGGTGCTGGCCAAACACAACATTGCCAGCGTGCGCTACGACAAGCGCGGTGTCGCTGCGAGCTTCGCGGCCACGCCTGACGAGCGCAATCTGTCGGTGGAGGCCTACGTCAACGATGCTGTAGCCTGGAGCCAGAAGCTGAAAAGTGATCCGCGTTTCGGCCCGTTGATTCTGCTCGGTCACAGCGAAGGTGCACTGATTGCCACCCTCGCCGCCCCGCGTGCCGACGCCGCTGCGCTGATTTCGCTGTCCGGCAGCGCGCGCCCGGTGGATCAGGTGATCCGCGAGCAACTGGCGCGCAGCCTGCCGCCACCGTTGATGTTGCGCAGCAACCAGATTCTCGACAGCCTCAAGGCCGGTCACACCGATGCCGACGTGCCGGCGCCGTTGCAACCGATCTTCCGCCCGAGCGTGCAGCCGTATCTGATTTCGCTGTTCCGTCAGGATCCGGCCAAGGCATTTGCACAGTTGAAGATGCCGGCGCTGATCGTTCAGGGCAGCAACGACATGCAGGTCGGCGTCGGCGATGCACAGGCGCTCAAAGCGGCCAATCCCAATGCCGAACTGGTGGTAATCGACGGCATGAACCACGTCATGCGCATCGTCGCTGCCGATGTGAAGCGCCAATTGGCCTCCTACAAGGACCCGAATTTGCCACTGGCGGCGGAGCTGGGCGGCAAACTCATCGAATTTATTGACGGACTTCGCAGCCGTTAAACGGTGTTTACCCTCCAGTCCTGAAAAAAACGGCCGATAAGCCTTTGTCGCCAGCGAACCGGCTGGCGACAAGCAGGGCTTGGACAGGATCTCGCCGTTATGACTGATACCCAGACTTCACCCGACACCACCGCTGAAAAAGACGCACCGCCAGCGGTCGAGCTGCCATGGGCGGACGTCAGCGTCGAGCACCACAAGATGCTCCGCCTGGCCCCGCTGCAGACTGACCGTCACACCGGTGGCCGGCCGTTGCGTTTTGTCGAATTCGGCTATGCCGAGCGCAACAGCAAAGAGCACAGCCTGATGCGCATGGCGATCAAACTGCCCGGCCAGCGCGTGCGCAAAGAGCAGAACCATCTCGATGTGTGGGTCAATCACACCAGCAAGCGTGTGCATTTCGGCCCCGACAGCGGCTTGCAGATCGAACCGCTGAACCGTGGCATCGGTCGCTTCCTGGCCGCGCAAGGCATCAATTGGGCGAAAAAACGCTGGCCCGCCTACACCGTCGACGGCATGGACCTGAACAACAAGGACGCGCTGAACGAAGACACCCGCCTGCGTCGCGATCACTTCTTGCGCGTGCATGGTTTTGACGTGGTCTACGCCGACGCCCAGCATTTGAAGGGCAGCGTCAAAGAGGTGCAGGTCGGTGACTTGCTGGGCGATTGGAACAGCGAGAAGCTGCAGATCGTCGAGATTCTCGAAGCGGCGCAGATGCTGCAACAGGCCGAGCAGAACCTGGCCGAGCAGGAAGTGAAGCTGAAGAAGCAGGAAGAGAAGGTCAGCAAGTTCAAGCGTGAAGACGCCGGGTTGCGTTTTACCATTACTTGCCTGGTGGCATTTGCGGTGTTTCAGGCGGGGTTGTTGATCTGGATTGCCACACACCGCTGAAATCAGCGCTGCCCTGTGGCGAGGGAGCTTGCTCCCGCTCGGCTGCGAAGCAGTCGTAAAACATGCACATGCGGTATGTCTGGTGCACCGTCATTGCATGTTTTGAGTCTGCTTCGCAGACCAGCGGGAGCAAGTTCCCTCGCCACAGTCAGTCAGGTCAGACGCGGGAGGCGAACAAGGCCTGATGATCGCGGCACTGCTCCGCCGTCAACATGAACACACCATGCCCGCCGCGCTCGAATTCGAGCCAGGCAAAATCGACTTCCGGGTACAGCGCTTCGACGTGCACCTGGCTGTTGCCCACCTCGACGATCAGCAGACCCTTCTCGGTCAGGTGATCCGCCGCTTCGGCGAGCATCCGTCGCACCAGGTTCAAGCCGTCATCACCACAGGCCAGGCCCAGCTCCGGTTCGTGCTGGTACTCGTCCGGCATGTCGGCGAAATCTTCTGCGTCAACGTACGGCGGGTTCGACACGATCAGATCGAAACGCTGACCTGGCAACCCGTCAAACCCATCGCCCTGCACGGTGTACACACGCTCATCGACGCCGTGGCGCTCGATGTTCTGGTTGGCCACCTCCAGCGCTTCGAACGACAGATCGGCCAGCACCACTTCAGCGTTCTGGAACTCGTAGGCGCAGGCGATGCCAATGCAGCCGGAGCCGGTGCACAGGTCGAGAATGCGTGCCGGCTCGTCGCCGATCCACGGTGCGAAACGGTTTTCGATCAGCTCGCCAATCGGTGAACGCGGGATCAGTACGCGCTCATCGACGATGAACGACATGCCACAGAACCAAGCTTCGCCCAGCAGGTACGCGGTCGGGATGCGCTCTTCGATGCGGCGCTTGAGCAGGCGTTGCAGGTTGACCAGCTCGTCGTCTTCCAGCGCGCAGTCGAGGTAGCTGTCGGCGATCTCCCATGGCAGGTGCAAGGCACCGAGGACCAACTGCCGGGCTTCATCCCAGGCATTGTCGGTGCCATGGCCGAAAAACAGATCCTCCCCATGGAAGCGGCTGACGGCCCAACGGATGTGGTCGCGCAGGGTACGAAGTCGGGAAGTGATCACGGGGCAGAACTCCAGAAAAAACGACTGGCGATTCTACCAGCCAAAACGCCCGCCGACGACGCAGGAAAATCAGCGGAGCGACAGTAGGACCTTTCTGATTTTTGCATCAGCTATTGAACAGAACGTGTAACTTGACAAGGCTGCAGGCCAGTAACGACGGCGCCTACGATGGTAGCGGTTCACAGAAGCGCTCAGCCAGAGGACAATGCCGCAAAAGCCCCACCCCAAGGAGCCCCAGAATGTCCGTTCCAAAAACGATGTTTCAACTCAGCGGCCGCGGTTACGCAGCGGCCACACTGAGCCATGCCACCGTGGTCATCATCGATGCCCAGAAAGAGTACCTCAGTGGCCCGCTGGCCCTGAGCGGCATGGACGCGGCCGTCGCGAACATCAAACAACTGGTCGCTGCGGCCCGTGCAGCCGGTCGGCCGATCGTGCACGTGCGTCATCTCGGCACCGTCGGTGGCCTGTTCGACCCACAGGGCGAACGTGGCGAATTCATCCCCGGCCTTGAGCCACAGGGCGATGAAACCATCATCGGCAAACTGCTGCCGAGTGCGTTTCACGGTACCGAACTGCTGGACCGTCTGCAGAACCTCGGCTCGCTGGACCTGATCGTCTGCGGCTTCATGAGCCACTCCAGCGTCAGCACCACCGTGCGTGCGGCGAAGAACCTGGGTTTCCGTTGCACGCTGGTCGAAGACGCCTGCGCCACCCGCGACCTGCCGTTCAAGGGCCGCGTGCTCAGCGCCGCCGTGGTACAGGAAGCGGAAATGGCGATCATGGCCGACAACTTCGCCACCCTTGCACTGACTCAAGATCTGATCTGATCTCTGCGAATGAGCGGCTCACCGCGCCGCTCATCCGCAAAAGCCTCGCATTTGCTTCAATTGCCTTAGCCTCAGGAACAACCCGGTCAACTCCCGGTCGAAGGGCCGATACCCATTGAGGAAGGTCGGAATGAAGTTATCCGATGGATTTGACGCACGCCGCTTGCGGCCCAAAGGCCAAAGCAACTGGCGTTTTCGATTCGGCGCAGCGATCGCCGCCATGCTGGCGACGTTCGGTGTGCTGCTGGCGATGGCCGGTGCCGCCAGCCTGCTGGGACGCCCGCCGGCGCTCGGCGACTTGAATGCCACGCCGATGGGTTCCGCGATCATTCTCGCGGTCGGCTTGTTGTTCCTGTACTTCGGCGTGGCCCTGTGGCGTCGATGCCGGCGTCGCGCCCGGCAATCGCGGGAACTGAACATGTCCCCGCACCTGATGAAAAAACACGACTGACTGCACGGCCTGGCTTTTTGCCGGGCCGTTTTGTTTCGACTTGGGTAAACTGGCCGCCCTTCGCGGAGGCTGACATGCAAGACGACGATTTTTCCCTGTTCAAAAGTGCGATCCAAGGCGTCAAGCCGATCAAGCACGACCGCGCCGACACCGGCAAACCCAAGGCTGACCGCGCGCACATTGCCAAGCTGCGCCAGTCCGCCACTGTGCGCACCGACAACACCACCGTGGATGGCCTGTCCGATCAGTTCGTGATCGACGTCGGCCCCGAAGACGAGTTGATGTGGGCCCGCGACGGGGTGCAGGAAAGCCAGATGCGCAAGCTCAAGATCGGGCAGATCCCGTTCGAAGGCAGCCTCGACCTGCACGGCATGAACGTGGAAAAGGCCCGCGAGACGCTTTGGGCGTTTCTCGCCGAAGCAACCCGATTCGAAATCCGCTGCGTGCGCGTCACCCACGGCAAGGCCGTGCGCCTGGACGGCAAGCGGCCGATGATCAAAAGCCACGTCAACACGTGGCTGCGCCAGCATCCACAAGTGCTCGGTTTCTGCTCATGTCAGGCAAAACACGGCGGTGCCGGTGCGGTGTACGTGATGCTCAAACGCACCATGATGGAAGGCCGCGACGAATAATCGCGTTACACCGAACTTGCAGGGTTGTGTCCGCCACCGTACCCTTGCCCTTTGCGAAAATCCCCACAGGTAGTTTCATGTCCCTGGAACAGAATTACACCGCGATTCTCGGCCAACTGGGCGAGGACGTCTCCCGCGAGGGCCTGCTCGACACGCCAAAGCGTGCCGCCAAAGCCATGCAGTACCTCTGCCGCGGTTATGAACAGACGCTCGAAGAGGTCACCAACGGTGCCCTGTTCAGCTCCGACAACAGCGAAATGGTGCTGGTCAAGGACATCGAGCTGTACTCGTTGTGCGAACACCACCTGCTGCCGTTCATCGGCAAGGCCCACGTCGCGTACATTCCGAGCGGCAAAGTGCTGGGCCTGTCGAAGGTCGCGCGGATCGTCGACATGTACGCCCGCCGCCTGCAGATCCAGGAAAACCTCAGCCGTCAGATCGCCGACGCGGTGCAGCAAGTCACCGGTGCGCTGGGCGTGGCCGTGGTGATCGAGGCCAAGCACATGTGCATGATGATGCGCGGTGTCGAGAAACAGAATTCGTCGATGATCACTTCGGTGATGCTCGGTGAGTTCCGCGAAAACGCGGCGACTCGCAGCGAGTTCCTCAGCCTGATCAAGTAATCGGCTGCAGAAAAAACCGGCGTTGATCGCCGGTTTTTTTTCGTCCGTGAAAAATCGGGTAAGCTGCGCGCCCTTCTCTCTTTGCACCGTGAGGCTTTCAACGTGTTCGTAAAAGCGCTTCGTGTCGGCCTTGGCCAACTGATCATCTTCATCGACTTCATCACCCGTCCGGGCAAGAAACAGCGCCCGGCCGAAGTACAGGCACAAGTCAACGCCGCCGCCAAAGGCCTGACCCTGTATCAGTTCCACGCCTGCCCGTTCTGCGTGAAAACCCGCCGCACCCTGCGTCGCCTGAATGTGCCGGTCGCACTGAAGGACGCGAAGAACAACGAACAGGATCGCCAGACCCTGCTGAGTCAGGGCGGCAAGATCAAGGTGCCGTGCCTGCGCATTGAAGAGAATGGGCAGACGACCTGGATGTATGAGTCCAAGGTGATTATTGATTATCTGGATAAGCGGTTTGCTGCAGTCTGATATTGATGTTGTGTTGCTTATGGCCCCATCGCTGGCAAGCCAGCTCCCACAGTGATCTGTAGCGTTCACATAACCTGTGGGAGCTGGCTTGCCAGCGATGAGGCCCGCAAGAACAACACATTACTCAGACAAAAATAAACCGGCCCTCGAGCCGGTTTATTTTTTTCAGGCTGCTTTGTCTAGTTGCGCCTGCCTCACCACCGCCGCCAACCGCTTCAACCCTTCATCCAGTCGCGCCGGGTCGATGTGGCTGAAATTCAAACGCAGGTGCCCGAGGTTTTTATCCGGCTCGGGAAAGAACGGCTCGCCCGGCATGAACGCCACGTCATTGGCCAGCGCCTCGTTGAGCAGCGTTCGCGTATCCAGCGGTTGCTTGAGCGTCAGCCAGAAAAACAGCCCGCCCTGCGGGGCGTTCCAGTCCGCCAGATCGGCAAAGTGCGTTTCCAGCGCCGCTTGAAACGCATCGCGGCGCTGCCGGTAGAAGCCGCGCAACTCACCCAGGTACTGCTGATATTTTTCACTGCCGATCCATTGCAATGCCTGCCACTGGCCGATGCGGTTGGTGTGCAGATCCGCCGATTGCTTGAGTTTGAGCAGGTGCGGAAACAGGTCCGGGCTGGCGATCAGGTAGCCGACGCGCAAACCCGGCAGCAAGGTTTTCGACACGGTGCCGGTGTAGATCCAGCTGGCTTTCTGCAAACGCCCCGCAATCGGTTTGGCGCTGCCGCCATCGAACGTCAGTTCGCGATACGGCTCGTCTTCGATCAGGGTCACGCCGAATTCATCCAGCAGCGCGGCGACGGCAGCGCGCTTGGCTTCGCTGTAACGCACGGCGGACGGATTCTGGAACGTCGGGATCAGGTAGATGAATGCCGGGCGGTGTTGCTCAAGACGACTGCGTAGCTGCGCCAGGTTCGGGCCGTCGGACTCTTGCGGCACGGTCAGGCAATCGGCGCCGAACAGCTGGAAGTTCTGCAACGCGGCCAGGTAGGTCGGGGCTTCCAGAAGAATTTCGGTACCCCTGTCGATGTACAACTTGGCGGCCAGATCGAGGGTCTGCTGGGAACCGCTGACCACCAGCACCTGACTCGCCGTGCACGCCAGACCCAACGCTCGCGCCTGCGCCGCCAGCGCTTCACGCAGCGCCGGCTCGCCTTCGCTCATGCCGTACTGACCAAGCGCCAGCGGCATGTCGGCCCATTCGACTTTCGGCAGCATGGCTTCGGCGGGCAGGCCACCGGCAAACGACATCACCTCCGGACGCTGGGCGGCGGCGAGGATTTCACGGATCAGAGAACTTTTAAGGCGCGAAACACGTTCGGAAAAAGCCATGGGAGTCACCGGTAGCGAGGCCTGGGAAAAATGAGTCAAACTGGTTGACTGAAACTACGACAGCTTGAGCGAGTACGTCAACATGCTTGACCTTAAAAACCCCGCCAGCCAGCAGCAGGCGATGGAAGCGTTTTTCTTCGGCTATCAGGCGTTCACCGCCAAGGCCGACGAAATGCTCGAACGTCGCGGCCTGTCCCGGGTGCATCAGCGGATTGTGTTTTTCATCGCGCGTTATCCGAATTTGAGCGTGAAGGAGTTGCTGGGATTGCTCGGCGTGAGCAAGCAGGCGCTGAACATGCCGTTGCGCCAGCTGCAGGAAATGCACTTGGTGGACAGCGTGGCGTCGGAGGCGGACAAGCGTAAGCGCTTGCTGGAGCTGACCGTAGAGGGTGCGAAGTTCGAGCAAGCGTTGCGCCGTGAGCAGGTGAAGTTGCTCGAGCGGGTGTTTGCCGAGGCTGGGGAGGCGGCGGTGAATGGGTGGTTGGCGGTGAATATGGCGCTTGGGGGCACTCAGTCACATCTGGATTGACTGGACCGGCCTCATCGCTGGCAAGCCAGCTCCCACAAGGGCAACGGCGTACACAGATGTGAAGAAACCCACCAACCCTGTGGGAGCTGGCTTGCCAGCGATGGGGCCTCTGAAGGCGATATATCTCTATCGCCTGACCTTTCGTAAACAAAACCAAAAACAATATTTGCTTTATTTGTACACAAAAGCATAATCCACTGCGTGCGAGTTCCTGACCGCATGGTCAACAAATTCGCGTATGCCTCAAAGGGCTGCTGCCACCCCTCATGGGTCCGGCCCTGGAAATAACAATAAAACTCTTGAGGAGTACTCGCTGTGGAAAGCCGCAAATCCGAAGCATCGACGCTGGAACTCTCGCCGCCCTTACGCACAGGCGTGCTGGAGCGCATCTTCAAACTCAGCTTGCATGGCACCACGGTGAAGACCGAGCTGATTGCCGGTCTGACAACCTTCATCACCATGGCTTACATCATCTTCGTCAACCCGAACATCATGGCCGATGCCGGGATCGATCACGGTGCAGCCTTCGTCGCCACCTGCATCGCCGCCGCACTCGGCTGCCTGCTGATGGGCCTGTACGCCAACTGGCCGGTGGGCCTGGCGCCGGGCATGGGCCTCAACGCTTTCTTCACTTACACCGTGGTCGGCACCATGGGCTACAACTGGGAAACCGCGCTCGGTGCGGTGTTCGTTTCCGGTGTGCTGTTCATGATCCTGACCTTCTCGCGGATTCGCGAATGGCTGCTCAACAGCATCCCGGTCAGCCTGCGCTTTGCGATGGGCGCTGGCGTCGGCCTGTTCCTCGGGCTGATTGGTCTGAAAACCGCTGGCATTGTCGTCGACAGCCCGGCCACCCTGATCAAACTCGGCTCCCTGCGTGAACCCGGCCCGCTGCTGGCGGCGATCTGCTTCCTGATGATCGCGATCCTCAGCTACCACAAAGTCTTCGGCGCGATCCTCATCAGCATCATCACCGTGACCCTCGCCGGTTGGGGCCTGGGCATCGTGCACTACTCCGGCA
Source organism: Pseudomonas sp. SCPG-7 (assembly GCF_002156405.1). Lineage (NCBI taxonomy): Bacteria > Pseudomonadati > Pseudomonadota > Gammaproteobacteria > Pseudomonadales > Pseudomonadaceae > Pseudomonas > Pseudomonas sp. SCPG-7. Next base: position 10,603 of record NZ_MVOO01000020.1, on the reverse strand, counting down.
TCATGTCGACCCCGCCAAGCCTGGCGCCGACCTTCATGGCGATGAACGTCGCGGGCGTGTTCAACGTCAGCATGATCAGCGTGGTCCTGGCTTTCCTCTTCGTACACATGTTCGACACCGCCGGCACGCTGATGGGCGTCGCCCAGCGGGCCAATCTGGTCAACGCTGACGGGCGTATCGAAAACCTCTCCCGCGCGATGAAAGCCGACAGTGCCTCCAGTGTTTTCGGCGCGGTGGTCGGTGTTCCTCCTGTTACCAGCTATGTGGAAAGTGCCGCTGGCGTAGCCGCTGGTGGTCGGACTGGTCTTACCGCAGTCACCGTGGGTGTGCTATTTATAGCCGCGATGTTTTTCGCACCACTGGCCGGGATGATTCCGGCCTATGCCACCGCCGGTGCACTGATTTACGTCGCGATGCTGATGATGGGCGGCATGGCGCACATCGAATGGGATGAAGCCACTGACGCCATCCCGGCGATCGTCACCGCGATCATGATGCCGCTGACCTTCTCGGTCGCCGACGGCATTGCGCTGGGCTTCATCACCTACGTGGCGTTGAAAGCCGGTACCGGCAAGTACAAGGAAATTTCCGTCAGCCTGTGGGTGCTCTGCGCGATCTTCATCGCCAAGTTCATCTTCTTGTAAGCGTCACGCGGTTCAAGCGTCAAACCAGCCTCACCCTCGCGGGTGGGGCTTTTGCACATTCTTGAGTACAACAAAAAAGGAGCAAAGTGATGAGTCTGGAAACCTGGCTGCTGTTCAGCGGCGCTGCATTGGTGGTGATCCTGATTCCGGGGCCGCTGTCATTGCTGATGATCAGCAACAGTCTGAACTACGGCTTGCGCCGCTCTTATCCGGCGTTTCTCGGCGGCGTGATTGCCTCGATCTGCCTGCTCAGTGCGTCGGCGCTGGGGTTGGGCGCCCTGTTGCTGGCGTCAGAACAGTTGTTCAGCGCCCTGAAAATCGTCGGTGCGCTGTACCTGTTCTACCTCGCCTGGCAGAGCTGGCAGCAATCGCGTCAGCCAGCGGTGGGCGCCGAAGTGCCGCAGGCCGCACCGGTGCCACGTTTCCGCACCCTGTTTGGTCGGGCTTTCGTCTTGGGCGCCAGCAATCCAAAGGACATTCTGTTTTTCGCCGCGTTTCTGCCGCAGTTCCTCAGCGCGCAACAACCGTTCCTGCCGCAACTGCTGATCATGATCGCGACCTGGGTGGTGCTCGACCTGTGCTGCAAACTGGCTTACGGGCTGGGTGCGCATGGTGCGGCGCGCTATCTGCGTAGCGGCAAGGGGCAGAGCTGGTTCAACCGGGTGAGTGCCGGGTTGTTCAGTGGTGCGGGCGCTGCGTCGCTGTTGAGCCGTTAAAGAGCAAAAGATCGCAGCCTGCGGCAGCTCCTACAGGGGATTGCATTCCAAACTGTAGGAGCTGCCGCAGGCTGCGATCTTTTGACTTTAAGGCAGACGAAAAAAAGCCCGCAGTGTGAGCGGGCGAAAGACCAAAGAAGCTATATGCGCAGTCGCTTCCCGGTGGGGGCAGCTGCTTGGGGGTCAGCTGCCCCTGTAGGTGGAATAGCTGTAAGGCGAGATCAGCAGTGGCACGTGGTAGTGATCCTGCTCGGCGGAGATGCCGAAACGCAGCACCACCACGTCGAGGAACGCCGGTTCCGGCAGTTGCACGCCACGGGCGCGGTAGTAATCGCCGGCGTGGAACTGCACCTGATAGACCCCGGTGCGGTAGTCATCGCCCTGCAGCAGCGGCGCATCGACCCGGCCATCGCTGTTGGTAACGGCACTGGCGACCAATTCCAGATGCGAACCTTCAACGCGGTACAGCTCGACCTTGATCGAGCTGCCCGGGCAACCGTGTGCAGCGTCCAAAACGTGTGTTGTCAAACGTCCCATTGATTCTGCGCGCCTGGCCGCAAAGAGCAGTCAGACTTCGCGCCTCCCGAAGTCAGGTAAAAGGAGACCGCACCGATTCGGAGCACGAAAAGTTGCGGCGAGCGACTGATTAAGACATTTTTCAAAAAAATTGTACACAATAAAAACGACATTTTTCGCACCACCCCCGCCATTCGGGTGTTTCACCTTGATCTGCCCCTCAGGCGCCTGAGTATTGAACCTCACAGCCATTAGCTGACTGATCAGGCAGGTTTCTTGCAGGCTTACGCCATTAGCAGCAAAAGATGACAGTCGGTGAAAAATGCGAAAATTCAGGCTTACAAATTGCGAATAAAGTTGTATACAATCAGCCCATCGCTGTGACGCCAGCCTGCGCAGGCCGTTACACAAACCTGTCAACGAATAAGAAGGAAGACTGCAGTGAGCGCTGACTACCCACGCGACCTGATCGGTTACGGCAGTAACCCTCCTCACCCACACTGGCCGGGCAACGCGCGCATCGCGCTGTCCTTCGTACTCAACTACGAAGAAGGCGGCGAGCGCAACATCCTGCACGGCGACAAAGAATCCGAAGCCTTTCTTTCCGAAATGGTTGCTGCCCAGCCGCTGCAAGGCGCGCGCAACATGAGCATGGAATCGCTTTACGAATATGGCAGCCGTGCCGGCGTCTGGCGGATCCTGAAACTGTTCAAGGAATTCGACATTCCGCTGACCATCTTCGCCGTCGCCATGGCTGCCCAGCGCCACCCGGACGTGATCCGCGCGATGGTCGAAGCCGGCCACGAGATCTGCAGCCACGGCTACCGCTGGATCGACTACCAGTACATGGATGAGGCGCAGGAACGCGAGCACATGCTCGAAGCGATCCGCATCCTCACCGAACTTACCGGCGAACGCCCGTTGGGCTGGTACACCGGTCGCACCGGCCCGAACACCCGTCGGCTGGTGATGGAAGAAGGCGGTTTCCTTTACGACTGCGACACCTACGACGACGACCTGCCCTACTGGGAACCGAACAACCCGACCGGCAAGCCGCACCTGGTGATCCCGTACACCCTCGACACCAATGACATGCGCTTCACCCAGGTGCAGGGTTTCAACAAGGGCGACGATTTCTTCGAATACCTCAAAGACGCATTCGACGTGCTCTACGCCGAGGGTGCCGAAGCGCCGAAGATGCTTTCGATCGGTCTGCACTGCCGCCTGATCGGCCGTCCGGCGCGTCTGGCGTCGCTCAAGCGCTTCATCGAATACGCCAAAAGTCATGAACAGGTGTGGTTCAGCCGTCGCGTCGATATTGCGCGCCACTGGCACGAAACCCACCCGTACCAAGGGGCCGCCAAATGAGCCGCTTTCAAACCCTGCAACCGTCGACCCTGAGTCGCGACGCCTTCGTCAAAGCCTTCGCCGACATCTACGAACATTCGCCATGGGTGGCCGAGAAGGCCTACGACCTGGGCGTGGACGCTTCGATCGACGAGATCGAAACCCTGCACCAGCGCATGAGCGACATCCTGTTGAGCGCCGATCACGCCAGCCAGCTTGCGTTGATCAACGCTCACCCGGACCTGGCCGGCAAAGCCGCCGTCCAGGGCCAACTGACCGAAGCCAGCACCCATGAACAGGCTGGCGCCGGTATTCACCAATGCACGGCCGAAGAGTTCCAGCGCTTCACCGAGCTGAACGACGCCTACAAGGCCAAGTTCAAGTTTCCCTTCATCATGGCGGTAAAAGGCAGCAACCGGCATCAGATCCTCGCGGCGTTCGAAACGCGCATTCACAACTCGGTCGACACCGAATTCAAATGCGCGCTGGCGGAGATCAACAAGATCGCCCTGTTCCGTTTACTGACTCTTTAGCAAGCCTGGCCCGAGCATGTCAGACGCGGAGAATGCCCAGGGCCTTGCAAGCATCCCCAGCCAACTTATTAAAGGCAGACAAGAAGAATGAAAGCTTACGCCGTACCTTTCGAGAAGTTCGTCAACCTGGCCGATGCCCGTCTGGGCACCAAAATCATCTCGGTCACCGATGACTGGTTCGCAGACGCCAATCGTCTGTTTCAGCCGACCCCGGCCGTGTGGAAGGAGGGTGTGTTCGACGACAACGGCAAGTGGATGGATGGCTGGGAATCGCGCCGCAAGCGCTTCGAAGGCTACGACAGCGCGGTAATCCGCCTGGGTGTACCAGGTTCGATCAAAGGCGTGGACATCGACACTTCATTCTTCACCGGCAACTTCCCGCCATCGGCCTCGCTGGAAGCATGCTTCCTGGCCTCGGGCGAGCCAGACGAAAACACCCAGTGGACTGAAGTCCTGTCGGCCGTCGAGCTGCAGGGCAACAGCCACCACTACCATGAAATCAGCAGCGACAAAGCGTTCAGTCACCTGCGCTTCAACATCTTCCCGGACGGTGGTGTGGCCCGTCTGCGCGTGTACGGTATTCCGTTCCGCGACTGGTCCGCGGTGGGCGACAACGAGCAAGTCGATCTGGCTGCAGCCCTCAACGGCGGCCGCGCCCTCGCCTGCTCCGACGAACACTTCGGCCGCATGAGCAACATCCTCAACCCAGGCCGTGGCATCAACATGGGCGACGGCTGGGAAACAGCACGTCGTCGCACCCCGGGCAATGACTGGGTGATCGTCGCGTTGGGCCATCCGGGCGAGATCGAAAAAATCATCGTCGACACCCTGCACTTCAAGGGCAACTACCCGGACACCTGCTCGATCCAGGGCGCGTTCGTCAAAGGCGGCACCGACAGCCAGATCGAAACCCAGTCGCTGTTCTGGCGCGAACTGCTGCCGAGCCAGAAGCTGGAAATGCACGCCGAACACACCTTCGTCGAGCAGATCAAGGCACTGGGCCCAATCACCCACATCCGCCTGAACGTGTTCCCGGACGGTGGTGTGAGTCGCCTGCGCGTACTCGGCAAGGTCGCGAAGTAATGCTGAGCCTGTAGGAGCTGCCGCAGGCTGCGATCTCTTGATCTTGATCTTAAAAGCAAAATCAAAAGATCGCAGGCTTCGCCAGCTCCTACAGGGATCGCGCAAGACGCACTTAAAAGTTGAACAACACAGAATTCGGAAAAGAACAGCATGCGCACACTACAGATTGAACCGCTGACCAAAGAAGCCTTCGCCCCCTTCGGTGACGTGATCGAAACCGACGGCAGCGACCACTTCATGATCAACAACGGTTCGACCATGCGCTTCCACAAACTGGCGACGGTCGAAACCGCTACGCCTGAGGACAACGCGATCATCAGCATCTTCCGCGCCGACGCGCAGGACATGCCGCTGACCGTGAGCATGCTGGAACGCCATCCGCTGGGCAGCCAGGCTTTCATCCCGCTGCTCGGCAACCCCTTTCTGATCGTGGTCGCGCCACTTGGCGATGTACCTGTATCAGGCTTGGTCCGCGCCTTCGTCACCAACGGCAGGCAGGGCATCAATTACCATCGCGGCGTCTGGCACCACCCGGTGCTGACGATCGAAAAGCGGGATGACTTCCTGGTGGTTGATCGCAGTGGCACAGGCAATAACTGCGATGAGCATTTTTTCAAAGAGGATGAGCGTTTGATCCTCGCCCCCCACCAATAAGAGAAGGTCTGATCACTCGACAACAAGGGTGACAGGCGAGAGGTAAAGACTGTGGAAGCACATCTGTTGGAATGGCTGAACCTGAGCGTGCGCTGGGTTCACATGATCACTGGCGTGGCCTGGATCGGCGCGTCGTTCTACTTCGTCTGGCTGGAGAACAACCTCAACCGCGTCAACCCGAAAACCGGTCTTGCCGGTGATCTGTGGGCAATCCACGGCGGCGGTATCTATCACCTGGAAAAATACAAACTGGCCCCTCCGTCGATGCCGGAGAACCTGCACTGGTTCAAATGGGAAGCCTACTTCACCTGGATGTCGGGGATCGCGCTGCTGTGCGTGGTGTTCTACTCCAATCCCGTGCTCTACCTCGTGGCACCCGGCAGCGGCCTGACCGGCCCTGAAGGCGTGGCCATCGGCATCGGTTCGCTGATCGCCGGCTGGTTCATCTACGACTTCCTTTGCGATTCGGCCCTTGGCAAGAAACCCGCCCTGCTCGGCTTCATCCTGTTCGTGCTGATCATCGGCGCGGCGTATGGCTTCAGCAAGGTGTTCAGCGGTCGTGGTGCGTACCTGCACGTCGGCGCGATCATCGGCACCATCATGGTCGGCAACGTGTTCCGCATCATCATGCCGGCACAGCGTGCACTGGTGGCGGCGATTGCCGAGAACCGTACGCCGGACCCGGCGCTGCCCGCCAAAGGCCTGCTGCGTTCGCGTCACAACAACTACTTCACCCTGCCGGTGCTGTTCATCATGATCAGCAACCACTTCCCGAGCACCTACGGCAGCCAGTACAACTGGTTGATCCTGGCCGGGATCGCGGTGTTGGCGGTGTTGGTGCGTCACTACTTCAACACCCGTCACGACAGCCACAAGTTTGCCTGGACCCTGCCCGTGGCAGCGGTGGGCATGATCACCCTGGCGTACGTCACCGGCCCGGCGCCGATGCCGACCGCACCGGACGTGGCCAAGGCACCCGCGAAAATCGAGTACCAACCGCTGCCGGAAACGGCACTGGGCGGCGGCGCGAAACCGGCTGAAGCGGCGGCACCTGCAGCGCCAGCAGCAGCCTCGGCTGCGGCACCGGCGCAAGCGTCCAACGCCGGTCCGGCCTTCGACAAGGTGCACAACGTGATCCAGGAACGCTGCGCGGTCTGCCACTCGGCCAAACCGACCAGCCCGTTGTTCAGCGCGGCACCGGCCGGTGTGATGTTCGACACCCCCGAGCAGATCCGTCAGAACGCGGCGCGGATCCAGGCGCAAGCCATCACCACGCAGATCATGCCACTGGGCAACATCACGCAGATGACCCAGCAGGAACGTGACCTGATCGGTGCATGGATCGCCCAGGGAGCCCAGACCAACTAAGCAACACAAATTGTGGCGAGGGAGCTTGCTCCCGCTGGGTCGCGAAGCGGCCCCTCTCTTTGCCTGAAGAGCAGGGACTGCTACGCAGTCCAGCGGGAGCAAGCTCCCTCGCCACAGACCTGATGCAAAGAAACAGCTGTGAGCCACCCGGCAGCTGTTAATCACAAGAATAAAAAAGATCCGAGGTGTTGCATGTCCGAGCTGTCCAAAGCGCGCATCCCCGACGCACCCGCCATTCAGCGTTTGCCCCTTTTGCAACTGATCCTGGTCGGTTTGCAACATGTTCTGCTGATGTACGGCGGTGCCATCGCGGTGCCGTTGATCATCGGACAGGCCGCTGGCCTGAGTCGTGAAGAAATCGCCTTCCTGATCAACGCCGACCTGCTGGTCGCCGGTATCGCCACCATCGTCCAGTCGCTCGGGATCGGCCCGATGGGCATCCGCATGCCGGTGATGATGGGCGCCAGTTTCGCGGCGGTCGGCAGCATGGTCGCCATGGCCGGCATGCCCGGTATTGGTCTGCAAGGGATCTTCGGTGCGACCATCGCCGCCGGATTCTTCGGCATGCTGATCGCTCCGTTCATGTCCAAAGTCGTGCGCTTCTTCCCGCCGTTGGTGACTGGCACGGTCATCACTTCGATCGGTCTGTCGCTGTTCCCCGTGGCCGTGAACTGGGCCGGTGGCGGGGCCGCTGCGGCGCAGTTCGGCTCACCGATTTATCTGGCCATCGCCGCGCTGGTGCTGGCGACCATTTTGCTGATCCACCGCTTCATGCGCGGCTTCTGGGTCAATATTTCCGTGCTGATCGGCATGTGCCTGGGCTACGTGCTCTGCGGCGCCATCGGCATGGTCGACCTGAGCGGCATGGCCAACGCGCCATGGGTTCAGTTCGTCACCCCGCTGCACTTCGGCATGCCGAAATTCGAACTGGCGCCGATCCTGTCGATGTGTCTGGTGGTGGTGATCATTTTCGTCGAGTCCACCGGGATGTTCCTCGCGCTGGGCAAGATCACCGGTCAGGAAGTCTGCCCACGCATGCTGCGTCGCGGCCTGCTGTGCGATGCCGGGGCCTCGTTCGTCGCCGGTTTCTTCAACACCTTCACCCACTCCTCGTTCGCACAGAACATCGGCCTGGTGCAGATGACTGGCGTGCGCTGCCGCTCGGTGACCATCGTCGCTGGTGGTCTGCTGATCGTGCTGAGCCTGCTGCCGAAAGCGGCGTTCCTCGTCGCATCGATTCCACCGGCAGTGCTGGGTGGAGCGGCGATTGCGATGTTCGGCATGGTCGCTGCCACCGGGATCAAGATTCTTCAGGAAGCCGACATCGGTGACCGTCGCAACCAGTTGCTGGTGGCAGTGAGCATCGGCATGGGCCTGATCCCGGTGGTGCGTCCGGAGTTCTTCGCGCATCTGCCGCTGTGGATGAGCCCGATCACCCACAGCGGTATCGCCATGGCCACGCTCAGCGCACTGACGCTGAACCTGCTGTTCAACATCCTCGGCGGCGCCGAACGCGCCGCGATCAACGACTGCCACGCGCATTAACAGCATTACCGATTATCCCTGTGGGAGCGAGCTTGCTCGCGAAGAGGCCATGTCAGTCAACATCACTGTTGAATGACACACCGCTTTCGCGAGCAAGCTCGCCCCCACAGGGATTGTGCAACACCCTGCCTCAACAATAAAAACAAGAGGGAGCAACCGATGATTCGCACGCAAACCAACGTTCTGTTGAGTGGCGGCCTGCTGGCCGCGAGTCAGGCCATGGCCGGCGATTTACTGCTGTGGCAGACCAACAGCCTGAGCTACCTGTACGGCAAGAACTTCGCGATCAACCCGTCGATCCAGCAGACGGTGACGTTCGAGCACGCCGACAAGTGGAAGTACGGCGACAACTTCCTGTTCGTCGACAAGATCTTCTACAACGGCCAGGAAGACCGCAACAAAGGCCCGCACACGTTCTACGGCGAATTCACCCCGCGCTTCTCGTTTGGCAAGATCTTCGACCGGAAAATCGAGTTCGGGCCGATCAAGGACGTGCTGCTGGCGATGACCTACGAGTACGGCGAAGGCGACAGCGAGGCCTACCTGATCGGCCCCGGCTTCGACCTGAAAGTGCCCGGCTTCAACTACGTGACCCTGAACATTTTCCGCCGCCAGACAGAAGGCCCGCGCCCCGGCGACGGCGTGTGGCAGATCACTCCGGGCTGGTCGTACAGCGTGCCGCTGGGCAATTCCGACCTCCTGATCGATGGCTATCTGGACTGGGTGGTCGACAACGATCAGAACTCGCGCGGCACTTACCACGCCAACCTGCACATCAATCCGCAGATCAAATACGACCTCGGCAAAGCCTTGGGCTGGAGCCAGAAGCAGCTGTACGTCGGCACCGAATACAGCTATTGGAAGAACAAATATGGTGTCGAAAGCAGCCACAACCTCGACACCAACCAGAACACCGCCAGCCTGCTGGTGAAGGTGCACTTCTGAGATGGCCCGCAACCGTGCCCCATACCTGTCGTCGGTGCTCTGTTGCGGGGCACTTGAGAGCTGGCCGAGGAGTCAGTATTCTCCGCGGCCTCTTGAATTCGGTCTAAAAAAAAGCCCGGATTTAATTCCTGACCGACAAGCCAACTTATCCCGGCCCCGGTCAGTACCGAGGCATCCCGAAAACACGCGCAATCGACTGTTTTTCAGCAGCCGAACGGGCGTTTTTTTGCTTTTCGAAAGCGTTGGCCCAGCTCTTGCTATCACCAGCGAAGCTGACCGATCGGATGACTTTTTCAGCAACGAAAAAAGGCGCCACACCAGAGCGCCGATCTTAAAAAAATAAACGTGGAACACCTACTTTGGGAGCAACCGAATGAAACGTATGTGCACCAGCCTGATGCTCGCGGGATCGATGCTGGCCGGCGGCCAGGCCATGGCCGACGGCCTGCTGCAATGGCAGAACAACAGCCTGACCTACCTCTACGGCAAAGACTTCAAGGTCAACCCGGCGATCCAGCAGACCGTCACCTTCGAGCACGCCGATGCCTGGAAGTACGGGGATAACTTCCTGTTCATCGACAAGATCTTCTACAACGGCAAGCCAGACGGTGGCGTCGGCAACAACACCTATTACGGTGAATTCCAGCCGCGCATCTCGCTGGGCAAAGTCCTCGACCAGAAGCTCGAATTCGGTCCGATCAAAGACGTGCTGCTGGCGATGACTTACGAGTTCGGTGAAGGCGACGTCGAGTCGTACCTGATCGGTCCTGGCTTCGACCTGGCGATCCCGGGTTTCGACTACTTCCAGCTGAACTTCTACCAGCGCCACACCGACGGCTCGCGTCCGGGTGATAACGTCTGGCAGATCACGCCGGTCTGGTCCTACACCATCCCGGTCGGCAGCTCGAACGTGCTGATCGACGGTTACATGGACTGGGTGGTCGACAACGACGTCAACAGCAAAGGCGAATACCACGCCAACCTGCACTTCAACCCACAGGTCAAATACGACCTGGGCAAGGCGCTGCATTTCGGCGAGAAGCAGCTGTACGTCGGTGTTGAATACGACTACTGGAAAGACAAGTACGGGATCGACGACACCCGTGGCTTCACCACCAATCAGAACGTGACCAGCTTCCTGGTGAAGTTCCACTTCTGATCTTAAAAGCTTCGCGAGCAGGCTCGCTCCCACATTCGACCGAGTTCCAATGTGGGAGATTCTATGTTGCTCAGCAACCCTAGAATCTCAAAC
>NZ_MVOO01000002.1:0-555136 GCF_002156405.1 Pseudomonas sp. SCPG-7 | reverse complement strand
GTTTGAGATTCTAGGGTTGCTGAGCAACATAGAATCTCCCACAGGGGTCGAGTCGATCACTTGACTTGTGATCAAGCCGGAACCTGTGGGAGCGAGCCTGCTCGCGAAAGGGCCATCAGCCTCGATGCAGGGCTATAGTGACCTCCAGTCCCAAGTCCTGCCGAGCCCACCATGACCACAGAAAAACCCGATGTCCCCGCGCCCGCCCCGGTCGATCACCTGCGCTTCCACCGCCCCCACGCCCACCTCAACACCACCTTCGGCAACGACGCGTTCGCCCTGCGTGCCGAGGCCTTCGCGCGGTTCTTCGGCACGCCGCTGTTTCTCGGCGCGCAAACGCTGATCGTCGCAGTGTGGATCGGCCTCAACGTCTCGGGCGTGACGCAGTTCGACGTCTACCCGTTCATCCTGCTCAACCTCGCGTTCAGCCTGCAAGCCGCCTACGCCGCGCCGTTGATTCTGCTGGCACAGACCCGACAGGCCGCGCGGGACAAGGCGCAGTCGGACGCCGACGCGCAACACCGTGAAGCGCTGGCGGTGGCCAACAGCGAGCGCCAGGCGCAGGCCGCACAGACCACCGCGCAACTGCTCGAATTGCTGGAACAGAACACCCGACTCACCGAGATGACCAAGAGCCTGACTGAACGCATCGAAGGCCTGACCCGCGAACTGCATGCGCACATCTGCCAGGATCCGCAACGCTGATCATGGCAAACGCAGCGCCCGCCCCAATTCATCGAACAGCGTGACCACCGCGCGCAACGCGCGGCAGTCCGCGCGGGTCAGCAGCCACAGCGCGGTGTCATAGCCGTGCAGCGGTGCGCTGAGGGGCTGCAAACCTTCCGTGATCAGAAAGTCCGGCAACGCCGCCACGCCGAGACCGCCGCGCACGAGTTCCGTCACCGAGAGCATGCTGTTGCAGCGATAACTCGGGATCACGCCGGGCAACTGTTGGCGGCGCCAGGCGACGGTCGGGTGATCCGGCAGAAACTCGTCCGGGGCGATCCAGGTCAGCGCCGCCAGATCCGTCGCATCCACATTCTGCAGATACCGCGCACTGGCGCAGACCCGGTAGGAAACCTTCGCCAGTTGCCGTCCGACCAGATGCTCCGGCGGTGTACGCGTCAGGCGCAGGGCGATGTCGGCATCACGCCGGCTGAGGTTGGCGAAATCGTTGGAGGTGCTCAGCTCGAGAGTCAACGCCGGGTAGTTCGGCATGAACTGCGCCAGCGCCGGCAACAGCAGGCCTTGCAGCACCGAATCGGTACAGGTCAGGCGCACCGTACCGCTGATCACTTCCCCGCCCTGCTCGACACCGATTCGCGCCGCTTCCAGTGCCTGTTCGGCGCGCTCGGCCTGCTCGGCGAGGGTCTGCGCGAGGGTGGTGGCCAAATAACCGGCGCGGCTCTTTTCGAACAACTGCTGGCCCAGCGCCGACTCCAGACGACGCACTGCGCGAAACACCGTCGACACGTCGACCCTGAGCAACTGCGACGCCCGGGCCAGAGAGCCGCCGCGCACCAACGCAAGGATCAGCGCCAGATCCGGGTAGTCGAGTCGATAGTGCGTCGCTGCATTGATCACTTGGGAAAACGCCAATATTGAGTGCGTGAACGCCAATCTATAGTGAGCCCCGGTGATCGACAACTGCACACCCTCACCACAGAGGTTTACTCACTCAAATCAAGGAAATCCCATGGACGCCATTTCCATCGCCCTGATCGGCGATCACGACCCGCAAGTCACCGCCCACCAGGCGATCCCCGTTGCCCTCGGCATGATCGCCGAGCAGTCCGGCCACAATGTGCAATTCGACTGGCTGGCCACGGATCAAATCCACGTCGATACACCATTGGCACACTACGACGGCTTCTGGTGCGTCCCGGCCAGCCCCTACAACAGTGAGGCCGGTGCACTCAGGGCGATTCGTTTTGCCCGCGAACAACAGCGCCCGTTCCTTGGTACCTGCGGCGGTTTTCAGCATGCGCTGCTGGAATTTTCCCGCAATGTGCTGGGCTGGGCCGATGCCGAGCATGGCGAAACGTCACCGGATTCGCCGCGAGCGGTACTGACACCGCTGACCTGTTCGTTGGTGGAGGCGGTAGACAGCATTCATCTGGTCGCCGGTTCGTTGATCGCCAAGGCGTACGAAACGTCTGAAATTCATGAAGGTTATCGCTGCCGATTCGGTGTGAACCCACAGTTCGAAAAGAAATTACTGACCCCTCCGCTACGTGCCGTGGGGCACGATTCGGCGGGCGACTTGCGCGCGATCGAATTGACTGACCATGTGTTTTTTGTCGCCACGTTGTTTCAACCGGAACGTGAGGCGCTCAGGGGCCATGTCCCGCCACTGGTGCGGGCGTTCGTCGAAGCGTGCGTGGAGCAACGGCAATGAAACCGGCACCAACCTGCTTCGCGGTGATTTTCACCTCGACCCGCACCGAAGGTGACAACGGTTATGCCGCGGCCTCCGAGCGCATGATGGAGCTGGTCAGCCAGCAACCGGGGTTTCTCGGGATTGATTCGATTCGTGGGGAAGATGGCGTCGGGATCACCATTTCCTACTGGGAGAGCGAGGCGGCGATTCTGGCCTGGCGCGAGCATCCCGAGCACCGGGTGATTCAGGCGCGCGGGCGGGCGCAGTGGTATTCGATGTTTCAGACCCGGGTGTGTCGGGTGGAGCGCGAGTATCGGTTTGGGTAGGGAGTTGGGTGGTGTTCTCACTGGCCTCATCGCTGGCAAGCCAGCTCCCACAGGTACTGCGTGATCTTCAGAACAACGAATAACCTGTGGGAGCGTGGCTTGCCCGCGATGCGGCCAGTAGCGTCAATACAAAAACCTCAGCCCTGCACCAGACTGCGCACCGCCACAATCTCCGGCACCTCAACCTTGCTCATGTACACCCGCAACGGCTCGCTGATGTTGATCCGCTCGTCGATGTTCTGATCCAGCAGCAACTGAATCAGCTCGCGCTTCAAGGTCATGGTGGTATCCGAAACCGGCGCCCAGACAAATTCGCTGGTGGGAATAATGCCGTCATCGGCCACGTCCATGCCGAACGAATCCTCGCTGAAACGCACGATGTACTGACCGGTCTTGCGGTTGAGGCCGACAAAACCCTTGAGGTCATCGGCGGCCTGACAGATGAGTTGGGAAGTGATGCGCATGGTAAACCTCACGAAAAATCATCGATGGTTTACACGCAGGGCAACAGACTCGGCGCGCCCTCTGCCGGAGCGTCTGCCGAGGGCAAGCGTACTGCAAACCGCGCCACAAAAGTGCAGGAAAAATCGCTTTTAATACGTTTATGTCGGTCTGGCGATAGCACCCAATCGATTCAGTTGTTAAAAGGTACGTCTTTGAAAATGCCCTGCGAAAGGAACTCGAACATGCCCGCCACTTTCACCAAAAGCGCCCTCATGCTGAGCCTGATGCTCGGTCTCGGCCAGGCCCACGCCGCCGCGACTGACGTCAATGCGCTGGCCGCCGCCCATGGCATCCCGCATCCAGCCGTGATCGCACACCGTGGCGCGTCCTTCGATGCGCCGGAGTCCACCGCCGCCTCCTACAAACTGGCCCGCGACCTCGGCGCCGACTACCTGGAAATGGACTTGCAGCGCAGCAAGGACGGCGTGCTGTTCGCCCTGCACGACAACAACCTGCAACGCACCACCGACGTCGCCACCAAATTCCCCGAGCGCAAAGACAGCCCGGCCACCGCCTTCACCATGGCCGAACTGAAAACCCTCGACGCCGGCAGCTGGTACAACAAGGCTTACCCGGATCGCGCACGTCCGACCTATGCCGGGCTGAAAATCCTCACCCTCGATGAAATCATCGACATCGCCCAGGCCAACCCGAAACACAAGCCGGGCCTGTACATCGAAACCAAGGAACCGCAACTGTTTCCGGGAATCGAGCATGACCTCAAAGAGAAGCTGCAGGATCGCGGCTGGCTGAGCCCGGCCGGTTCGAAACTGGCCAAGAGCGAACTGGGCGTCGGCCAGGGCAAAGGCAAAGTGATCCTGCAGACTTTCGAGAAGAACAGCCTCGAACTGCTGCAAAAGGAAATGCCGCAAGTACCGAAGATCCTGTTGCTGTGGGTCGGCGAAGGCAGCATCGAGCCAAAATCCAAGGTGACCTTTGCCGAATCCGGCGAGAAGGACAAGAACGTGTTCTACGGCAAGCAGGAGCCGAAGTCCGAAGCCGAATTCAAGCAATGGGTGGATTTCGCCAAGGCTCACGGCGCCATCGGCACCGGCCCTTCGGCCAAACTGACCCAGGGTGGCGATCAGAGCTACTCGGATCTGGTGCAACCGTGGATGAACCAGTACACCCATGATCAGGGCATGCTGGTGCACGTGTACACCGTCGATGAGCCGGTGGACTTCGAGAAAGTCATGGCGGCCGGGGTTGATGGCATCTTCACCAACCGCGCCAGCGAACTGTTGAAGTTCTACAAGCGTCCGGCCAGTGCCAGTGTTGATCAGGTATTGAAGAACAACGGGTTCTGATCTGCAAAACCGAGGTGCCCTTATCGCGGGCAAGCCACGCTCCCACAGGTTTTGTGTTGGGCATGGCTTGCCCGTTTTGTATTCGGGGTTTTAAGGGTGAATTAAGTTGTGGTGGTTAACCTGAGTCCACTTCAACGAACAACCCAAGGAATGACCCGATGAAAACTTTGACTGCCCTGTTTACCGCCGCTGCCCTGACCCTGACTGCTGGCCTCGCCCAGGCCGATGTGCGCGTCGACCAGATCCCTGAGCTGGTCAAATCCGGCAAGATCAAGTCGCTGGAATCGATGAATGCCGAAGCGCTGAAACTGCATCCGGGTGCGACCATCACCGACACCGATCTGGATAACCACTTCAACGGTTACGAGTACGAAGTCGAGCTGAAAACCGCCGATGGCAAAGAGTTTGACGTCGACTTCGATGCCACCACCGGCAAGGTGCTGAGCAACAAGCAAGACACCTGATACACCGCCAACGCAAAGCCGCACGATCCCGGATCCTGCGGCTTTTTTGCGTCCGTTGCCCGGCGAATCACGCGGATGCCGCCTGAAGGGATGCCAAAACCGCCATCAGACGGCTAGTATGGCGACCATCAGATAAACGATTGCAGCCGAGAGCGATGGGCATGGGGCAGACAGCGGCAGCAGACATCGCAACGATCAAACGGATCAGCGCGGTTCCGGCGATTCTTCAGGTGATTCGCGAACTGACCGGCCTGCGCTTCGCCGCCGTGGCGCGGGTTACCGAGGAGTCATGGACAGCCTGCGCCGTCCTCGACCAGCTGGATTTTGGCCTGCAGGTCGGTGGCGAACTGGATGTGGTCACTACGCTGTGCCACGAAATCCGTGCCGCGCACACCTCGGTGGTGATCGACAAGGCCAGCGAAGACCCGCTCTACCGCGATCATCACACCCCGCGTCTGTACAAATTCGAGAGCTATATCTCGGTGCCGGTGTTCCGCACCGACGGGCGCTTTTTCGGCACGATCTGCGCCCTCGATCCGAACCCGGCACAGCTCAAGTCCAGCAGCATCCAGAGCACCATGGAGTCGTTCGCGCGAATGCTCGCGTTGCAGATCGAAGCCGAGGAAAACGCGCAGCTCACCGAAACCGCGTTGTTGCAGGAGCGCGAAACCGCCGAGTTGCGCGAACAGTTCATTGCCGTACTCGGCCACGACTTGCGTAACCCGTTGTTCGCGATCAGCGCTGGCGCCGAAATGCTCCTGCGCAAGCATCCGGATCCGGCCATCGAAGTTCGGGTACGCAATATCCTCGGCAGTGCGCAACGGGCAACCCGGCTGGTGGATGACGTACTCGACTTTGCTCGCGGACGCTTGGGCAAGGGCATTCCGGCGAATATCCAGCCCTGCGCCGATTTGACCGAAGCCGTGCAGCAAGTGGTGACGGAAATTCGTAACGTGCATCCGCAGCGCACCATCCACGCGTCCATCGGCGACTTGCAGGGCTTGCCCTGTGACCGCGCGAGGATCGCTCAATTGCTGTCGAACCTGCTGGCCAATGCCGTGGCCCATGGCGACCCGGAGGGCGACATTGAGGTCATCGCCCAGGTTGATCACGGCGCGTTGATGCTGGCGGTGAAGAATCAGGGGCATATTCCCGAGGCGGTTTTGCCGCATCTGTTCCAGCCTTACTCGCGCCCAAGCGCCAGCACGCCACAGGCCGGGCTCGGTCTGGGGCTGTATATCGCCAGTCAGATCGCCCAGTCCCATGGCGGGCATTTGCATGTGGCGTCCACCGCGCAGAGCGGCACGCTGTTCACCTTCAGCCTGCCCACTGCCTGAAAAGCACACCTTGGATCCCTGTGGGAGCGAGCTTGCTCGCGAAGCTGTTGTGTCTGCCACAGATGAGGCGACTGGCACGCCGCTTTCGCGAGCAAGCTCGCTCCCACATTGGTTCTGCAGTGTTTCGCAGTTGTCAGGCCGAAGTGCTGACCAGCGAGCCCGAGCTGCTCGACCCGGAATCCTGCAACGCCTGCAACAACGCCGCCGTCGCGGTCTGCAACGAAGCCGAGGTGCTGGAGATTTGCGACTCGGCGGAGGCCACGTCAGCCGCTTTGGCATCAGCGTCTTCCTGCTTGGCCTGAGCCGCTTGCAGCGCTTGCTGTTGCTCCTGCAATTGCTTTTGCAGCTCGGCGATCTGCTTGCGCAGTGCCTTCACCGAATCCGATTCACCGCTGCTGTCGGAACTGCTGTCGCCTGCCGGAGCCGCGCCCCCGCCGGCCGCCACTTTGCTGGTATCGGCGCTGACGCTTGCGCTGCTGGTTGCAGTGGCCGAGGTGTCGTCACTGGCGTCGCTGATTTTGGTTTTGCTGGTGGCGGTGGTGACGGTCTGATTGATTGAAACAGAGGTGATGCTGACCATGGGCTGGCTCCAATGCCGGTTATAGATAACCGGCCATCGGCGGCACTCGCACGGATTTGAGATCGACTGTGTACCGACTCGGTAACCGAACCGGTACACGTCGACGGACGTCAGGCGCTCAGGCGCGCGGTGACTTCGTTGAGTTGCCCGGACAGGCCATGCAGGTTCTGGCTGGCGCTTTCGGTGCGCTGCACGCTGTTGAGGTTGGTGCTGGCGATCGAGGTGATCTCGGTCAGGTTGCGCGAGATGTCTTCGGCCACCGAGGTCTGCTCTTCGGCGGCGGTGGCGATCTGGCGGTTCATGTCGCGGATCGCTTCCACGGCGTGGGTGATGCGCTCCAGCATCGCACCGGCCTGAGTCACTTGCTCGACGCTTTCGTCGCTGCGCGCCTGACCGCTTTCGATCGCTTGCGCCGCGTCCACGGCGCCGGTCTGCACGTTTTGAATGATCTGGTTGATCTCGATGATCGACTCGGCCGTACGCTGCGCGAGATTGCGCACCTCGTCGGCGACCACCGCAAAACCGCGTCCGGCCTCACCGGCCCGTGCCGCTTCAATCGCTGCGTTGAGCGCCAGCAGGTTGGTCTGTTCGGCAATGCCGCGAATCACTTCCAGCACCTTGCCGATTCGGCCGCTGTCGCTTTCCAGGCGACGAATCACTTCAGCGGTGTTGGCGATTTCGCCACGCATCCGGGTGATGGTGTGGATGGTGCCCTGCATGACCTTTTCACCCTGCTGGGCGGACTGGTCGGCATCGTCGGCAGCCCGCGCCGCATCCGCCGCATGCCGGGCGACTTCCTGGGCGGTGGCGGACATTTCGTTCATCGCCGTGGCCACCTGATCGGTGCGGTTGAACTGCTCGTTGGTGCCGCCGGCCATGGTCGTGGCGATCGCATTCAGCTCGCCGCTGGCGCTGTCCAGATCACTGGCACTGCGTTGCAGGTGAGTGAAGGTTTCAGCGAGGAAATCACGCAGGGTATTGGCCGCGGCGGCAAGGTTGCCCAACTCGTCCTGACGGTCGTTGGCGACGCGTTCGGCGAGGCGCCCACGGCTCAACTGGGTGACGTAGTCGATCAGCTTGCGGATCGGCTCGATCAGGTTGCGGTTGACCAGCCACAGGCTGAGCAAGCCGATCAGCAGACCGGAACCGAGCATCACCACAATTCCCAGCAGCACGGTGCTGTCGGCACTGGCGCTGATCTGCGCCGACTGTTCGGTGCCCTGCTTGCGCAGCTCGGCGACCAGTTCGCTCATCTGATCGCTGGTAGCGCGGTCCACGCCTTTGACCGCACTGTCGCCAGCCGCTGGATCGGCACCGGCCGCGACGTAGGCATCGCGACCTTTCTGGTAGGCGCTGCCGAGTTGGCGGTGCTCTTCACGCAGGCGTTCGATGCGGGTTTTCAGCGCCGGCTCCAGGCCTTTCTGGCCGGCCAGTTCACCGAGAATGTTCTGCACATCGCGCTGACGATCTTCGAACTGGCCCCAGTACTTGGCCAGGTCAGCCGGTTGCTTGCCGCGCAGCAAGACGTTTTTCCACTCCTGCACCTGCACCTTGAATTGCAGGTTGGCCTCATCGATCAATTGTGAGGTGTGCAAGGGGCCGGCGATCAATTGGCTGTAGTTCTGCACGCCATTGGACAGGAAATGAAAGCAGGCCAGTGCGATCAACAGCATCGCCAGCAGGCTGCCGCTCAGCAGGGCGAGAATTTGTGCTCTCAGGGATTTTTGCAGCATCGCGAGATACTCAGGACAGGGATGAGGCACGCCCGATAAGGCGTGGGATTTTGCCGGACATCCGTGTCGGCGAGCCTTGGCTCATGGCCAAGCGCGCGCAACGTAACCCAAGCGTGATCGGCGCACCAGAGCGCTTCTTGAAGGAAATCCGACCGCCGGTAAGACATTGATCTGGCGTCATTTTGTCGTCACACAAGTGTCATATCCGGTTGCGATGATGCGGCTCAGTGAACCTGCCATTCCGCGACCGGCGTCCCCTCCTCGCAGCGAGCCTCCATGAACCACAGCCTTGATCTCAGTCATCGCGATCCTGATTTGTTCGGTTTGCTTTACGGCTTCCGTTTTCGTCCCGGTGAGCGTGGCCGCGAAGTCGATTCGGCGACCGCCCTGCGTTGCTTGCAAGACGACAGCGACCGTGATGAATTCCTCTGGCTGCACCTGAACCTGGCGCACGCCGCGTGTGAGCGCTGGATGAAAAGTCATCTGCAATTGCCCGAAGAATTCTTCGAGGCGCTGCACGAAGGTTCGCGCTCGACGCGCATCGAGCACGTGGACTCGGCGTTGCTGGCGGTGGTCAACGATGTGGTGTTCAACCTCAGCAGCATGGTGTCCTCAGACGTGTCGACGCTGTGGGTCTGCGTGCGCAGCAAACTGATCGTCAGCGCACGCCTGCAACCGCTGCACTCGGTGGACAAATTGCGTTCGTCGGTGAAGGCCGGCGAATGCTTTCGCTCACCGTCGGAACTGCTGGTGCACCTGCTGCGCGATCAGGGCGAAGTGCTGACGCAGATCGTGCGCAAGACCAGCATGAGCGTCGATCAGGTCGAAGACGAATTACTCTCCTCGCGCCTGTCGACCAACCGCGCCGAACTCGGTGCCAACCGTCGGGTGCTGGTGCGCCTGCAACGCCTGTTGGCGCTGGAGCCGGGCTCCTTGCTGCGCTTGCTCAACCGGCCGCCGGCGTGGCTGCAGAAGGAGGACGTCAAGGAGCTGCGCAAGTCCACCGAGGAGTTTGCGCTGATCATCAACGACCTCACCGCCCTCGGCGAGCGGATCAAACTGCTCCAGGAAGAAATCGCCGCCAACCTCAACGAACAGAGCAACCGCACGCTGTTCACCCTGACCGTGGTCACGGTGCTGGCATTGCCGATCAACATCATTGCCGGTTTCTTTGGCATGAACGTGGGGGGAGTGCCACTGGCGACGGATCCCGAGGGGTTCTGGATTCTGGTGGCGCTGGTCGCGACGTTTACCGTGATTGCCGGGCGCTGGGCGTTTCGCAAGCGTGGGGATTATTAAGATCAAAAGATCGCAGCCTGCGGCAGCTCCTACAGGGCACGGTAAACCTGTAGGAGCTGCCGCAGGCTGCGATCTTTTGATTTTCGCTATCAGATCAGCGGTGAGCTAATCCGCCAAACACTGATCTATCGCAGTCTCTCTGTAATATTTAGCAACGATCATGACGAACAAACCTTCCCTCGCTCAGGATTGTCCGCTCATGGCTACTCCCTCCCTGACCGCCGCCCGCCCCGCGTCCGCCCACGGCGGCCGGCCGGCACTTGATAAGAAACCCGGTCCGTTCACTTACGTGGTGTTCTTCGCGGTTCTGGCCATGGGCATGTTGTTCACCGCTTACAGCCTGATGCACGACATGCATGAGCTGGGCACCACCGTCACCACCTGGACCCCGTTTTTGTTGCTCGGCGTGGCGCTGCTGATTGCGCTGGGCTTCGAGTTCGTCAACGGTTTCCACGACACCGCCAACGCGGTCGCGACGGTGATCTACACCCACTCGTTGCCGCCGAATGTGGCGGTGGTCTGGTCGGGTTTCTTCAACTTCCTCGGGGTGTTGCTGTCCAGTGGCGCGGTGGCGTTCGGCATCATCGCCCTGCTGCCGGTGGAGCTGATTCTGCAGGTCGGTTCGTCCGCCGGTTTCGCGATGATCTTTGCCCTGCTGATCGCGGCAATTCTGTGGAACCTCGGCACCTGGTGGCTGGGCCTGCCGGCCTCGTCATCGCATACGCTGATCGGCTCGATCATCGGCGTCGGTGTGGCCAATGCCTTGATGCACGGACGCGATGGCACCAGTGGCGTGGACTGGGCGCAGGCGACCAAGATCGGTTACGCCCTGCTGCTGTCGCCGCTGGTGGGCTTCGGCTGCGCGGCGCTGTTGCTGCTGGCCATGCGCGCCTTCATCAAGAACCGCGCGCTGTACAAGGCGCCGCAAGGCAACAATCCGCCACCGTGGTGGATACGCGGTTTGTTGATCGCCACCTGCACCGGTGTGTCTTTCGCCCACGGCTCCAACGACGGGCAGAAAGGCATGGGCCTGATCATGTTGATTCTGGTCGGCACCTTGCCGATGGCTTACGCGTTGAACCGCACCATGCCCGCCGATCAGGCGCTGCAGTTTGCCGCTGTCGCCGAAGTCACCCAGCAAGCGCTGGTGAAAAACACCCCGCTGCCAGCCCCGGTCGATCCGCGTCCGGTGCTGTCGGATTACGTGCGCAGCAAGCAAGCCACGCCGCAACTGATCCCCGCCCTCGCCGCCCTGACCGGGCACATTGGCGAAGAGGTCAAAGGCTATGGTTCGCTGTCGAAAGTCCCGGCCGAAGCCATGGGCAACGTGCGCAACGACATGTACCTGGCCAGCGAAAGCATTCGCTTGATGGAGAAGAACAAGGTCGGCAACTTCGACGCCGACACCACGGATAAACTGCAACTGTTCAAGCAGCAGATCGACAACGCCACACGCTTCATTCCGCTGTGGGTGAAGATCGCCGTGGCCATCGCCTTGGGCCTCGGCACCATGGTCGGTTGGAAACGGATTGTGGTGACGGTCGGCGAAAAGATCGGCAAGACCCACCTGACCTACGCCCAGGGCGCCTCGGCGGAAACCGTGGCGATGCTGACCATTGGCGCGGCGGACATGTTCGGTTTACCGGTCTCGACCACCCATGTGCTGTCATCGGGCGTGGCCGGGACCATGGTCGCCAATGGCGGTGGCTTGCAGATGAAGACCATCCGCAATCTGCTGATGGCGTGGGTGCTGACCTTGCCGGCGGCGATTCTGCTGTCGGGCAGCCTCTATTGGCTGTTCACCCAGATCTTCTGATCATCACAAATCCTCTGTAGGAGCTGCGGCACGCTGCGATCTTTTGATCTTGTTTTTTCCAAGCAAAATCAAAAGATCGCAGCGTGCCGCAGCTCCTACAGGTGAAGTCGGTCAGAGCGTCGAACGAATCACCTCCCCCAACCACTCCATGAACACCCGCACCCGCAGCGGCAAATGCCGTTGCCGTGCATACAGGATTGAAATCGCCATCGCCGGCGCGGTGAACTGCGGTAGCACAGTCAGCAGCTCACCGGTGTCCAGATGGGGCTGCATGCCGGTGCGCGGCACCTGGATCAGACCAAAGCCACCCAGGCACGCCGACTCGTAAGCATCAGTGCTGTTGACCGTGACACTGCCAGCCATCGGCAGGCGCCGCACCTGACCGTCCTGTTCATACACAAACCCTTCCGAACGCGAACCGAGCACGCCGACGTAATGCACCAGTCGATGCTGCGCCAGATCTTCCAGGGTCTGCGGCACGCCGTAGCGTTCAAGGTACGCAGGGCTGGCGCAGTTGATCATCGGGAAGTCACCGAGATGCCGCGCCACCACCGACTGATCCGGCTGCGCGCCGATGCGCACCACGCAATCGAAACCCTCGCTGAGCAGATCGACACGGCGGTCGGTGCTGCTGATTTCCAGTTCCAGATTCGGGTGCCGCGCCATGAACTCAGGCAGCAGCGGCATGATCAGGCGTCGCGCGAGGATGTTCGGCATGTCGACGCGAATCCGCCCGCTCAACGAGGCCGGATCCTGGCGAAACAGCCCCTCGATCTCGTCCATGTGCGACAGCAGATCTTTGCTGCGTTCATACAGCACCAGACCGTCCTGCGTCGCCTGCACTTTGCGCGTGGTGCGTTGCAACAGGCGCGTGCCAAGCAGGCTTTCCAGGGCCTGCACATGCTCGGACACCGTCGAGCGCGGCAGCCCGAGACTCTCGCCGGCCTGGGTAAAACTCGACAGTTCGCTGACCCGGACGAAGGTGCGCAGCAGTTCCAGTTTGTTCATGAGGACACCCGTTGATTGTTCGGCCAAGCCGATCAGTGATTCCGGTTTCAGTCTGTTTATCACCCCACGGCGGATAAATAAACTTTGCTCATCACCACTCACTGCAATCGAGGTTTTCACATGAGCCGCAAAATCGCATTGATCACCGGCGCCAGCCGTGGCCTGGGCAAGAACGCCGCCCTGCACCTCGCCGCCGAAGGCGTGGACATCATTGGCACCTACAACAGCCGCGCCGATGAAGCCCAGGCGCTGGTGGCTGAACTGGAACAACGCGGCGCCAAAGCCGTGATGCTGCAACTGGATGTGGGCCGCAGCGACAGCTTTGCCGATTTCGCTTCGAGGGTTGAGCAAGCGTTGCAGCACTTTGATCGTCCGCGCTTCGACTTCCTGATCAACAACGCCGGGATTGGCGTGCACGCACTGTTCGCCGAGACCACCCCGGAACAGTTCGATCTGCTGATGAATATCCAGCTCAAAGGGCCGTTCTTCCTGACTCAGCAACTGCTGCCGCTGATCAATGACGGCGGGCGTATCATCAACATTTCCAGTGGGCTGACCCGCTTCAGCCTGCCGGGCTACGCCGCCTACGCAGCGATGAAGGGCGCGATGGAAGTGCTGACCCGCTATCAGGCCAAGGAGCTGGGGGCGCGGCAGATCGGCGTGAACATTCTAGCGCCGGGCGCCATCGAGACGGATTTTGGCGGCGGCGCGGTGCGCGACAACGCGGCGTTGAACGCGATGGTCGCCAGCAACACCGCACTGGGACGCGCCGGGCAACCGGATGACATCGGTGGCGCACTGTCGATGCTGCTGGCGCCGGGTGCGCAGTGGATCAACGGGCAGCGGGTCGAAGCATCCGGCGGGATGTTTCTCTAAACCAAACAGTGTGGCGAGGGAGCTTGCTCCCGCTGGGGTGCGAAGCGCCCCCCAAAACCGGCCAATGCGGTCTGACAAACAGACCGCGTTTATCGGGTTTACGACTGCTGCGCAGCCGAGCGGGAGCAAGCTCCCTCGCCACAGTTTGTGTTCCAGACTTAAGCAGCACTGGCCATCAATAACCGCTCGCGCACCACGTCATACCCCCAGTGATACACATAGGTGTACGGCAGGAAAAACAGCAGCACGCCGATGTCCAGCAAGAACGCCTGCCACAGGCTGACCGACAGCCACCAGGCAATCAGCGGTACGCCCATCACGATCAACCCGCCCTCAAACAGCAGCGCATGGATCACCCGCGTCCAAGCGTTATGCCCGAGGTTCAGGCGCTTGAGCGCCCGGTCGAAGAGTCCGTTGAACAGCACGTTCCACGCCAGCGCCAGCACGGCGATCAGCACGGCCACCGCGCCCATGTCGAGCAGCGGTTTGTCCATGATCCACGCCAGCAACGGCGTGCAGATCAGGATCGCCAGACACTCGAAACCGATGGCCTGGAAGATACGTTCAGTGATGGATTTGCTGGCAGTCATGGCCTGACTCCTTGAGTGAAGAGGGTTGCCATGATCCGCCCACACACCGATACTTCATAACCAATAACCATCGATCAAGGCGATAGTTCATGGCTTCGCAGGAAGTGCTGTTGGCCTTTGTGCAAGCGGCCACTCAGGGTTCGTTTTCGGCGGCGGCGCGCAAACTGGGGCGCAGTCAGTCGACCATAAGCGCCGCTGTGGCCAGCCTGGAGATCGATCTGGATCTGATTCTGTTCGACCGCAGCAGCCGCAAACCGACCCTGACCCCGGCCGGTCATGTGATGGTGCAACGGGCCGAGGCGATTCTGGCGGCCAACCATCGTATGGCAATGAGCGCCCGGCAACTGGCCCAAGGTGTCGAGCCGAAGCTGACCGTGGCGATTTCCGACACCTATCAATCGGCACGCTTCGAAGCGGCGCTGGTCGACTTCGAGCAGCGTTATCCGGACCTGGAACTGGAATGCCTGATCGCCGAGTGCGACGACCTGATCGAACTGGTCCAGCGTGGCCGCGCGCACCTGGCATTTGCCGAAATGCGCGACAGCTACCCGCCGGACCTGGTGACCTCGACCGTGGCCGAGCACACCGACATCGCGCTGTTCGTCAAACGTGATCATGTGCTGACCGGCATCCAAGGTGTCGATCAGCAGGTGCTGGAGCAGCATCGCGAGTTGCGCCTGGCGACCATCGTCAATCCCTACGACAGCCGGGCCAAAGGCCGGGTGTGGTCGGCGCCGAGTTACCTGATGCTGATGGAAATGGCGGAGATGGGCTTTGGCTGGGCGGCGCTGCCGCGCTGGCTGGTGGGGCGTTTCGGCAATGGCTCGCTGGTGGAGCTGACGGTGCGTGGCTGGCCACGGCCGGTGTATGTCGATGCGTTGTGGTCGCGGCTGTATCCGCCGGGGCCGGCGGGGAGCTGGTTGCTGAGCAAGATGCTGGAATAGCGGCGCCGCCAATCGCTGGCAAGCCAGATCCCACAAGTACCGAGGTGTTCACTAACTTTGTGTACGGCGCAGACACTGTGGGAGCTGGCTTGCCAGCGATGAGGCCGGCACAGCCAATGAATTCCCCGGATCAATCCAGTTCGCTCAGCCGCCCCTCGATAAACCGCCGCTCCGGCTCTTGCCGGGTCAGTTCCAGTGCTCGCCGATACGCCGCCCGCGCCTGCTCCACCCGACCCAACTGCCGACAAAATTCCGCCCGCGCCGAATGCGCCAGGTGGTAATCCTGCAACTCACCGCGATCCAGAATCCCCTCGATCAGCGTCAGCCCGGCCAGCGCCCCATCGCGCTTGGCCACTGCTACCGCGCGGTTCAACTCGATCACCGGCGACGGCACCGCCCGCAACAGCACGTCATACAGCCCGACGATCTGCTGCCAGTCGGTTTCTGCCGCTGACGGCGCTTCGGCATGCACCGCGGCAATCGCCGCTTGCAGGCAATACGGCCCGAACCTTCGGGTGGTCAGCGCCCGCTCCACCAGCGCACAACCTTCAGCAATCAACCCGGCATCCCAGCGCGAGCGATCCTGATCGTCCAGCAGGATCAACTCTCCGCTGGGCGAAGTGCGCGCCGGCCGCCGCGACTCATGCAACAACATCAACGCCAGCAGGCCCATGACCTCCGGTTCCGGCAGCAACTCCATCAGCAACCGCCCAAGCCGAATCGCCTCGCGAGTCAGATCTTCGCGGGTCAGCTCGGCGCCCATCGATGCCGAATAGCCTTCGTTGAACACCAGATAAATCACCCGCAACACACTGTCGAGGCGCTCGGGCAACTCGCTCAGGCTCGGCACTTGATAAGGGATTCTGGCGTCGCGAATCTTCGCCTTCGCGCGCACGATGCGCTGAGCAATCGCAGCCGGAGCCGAAAGAAACGCGCGGGCGATTTCCTCGGTGGTCAGGTCGCAGACTTCACGCAAGGTCAGCGGCACTTGCGCATCCGCCGCCAAGGCCGGGTGACAGCAGGTGAAGATCAGCCGCAAGCGGTCGTCTTCCACGTCTTCGCCACTCCAGTCGGCCTGTTCCAGCTCTTCGAGTTGCGCGAGCAACAGCGGCTGCGAGGCCTTGAAGCGGGCGCGGCGGCGCAACACATCGATGGCCTTGAAACGCCCGGTGGAGACTAGCCAGGTGCGCGGATTGTCCGGCACGCCGTCGCGCTGCCAGCGCTCGACCGCGACGAAGAACGCCTCGTGCAAGGCTTCTTCGGCGAGGTCGAAATCGCCGAGCAGGCGAATCAGGGTGGCCAGAATCCGCCGCGAGTCTTCGCGATAGACCTGCTCGACCCGCGCCCGCACTTCAGACATTCAACTGCCGCACCGGACGCACTTCGACGCTGCCGACCCGGGCCGCCGGAATGTGGCCGGCGACCTGAATCGCTTCGTTCAGATCCTTGGCATCGATCAGGTAAAACCCGGCCAGTTGCTCCTTGGTTTCAGCGAACGGGCCATCGGTAATCGACAGCTTGCCGTTGCGCATGCGCACCGTGGTCGCAGTCTGCACCGACTCCAGCGCTTCGGCGGCAACCATCCGCCCGCTGCCCTGAATCGACTCGGCATAGGCCCAGCACTCGGCGTCTTCCGGGCTGTCGGGCGAGGTGTGCAGCAGGCGCTCATCGCTGTAGACCAGGCATAGGTACTTCATGGCTTTCTCCTGAATCGAACGGATCAACTATGGCTGAAGATCAGGGTTGCACATCGAACAGCGTGCTGCCGCTCATCGGATCGAACGGCGCCGACCAGTGCTCGTGGACAATCTTCCACGTTCCGCCCACTGGCCGATAACACGCGGTAGCGCGCATCCAGCAGCTCTGGGTTTCGCCCTTGTCGTTGGTCCCCCCGCAATGCGTGACCCAATGGGCGAACGCGAGGTTGTCGGCGGTCTCGATGGCGATCTCGTGAAACTCGAAAACGTGCGGGCCGGAACACATTTCCATGCAGGCTTCCCAGTGCGCGCGGTAGGCCGCCTTGCCTTTGAATTGCAGGGCCTTGATCGCATCGAACGAGACGATGTCGTCGGCGTACAACGCCATGACTTTGTCAACGTTCTTGGTCATCACCGCTTCGCGGTAAGTGTTGATCAGGGCCTGGATTTCAGTGTGTGCGCTCATGGTGTTCTCCGTGGTTTTTGTAGTGAAGACACCCTTAGTCGTTCGGCCATCGGGCAGATCGACAGTCGAAACAAAAAATTTCCGCCGAAGACAAAATCGCTAGAATCCGAGGCTCATCTTTGTAGGAAAAAGGAAATTCCCGTGTCAGCCCAACTCGTGCCGTACGACAGCCTGAACGCCTTGCAGCGTCAGCAGGTCGAGGCGATTGAAATCCATCCCGAGCAGATCAAGTTTTCCGGCGACATTCACGGTGCGCTGCACACGCTGCTGTCCAAACCTGGCCCCGGCGTGAAAGGCTTTGCCCTGCTGGCCGATCAAGTGCCGGTGGCGTTCCTGCTGCTCAAGCGCCCGCCGGTGTTGCCAGCCTGGGCCGATGAACACAGCGCCACCCTGCACGCCTTGCAGGTCGATCACCGCGCGCAAGGCAAGGGGTATGGCAAGGCCTGCCTGCAAGCGTTGCCCGACATCGCGCGTGAAGCATGGCCGGAGATCAAAGGGCTGGAACTGTCGGTGGATGCCGATAACGACGCGGCGATCGCGCTGTACGCCAAACACGGTTTCGTCGACAGCGGCGAAGCGTACAAGGGCCGGATCGGTTACGAGCGGCGCATGGGGCTGTTTTTCTAAATCATCGAGGGATGCACGATGATCGATTCAATCGAAGCACTGGAAGCTATTTACGGCCTGCCCCACGAGCGCGCGGTGCGCAAGCAGATCGGTTTTCTCAACGAGGATTATCAGGCGATGGTGCGGGTTTCGCCGCTGGTGATTGTCAGCTCGGTGGGCGCCGACGGCCTGGACAATTCGCCACGCGGCGATGCGCCGGGATTTGTGCGGATCATCGACCAGAACACCCTGGCCCTGCCGGATCGCCCGGGCAACAACCGCATCGATACCTTGCGCAATGTGCTGCAGGATCCACGGGTGTCGCTGCTGTTCATCATTCCGGGGATCGGCGAGACCTTGCGGGTCAACGGCACCGCGACCATCAGCGCCGATCCCGAACTGCTGGAAAGCTTTGCGGTGAACGGCAAACCGGCGAAAACGGTGTTGCTGGTGACGGTAGAGGCGGCGTTTTTCCATTGTTCGAAAGCGTTTGTGCGTTCCGATGCGTGGAACCCCGAGACTCACCTGCCGCGCTCGGCCCTGCCCTCTGCGGGCGCGTTTCACAAGCGTTTGAACGACGGGCAGTTCGATGCTGAGACCTACGATCGTGAAGCGCCGAAAAGAGTAAGCGACACTCTCTACTGAACGCGGAACTCAAAACGCCACAACCCCCTGTGGGAGCTGGCTTGCCAGCGATGGCGTCGGCGCATCAAACATTGATGTCGACTGACCCACCGCTATCGCTGGCAAGCCAGCTCCCACAGGTTATGTGCGATGCCTTACAAAGTGAGGATCATCTCGTGCCACGCCATCCCGCCATGGTCTGACTCCGACGGTTTGATGTAGGCAAAGCCGAATCCGGCGTACAGCGCAATGTGTCGTTCCTTGCACATCAGATGAATCGTCGCCTTGTCCATCCCGCGCATGCGCTCGATGAATTCGGCCATCAATCGCTTGGCCAGGCCCTGCCCCTGATAGTCCGGGTGCACCACCACCGACATGATCACCACGTTCGGCCCTTTCGGGTCGTGGCCGATCAGTTCCTTGAACGCCTCGTCGGACATCTGCACGTCAAACGCCGCGCCCGAATTGATGAACCCGGCGACCACGCCCTCCACTTCGGCGACGATAAAACCCTCCGGCCAGGTGGCGATGCGCGTGGCGATCTTTTCGCGCGTGGCGGCTTCATCGCCTTCGTAGGCAACGGTTTCGATGGCGTAGCAGCGGTCCAGGTCGGCGGCGGTGACGTTGCGGATGACGGTGTTCATGGCAGCTCGAAAATCAGCGGAGAAAAGTGCGCAAAGCATAAAGGAATAAGGTGTGCATATCGATCCGCGCGGGGGCCGTAAAGCTTGCGTATAAGCGCTTTTCTTCGTGCGGGCGGCGAGCTATTTCTGCGGTGTGTCTTTGATCACCCTTGGGGGTAACCGCTTATGAGCAGCGTTGAAATCGGCCTGTTGATGGTGTTGGGCATCAGTACGTTCGGCTTTATCACCTTGGGCATCGACCTGTTGCGGGCGCGACGGCTGGGCAAAGGCAAGCGCGGTTGAACAACATGAGGCGGATCAGTGATCCGCCTCATCGTTATGGTTCAGGCTTTGGTATCGACCGGCACGCAGATTTCCAGTTTGCCGGTGTGCAGTCGCGGATTGAAATCGGCGCTGTAGCGTTCCAGCTCCGGGGCGTTGAGCTCGACATAGTGGGAAGTCGGCAGCCAGGTTTTGTAGATGTATTGCAGAGTCTGAGGTAACTGATCGAGCGGTCCCTTGTGCTCGAATACGGCGTACTGACGAGGCAGCACTTCGACCCACTGATAGACCTTCTGGTCGAGGTCGTCGAGCTTGCTGATTTCCACCCCGGCGATGTAATCGAAGCCACCCTGGCCGTCGAAATTACTGCAGACGCCGTAGGTCACTTCGTTTTTTTGTCCCTGTATCTTTCCCAGGTGCGGCAAGAACCTTTCCCACAGTGCGGGGATGTCCTTGGCGGTGTCCTGGGTAAATCGACCACGAAATCCTGCGATCAGCAGGAAGTGTCCATGTTCGAAGCGAGGTTCAGCCACTTCGACGCGTTTTTGCTCATCCATGACTCGACTCCTGGAACAAAAGAAGGGGTTCGGCTGCTGAGTATAGAAGCCAAACCCGATTCGCAATGCTACAGGGCGTGCAACTGGTCGGCGGCCCCGGAACCGACGAACTCGTTATAACCGGATACGATCACGTACACCGCGAAATAGCAGAAGATCGCTGCCGATGCCATGTACGAGTAGCGCAACAGCTTGTCGCCGAGCAACTTGCCGCCGTGGCTCGCGGCGAAGCACAGCCCGGCCGACCACAGCAGACCGGCGCACAGGAAGCCGCCGAGGAACAGCGCCGAACTTACAGGGCCGCCGCCACCGGAGCGGGCGATCAGGGTGCCACCCACCGCGGCGAACCAGAGAATCGCGCTCGGTGAAGACATGGCGAGGAAAATCCCGCGAAAGAACTCCTTGCGATGCGAGTTCCGCCCCACTTCCGCGGTTGCTGCCAACTGCGCTTCGTGGTGAATCGCCGAATAGATCATCTTCGCCGCAAAGTAGATCAGCAGCGCCGACCCGCCGATCCACAGCACCCAGCGCACGCTTTCGTACTGCAGCAGCACGGTCATCCCGGCCAGCGCCAGCACCGCGTAGATCAGGTCACCGACGCAGGTGCCGAGGCCCAGCGCGAAGCCCTGAAAGTACCCGCGCTGCATCGCCAGGGTGATCATTGCGATGTTGGCTACGCCGATGTCCAGGCACAGCGAGAGGCTCAGCAAGAAGCCGCTGGTGAATTCCATTAAGCATTTCCTTGGAAAAAATTATTGTCTTGCACGCTGGACAGTCCGCCCTCGCTGCCCTTATCTTCCGCCACAGGTCACCGCAGTGACCAGCGTCGCTCGGACGGTTCCGGGCGCTTACGTTATCCGAGGCAACAATGGCTGAACAAGGTTCGCCGCGCCGCTTTGCGCGCATAGATCGACTCCCCCCTTACGTTTTCAACATCACCGCCGAGCTGAAGATGGCCGCGCGGCGCCGTGGTGAAGACATCATCGACTTGAGCATGGGCAACCCCGACGGGGCCACGCCGCCGCACATCGTTGAAAAACTGGTACAAGTTGCCCAACGTGAAGACACCCACGGTTACTCCACGTCCAAGGGCATTCCGCGCCTGCGCCGGGCGATTTCCAACTGGTACAAGGAACGCTACGCGGTCGATATCGACCCGGAAAGCGAAGCCATCGTCACCATCGGTTCCAAGGAAGGCCTGGCGCATTTGATGCTGGCGACCCTGGATCAGGGCGACACGGTACTGGTGCCGAACCCGAGCTACCCGATTCACATCTACGGCGCGGTGATTGCCGGCGCTCAGGTGCGTTCGGTACCGCTGGTGCCCGGCGTGGACTTCTTCGCCGAGCTGGAACGGGCCATTCGTGGTTCGATCCCGAAGCCGAAGATGATGATCCTCGGATTCCCGTCCAACCCCACCGCACAGTGCGTGGAGCTGGACTTCTTCGAACGGGTGATTGCCCTCGCCAAACAATACGATGTACTGGTGGTGCACGACCTGGCCTATGCCGACATCGTCTATGACGGCTGGAAAGCCCCGTCGATCATGCAGGTGCCGGGCGCCAAGGACATTGCGGTGGAGTTTTTCACCCTGTCCAAGAGCTACAACATGGCCGGCTGGCGCATCGGTTTCATGGTCGGCAACCCGGAACTGGTCAACGCCCTGGCGCGCATCAAGAGCTACCACGACTACGGCACTTTCACTCCGCTGCAAGTGGCGGCGATTGCTGCGCTGGAAGGCGATCAGCAATGTGTGCGCGACATCGCCGAACAGTATCGCCAGCGCCGTAACGTGCTGGTCAAAGGCCTGCACGAGCTGGGCTGGATGGTCGAGAATCCGAAGGCGTCGATGTACGTCTGGGCGAAGATTCCCGAGGCTTACGCGGATCTGGGCTCGCTGGAGTTTGCCAAGAAACTGCTGGCCGAGGCCAAGGTCTGTGTCTCGCCGGGGGTGGGTTTTGGTGAGTATGGCGATGATCATGTGCGCTTCGCGCTGATCGAAAACCAGGACCGGATTCGGCAGGCGGTGCGCGGGATTCGCGGGATGTTCCGGGCGGATGGGTTAGAACCGAAAGCCGTCTGACGACACGTCACACTGTGGGAGCGGGCTTGCCCGCGAATGCGGTGGTTCAGACAACATTGATGGCGACTGACACGACGCCTTCGCGGGCAAGCCCGCTCCCACAGGGGTAATGTATTGAGCCTGATACCGTCGCCCACAAAAAAACCGCATCGCTGCGGTTTTTTTGTGTCTTGCGTTCGAGGTTAAACGAACAGCGACAGCAACAGAATGAAGCCCAGGCCCACCACCGACAGGATGGTTTCCATCGCTGTCCAGGTCTTGAACGTCTCGGCCACGGTCATGTTGAAGTACTGCTTCACCAGCCAGAAACCGGCGTCGTTCACATGGGACAGGATCAACGACCCGGCACCGGTGGCCAGCACCAGCAGTTCACGGTTGACGCCCGGAATCATCCCCACCACCGGCACCACGATGCCGGCGCCCGTGATGGTCGCCACGGTGGCCGAACCGGTGGCGATACGAATCACCGCCGCCACCAGCCATGCCAGCAGGATCGGCGAGATCTGCGCGCTGACCGCCATGTGGCCGATCACGTCGCCCACGCCGCTGGTCACCAGCATCTGCTTGAAGCCACCACCAGCACCGATGATCAGAATGATCGCGGCGGTCGGCGCCAGGCTCGCGTCCAGCCACTTGAGCATCTGCTGTGAACCGATGCCCTGCTTGTGACCGAAGGTGTACAGCGACAGCAGCAAGGCCAGCAGCAGTGCCGAGATCGGATGGCCGATCATGTCCATCCAGGTGCGGAAGAAATGACCGTCCGGTAGCGCGACGTCAGCGAAGGTTTTCAGCAGCATCAGGAACACCGGCAGCAGCACAGTGACCAGGGTGATGCTGAAGCTCGGCAGGTTCTGCGAATCGGTTTCGCGGGCCAGTTGATCGACCAGTTCCTGATTCGGCGTGCCGGGAATGTGCTTGGCAATGAACGTACCGAAGATCGGGCCGGCGATGATGGCGGTCGGCAGCGCAACGATCAGACCGTAGAGGATGGTCTTGCCGATGTCGGCACCAAACACGCCGATTGCCAGCAGCGGGCCCGGGTGCGGCGGCACCAGACCGTGTACCGCAGACAGACCGGCGAGCAGCGGAATACCGATCTTGATGATCGACACCCCGGTGCGTCGGGCAACGATGAACACCAGCGGAATCAGCAGCACGAAGCCGATTTCGAAGAACAGTGGAATACCGACCAGGAACGCGGCGAACATCATTGCCCACTGCACTTTGTCCTTGCCGAACGCGCGGATCAGGGTCTGCGCGATCTGATCGGCGCCACCGGATTCGGCCATCATTTTGCCGAGCATGGTGCCCAGCGCAAGGATGATGCCGACGAAACCGAGCACGCCACCGAAGCCGTCCTGGAACGCCTTGATGATGGTGCCGATCGGCATGCCGGACGTCAGGCCGAGGAACGCGGCCGCGATGGTCAGGGCGATGAAGGGGTGAATCTTGAATTTGGTGATCAGGATAATCAGACCGATTACCGTGACCACTGCATCGAGCAGCAGGTAGGCGTCGTGGGACATGCCAAACATTGGGGGTGTCTCCTGGCTTGTTGTTGTTATTAAAGCGGGTTAAACAGAATTCGTGAGGACAGCGCTAGCTCTTTCAACACACTCATACCGCCTGTTTCAGACCATGAGCCTGCCACCAGACGTGCGCCTGGGCCGCCAGTTCTTCAACGCTGTGGATCGAAGCATTCAGTGCCAGAGTCAACGGCTCGCCGACCGGCGATTCGAGGGTGGCGAACTGGCTTTCGATCAACGTCGCCGGCATGAAGTGGCCCGGGCGATGGGACACGCGGTCGGCGGCGACTTCAGGGGTCAGCTCAAGAAACACGAAGCCCAGGCCCGGCAAGGCACTGCGCAACACTTCGCGGTAACTGTGTTTAAGGGCCGAGCAGGTCAGCACCGGACGCTCGCCGAGTGCATCGACACGACGCAACTCAACGCACAGGCTGTCGAGCCAGCCGGCACGGTCGTCGTCGTTCAAGGGGATCCCCGCGCTCATCTTTTCGATGTTCGCGGCCGGATGGAAAGTATCGCCTTCAATGGCAGTGGCGCCGCTCAATTGGCACAGGGCCTCGCTGACGCACGTCTTGCCGCAACCGGCAACGCCCATGATGACCAGGGCGGTGATGGGATGACTCATATAACACCTCAGCGCGCAGACAGCGCTACCTTTGCTAGCTATGACTCTAGTGCACAGGCAGAAGTTGCCGACGCCTTCTTGTCGTTTTTTTGGGTTGCAGCAGGTTGTCGCCCAACGCCAAAAAGCGAGGATCAGGCAGGACCTCGCTTACGCATTTGCAGCTGCATCAGGACAGCGCTACCTTAGTGCCTTGATTTTTGTTTGGCAAGCCGCCCGATGACCACCCCTAAAAACGATAAAAACACTCGCACCACCGGCCGTCCCACCCTTAATGAAGTTGCCCGCCTCGCCGGCGTAAGCCCGATTACCGCGTCCCGCGCCCTGCGCGGGGTCAGCACCGTGGCCACCGAACTGGTGGAAAAAGTGCAGAAAGCTGCGCTCGAACTCAATTACGTGGTCAACCCTGCCGCCCGCGCCCTGGCCTCGGCGCAGAGCCATTCGGTGGTGGTGCTGGTGCCGTCGCTGTCCAACCTGCTGTTCATCGACACGCTGGAAGCCATTCATCGGGTGTTGACGCCCAAGGGCTTCGAAGTGCTGATCGGCAACTTCCACTATTCACGCGATGAAGAAGAAAACCTGCTGCGCAACTACATGGCTTATCAGCCGCGTGGTTTGCTGTTGACCGGGTTTGATCGCACGGAAAGTTCGCGCCGGATGATCGAGGCCAGCAACATTCCCTGCGTGTACATGATGGAACTGGACAGCGCGGCCGGCGTGAATTGCGTGGGTTTCTCGCAGCTCAGCGCCGGCGAAACCGCGGCCGAACATTTGCTCTCGCGCGGTCGCAAGCGTCTGGCCTACATCGGCGCACAACTCGATCAGCGCACCTTGTTGCGCGGCGAGGGTTTTCGCAAAGCCCTGCAGAAGGCCGGGCGCTATGACCCGGATCTGGAAGTGCTGACCCCGCGCTCCTCGTCCGTGGGCTTGGGCGGTGAGCTGTTTCTGCAATTGCTGGCGGCGCATCCGGATGTCGATGCGATCTTCTTTGGTAACGACGACCTGGCGCAGGGTGCGCTGCTGGAGGCGCTGCGCAACGGGATCAAGATCCCCGAGCAGGTGGCGATTCTCGGCTTCAACGATTTGCCGATGTCCGAACACATGGTGCCGCGCCTGAGCAGCATTAACACCCCGCGTGAAGCGATCGGCCGGCGTGCGGCGGAGCAGATGTTGACGTTGATGGCCGGCAACAGCGTGGCGCGGCCGGTGGAAGACATGGGTTTTGAACTGAAGATTCGCGAGAGTACCTGACCTTTGAAATCCTGTCGGAAGCAATCCCTGTGGGAGCTGGCTTGCCAGCGATGGCGTCAGGCCAGTCGATACAGTGTTGACTGATACACCGCAATCGCTGGCAAGCCAGCTCCCACAGTTTTTGGGTACACCCACCCTGTGCATGTATCAGTGGCTGAGCAGTTCGACGAGGGCCGACGCGCCCTTCTGCAGCGGCTGGCTCTTGAGCCACACCGCGTGCACGGGCAGTACCAGGCCGTTTTCGATGTTGCGAAAATTCAGGCGCTTCAAGCGCCCGCTGTCCAGCCACGGCTGCACCACCGACAACGGGAAATTGCCCCAGCCCAGTCCCGCCTCGACCATCTCCAGCGCCGCCTCCAGCGTATCGGTGCGCCAGTGCGACTCAGCCACCAGCGGCCGGGTTTCGCTGATTGGCAAGTCGCGACTGGCGACGAAGATCTGCCGCACATGCACCAGGTCTTCGAGAAACAGATCCTGCCCCTGCAACAACGGACTGTCTGCCGCCAGCGTGGCGATCATCCGTTCGCTGCCGACAAACTGAAAACGCTCCAGCACGTTCATGCTCAACCCGGCAAACGCCAGACAGACGCTGACGCGGCCACGGTGCAGCATCGCCAGCACATCGTCCTGCGGCGCGGTCAGCACTTCGATGTCGAGCAGCGGATGACGCTCGGCAATCACCTTGATCGCGGCGAGCAAGCGGCGGCGATCGATGTCGGCGACCACACCAATCGACAGCTTGCTCTCCAGCCCCAACGACAACTCCACCGCGTGCACTTGCAGCTGCTTGAGCTGCTCGGCAATCAACCGCGCATGGGGCACCAGTGACAGCGCCATCGCGGTTGGCTGCGGTTCGCGATGGCTGCGGTCGAACAAGGCATAGCCAAGCTCCGCCTCAAGATTGCCGATGCCCATGCTGACCGCCGAAGGCACCCTGCCCAAAGCGCGGGCGGCGGCGGAGAACGAGCCACGATCAATCACCGCAAGAAACAGCTCGATGCTGTCGCTGTTGAAATTCAAAACGCCACCTATCACCAAAACTGAAAGCTACTGACTTTTTCTGTCATCACTATTGAAGCTATCTTTCGCCGCCTCCGCCAGTCCCGCTGGCCAACACGTTGCAACAAAGAGGCAAAACCCCATGCAAGGCGTCAAACGCAAACTGGTCTATGTGTCGCTTTACGAAGTGATCGGCATGACCTTCTCCGCCCTCGGCCTGGCGCTGTTGTCCGGCACTTCACCGAGCAGCACCGGCCCGCTGGCGGTGATCATCACCACCATCGCCGTGACCTGGAATTTCATCTACACCACACTGTTCGAGCATTGGGAAAGCCGCCAGAAATCACGCACCCGCACAGTCAAGCGGCGCATCGCCCACGCCGTGGGTTTTCAGCTGACACTGATCGTGTTCCTGATCCCGCTGATCGCCTGGTGGATGAACATCAGTCTGGTGCAGGCGTTCCTGCTGGATCTGGCGTTGATCATCTTCATCCCGTGCTACACGTTCGCCTTTAACTGGCTGTTCGATCGCTTCTTCGGCTTGCCGGCCTCGGCGCTGCCCGATTCGACTGCTGCGGCATAAATCGTTAATTGGTAAGCAGTTATTGCAAGAAATCGGCGGTTCTCCGGGGCTAACCGCCGAAATTCACAATCCATCAACTCCGATAGCAGGCTAAGCTTTTCCATCAATAAAAAATGGATCCGCCGATGACTGCTCACGCCCACGCCGCCGCGCAAAGCGACGGCATCGATCCGATACGCGCCGCCGAGATTTCCGCCCGCATCGACCGCCTGCCCGCCGTCGCCACCATCTGGCGACTGGTGGCGCTGTTGTCGATTGGTGGTTTCTTCGAACTCTACGATTTGTTCCAGACCGCCTACATCAGCCCCGGGCTGATCCGTGACGGGATCTTCGCCACCGGCAATCAGGGTGTGTTCGGTTTCTCCGATCAGGCGGCGTTCGCGTCGGCGACCTTCCTGGGTCTGTTTCTCGGCGCCAGCCTGCTCAGTCCGTTGGCCGATCGTTTCGGCCGCCGCGCGATCTTCACCTTTGCGCTGGTCTGGTACACGGTGGCCACGGTGCTGATGGGCATTCAAAGCTCGGCGCTGGGCATCATCTGCATGCGTTTTCTGGTGGGGATTGGCCTCGGTATCGAGCTGGTGACCATCGACGCCTACCTCTCGGAACTGGTGCCCAAGCGCATGCGCAGTTCGGCGTTTGCCTTCGCCTTTTTCGTGCAGTTTCTCTCGGTGCCAGCGGTGGCATTGATGTCGTGGTGGCTGGTGCCGCAGGCGCCGTTCGGTGTGTCGGGCTGGCGTTGGGTGGTGCTGGCGAGCGCGGTGTTTGCGCTGTTCATCTGGTGGCTGCGCAAGCGTCTGCCGGAGTCGCCGCGCTGGCTGGCGCAGCATGGGCGTTTCGATGAAGCGAACAAGATTCTCGACGCCATCGAAGCCCGCTGCGAGAAGGATCACCGGCAACCGCTGGACGCCCCGGAAGCGGTGCCTGTGGATGTCGAGGGCAAGGGCCGCTTCGCCGATATCTGGCAACCACCGTATCGGCGTCGGGCGCTGATGTTGATCGTGTTTCACGTGTTCCAGGCGATCGGTTTCTTCGGTTTCGGCAACTGGCTGCCGGCGCTGCTTTCCGGCCAGGGCGTGAGCGTCACTCACAGCCTGATGTACGCCTTCATCATCACCCTGGCCTACCCGCTCGGGCCATTGCTGTTCGTGAAGTTCGCCAACCGTTTCGAGAACAAATGGCAGATCGTCGGCTCAGCCCTTGGCGCCATGACCTTCGGCACCTTGTTCGCGTTACAGACCAGCGCCTTCGGCCTGATCTTCTGCGGGGTGATGATCACCTTCTGCAACGCTTGGCTGAGTTTCAGTTATCACTCGTACCAGAGCGAACTGTTCCCCACCAACATCCGCGCCCGGGCGGTGGGTTTCTGTTATTCGTTCAGTCGCTTGTCGACAGTGTTCAGCAGCCTGTTGATCGGGTTGTTCCTCGACCACTTCGGCACGCCCGGCGTGCTGGCGTTCATCGTCAGCAGCATGCTGATCGTGATGCTGACCATCGGCGGGTTCGGCCCGCGCACGCGCAATCTGGCACTGGAAAACATTGCCCATCGCTGACGGCCACACGGTCATCCTCTGCCGCCCGGAGGCAACGGATGACCGCCTGATTGCGCATGCACCAACAGTAAAGCCTTGAAATAGCGGGATTTGCTGCAAAGGCACGCTAATTGCTCGGATATGCCCGTCAGCAATTATCCAAAGGTCTCCATCATGATGTTGGTCAGTGCCAAACAGCAGCAGCTCATCCACCTGCCCAAGCGGTTGGCGGATGACGCGACCACGACCGCCGCTGCCGGTCTGCAAAGCGGCCTGCACGGCGCCATGTTGCAATCGCTGCAGAACCAGACTCAGTCGCAAGCCACCGATGCGACCTCCAAGGTCCAGGATTCAGCCACGCAGATCGCCACCCAGCAAGTGGCCGCCGCCACGCGCATCAGCGATAACGTCGACGAAGCCTTCGCCAAGACCCGTGTCGGCCTGCAAACCACCGACGCCACGACTGCCGGCAGCACCAGCGGCACCTCGGCCACCGACGCGTTCAAGGACTACATGAGCAAGTCGCCGGAACAGCGTCTGCGCGACAGTATCCTTCAAAGCATGGGCATCACCGAAGACGACATCAAAGCCATGCCGCCGGAGAAACAACTGGCCATCGGCAAAGAGATCGCCGAGCGTCTGCAGGACAAGATGAAACTGGCGCAGGCGGAAAAAGACAACGCCAATGACGTCAAGGACAGCGACAAACTGGCGGACAAGTTTCTCGCGGCGCTTTGACTGCAAACCCATGTAGGAGCTGCGGCACGCTGCGATCTTTTGATCTAAAAAAACAAAATCAAAAGATCGCAGCGTGCCGCAGCTCCTACAGTTTTTTGGCGTAGATGCTAGTTCAGTTGCAACGTCGCATTGAACTGCCCGATCGCATCCACCACATGTCGCGAACCCTGCTGAATCTCCAGGATCACCTCTCCCGCCTCGTTCGCCAGTTCCACACCCAGCCCGGTGCGGCTCAGGCTCGACTGCATGCTCGACACCGCGCTCAGCGACAGGTCATGGTTTTTGCGCACCACTTCGACAATCTCCAGGGTCGCCTGACTGGTGCGCGCCGCGAGACTGCGCACCTCGTCCGCGACCACGGCAAACCCGCGTCCGTGCTCACCGGCCCGGGCTGCTTCGATGGCGGCGTTGAGCGCCAGCAAGTTGGTCTGGTCGGCGATCCCGCGAATGGTCTGGACGATGGTGCCGATGATGTCCGACTGCTTGTTCACCGCATCGATGCTCAGCGCCGCTTCGTTGAGGTCGCGGGAAATGTCCTGGATGATCTGCACCGTCTGCTGCACGACCTGTGAGCCTTTTTGCGCGCAGGCATCGTTCTGTACCGAGGTGCTGTGGGCCGATTCTGCGGCGTTCTGCAGCGTGGTCATCTGCTGGGTGATGTCACTGGCAAACTTCACCACCTTGTACAGACGGCCCTTGGTGTCGAACAGCGGGTTGTACGAGGCCTCGAGATAAACCATCTGCCCGGACTTGTTCTTGCGCTCGAAACGGTGCGAGTGATATTCGCCGCGATTGAGCGACGCCCAGAACGCTTTGTACTGCGCCGATTCGGATTCGGAACGGTGACAGAACATGCTGTGGTGATGGCCGACGATTTCCGGCAGCGTGTATTGCATGGTGCGCAGAAAGTTGTCGTTGGCGGTAATCACATTGCCTTCCGGGGTGAACTCGATCACCGCCATCGAACGGCTGATTGCCGCCAGCATGCTTTCTTCTTCGTGCTCTTTGTTGACCCGGGCGGTGATGTCGGCGGCAACTTTTATGACGCTTTTGACTTGTTTGTCCGGGCCGTACACCGGCATGTAACTGGCTTCAAGCCAGATCTCCCTGCCGGACTTGTTCAAGCGCAGAAACGTGCCGCTGATCGGCTCGCCCCGGGCCAGGTCGCGCCACAATCTGGCGTACTCCTCGCTGCGGTAAAACGCTTCTTCGCAGAACACCCGGTGATGTTTGCCACGCACTTCCTCGGCGCTGTAACCCATGGTCTTGCAGAAGTTTTCGTTGGCATCCAGAACAATGCCTTCGGGGGTAAATTCGATCATCGCCATCGAGCGGCTGATCGCTTCGAGCTTGGCGTTGGCTTCGGTCAAGGCGCAGCTGAAACGCTCGATTTCCTGCAGGTCAGCCTTGTGATGTAGGTTGAACATGGTTGTATCACCTTCCGCGCGGTCTTTTGATTTGATGAAAGTTCAGGTCTTTCAGAATCCACCACTACGTTCCACAGAACAGGCACACGCATTCCTCCACGGGAGGAAGTTGTCAGGTGATAAATGATGTTTAATCCGAGCGTGCATGCCGCGACGCTCTCATCAAGACATCCTTCTCTTGATAGCCCGCGAGCGGGCCAGCCCTAACGTGCAGAAGAACTTCCATGTACAACTGGCTCCTTGTTGGTTCAGTGTCCGGTGCCTTTGATTGCGCACTCTGGCAGCGTTGAAATCACGGCTAACCGATGACGGTCGACATAGTTAGTTACAGCTAGCATAGCCAGCGCCCTGCCACGCGCAAGGCCACTAGTCGGCCAGTATCTGGCACTTTTTGCACAAGAAACGGTTCAGCGAACGGAGGCAAGCGAAGTCTCCGCCACCAAATCCAGCAGCGCCTGCACCGCTGCCGACGCCGTCTGCCCCGCAGGCAACACCAGCGAAAACACCCGCTCGACAGGTGGTTGCAGAGCAATCACGCGCAAGCCCTGACGGTCGACCGGCAAGGTCATTTCCGGCACCAGCGTCACGCCGAGGTTTTCCCGCACCAGCGTGAAGGCGCTGCTCCACTCGCGTACCTCGACCCGCACATCCTGCAACTGCAAACAGGCTTCGGCGGCAAGGCTGCGGGCGTTGGTCGAGCAACCGCCGGTAGCCAGCACAAAGGGCAGCGCGGTCAGTTCTTGCAGGGTGACGCCCTGCTCGGTTCCTCGCAGCGCCAGCGGATGGCCCGTCGGCACGACCGCCACCCATTCATCACGGCCCAATGGCCCGGCATTGCGCTCGGGGGCCGGGTTGAGCACCACACCGACATCCACCAGACCGGCCGCGAGCAAGGTTTCCACCTCGTCATCGCTGACCTCCAACGCCACCACTTCGATCCCGGGGTACAGGCGATTGAACTGGCGCAGCAGCGGCGGCAGAAAACTCGCCAGGACCATGGGAAAACTCGCCAGGCGAATCGTCCCGCGCAGCATGGGGCGCACGCTGTCGACGGTCTGGCGAATGGTTTGCAGCGCGCCGAGCATTACGCGCGCCTGTTCAATCACCGGCAGCCCAATGGCGGTGGGCAAGGTTTGCCGGCTTTCGCGACTGAACAGTTGCACACCGAGGGTTTGCTCCATCAGCGCCAGGGCCTGGCTCGCGCCAGACTGCGTCATGCCGACCCGTTCGGCCGCGCGGGTGATGTTGCCGTGATCGGCCACGGCGACCACCAGCCGCCAATGCATCAGGTTCATCATGGCAGTAGCTGTCCTTATGGCTGCTTTCTGAAAGATTAATTTTACCGAGGGTGCGGCGGACTATGACACTGGCGCCAAATCCTCACCAGAGAGCTGCCGATGAAGCTGTATTACGCCCCGCAAGCCTGTTCGCTGGCGCCGCACATTGTGTTGCGCGAACTGAAGCTGCCCTTCGTACTGATCCGCGTCGACAACCGCAGCAAGCGCACGGCCAGCGGCGAAGACTTCCTGGCAATCAATCCCAAGGGCTATGTCGCCGCCCTGCAACTGGACAACGGCGCGGTGCTGACCGAAGGCCCGGTGATCCTGCAATATCTGGCGGATCTGCAACCACAGTCAGGGCTGGCGCCGGCGCCCGGCAGTTTCGAACGGCTGCGTTTGCAGGAGTGGCTGAATTTCATTTCGAGCGAGATCCACGGCGGGTTTGGTGCGCTGTTCGATGAGCGGTTGCCGGCCGAGGTGATCAAGGAGAAGTTGTTCAAGCGTTTTGCCGTGTTGGTCGCGGTGCTGGAGCAGCAGGAGTATCTGCTGCCGAGCGGCTTCAGCGTGGCGGATGCGTTGTTGTTTGTGGTGCTGCGTTGGGCCGGGTTGTTTGACATTGACCTGGCGCAGTGGCCGGCGCTGGCGCGGTTTCAGGCGCGGATTGAGCAGCGGCCGACCGTGATGGCGGCGTTGGCGGCGGAAGCGGCGTAAGTCTTTAGATCATTCGCGAGCAAGCTCGCTCCCACACTGGATTCGGGCAAGCCATAGACCCAGTGTGGGAGCGAGCTTGCTCGCGAAGGCGTCAGTTCAAACAACGCAGATCAACCGGGAAAAACTCAAAGTCCCGCCGTCACCTTGCTCGCCACCTCCCCCGGCACCCACGCCTGCCACACCTGCGGCTGATCACGCAGAAACGCTTCGGCGACCTGCCGCGGTGGCTGGCGCTTTTCGCTCATTCCGGCCAGCGTCTGGTTCAGCAGATCAATCGGCAAGTCGACTTTCTCGAAGAACGCCACCAGTTCCGGGTATTGCGCCTTGAACGGCGCCGACACGCCAATCGCCAGGCTGGCCGGCATCGAGCGGGTGCCCTTGGGATTCGGATTATTGGCATCGGCCAGGGTTTTCCAGGCCTCGGCATCGAACGGCGGTTCTTCGAGTTTTACCAGTTTGAAGCGACCGAGCAGCGGCGTCGGCGACCAGTAGTAGAACAGCACCGGTTTGCCGCGTTTGATCGACGACGCCACTTCGGCATCCAGCGCCGCGCCGGAGCCGGTGCGGAAGTTGACGTAGCTGTCGGTCAGCGCATAGGCCTTGAGCTTCTGGCTGTTGACG
Source organism: Pseudomonas sp. SCPG-7 (assembly GCF_002156405.1). Classification (NCBI taxonomy): domain Bacteria; kingdom Pseudomonadati; phylum Pseudomonadota; class Gammaproteobacteria; order Pseudomonadales; family Pseudomonadaceae; genus Pseudomonas; species Pseudomonas sp. SCPG-7. Next base: position 521,747 of record NZ_MVOO01000002.1, on the reverse strand, counting down.
ATCTCCGAGGTCCAGCCGGTCGGGCTGTTGAGAAAGCGTCCACGGCGCGGGTCTTCCGGGTCGCGGAACACGTCCTTGTAGCGCGGCAGGTCAGCCACCGATTTCAGCTCCGGGGCCAACGCTTTGATACCGCGCTCGGGGTCGCCCTTGATCACGTATTCCGGCACCCACCAGCCCTCGGTTGCGCCCTTGACCGTGTCCCCAAGGCCGAACACCTTGCCTTCATTGGCAGCCTTGACCCACGCCGGACTGCGCCCGGCCCATTCTTCGCCGATCACTTGAATGTCGTTTTTTGCCAGCGCCGCCTCCAGGCTGACGGTGCTCCCCGGCAGCGTATCGGTGGGGTAGCCGTAGCCTTTCTCGACGATCAGGCGCAGCACTTCGGTGATGAAACTGCCGCTTTCCCAAGTGATGTCACCGAAGTGGATCGGCGCGGATTTTTCGCTGGCGGCAACGGCGCCAATGCTCAGGCTCAGCGCCAGCAACGAACGGCCGAGCAGGGTTTTGATCGATCTCATGCGGACCTCTTGTCTGTCAGGATTTGGTTGGCGCTGTGGCGGTCGCACAGGGCCTGGGAACGGCTCATGTAAACGCTGACCGAACGCTGCGAGATGCCCAGTTCAGCGGCGATTTGCGGGTAGGTCAGGCCATCGATCCGCGCCAGCAGGAAGGTCGAGCGGACCTTGCCGGGCAGGCGTTGCAAGCTGTGGTCGAGGCGCTTGAGGGTCTGGCTCAGGTGTGCGAGTTCTTCAGGCGAAGTGGCGACCTCGACCTCAAACTGCTGCACATGCCGGCGCTCCAGATCCGCGCGGCGCCAACGCTGATAAAGCAGGCGCTGGGCAATCGTAGTGAGCATGGCGCGGGGTTCACGGATCGCCGTGACACTGGGCGCCTGAAGCAATTGCGCGAAGGTTTCGGCAGCGATGTCTTCCGCGTTTTCGGCGTCGTGCAGCTGCCGGCGCAAGTACGTGCATAGCCAGCGATAGTGGGCGCGGAACAGCACGTCGAGATGATTGCGGTGAACGGTATCGGCGCCGGACATAAGGGCTCCTGGGCAAGGGGTCGCTGGATGTCCGGTGATCCGGTGGCGCGATCCTAGCAAGGCGTCTTATGCATTAATAATATTTATATTTCATTCCTATATTCTTTTTGGAGATATAAGAGCGAAGGCTGCGATCTTTCAACGCAAGCGGCCATAGCCCAACTCTTCAGCCTCACGCTGATAGTCGAGCACAACCTGATAATCGCTTTCACTGGCTGCCAGGACCTCAGGCAATCCAAGGATCTGCGCCACATCCGGCAACTCAAGCAGCGTCTGATTCATCACCTCGCGCAAGCGCTCGATCTGTTTGTCCGTAGTCGATACGGCGGTGATAAACGGCAACGTCGGACTGAACGCACTACGCGCCACAACCCGCAATCCGTTGACCTCCTCGGGTGCGTATTGCGCAAGGCAGGCATAGGTCACGCTGTCGATGGCCGCCAGATCGGCGCGTTCTTCACGCAGCCAGCACAGACTCTCGCGGTGTGCGCCACTGATACCGACCGTGGCGAAGAACTGCCCGTCAAGGTGTAGCGGCGCCAAGCGCTGGCGCAACAGATTCATGCCACTGTTGGAGTCCTCACTGTTGATCACCCCGCGACTGCCACGAAAATCCACCAGGGTTTTGCGCACATCATCGGCACGGCTGAGGATCAGGCTGCAGTGATTGCCGGCGCTGGCGTCGGGCAATTCGTAGCGCGGGCGACCGACGATGCGCACCTGATCGCGCAGCAAGGTCATCAAGGGGTAGCCGCAGGTTTGCGTCAGTAGCAGATCGGGCGACAACCACAGTTCGGGCAGCGACAGGCTGGCGGCGCTCAGGCGGGAATGCCCGAGGTGTTCGAGGATGCGTGAAACCCAGCGCTCGTTGGCCGCGCGAATGGGCTCGGGGGCGGTGTACATCAGCAGTTCGAGGTGGTGTTGGGTCATACACATTATTTCCCCGCAAATACTTACCTGTGGTGTTCCTGGGGTCAGTGGAAGGGATGCTCGGGACTGTCAATCGGCTTGAACCCGTGGCGCCACCACAACTGCCCATAACCCTGCACCAGAAATCCGCCGCTACGCGCGACCCATTGCGCGCGGCGCATACGGTAAGCCTGGGGCAAGTCGTACCACGCCAGCCCCGGCAGGTCGTGATGCACCAGATGAAAATTCAGATTCAGAAACAGCCAGCGCCATGGCCAGCCGGCCTCGTTGAGCACGGTGCGTTGCTCAGGCTGTGCGTGCGGGCGGTGTTCATAGTAGGAGCGGATCATCGCAATCGACAGCGCCGGTACGCTGATCAGTAACAGGTAATGCCAGACCGGCAACACACTGAAGCGCGCGACAAACCACAGCATCAACACGGTGAACGCACCGTGGGTCAGCCACATTAGCCAGGCTTGCCGCTCGCGGTTTTTCAGGCGTTGCAGTTCTTCCGCGGCCAATGCCAGCAAGGCCAGCGGCGCGCCAATCGCGAACCGCCCGAGCACGGTTTTGTTCAGCCAGTGCAGGCCGCGTTCGAACAAGGAACTGCCCTGCCAACGCACCGCCGTCAGATAACGGCTTTCCGGATCGACACCGGGCACTGTCAGGTCTTCATCGCGGTGATGCAACAGATGGCTGTCGCGGTACAAGGTGTACGGGTACCACACCGCAAAGGGTGCATAACCGAGGATTTTATTGCAAAGCACCGAGCGGGTCGGATGCCCATGCAGCAACTCATGCTGCACTGACAGCCACAGCACCAGCAGCGGAATCAGCAGCAATGAGCTCAGGCCGCGTCCCAGCCATGCGCTGTTGAGGATGATCGCAAACCAGCCGCCATACACGCCGATCAGCAACAGCCATGTCGGCCATTCGGTGCGGGCGGTGAAGCGCTGGCGCAGGGTTTCGATTTGCTGGCGATGGTCGGCGTCGAAGTAATTCGGCATGGCGTGGCTCGGAACGGGAATCTTCCCCTTCTGTGCAACGAAGCCGGACAATCTTGCAGATTATTTTTGCGCTGAGGCGGGAGCCCGGAGGACGGACTCCCGAGGGACGTGATCAATGACCGAAAATATCGACCTTCTTGGCTTTCTTCTCTGCACGTTTTTCAATGGCGGTCTTGGCCGGTTTCTTCTTCGCGGCCTTCTTTGAATCCATACCTTTGGACATGATGCGTACTCCACTCACAGGGATGTAGGCTCAGGTATACACCTATCGCGCGTCGTGCGTTCTTTTATAATCGGCGCTTTGCCCGCCGTCAGTCCGATCCCATGTCCGATACCCAGTACAGTCTGCTCGATGAGCCTTTGTGGCCGTTGATGAACAAATTTTACCGCCGCCACCAATCGTCAATGAAAGCGGTGCGCGATGCGCAACTGTGGGTGGCCCGACGCGAGGACATCGTTGCCGCGCTGTGCTTGCGACCGGTGGCGGGTGGGTATTGGTTGACCGGGCTGTTTGTCGACCCGGGTTGCCGTGAGCAAGGGATTGCCGGGCAGTTGATCGCGGCGGCGGTGAAGGATGTGCAGGAACCGGTGTGGCTGTTCTGCCATCCGGATTTGCGCGGATTTTATGAGCAGCGTGGCTTCAGCTTCGACCCTGCCCTGCCCTATGCGTTGGCCGAACGGTTGAGCCGGTATGCGCGGAGCAAGCCGATGATTGCGATGGGGCTGACACCTTCGATCTGATGCGAATCCCAATGTGGGAGCGAGCTTGCTCGCGAAAGCGGCGTGTCATTCGATGCATTTTTCGCCTGACAAGACGCATTCGCGAGCAAGCTCGCTCCCACAGGTTTTTTGGGGTGTTAGCGAGATCAATCGTCAGCTGTGGGGTCAAGATCCGGGAACATCACTTCGGTAAAACCGAATTTGCTGAAATCGGTAATCCGCGAAGGATACAAGCGGCCGATCAGATGATCGCATTCGTGCTGCACTACCCGCGCATGGAAGCCTGACGCCACGCGTACGATCGGTTCGCCCTTGGGATCAAAACCTTCGTAGCGAATCTGCTGATAACGATCCACCGCGCCACGCAGGCCGGGCACCGACAGGCAGCCTTCGAAACCCTCCTCGGTCAGCGGACTCAACGGCGTGATCAGCGGATTGATCAGGATCGTCTGCGGCACCGCTTCGGCGTCCGGGTAGCGTTCGCTGTGCTCGAAACCGAAGATCACCAATTGCAGATCGACGCCGATCTGCGGCGCGGCCAGACCAACTCCGCCGACGCTTTCCATGGTCTGGAACATGTCATCGATCAGTTGCCACAGCTCGGGGCTGTCGAACATCTCCGGCGGCACTGGCGGGGCGATGCGCAGCAGGCGTTCGTCGCCCATTTTGAGGATTTCACGAATCATGATCAGGCTTCGTCAGTGTCCGGCTTGAGCGAATGATCGCGCCCCAAGCCCGAGACGTGTTGTTTGGGATGTACATCGAGTTCGCCGGGGACTTTCTCGCCCGCGTCCTTGCCCTCGCTGGACATGTGTTCGATCACCGCATTCATCTCGGCGCCGAGCAGCAGCACCGCCGAGGAAATGTAGAAATACAGCAACAGCACGATGATCGCCCCGATGCTGCCATACATCGCGTTGTAGTTGGCGAAGGTTTTGACGTAGAACGCAAAGCCCAGCGAGGCGATGATCCACACCACCACGGCCAGTACCGAGCCGGGGGTGATGAAGCGGAACTCCTGTTTGACGTCGGGCATCACGTAGTAGATCAGCGCCACCGCGACCATCATCAGAATCACGATCACCGGCCAGCGCGCAATCGTCCAGACCGTGACGATGAAGTCTTCCAGCCCTACCTGCGCGGCAATCCAGCCCATCACTTGCGGCCCGAGCACCATCAGCGCGGCGGCCACCAGCAACATGCCGGCAATGCCCACGGTGTAGAAAATCGACAGCGGAAAACGTTTCCAGATCGGCCGTCCCTCGACCACGTCATACGCGGCGTTCATCGCGCTCATCATCAGGCGCACACCGGCAGACGCGGTGTACAGGGCGATGACGATACCCACCGAGAGCAAGCCGCCCTTGGACTGCTGCAACTGATCGATCACCGGGTTGACCTGCTCCAGTGCCTGCGGCGGCAATACCAGCTCCGACTGCAGGCGCAGCCAGGTGAAGAAGTCCGGCAGGTGCAGGAAACCGATCAAGGCGATCAAAAACAGGATGAACGGGAACAGCGAGAACAGCATCTGGTAGGCCAGTGCCGAGGCGTAGGTCGACATTTCGTCGTCGACGAATTCAGTGACCGTGCGCACCATCACCCGGTGCAGTGGCAGACCTTTCATGTCTGGAAAAATCATTCGCGTCTCCTTTCGCCGCATTACAGGTTGAAGTCGTGGCGACTCAGGGGCCGTTTTCTACATCACGGTAGCCTACTTGGCGACCTTCGTGGATGGCTGTCGGGTTTTGACACAAAAACGGCCATCCTTGGATGGCCGCTCGTGTGTTTCGTTCAAGGCGGAATTACGCCTTGTCGACACCTTTCTTGATGGCGTCTTTGGCTTTGCCGACAGCTTGCTGGGCTTCACCTTTTTTCTCTTGCAGTTTGCCTTCGGCTTGCAGCTTGGTGTTGTCGGTGGCTTTACCGACACCTTGCTTGACGTTGCCGACGGCTTCGTTAGCCATGCCTTTTACTTTATCGCCAGTGCTACTCATGGTGTTTCTCCTTGGTGCATTGAAGGGGAAAAGTCAGTACGTAATGATTGACTGGCCGGGTTTGCCACGAGTTTCATTTATTTTTGCCGTTCATTTCGTCGTGCAATGCAGGTTGGGCTTTATGTTTGCCCCCCTAGCCCCGAGAATGCGCAGCTATGGGCGCGCTGCGCCAACGATCAGACCCCGCAGGAATGTTATGAAACTCGATAAAAAGCAGGCCATTGCCCGTCGCAACCAGGAACTGGGCGGCGCTGTGCTCGGCACCAACAACTGCCACTTCGCCGAACTCAACCGCAACCGCAACATCTGGTGGTTTGACCTGCCGGTGACGCGCCTGGCCGTCGGTCAGTACGAGTGGATTCACCTGCTGATGCACACCCCGGCCACCGACGAACTGCTGCACCTGAAAGTGCCAACCGTGTTCCTGCGGGAAAAGCTCGAAGGCCTGGTGATTCGCAACGAAGGCAAGCGCAAGGCGGCGTTGAGCCTGGAATTGAGTGCAGACAAGGATTCGTACCTGCAGGACATGCGTCCGGCGGGCACCAACGTGAATTTCGCGCCGTTCCGGCAGTAACCATTCCTCGTGGCAACTGGACTCTGTGGCGAGGGAGCTTGCTCCCGCTGGGCTGCGAAGCAGCCCCATAACCCCGTGTCAGTTGAGTCCTGACACACCACATTCACCGTACTTACGACTGCTGCGCAGCCGAGCGGGAGCAAGCTCCCTCGCCACAGGGTCGAAGAACGCCGCCCAACAAAAAGCCCCGCACTTGCGGGGCTTTCTGTTTTACGCGGCGGACTTCGCCTTGATCTTCTTCAGCTCTTCGTCACGCAGCTCGCGGCGCAGGATCTTGCCGACGTTGGTGGTCGGCAGTGCATCGCGGAATTCCACCGAACGCGGCACCTTGTAACCGGTGACGTTGGCGCGCATGTGTTCCATCACGGTTTCCTTGGTCAGGGTCACGCCCGGTTTGGCCACGATGAAGATCTTGATCGCTTCGCCCGACTTCTCGTCCGGCACGCCGATGGCCGCGCACTGCAACACGCCCGGCAAGGTTGCCAGCACGTCTTCCAGTTCGTTCGGGTAAACGTTGAAACCGGACACCAGGATCATGTCCTTCTTGCGATCGACAATGCGCATGTAGCCATCGGGCTGGATCAGCGCGATATCACCGGTCTTCAGCCAGCCTTCGCTGTCGAGGATCTCGTCGGTGGCTTCCTGACGCTGCCAGTAGCCCTTCATCACTTGCGGGCCCTTGACGCACAGCTCGCCGATTTCGCCCATGGGCTGCTCGACACCGGCATCGTCGATGACTTTGCACAGGGTCGACGGCACCGGAATACCGATGGTGCCGATCTGGATGTTCTGGATCGGGTTGACCGTGGCCACCGGGCTGGTTTCGGTCATGCCGTAACCTTCGCAGATCGAGCAGCCGGTCACGGCTTTCCAACGCTCGGCCGCGGCCAGTTGCAGGGCCATACCGCCGGACAGGGTGACTTTCAGGTTGGAGAAATCCAGCTTGCGGAAACCTTCGTTGTTGCACAGCGCCACGAACAGTGTGTTCAGGCCGACGAAACCGCTGAACTTCCACTTCGACAGTTCCTTGACCATCGCTGGCAGGTCGCGCGGGTTGCTGATCAGGATGTTGTGGTTGCCGATCAGCATCATCGCCATGCAATGAAAGGTGAACGCATAGATGTGGTACAGCGGCAACGGGGTGATCAGGATCTCGCAGCCTTCGTTGAGGTTGGAGCCCATCAGCGCCTTGCACTGCAGCATGTTGGCGACGAGGTTGCGATGGGTGAGCATCGCGCCCTTGGCCACGCCGGTGGTGCCGCCGGTGTATTGCAGTACCGCGACGTCGCTGCTGTGCGGGTTGGCTTCGGTCACCGGCTGGCCCTGGCCCTTGCTCAGCACGTCATTGAACTTGACGGCCTTAGGCAGGTGATAGGCCGGCACCATCTTCTTCACGTACTTGATCACGCTGTTGATCAGCAGGCGCTTGACCGGCGGCAGCAGGTCGGCGACTTCGGTGACGATGACGTGTTTGACGCCGGTTTTCGGCACCACGGCTTCCGCCAGGTGCGCCATGTTGGCCAGACACACCAGGGCTTTGGCGCCGGAGTCGTTGAATTGGTGTTCCATTTCCCGCGCGGTGTACAGCGGGTTGGTGTTGACCACGATCAGCCCGGCGCGGATCGCACCGAAGACGGCGACCGGGTACTGCAGAACGTTGGGCAGTTGCACGGCGATTCGATCACCGGGCTGCAAGTCGGTATGCTGTTGCAGATACGCGGCAAACGCACCGGACAATTCGTACAGTTCACCGTAGGTGATTGTCTTGCCCAGGTTGCTGAAAGCCGGTTTGTTGGCGAAGCGTTGGCAGGACTGCTTCAACACTGCCTGAATATTCGGGTACTCGTCTGGATTGATGTCGGCAGCAATTCCAGCCGGGTATTTATCCTTCCAAAAGTCTTCGATCATGGAAGCCCACTCCTCAGCAACGCGAATTCTTCACCGCATTTGATGCGATTATTATTGGTGTGTGTTTTGTATTGGTGAATCTGGCTTTTCTACAGGCCGAGAAGTCACAAAGCGCGCCGAGAGTAGCAGCTTTGCCAAGGGCCGACTAGAGCCAAAAGCGGCCTCCATGGTCACTTTAATGACTCAAGACTTTCTAACAGTCATTTTAGAGCAAAAATCCTATATCACCCTGAAAGCCCCGGTTTTCCGGGCCTTCACCCCCAAAAAGCATCGCGGGCAAGCCCGCTCCCGCAAGGTTGATGGAGATCCCTGTGGGAGCGTGGCTTGCCCGCGATCCGCGCAACGCGCGGCCATTCACCGATCAGGCGATATCGCGCAACTCCCGCCGCAAAATCTTGCCGACCGGCGTCATCGGCAATGACTCACGCAGCACGATGTGTTTCGGCACCTTGTAAGCCGTGAAATTCTCTTTGCAGTACGCCTTGAGCTCTTCGAGGCTGACCCCGGTTTCCCGCGCCACCACAAACAGCTTCACCGCCTCGCCCGAACGCTCGTCCGGCACACCGATCACCGCGCAGTTGGCGACTTTCGGGTGAGCCATCACCACGTCCTCGATCTCGTTGGGGTACACGTTGAAACCGGAGACGATGATCATGTCCTTCTTGCGGTCGACGATGCGCACGAAGCCGTCCGGGTCGATCACCGCAATATCACCGGACTTGAACCAGCCCTCGGCGTCCAGCACTTCGGCGGTGGCCTCGGGTTTGTGCCAGTAGCCTTTCATGATCTGCGGGCCCTTGATGCACAACTCGCCGCGCTCGCCCATCGACTGCTCGACACCCTCGTCATCGATAACCTTCAGCAGCGTACCCGGCACCGGCAGACCGACCGTGCCCAGGCGCGACTTTTCGCCATACGGGTTGGTGCAGGCCACCGGCGAGGTTTCGGTCAGACCGTAACCTTCGGTGATGCGGCAACCGGTGATCTGCTCCCAGCGCTCGGCGGTGGCCTTGACCAGCGCGGTACCGCCGGAGTTGGTCAGCTTGAGGCTGGAGAAATCCAGGGTCTTGAAGTCCGGGTGATCCATCAGCGCGACGAACAACGTATTCAGCCCGAGCAACGCCGAGAATCGCCAGTTCTTCAGTTCCTTGATGAAGCCGGCGATGTCTCGCGGATTGGTGATCAGCACGTTGTGGTTGCCGGAAACCATCATGCACATGCAGTTCGCAGTGAAGGCATAGATGTGATACAGCGGCAGCGGCGCCACCATCACCTCCTGCCCTTCACGCAGCAGTGGCTGACCGTCAGGCCCCAGTTGGGCGAGACAGGCGCGCACTTGTTGCATGTTCGCCACGAGGTTGCCGTGGGTCAGCATCGCGCCCTTGGCCAGCCCGGTGGTGCCACCGGTGTATTGCAACACGGCGATGTCGTCGAGGCTGACTTTCAGCGGTTTGATTCCCAAACCACGGCCCAGCCGCAGCGCACTCTTGAACGAGATGGCCTGCGGCAGCGAATAGTCCGGGACCATTTTCTTCACTTTGCTGACCACAGTGTTGATCAGCCAGCCCTTGGCGGTGGGCATCAGATCGCCCATTTTCGCTTCGATCAAGTATTGCAGGTCGGTGTCCGGCAGCACTTCCTGGACCTTCTGCCCGAACATGTTCAGGTACACCAGCGCCCGGGCACCGGAGTCCTTGAACTGGTGGCGCATCTCGCGCGCGGTGTACAGCGGGTTGGTGTTGACCACGATCAGCCCGGCGCGCAAGGCGCCGAACACGGCAATCGGATATTGCAGCACATTGGGCATCTGCACCGCGATGCGATCCCCCGGCACCAGATCGGTGTGGGCTTGCAGGTAACCGGCGAACGCCGCGCTGTAGCGCTCGAGTTCCGCGTAGGTCAGGGTCACGCCCATATTGCTGAAGGCCGGACGGTCCGCGAATTTCTTGCAGGAACGCTCAAACACCTCGATCACCGACTTGAACTCGCCCATGTCGATGTCCAGGGGTACGCCGGCGGGGCGTTTGTCATTCCAGAAATCAGGTTGCATTGTTCTTGTCCTCTTTACCTGAATCGATCCGGGAGCCGCTTTTCTGTGGTTTCGCGCTTATCCCTGAGGGCACAAAGCAAAAAGCGGAGCTTCACGGACACTAGCAGTTATGGCCATTGAGGCAAATAAGGGCAATGGCGACATTGATCGTATGAATCTTCCTGCCGTGGCGTGAGCTGATCGGACGCGCTATACAATGCTACGACTGCGGGCCGTAACCGCTCGATAAAAAGGAATTGCCATGATCCACCGTGCCTTCTGGCTGGACGCGAGTGACCGCAGCCGCCTGTTCGTCAACCAGTGGCTGCCCGCCGCGCCATTGAAAGCAGTGATCCTGCTGGCCCACGGCATGGCCGAACACAGCGCTCGCTACGAAAGGCTGGCGAATGCGTTCTGCGAACAAGGCTACGGTGTGTACGCCCCGGATTTGCGCGGGCATGGCAAAACCGCCGAACACGGGACGCTCGGGCATTTCGCCGATGACGACGGCTGGTGCAAAGTGATCGGCGATCTGGCCAGCCTCAATCAGCACATCGGCCAGCAGCATCCCGAGGTACCGATCATCCTGCTCGGGCACAGCATGGGCAGCTACCTCGCCCAGGGTTACCTGCTGCATCACAGCGCCAGCCTGCACGGGGCGATTCTCAGCGGCTCGAATTTTCAGCCTGTCGCGCTTTACGGCGCGGCGCGGCAAATCGCCCGTTTCGAAAAACTGCGTCAGGGTGGCAAGGGCCGCAGCGCGTTGATCGAGTGGTTGTCATTCGGCTCGTTCAACAAAAAATTCAAACCGGCGCGTACCCCGTTCGACTGGCTGAGCCGCGACCCGGTGGAGGTCGATCGCTATGCCAGCGACCCGCTTTGCGGCTTTCGCTGCACCAACCAACTGTGGATCGACTTGCTCGGCGGCTTGCAGCAGATCAGCAAAGCGTCCAATCTCGCCCAGATCGACCCGGGCCTGCCGCTGCTGGTGATCGGCGGTGAATGTGATCCGGTGAGCGAAGGCAAGCGTCTGACAGATCTGGCCGAAGCGTTGCGCTCGGCCGGCAGCCAGAACCTGCAACTGAAGATCTACCCGCAGGCGCGGCACGAATTGTTCAATGAAACCAATCGCGACGAAGTGATCGCCGATGTGCTGGCCTGGATCGACCAGGCGCTGAGCCATCGCCGCCCTCATCGCAGCGAATAATTTTTTGTGGATTCACTTTAATCCGTCACAGGAATCAAGACCGATGACCCAGGTTACCAACATCCCTTACGAAGCCCTCGAAGTCGGCCAGACCGCCAGCTACAGCAAGACGGTCGAAGAGCGCGACATTCAGCTGTTCGCCGCGATGTCCGGCGACCACAACCCGGTGCACCTGGACGCCGAGTTCGCCGCCGCCAGCATGTTCAAGGAACGCATCGCCCATGGCATGTTCAGTGGTGCGTTGATCAGCGCGGCCGTGGCGTGCGAGCTGCCTGGGCCGGGCACCATCTACATCGGTCAGCAAATGAGCTTTCAGAAGCCGGTGAAGATTGGCGACACCCTGACCGTGCGTCTGGAAATTCTCGAGAAATTGCCGAAGTTTCGCGTGCGCATCGCCACTCGCGTGTTCAATCAGCGTGATGAATTGGTGGTGGATGGCGAGGCCGAGATTCTCGCGCCGCGCAAGCAACAGACCGTGACCCTGCCGACGTTGCCGGCGATCAGCATCGGCTGATGGAAAAGATCGCAGCCTTCGGCAGCTCCTGCCCTGGAATGCGATCCCCTGTAGGAGCTGCCGCAGGCTGCGATCTTTGGCTTTTCCCTCACGCATAAAAAAACGCCAGACTAGCTGGCGTTTTTTATAACCTGCAAACGCTTACGAACGCGCGCGAGCCTGGTTACGCAGGGCTTTCACCTGGTCGTGATTGCGTTGCACGCCGTGGTACTGACGCTCAACCAGGTCACGGATCCCGACCAGGTTGTGCTTGTTGATTTTCTCGATGGCTTCACGATAAGCCTTGAGTGCATGATCTTCACCGCGCTCGGCTTCGTTCAGTACAGCCTCTTCGTCCTTGCCGGTGAACATGGCTTTGACGTCGACCCAGCGACGGTGCAGGTCACCGCTGACGCTGGTAGAGGTTTCCGGATCACCGCCCATCGAGCGCACGGTAGCCTGCAGTTCGGCAGCGGCAGTGGCGCAATCGGCAGAACGCTTGGCGAACAGCGCTTTGAGTTCTGGATGCTTGATGTCTTCGGCGCAAGTCTTGAACCCTTCCTGACCGTCCTTGCTGGTTTCGATCAGGTCGTTGAGTACAGAGATGGCTTCTTTGTTCATGTCAGTCATTTTTCAATTCCTTGCGGTTGGTTGAAGATGCAAGGGTTATTGCAGTGTGCGTGCCAGCTTTTTGATAAAAAATAAATCCTTATTTTTCAACAACTTAAAGATATTTGAACTATCTGTATCACGGTTATTTGCATGATCTGTCATTTGGCCTGCATGCAGAATGCCTGTATTTTCCAGAGTGTTCCGAAGCCAGATGATTGCCCCTGATGAATCCTGAAAAACTCGAACTGCTGATCACCCGTGAAATGCCCTTTGGCAAGTACAAGGGCCGGATCATTGCCGACCTGCCGGGCCCTTATTTGAACTGGTTCGCTCGCGAAGGCTTCCCTCACGGCGAGCTCGGCGGACTGTTGGCGCTGATGCAGGAAATCGACCATAACGGTCTGTCGGAGCTGCTTGAACCGCTACGCGCCAAACACGGCAAACCCGCCCCGCGCCACTGAAGCGCCCTCCCCCCAAGCCGAGTCGACCATGCCTGACAACACCCGCCGCGCCCGTGACGAAGCATTCTGGCAAACCTTCGCCGATCGCTACGAAGCACAAACCGGTCCGCTGAACCTGGAAAACGGCTACTTCGGACGCATGTCGCGCACGGTGATCGAGGACTACCAGCGCAACATCGAGCTGATCAACACCCGCAACTCGGTGTATGTGCGCCAGCGTTTCGAGCAACACGACAGCCTCGACATCCGCGCGCAACTGGCCGAGACGATCGGCGTGCGCGCGCAGAGCATCGCCTTCACCCGCAACGCCAGCGATGCGCTGCAGTCGCTGATCCGCAATTACAATCGCCTGCAGCCGGGCGATCAGGTGCTGATCTGCGACCTGGAATACGACACGGTCAAAGGCGCCATGCGCTGGCTGGCGCGCCATCGCGGCGTAGAGGTGATCGAGATCAGCCACACCCATCCGGCCACTTTCGACAGCCTGCTGGATACCTATCGCGAAACCTTCGTCCGCTATCCAAAACTCAAGCTGATGGCCCTGACCCACGTGACTCATCGCACGGGGCTGGTGATGCCGGTGCAGGCCATCGCTGCGCTGGCGAAACAACATGACGTAGACATTATCCTCGACGGCGCCCACGCCCTCGGCCAGATAGAGTTCAACCTTGAAGCCTTGGGCATCTCGTTCGCTGGTTTCAATCTGCACAAATGGATTGGTGCACCGTTGACTCTGGGTTTTCTGTACATCGCCCCGCAGCGCCTTGCCGACATTGATCCGGACATGGGCGAAATGCACTTTCCGGCCAGCGATATCCGCGCGCGCACGCCGTACAGCACACCGAACATTCCGGCGTTGATGTCCCTGCCGCTGGCGCTCGAGGAGCATCGTTCGCTCGGCGGCGCAGCAGCCAAGGGCGCGCGACTGAATTACCTGCGCAACCTGTGGGTCAGCGCCGTGCGCCACTTGCCGGGGATCGAAGTGATGACCCCGGACGATCCGCGCTTGTATTGCGGCATCACCTCGATGCGCTTCACTCGCCACACCGATCAACAGGCGATGGTCGAACGTCTGCTCGATGAGTACCACTTGTTCACCGTGGTGCGTAACGGTGCGGCGAGCGGGCCGAGCATCCGTATCACTCCGGGATTGACCACCACGGCGGCTGACATGCAGTTGCTGACCCGTGCACTCAACGAGCTGCGCTGATCCGTTCACACAGTGTACTTGTCGAAGTCCTCGGGCTTGATCTGCGACGAGGCGGCAAAGGTGTCGATGCCGATGGTCAGGTGGCCGAAAAAACCGTCCTCGTGCGATTCACGCCCGATCGGCCACACCGTCAAGGTTGAGCCCTCGCCGCCCATGTTGGCGTAGTAGCTGTCCTCGGCATTGTTCAACGGTGCAGAGGCCCGCCCGCGATAGTCCCGGGCATTGAGCACGGCGCGTGACACCACCTCGGGAAAATACAGCTGACCGACCCAGGCCACGTTGCGCTCATCCAGATATTCACTGCCGGTAACCATGCGCACGGCCACATGAATGTGCAGCGCCCGACCGGCATAGAACCCCGGATAGATGGTGGTGAAGCGCGCCCGTCCCTGCTGATCACAGAACTGGCTGCCGCGCAGGTAGGTGTCATCATCGGTACGCGGGATCGAGCCGATGGCATCGGTGTCGACCTCCCGATCCGGATTGATCCGGCTCCACCCCGAATAGGCGCCCCGCGCATTGCAGTGCCAGATATCCACCAGCGCGCCGCTCACCGGCTCGCCGGTCATCGCGTCGACGATCGTCAGGCGCAGCAGCAGTGGCAGGCCCTCGGCGCCCTCGCTGATATTGCGTCGCAGTAATTTGGGGTTGCGGAAATACGGCCCGGCGATCTGCTCGGGCGCCAGTTGATACACCGGTTGGGGTGTTGCGGCTGAAGTGTCTCGTTCCATGACGCGTTCTCTCTTCCATAAGATGAACGCAGATTAACGGCGCGCGCCGCTCTCGGTGCGGTAACTATGTATCGCGTCATTTCTCATGACTTTTTCCGGGCAAAAAAAAACGGTGCACCGACCAAGCGCACCGTAAAGCCGTAGAACACACAACGAAGTGTCAGGTAAAACGTTTAGTCCAGCAGTGCCAGGGCCTCGGCAGTGCATTCCTGAATGCGCGCCCAGTCGCCGTTCTTGATCCACTCCGGATCGAGCATCCAGCTGCCGCCCACGCACATGACGTTTTTCAGCGCCATGTAGCTCTTGATATTGGCCGGGCCGACGCCACCGGTCGGGCAGAATTTCACTTCACCGAACGGGCCGCCGAGGGCCTTGATCGCCGCCACGCCACCGCTGACTTCCGCCGGGAACAGCTTGAAGCGGCGATAGCCCAGGCCATAGCCTTCCATGATGCCAGAGGCGTTGCTGATGCCCGGCAGCAGCGGAATCGGGCTGTCGACGCTGGCTTCGAGCAGGTCACGGGTGATGCCCGGGGTGACGATGAATTGCGAACCCGCCGCTTCCGCTGCTGCAAGCATGTTGCGATCGAGCACGGTGCCGGCACCGGTCACCAGCTCCGGACGCTGCTCACGCAGGATCTGGATCGCCTTGAGACCGAACTGCGAACGCAGGGTCACTTCCAGCGCCGTCAGACCACCCGCGGCCAGGGCGTCGGCCAGCGGCAGCACGTCCTGTTCACGGGCGATGGTGATCACCGGCAGGATCCGCGCCTTGGCGCAGAGGCTGTCGATCAGGGCAACTTTGTCCGCCATGGAAACGGTCGGGGATGGGGTTGTCATAGCGGCTGTTCCTTGGCTCATGGGCACCAGTAGATCTCTAACGTAGGTTGCAGAAACGCGCGCACCGGCATGGCCGCGACGTCGTCGGATGCCAGTGCGGCATTCAGTGTGGTCAGTTTCGATTGACCGGAAATCGACAGAATCTTGTGCTTCGCCGAAGCCAGCAGTGCGCGGCTCATGGTCAGGCGTTGACGCGGTACGCTCGGCGCCAGCATCGGCCAGCAGCGACGGCTGCCGTCAGCCTGCAAGGCTTCAGTCAGGTTCGGGCTGTCGGGGAACAGCGACGCGGTGTGACCGTCATCGCCCATGCCCAGCACCAGCACGTCGATCGGCGGCAATTCTGCAAGCAAGCGGTCGGCCTGCTCCGCAGCCTGCTCGACGTTGGCCGCCGCGCTGTAGAGGCTGAGGAACTGCGCCTTGGCGGCCGGGCCCTTGAGCAGGTACTGCTTGAGCAGACCAGCGTTGCTGTCGGCGTGTTCAACCGGTACCCAGCGCTCGTCGGCGAGGGTCACGACGACCTTCGACCAGTCCAGCTCCTGCTTGGCCAAGTGCTGGAAAAACGCCACCGGGCTGCGACCGCCAGAAACCACCAGCACCGCGTTGCCGCGTGCCGAAATGGCTTCGCTCAGCTGCTTGGCGACATTCAGCGCCAGACCTTCGGCCAACAGCACCGGACTCTTGAATTCGTGGGCATTCACGCCCGCGGGCAGTTTCACATCAGATATCGCCATACCACGACCTCCCGTCCCGCGTGATCAGTGCAATCGAGCTCATCGGCCCCCACGACCCGGCCGCATACGGCTTGGGCGCGTCACCGGATTTTTTCCAGCCGGCGATCAACTGGTCACACCACTTCCACGCGGCTTCGATTTCATCTTTACGGACAAACAGGTTCTGATTGCCGTTCATCACTTCCAGCAACAACCGCTCGTAGGCGTCGGGAATCCGCGCACTGCGCCAGGTGTCGGAGAAATTCAGTTGCAGCGGGCCGCTGCGCAGTTGCATGCCCTTGTCCAGACCCTGCTCCTTGGTCATCACACGCAAGGAAATGCCTTCGTCCGGTTGCAGACGGATGATCAGTTTGTTGCTGATCTGCAGGCGCTGTTCCGGCGCAAAGATATAGTGCGACGGCTCCTTGAAGTGAATGACGATCTGCGACAGCTTCTGCGGCATGCGCTTGCCAGTCCGCAGGTAGAACGGCACGCCGGCCCAGCGCCAGTTGCGGATGTCGGCACGCAGGGCAACGAAGGTTTCGGTGTCGCTCTGGGTGTTGGAATTCGGCTCTTCGAGGTAGCCCGGTACGGATTTGCCTTCGCTGTGGCCGGCGATGTACTGACCGCGCACCACTTGCGTGGTCAGGCCTTCCGGGCTGATCGGCGCCAGGGCCTTGAGCACCTTTACCTTTTCATCACGAATGCTGTCGGCGGACAGGTCGGCCGGCGGGTCCATGGCGATCAGGCACAGCAGCTGCAACAGGTGATTCTGGATCATGTCGCGCAGCTGGCCGGCCTTGTCGAAGTAGCCCCAACGGCCTTCGATACCGACCTTCTCGGCCACGGTGATTTCCACGTGGGAGATGTAATTCTGGTTCCACTGGGTTTCGAACAGGCTGTTGGCGAAACGCAGGGCGATCAGGTTCTGGACGGTCTCTTTGCCCAGGTAGTGGTCGATGCGATAGGTGCGGTTCTCCGGGAAGAACTGCGCCACGGCGTCGTTCACCTTGCGCGAGGATTCCAGATCGGAGCCGATCGGCTTTTCCAGAACCACGCGGGTGTTTTCTGCCAGACCGACTTTCGCCAGGTTCTCGCAGATCGCGCCGTACACCGCTGCCGGTGTGGCGAAGTAGGCAATCATGCGTTGCCCGCTGCCGGCCGCTTCGGCCAGCGCCACATAGTCTTCAGCCTTGAGGAAGTCGACGTGCAGATAGCTCAGGCGCGCGAGAAAGCGCTCGGCCACCGCCTCGTCCAGCTCTTTGCCGACGTAACGGCGCAATTCGGCGGCGATAAACGCCAGGTGCTGCTGCTCGGAACCGGGTTCACGGGCCAGCGCAATAATGCGCGTGTTCTCGTGCAACAGGTCGGCGCCATCGAGGTGATAAAGGGCAGGAAACAGCTTGCGCAGGGCCAGATCGCCCAGAGCGCCGAACAAGGCAAAGGTGCACGGTTCAACCGTAATCGAAGGCATGATGTTTGTTCTTTTATCAAGTTAAGCTACAAATACCTTTTTTCAAGGCATCACTCAAGGGAAAATGTAGTAATAACCACAACATTTTCGCAAAATACAGATTCCGAGTGGTGGTCGGTCGGAGCCATCAGTAGGATAGGCCACCGTCACGGGCCACATCAAAGGCCCAATTTGCATAGCCCGGCGCACCTTTGCGCAGGTGAATTAGGAATTCCATATGGACCGCGTGCGAAATTTACTGGAACAGATCCAGAGTCGCCTTGAAGAGCTGAACAAGGCCGAACGCAAAGTCGCCGAGGTGATCCTGCTCAACCCGCAGCAGGCCACCCGCTTCAGCATCGCCGCCCTCGCCCAGGCCGCGTCGGTGAGCGAGCCGACGGTCAACCGTTTCTGCCGTTCGTTCGGTGTCAGCGGCTACCCTGAACTCAAGCTGCAACTGGCGCAGAGCCTGGCCAGTGGCGCGGCGTATGTCAGCCGCGCGGTGGAGGCCGATGACAATCCCGAGGCGTACACGCAGAAGATTTTCGGCAGTGCCATCGCTTCGCTGGACAGCGCTTGCCAGGCGCTCGATCCGAACCTGATCAGCCGCGCCGTCGACCTGTTGATCCAGGCGCGGCAGATCCACTTTTTCGGCCTGGGTGCTTCGGCTCCGGTGGCGCTGGATGCGCAACACAAGTTCTTCCGTTTCAACCTCGCCGTCACCGCGCATGCCGATGTGCTGATGCAGCGGATGATTGCGTCAGTGGCACACACCGGCGAGCTGTTCGTGATCATTTCCTACACCGGGCGCACCCGCGAACTGGTGGAAGTGGCGCGCATCGCCCGTGAGAACGGCGCTTCGGTGTTGGGCCTGACCGCAGAGAATTCGCCGCTGGCCAAGGCCAGTACCCTGAGCCTGAATATTCCGCTGCCGGAAGACACCGACATCTATATGCCGATGACCTCACGGATCATTCAGTTGACAGTGCTGGATGTGCTGGCGACCGGCATGACCCTGCGTCGCGGGGTGGATTTCCAGCCGCATCTGCGCAAGATCAAGGAGAGCTTGAATGCCAGCCGGTATCCGGTGGGTGACGAGTTCAACTGAGGCCTGATAATTCTTTATTGAATGATCCGGCCTCATCGCTGGCAAGCCAGCTCCCACAGTGTCCGGGTCGTCCACAAAATCCATGACCGCCACTGAGTCTGTGGGAGCTGGCTTGCCAGCGATGGGGCCAGCAGCCACCGTACAAACTCAGGCAGCAGCCCACGCCTGCAAACTCAAATGCGCCTTCTCCCCCGGCGCCAGATGCAGGCTGTCGGTACCGCCCGCCGCCGCTTCGACACAGACAAACTCCGCCACTTCATCCCAGCTCACCCCCAGCAATGGTCGCGAGCCAGGATGCCAGACCACGGTGTCGCCGCTGTCACCGGTATCGATGCACAATTCGCGCTGCCAGGCATGATCCTTGAGCTGCAATTCGCCGTCGTGCTGGAACACCCGCTGACAACCACCCTCCACGCGCAATTCGCCTTCCTGCTGGCAGGACTGGCGGCTCAACTGGTCATAACCCTGCGCCCCTTCGAGGCCAGACAGCGCTATCTCACCCACGTCACCAATACGCCAGTAAGCATGCAAAGCCTGGCTCAACTGGCACGGCATGTCGTCCTGATGCTCGGTGCTCAGGCGTAATTCCATGCGTTCGCCCAGATGCGCGTGCAGGTCGACCTGCCAGTCGCACAGCTGCAATTGCCAATGCAGGCGCACGCCATCCTCGGCACTGCTGCTGTCGATCAGTTTCCAGTCGAGCAGTCGCGCCCAACCGTGAGAGGGCCAGGCGTTTTCGCTCGGATGGCGGCCATACCACGGCCAGCACACCGGCACACCACCGCGAATGGCGCCCACGTGCGGCCACTTCGCCGCGCACCACAACCACGGTTTCTGCCCGCGCGGCTGAAAGTGCAGCAACTGCGCGCCCTGCCGACTGAACACCGCCTGACACAGCGGATGGTCGATCACCAGCACATCGCGCATCTGATAGCGCTCCCAGGCAAACACCGGTCGTTCGCGCAGGGATTTGAAGAAGCGTTGCAGCGGATGCTCATGCATTGGCCACGGTTCCGAATTCGACTGTCATGGGTTGCGCCACCCTCAAAAAAAAGCGGACAGCCTGGGCTGTCCGCAAATATGCGCACATGGAGAGGAGCTTATCGCAGACGCGTCAGAACGTAGACTGAATTTTCAGGCCAGCGACCAAAGCGTTGTCCACGGCATCAACACCGCCCGGGTGAGTGATGTACTGCAGGTTAGGACGCACGGTCAGCCAGTTGGTGACGTGGAAGCCGTAGTTGATCTCGTAGTTGTATTCGGTTTCACGAATCGGCGAGAACACCGGATTGTCGTAATCCGAGACACCGTTGGAGGCATTCAGCAGTTCGGCGTTTTTCTTCACGTCATCGTTGACGTGGATACGCGCCGCGCCAATGCCGACGTCATCCTTCGGACGGGCGTCGAACGGGCCTTTGTAGACAAACATCACCGACTGGTAGTTATCGATGAAGTTGGTGTCCTTGTCGTGGAAGGTCGCGTTGGCGGCAATGTTCAGACCGCGGCTGGCATCACCGTTGTGGCTGGTGAGTTGCTGCTGCGCGACGAACCAGTAACCGTGTTTGCTGCTGTGGGTCTTGTAGGCGTCACCAGTGGTTGCCGCGTCGAAACCGTTGACGTCTTCGCGGACGTCGCTGGCATCAGCGGTGCTCTTGTAGTAACCGACGCGGTATTCGCCCGGCAGGCTGTTGACCTTCGGCGACCAGACCAGTTCGACTGGCAGAACAGTCCCTTTGGTGCCGCTGCCGCTGAGCTTGAAGCCGTTGCCGTGTTCCAGCTGCGACGGGTTCTGGTTGTACGCACCGATCTGCGCGTAGAGCTCGTCGTTGATGTTGTACTTCACGCGGATCGCGGCCTGGCTGACGGGCCAGTTGTACCAGATGTTGGTCGCCCAGTTACCCACTTGCGAGCCGCAGAACGCCAGGTTCTGGAAGTCGCACGGGAAGGTGTTGAAGTCTTCGCCCTCACCGAAGTAACCGGCCTTGACGTCGAGTTTGTTGTCGAAGAACTGGTGCTGAATCCACAACTGGGTCAGACGCACCATGTGGCCACGGCCGTAGACTTCCTGCGAAGACGACAGCGTGCCGGCACGCGGATCGCCAATACGATCGTTGGAGATGTTCTGACCGTTACGATTGGTCAACTGGATCTTGGCCTGAGTGTTGTCCCAGCCCCAGAGTTTTTGCAGGTCCAGCGCCACGCCCAGACCGAACTGATCGCTGTAGCGACCGGTCTTGTCGTCGTTGTAGCCGCCATGCAGGTTGGCACCCATTTCCCCAACATAGTCGGCCTTGATGTCGATACCCTGCTCGATCAGCTTGGTCCGCTCGCCACCCCAGTCACCGGTCATCCATTTCGAGTCGGAGCTGAACGCATCCGCAGCCATTGCATTGCCGGCCAGCACCAATGCCGCCGCGGCTGACACTTGGCAGATCAACCGGGCATTGACGTGTTTCTTTTTCATCCCTACATCCTCGTCTTTATTGTTATTAACTGTTTTTTTCCAACGCGGTTTACATAAATTGCGCTGGATTACAGGCAATCCAGCGCGTGCTCCTGTTTGGAACCCGATCCCTGTGGGAGCTGGCTTGCCAGCGATGGCGGTGATTCAGGCGACATCCATGTTGGATGTGCCGGCCCCATCGCTGGCAAGCCAGCTCCCACATGACCGCATTCCAGCATTGATCTTCAGCGACCTTTGAACTGCGCCACGTTCGCCGACCGCGCCTCGGTCTGCGCCTGGCCCGCAACGCCCAGACGCTCGCCAGTCTTGGCATCGAACAACAACACTTTCGACGGATCGAATTGCAGGGTCAGGGTTTCGCCCACCTGCGGCGCCACGTCCGGTGCCAGGCGGCAGCAGACCTTGGTCTCATTCAGGTTGACGAACACCAGGGTGTCCGGACCGGTCGGCTCGGTGACCTGCACTTCGGCCTTGATGCTCGGCAGACCATTGCCCTCGCCGTTCGCCAGAACAATCTGCTCCGGGCGCAGGCCGAGGATCACTTCGCGATCTTCCAGCCCTGCATCCTGCATGCTCATCGGCAACTCGCAACGCGCCTGACCGCTGTCGAGCAGTGCCAGCAGACGACCGTCCTTGCGTTGCAGACGCAGCGGAATGAAGTTCATCGGCGGCGAACCGATGAAGCTCGCCACAAACAGGTTGGCCGGGTCGTTGTAAATCTCTTTCGGCGTGCCGAACTGCTGAATGATGCCGTCCTTCATCACCGCAACCTTGTCGCCCAGGGTCATCGCTTCGATCTGGTCGTGGGTCACGTAAACGGTGGTGGTTTTCAGACGCTGGTGCATCAGTTTCATTTCGGTGCGCATCTCGACGCGCAGCTTGGCGTCGAGGTTGGACAGCGGTTCGTCGAACAGATAGATCTTCGGCCGCCGCGCCAACGCACGACCCATTGCCACGCGCTGTTGCTGGCCACCGGAGAGCTGACCCGGCTTGCGGTTGAGCAGGTGTTCGATCTGCAGCAGCTTGGCCACGCGCGCGACCTCTTCGTCGATCGCCGACTGGCTCATCTTGCGAATTTTCAGACCGAACTCGATGTTCTCGCGCACGCTCATGGTCGGGTACAGCGCGTAGGACTGGAACACCATGGCGATGTCGCGATCCTTCGGGCTCATGCCGCTGACGTCCTGGTCGCCGATCATGATCGCGCCACCGGTGATGGTCTCCAGGCCGGCGATGCAGTTCATCAGGGTCGACTTGCCGCAGCCCGACGGGCCGACCAGGATCAGGAACTCACCGTCCTTGATCGACAGTTCGATGTTCTTCAGGGTATCCGGCAGGCCGGCACCGTAGGTCTTGTTGACGTTGCGAAGTTCGAGCGTTGCCATGATTACCCCTTGACTGCGCCGGCCGTCAGCCCGCGCACGAAATACTTGCCTGCGACCACATAGACCAGCAGGGTCGGCAGCCCGGCGATCATCGCCGCTGCCATATCAACGTTGTATTCCTTGGCCCCGGTGCTGGTGTTGACCAGGTTGTTCAGCGCCACCGTGATCGGTTGCGAATCACCGCTGGAGAACACCACACCGAACAGGAAGTCGTTCCAGATCTGGGTGAACTGCCAGATCAGGCAGACCATGATGATCGGGGTCGACATCGGCAGAATGATCTGCCGAAAAATCGTGAAGAACCCCGCGCCATCCAGCCGTGCTGCCTTGATCAGCGCATCGGGAATGCTCACGTAGTAGTTGCGGAAGAACAGCGTGGTGAACGCCAGACCATAGACCACGTGCACGAACACAAGGCCGGTGGTGGTGCTCGCCAGGCCCATCTTGCCGAGGGTGAACGAGGCCGGCAGCAGCACGGTCTGGAACGGCAGGAAGCAGCCGAACAGCAGCAGACCGAAGAACAGCTGCGAACCACGGAAGCGCCAGAACGACAGCACGTAGCCGTTCAACGCGCCAATGGCGGTGGAGATGACCACGGCCGGCACGGTGATCTTGATCGAGTTCCAGAAGTAACCGTCAACCGTGGCCCAGGCCTTGACCCAGCCGATGCCGCTGACCACGGTCGGCCAGCTCAGCAGGTTGCCGGTGCTGATGTCTTCCGGCGTCTTGAAGCTGGTCAGCAACATCACCACCAGCGGAATCAGATACAGCAATACCGCGAGGATCAGCACCGCGTAGATCGCGACGCGACTGAGGCTGAACGCGGGTTTGGCAGCGAGACTAGTCATGACGCTTGGTCCTCAGCTCGGAGTACAGGTAAGGCACGATGATCGCGAGAATCGCACCGAGCATCAGAATCGCACTGGCCGAGCCCATGCCCATCTGGCCGCGACTGAAGGTGAAGGAGTACATGAACATCGCCGGCAGGTCGGAGGAATAACCCGGGCCACCCGCCGTCATCGCCGCAACCAGGTCGAAGCTCTTGATCGCGATGTGGGCGAGGATCATCACCGCACTGAAGAACACCGGACGCAGGCTTGGCAGTACGACTTTCCAGTAGATGGTCGGCATGCTCGCACCGTCGATCTGTGCGGCACGGATGATCGACTGATCAACTCCGCGCAGGCCGGCGAGGAACATCGCCATGATGAAGCCCGAGGCTTGCCACACAGCGGCGATCACCAGGCAGTAAACCACGCGATCCGGGTCGATCAACCAGTCCAGACGGAAGCCTTCCCAGCCCCAGTCACGCAACAATTTGTCCAGGCCCATGCCCGGGTTGAGCAGCCATTTCCACGCGGTACCGGTGACGATCATCGAGAGCGCCATCGGGTACAGGTAAATGGTGCGGATAAAGCCTTCGCGACGGATGCGCTGGTCGAGGAACACCGCCAGCAGCACGCCGATCACCAGGGTGATGCCGATGAACATGCCACCGAACACCGCGAGGTTCTTGCTCGCCACCCACCAGCGATCGTTGTCGAACAGCCGGGCGTATTGCGCCAGACCGGCCCACTTGTAGTTGGGCAGGAATGTCGAGGTGGTGAACGACAGCACGAACGTCCACAGGATGTAGCCATAGAAGCCCACCAGTACGATGAACATGCTCGGCGCCAGCACCAGTTTCGGTAGCCAGCGCTGCAGTGCATCGAACGGCGAGGCTTTGCTGAACACAGCAACAGAACTCATGGGGAAATCCAGTACGAGGGTAGAAAATTCACACGCTTTCCCCTTGTGGGAGCAAGCTTGCTCGCGAAGGCGTCCTGTCAGTTGATATTTCGATTGCCTGACACTCCGCTTTCGCGAGCAAGCTCGCTCCCACAGGGGCTGCGGTGCTGATGCTTATTTGGCCGACTGAACCGCCGCGCCCAGTTTCTTGGCCGCATCGGCCGGGTCGGCTTTCGGGTCGTTGATGTAGTTGGTCACGACATCAAAGAACGCGCCCTGCACCGCCAGCGTGGTCGCCATGTTGTGCGCCATGCTCGGTTGCAGGCCCCCGGACTTGGCGTCAGCCAGGAAGTCCTTGGCAGCGGTCTGCGCGCAGGAGTCGAAACCGAGTTTGTCCATGTTGTTCAACATGTCGTTACGTACCGGGATCGAGCCTTTGTTGATGCTGAAGACTTTCTGGAAGTTTTCCCCCAGCACGACTTTGGCGATGTCTTGCTGACCGGCCGCAGTGCCTTTGTCTTTCTGCTTGAACACCGCCAGGGAGTCGATGTTGTAGGTGAACGCCTTGTCGGTGCCCGGGAAGGCTACGCACTCGTAGTCCTTGCCGGCGACTTTCTTGGCAGCGGTCCATTCGGACTTGGCCCAGTCACCCATGATCTGCATGCCGGCCTTGCCGTTGATGACCTTGGCCGCTTCCAGGTTCCAGTCCTGACCCTTGCCGTCGGCGTCCATGTAGGTCGCGACTTTCTTCAGCTCGGTCAGCGCCTTGACCATTTCCGGGCCGGTCAGCGCTTTGTTGTCCAGATCGACCAGGGCTTTCTTGTAGCCATCAACGCCCATGACCGAGAGCACAACGGCTTCGAACACGGTGCTGTCCTGCCAAGGCTGACCGCCGTGAGCCAGCGGGATGAAGCCCGCAGCCTTGAGCTTGTCGCCGGCGGCGTAGAATTCTTCGAGGGTGGTCGGGTTCTTGGTGATGCCGGCTTTCTTGAAGACTTCCGGGTTGATCCACAGCCAGTTCACGCGGTGAATGTTCACCGGTACGGCCACGTAATCACCGTCGTACTTCACGGTATCGGAGACTTTCTTGTCGAGCAGGCTGTCCCACTTCTCTTCTTTGGCCACGTCCTTCAGGACGTCGGTGTCGAGCAGACCGGTGGAGGCCCATTCCTGAATATCCGGGCCCTTGATCTGGGCGACACCTGGTGGGTTGCCGGCAACGGCGCGGCTTTTCAGCACGGTCATGGCCGTGGCACCGCCACCGCCGGCGACAGCGCCGTCTTTCCAGGTGAAACCGTCTTTTTCAACTTGCGCCTTGAGCACATCGACAGCGGCTTTTTCGCCACCGGACGTCCACCAGTGCACGACTTCGACCGAACCTTTGGATTCGGCAGCGGACACACTGAGGGGCAGAATTGCGAGCGGGAACAGGGAGGCGACAGAAATGACAGTAGCGAGGCGAGAAATCGCATTCATCTGAGATGTACCTTTCTTGTTGTTATGCATGCAAGTCTGGTGCTTGCGCTGCACAGGAGTTTAAACAGGGCGATTCCCTTCGCAGGTAACGAAGGGACGCGCAAATGTCACCACATGGTTACACAGGAACAGCCCGGGATATTTGCGCCAGAGCGGTTGCCATACTCGGTGACAAGGGTAGACGAGGGATCAACACCGCTTGCCACGCGTGGTAGAGATCGGGTTTGCCCGGCCAGATATCGGCGCTCGGACGGTTTTGCGGATCGAGTTCGTGATGCCAACTGCCATCGCAGCGATCGATGAAATGGCCTTCACAGAATTCCCAGAACAGCCGGTACCAGGTCTCGTATTGCGCGTCACCGGTGCGTTTGAGCAAAGCGCTGGCCGCCGCGCTGGCTTCGGCATGGGTCCAGTGCAAGCGATGACGCACCACGGCTTTGTTGTCCCAGTCGAGGGTATAAACGATCCCCGGCGCGCCATCGACGTCCCAGCCGTTTCGGCAATTCTGCTCGAAGAGTTTTTGCGCATCGGTCGCCAGCCAACCGGGCGTGAGCATCCCGGCCTGGACCCGCGCCGCTTCGAGGTGCAGCAGCAGCCGCGCCCACTCGAAACCGTGGCCCGGGGTGGTGCCGTATGGGCGAAAACCATCAGCCGGGTTGTCGTGGTTGTACTCGCGCAGCGGTTGCCAGTCGCGGTCGAAGTGTTCGATGACCATGTAGCCGTTAGCTGCTGCATGACCATGGATCACCCGCTCGACGATGCGTTGCGCGCGCACCAGCCAGCGCGGGTCTTCAGTGACATCGGCCAGCGCGAGGAACGCTTCGGTGGCGTGCATGTTGCTGTTGGCGCCGCGATAGGCTTCTTCTTCGCGCCAGTCGCGATTGAAGAATTCGCGCATGGCGCCCTCTTCTTCGCTCCAGAAATACGTGTCAATGATGTCGATCGCATCATCCAGCAACGCCTGGGCGCCGGGACGCTGCGCGACCACCGCCGAGCTCGCCGCGAGCGCAACAAAGGCATGCAGATAGGCATTCTTGCCGGTGTTGCCATCGCGATGTTCGGCGACCGCAAACCAGCCGCCGTGCAGCGCATCCCGCAACGGCCCGCGCAGGGCTGCAATGCCGTGATCGACCAGTTCGGCAAACCCCGGCAGACCCTGAATGTGAGCCATGGCGAAGCTGTGGGTCATGCGCGCGGTGTTCATGGTTTCAGCTTGCGCGTTCGCCGGCAGATGGCCGCGTTCGTCGAGGTTGCCGAAACCTTCGGGCAGTTTTGCCGCTCTGGCGAATGCCAGCAGGCGCAGACCTTCGTCGGCGAGCCATTGCTGGTGGGCAGGGGCATTCAGCCAACTGCTGAAGTCTGGGTGAAAGGTGTCCATGAGTGGCCCTTTTTTGTTGTTATGACTGCGGGCAGTCTAAACAACGGGCCGGGGTGGGCTTGTAACGAAGGGGGCGGGTTTTGTCACCAGCTCGTGACATTCACATATTACCTGTGGCGAGGGAGCTTGCTCCCGCTGTGGCGCGAAGCGGCACCAAAAAGAGGCCTGCTGCGCAGCCAGCGGGAGCAAGCTCCCTCGCCACGGGGGCAATATCAGTCAACACTGCGCGGCAATTGCAACGTCACCCGCAACCCGCCCTCACGCAGGTTCTGCAACGTCACCTCACCACCATGGCTGTGGGCAATGTTGCGCGCGATGCCCAGACCCAGGCCATAACCCTGCTGCTGCCCGGCCAGTCGGAAGTGCGGCTCGAACACCTGCTCCAGCCGCTGCTCCGGTACGCCCGGGCCTTCGTCGTCGACGTGCAGGACAAACGCGCGCTCATCGTCATCGATGTGCAGGTGCGCGTTCTGCCCGTACTTCAGCGCATTGTCGATGAGGTTGCCGATGCAGCGTTTCAACGCCAAAGGCTTGCCCGGATACGCCGCCAACGCCTTACCTTGCAGGGTCACGCGACCATTACCGTTGGGCGCCAGGTACGGTTCTACGAGGCAGTCGAGTACATGATTGAGATCCACCGGCTCGATGTTCTCGTGGATGTCGGTGTCTTTCACGCATTGCAGCGCGCCTTTGACCAGCAGCTCCAACTCATCCAGATCGCGACCGAACTTGGCTTGCAGCTGCTCGTCTTCGAGCAGTTCGACGCGCAAACGCAGGCGAGTGATCGGCGTGCGCAGGTCATGGGAAATCGCGCTGAACAATTGGCTGCGCTCGGTCAAGTAACGGCTGATGCGTTCGCGCATGGTGTTGAACGCACGGCCCACTTCCACCACTTCACTGCCGCCGCCCTCGGCCACCGGCTCGACATCGGCGCCCAGCGACAGATCCCGCGCCGCGCGCGCCAGACGCTTGAGCGGCCGGCTCTGCCAGTGCACCAGCAAGCCGATAAACAGCAGCAAAAAGCCGCTGGTGAGGACGATGAACCACACCTGCTGCGCCGGCAGGCCTTGTTCTTCAAGACTGGTGTAGGGCTCGGGCAGCAACGAGGCGATGTACAGCCACTCGCCCGGGGCCATTTGAATCTGCGTGACCAGCACCGGCGGATTCACCGGTTCCAGGGTCAACGCGTAATGCGCCCAGGAGCGCGGCAACTCATCGAGTTTCAGCCCGGCATTGAAGATCCGCAGGTCCTCGGGGCTGACGAAGGTCACGGAGATATCAGTGTCATGGCCCAGCGACTGACGCAGCACTTCATCCACCGCTTGAATCACCGCAGCCTTGCGCGGGGTGATCGGCAGCACGTCCATGCCCAGCGGTTTGTCATTGAGCGTCACCACGAAACGGGTGCCGCCCATGCTGCGCAACTGGTCGAGCACCAATGGCCGATACGCCACCGGTAACGAGCGGAAATAACTGACGCTGGCGGTCATCGAATGGGCGAGGCTGCGGGCGCTGGTGACCAGGCCCTCGAGCTGGGTGGCGCGCAGTTGCGAGACCCAGATCACGCTCGACAAAGTTTGCGCGAACAGCACCGCGAGCAACGTCAGCAGCAGCATCCGCCCGAGCAGCGAACGCGGCACCGGTACTGTGTTGGCGAGCCTGCGCAGCGACTCAGTGAGCATTGCCGGCAACCACATTGGCTGCCAGTTGGTAGCCACTGCCGCGCACGGTGCGGATCAGCCGTGGCGGTTTTTCCGTGTCACGTAGGCGCTGGCGCAAACGGCTGACGGCCATGTCGACGATGCGGTCGAGCGGCATCAGGTCACGGCCACGGGTGGCGTTGCCGATGGTGTCGCGGTCGAGAATTTCCTGCGGATGATCGAGAAACAACTTCAGCAGCGCGAAGTCGGCACCTGAGAGAATCACCTCTTCGCCGTCGGTGTGGAACAGTCGATGGCTGACCATGTCCAGCCGCCACTCGTCGAAGGCCAGCACGTCGCTGCCGCTGCGCTCCTGACCGAACTGCGCCCGTCGCAGCAGCGCCTTGATCCGCGCTTGCAGCTCGCGGGGGCTGAAAGGTTTGCCGAGGTAGTCGTCAGCGCCAAGCTCCAGCCCGATCACGCGGTCGGCTTCGTCGGAACTGGCGGTGAGCATGATGATCGGCACCTGCGCCTGACGCGGATGCTGACGCACCCAGCGGCACAGGCTGAAACCGTCCTCGTCGGGCAGCATCACATCGAGGATCACCAGATCGCTCGGCGCCTCGTTGAGTGCCTGGCGGAAACTGGCGCCATCGGCGGTGGCCCGCACCTGAAACCCGGCGCGGGTCAGGTAGGTTTCCAGCAACTCGCGTATTTCCTGGTCGTCATCGACCAACAATATCGACTTGTTGACTGAGCTCACTTCGAAGGCATCCTTGTTGTTGGAATTGGGGCGGATTATGCCTGATGAACCTTGGAAATTTGTTGTCTGTTCTGGCCCCATCGCTGGCAAGCCAGCTCCCACAAGGTCTTGTACACATCCTGAGGATGTCTTCGATCCTGTGGGAGCTGGCTTGCCAGCGATGCAGGCGACTCAGTCTCAAAACTGTTCGAGTGCCACACCAGCGCCAACAAGACCGGAATACGGCGCCGTCACCAGCCACACCGGAATGCCCTTGAAGTAGTCGCTCATGCAGCCCTTGTCGGCGAAACTGCGGGCAAAACCGCTATTGACGAAGAAATCGGCAAAACGCGGAATCACCCCGCCAACGATGTACACGCCGCCACGCCCACCGGTGGTCAGCACGTTGTTGCCGGCCACGCGGCCGAGCCAGCAGCAGAACTGTTCCAACACTTCCAGGGCGATCGGATCGCCAGCCAGACCGGCCGCGGTAATCGCTTCCGGCGTATCAAGCTTTGGTTCATGCCCATCCACCGCACAGATCGCCCGATACACCCGAGGCAAGCCACCACCGCTCAGCGCCGTTTCCGCGCTGACGTGGCCAATCTCGTTGTGGATGTGCTGCCAGAGTTGGGTTTCTCGCGGACTGCTCAGCGGCAGATCGACGTGCCCGCCCTCCCCCGGCAGCGCGGCAAACCGCCCTTCGCCGAGATCAAGCAAGGTACCGACGCCCAGCCCCGTGCCCGGACCGATCACCACCGCCGGGCGCAACGGCTCCGGCGTGCCTTCGCAGACCACACGGAATTCCCCGGGCTGCAAACGGGTCATGCCCAGCGCCATCGCCGAGAAGTCGTTGATCAACAGCAGTTGTTCGACCTGCAAGGTCTTGCAGAACGCCGTGCGACTCAAGCGCCAGTGATTGTTGGTGAATTTGAATTCATCCCCACTCACCGGCCCCGCCACCGACAGGCACACCGAACCGATCGAACCCGGCGCCAGACCGAGGCCGCTCAGGTACAGGCTGATCGCCTGTTCCGGGCTGGCATGGTCGGCTGTGGCCAGCACCTGAACCGATTGCAGTTGGTGGTTTTTCCACAACGCGAACCGCGCGTTGGTGCCTCCGATATCACCGACCAAAGCCAGTTTCAATTAAGCGTCTCCAGGGCAGAAGTGAAGGCGCTGGCGCCCTGCTCCGCCGAGCTGAAGGCCAAACGCATGAAGCCAAACAGTTCGCGACCGCTGCCGATGTTGTTGCCCAACAGGCCTTTGGCGGGTTCGCGCGCTGCAAATTCGGCGGCGTCGACCTTGAGTTCCAAAGTGCCTTTGACGCCATCGACGCGGATGATATCGCCCTCTTGCACCCGCGCCAAAGCACCGCCGACATACGCTTCGGGACTTACGTGAATCGCCGCCGGGATTTTCCCCGACGCGCCGGACATGCGCCCGTCGGTGACCAGCGCGACTTTGAAGCCACGATCCTGCAGCACGCCGAGGAACGGCGTCATCTTGTGCAGCTCGGGCATGCCGTTGGAGCGCGGGCCCTGGAAGCGCATCACCGCAACAAAATCCTTCTCCAGCAAACCGGCCTTGAACGCGTCGGCCAGGTCCTGCTGATCCTGGAACACCATGGCTGGCGCTTCGACGATCTGGTTTTCCAGCGCCACCGCGGAGACCTTCATCACGCCGCGACCGAGGTTGCCTTCCATCACCCGCAGACCGCCCTCGGCGGAGAATGCACGGGCGACCGGACGCAGGATGTTTTCGTCGAGGCTTTCGGTCGGGCCTTCGCGCCACACCAACTCACCGTTATCGAGGAATGGCTCCTTGGTGTACTGGCTCAAGCCGTGGCCGAGCACGGTGTTGACGTCCTCGTGCAGCAGGCCGGCCTCGAGCAGTTCGCGGATCAGGAACGACATGCCGCCAGCAGCCTGGAAGTGGTTGATGTCGGCTTTGCCGTTCGGGTAAACGTGGCTCAGGGTCGGCACGACTTCGGAGAGGTCGGCCATGTCCTGCCAGGTCAGCTGGATGCCCGCCGCCATGGCGATGGCCGGCATGTGCAGGGTGTGGTTGGTCGAGCCGCCGGTGGCGTGCAGTGCGACGATCGAATTGACCAGTGCCTTCTCGTCGACGATTTCGCCGATCGGCATGAAGTTGCCGTTTTGCTTGGTCAGACGCGTGACCTGATGCGCGGCTTCGCGGGTCAGGGCATCACGCAGCGGTGTGTTCGGGTTGACGAAAGACGCGCCCGGCAAGTGCAGGCCCATGACTTCCATCAGCAACTGGTTGGTATTGGCGGTGCCGTAGAAGGTGCAGGTGCCCGGGCTGTGGTAGGACTTCATTTCCGATTCCAACAGCTCTTCGCGGGTCGCCTTGCCTTCGGCGTACTTCTGCCGCACGTCGGCTTTTTCCTTGTTGGAAATCCCCGAGACCATCGGCCCGCCCGGGACGAAGATCGTCGGCAGATGGCCGAAGCGCAGCGAGCCCATCATCAGGCCCGGGACGATCTTGTCGCAGATGCCGAGCATCAGGGCGCCGTCGAACATGTTGTGCGACAGCGCCACCGCCGTCGACATCGCGATCACTTCGCGGCTCGGCAGGCTCAGCTCCATGCCCGGCTCGCCCTGGGTCACGCCATCGCACATTGCTGGCGTACCGCCAGCGAACTGGCCGACCGAGCCGATTTCGCGCAAGGCGTTTTTGATCTGCTGGGGAAACACTTCGTACGGCTGGTGCGCCGAGAGCATGTCGTTATACGAAGAAACAATGGCGATGTTCGCCGAGTTCATCATCCGTAGGCTGTGCTTGTCTTCGCTGCCACATCCGGCCACGCCGTGGGCGAAGTTGGCGCATTGCAGCTTGCCGCGCATCGGCCCGTCAGTGGCGGCGCCGCGAATCAGTGCAAGGTAAGCCTGACGCGTGGCGCGGCTGCGGGCGATAAGCCGTTCGGTGACCTCAAGAACGCGGGGATGCATGTGTAGAACTCCAGGCTAACGGATGTGGCGACCTGATTGTCTATGCTGATCAAACGCCGTTGTTGTTGGAATGACAGACGGCTTTTTTGACCATTCGGACCAGTTGATTCAGGTCACTCGTTGTAGATAAAACAAAATATTGCCACTAAAAAGGCTTGTTTTCTATTTTTATGCGAATAATCTTGTAATTCCAACAACAAAACGACGGCGGCGCTGTTCAATGACTCTTCGAATCGCAATCAATGGTTTTGGCCGCATCGGCCGTAATGTCCTGCGCGCACTGTATACCCAAGGCTATCGACAGGATTTGCAGATCGTCGCCATCAACGATCTGGGCGACAGCGCCATCAATGCCCATCTGCTCAAATACGACACCGTTCACGGCACATTCGACGCCGAAGTGGCCCATGACAATGAGAGCCTGACGGTCAATGGCGACCGCATTGCGGTCAGCGCCATTCGCAACCCGGCCGAGCTGCCATGGGCCGCGGAAAAGATCGATGTGGTGTTCGAATGCACCGGTCTGTTCACCGACCGCGCCAAAGCGGCCGCGCATATTACTGCCGGCGCGCGCAAAGTCATCATCTCGGCCCCGGCCAAAGGCGCCGACGCTACCGTCGTTTACGGCGTGAACCACGACATTCTGCGCCAGTCGCACCAGATCATCTCCAACGCTTCGTGCACCACCAACTGCCTGGCGCCCGTGGCGCAGGTGCTGCACCGCGAACTGGGCATTGAAAGCGGTCTGATGACCACGATTCATGCCTACACCAACGACCAGAACCTCACCGACGTCTATCACACCGACCCGTACCGCGCGCGTTCGGCCACGCAGAACATGATCCCGAGCAAGACCGGCGCCGCCGAAGCGGTAGGCCTGGTGTTGCCGGAACTGGCGGGCAAACTGACCGGCATGGCCGTGCGCGTGCCGGTGATCAATGTGTCGCTGGTGGACCTGACTGTGCAGTTGAAGAAGGAAGCCACGGCCGACGAAGTCAACGCGCTGATGAAAGCCGCCAGCCAACACTCGAAAATTTTGGGTTACAACACGTTGCCGCTGGTTTCCAGCGACTTCAACCACAACCCGCTGTCGTCGATCTTCGACGCCAATCACACCAAATCCAGCGGCAAACTGCTGAAGGTGCTGGCCTGGTACGACAACGAATGGGGCTTCTCCAACCGCATGCTGGATAACTGCCTGGCGCTCTGCAACGCCGAATAATTCCCTGTCCTTGTGGGAGCGAGCTTGCTCGCGAAAGCGCTGGGTCAGTCGCAAGTTGAATTGCCTGACACTACGCCTTCGCGAGCAAGCTCGCTCCCACAAGGTTTTTCGTTGTATTCAAAATCAGGGGTTGACCACTCGACTAGATGATAAGCATTATCATTCGCTCGAAATGGATCAGGTTCCCCCGTGAGTCAATCGCGCTTCAATCACGTCTTCCTCTCTCAGCGCACATCCCTGCTGCGTACGATCGAGCGGATGGTCAACAATCACAGCACCGCCGAAGACCTGTTGCAGGAAACCTACCTGCGCGTCACGCGGGCGTTGAGCGAGCGCGCCATCGATCACCTTGAACCCTTCGTGTTCCAGACCGCGCGCAACCTGGCGCTGGATCACCTGCGTGCGCGCAAGATCCATTCGCGAACCATGGTTGATGACGTGCCGCAGGACGTGGTGCACAGCGTCGCCGCCCCCGCCAGCAGCGCCGAAGACGCCGCCCACGCTGAACAATTGCTGGAGCGCCTGAACGTGAGCCTCAGTCAACTCAGCCCGCGTCAGCAGCAGATTTTCATCCTCAGCCGCCTGCACGGGCACAGTTATCAGGAAATCGCCGACGAGTTGAACGTGTCGCTCAGCACCGTGCAGAAGGAACTCAAGCTGATCATGTCGATCTGCATCGGTGTCGCCGAGCGCTTGAATGGTGCCTGAGGTCGCAGGCGATTTCTGTCAGCATCAGCATCGACTGCACTGATCAGCGGGCTTTGCTACCCTTGCCCGACTTTTACGCTTCACTAAAAAAACAGCCGTGCACAGACACTGCCGAGGAAACACCGTGACGGACACCCACCGCCCGCCTTCGCCCGACACGGCGCAGGACGCTGCCCGTGCAATGGACCAGGCTCTGGACTGGCTCATTGTGCTCGGCAGTGCGGACGAAGAGCAGACCCGGCAATTTCACGCGTGGTTGGCGGCCGATCCGTTGAATGCCGAGGCGTTCGCCAGGGCCCAGGCGATCTGGGACGGGCCGCAAGTGGTGCAATGCGCGCAGAGTCTCGCTGCGAAACCCGCGAAAGTGACGCTCATCAAACGTCTGCGCCCGCACTGGAAACCGTTGGCGACTGCTGCGGTGCTGATCCTCGGCCTGTTCAGTTTCAGCAATCTGCCGATGCGCCTGCAGGCCGATCATCTGACCGTGGTCGGCGAGCGTCAGCGCCTGCAACTGGAGGACGGCTCCAAGGTGCTGCTCAACACCAATTCGGCCTTTTCCAGCAGCATCAATGAGCGCCAGCGCGTGGCGCGGCTGTATCAGGGCGAAGCGTTTTTCGAGGTAGCGGCCAACCGGGCTCAGCCACTGGAAATCGATGCCGGCCCGGTGCAGGCCAGCGTGCGCGACACCGCGTTCGCCGTGCGCTATCTGGACGGCGTGGCGCAGGTCAATGTGCAACGCGGCGATGTCGATCTGCGTGCCACCCACAATGACGCGCGCGTGCGTTTGAGCGCCGGCGAAAGCATCCGTATCGGCCCCAACGGTTTCGATCGTCCGGCCAAACTCGATGCCGCCACCGACCTGGCCTGGGTCCAGGGCCGATTGATCTTTGAAAACTGTCCGCTCGACAAGGTGCTGGCCGAACTGCGCCGCTACTACCCGGGCTGGATCATCAACACCAACGAGCAGTTGGCCGACATCAACGTCACCGGCAACTACCGCCTCGACCAACCGCTGGACGTGGTGCGCTCCCTCGCCCACATCACCTCGGCGCGCCTGCAGGAATTCCCGGCGCTGGTGATCCTGAACTAAATGAGAATTATTTTTACTCGATAGCGAAACCCCATTCGTCTCGTTATAGCCAATGCAATTGATTCGCATCTTCGGAGGCGGATCAGCACCTATAAAGATTCGTGCGACACGGAGCGCTATCGATGTCCTCTCGCCTTACCCGCCAGACTGCTTCCCCTTCCCGCGTATTGTCGCTGCTGACGGCTGCCATCCTCATGGCCGGCACCGCACCGCTGATGGCTGCCACCGAGAAACCGGCACGCAACATGGGTGATTACTCGTTCTCGATCGGCCAGCAACCGCTGGTGTCGGCGCTCAATGCCTTTACCAGCGTGACCGGTTGGCAGGTCGGCTTGCCGGCGGAACTGGGTCAGGGCGTGTCGTCGCCGGGCGTACGCGGTTCGCTGCCGCCGGAGAAAGCCCTGGAACGTCTGTTAGTGGGGACCAACCTGAGCTTCCGCAAGCTGAGCAACAACAACGTGGTGCTGGAAAAACGCAGCACCAGCGGCACCTTGAATCTGGATCAGGTGACCATCAGCGCCACCCGCCAGGAACAGTCGGTCAACAGCGTGCCGGCCACTGTCACCGTGCAGACCCGTCAGGATCTGGACCGCAACAACGTCGACACCATCAAGGATCTGGTGCGCTACGAGCCGGGCGTGTCCGTCGGCGGCGCCGGTCAGCGCGGCGGTATCAGTGGCTACAACATTCGCGGCATCGACGGCGACCGCATCCTCACTCAGGTTGACGGCGTCGAAGTGCCGGATGGTTTCTTCAACGGCCCGTACGCCAAGACCCAGCGCAATTACGTCGATCCGGAGATCGTCAAACGCGTGGAAATCCTCCGGGGCCCAGCCTCGGTGCTGTACGGCAGCAACGCCATCGGCGGCGCCGTCAGCTACTACACCCTCGACCCGGACGACATCATCAAGCCCGGCAAAGATGTCGGTGCCCGGTTGAAGACCGGCTACAGCTCCGCCGATGAGAGCTGGCTGAAATCCGCCACGGTTGCCGGGCGTGCCGAGCAGTTCGACGGCTTGCTGCACTTCAGCCAGCGCGACGGTCACGAAACCGATTCCTACGGCAGCAACAACGGCACCGGCCTCGCCCGCACCGCCGCCAACCCGGAAGACGTCAAAGCCACCAACGTGCTGGCGAAGATCGGCTGGAACTACAACGAAGATTCGCGTCTGGGCCTGACCTACGAAAAGTACAAGGACGACCGCGACACCGATCAGAAAAGTGCCTACGGCGGCCCGTACTTCAACGGTGCCCCGACCATCCCCAACAGCGTACTGCCCGGCGGCATGTATCAGTGGCGCACCGGCAACGACACCATCACCCGCGAGCGTTTCGGCCTGGAGCACAGCTTCGCCCTCGACAGCCTGCTGGCCGACAACGTGAAGTGGAGCCTCAACCACCAGATCGCCAAGACCGACCAGAGCACTGAAGAGTTCTACTACCCGATGACCCGTAAAGTGCTACGCACCCGCGACACGGTCTACGAGGAAAAACAGTGGGTATTCGATGCGCAACTGGACAAGGCCTTCGCCATCGGTGACACCGATCACGTGCTGACCTACGGCACCACGATCAAACAGCAGAAGGTCACCGGCTCGCGCAGCGGCGATGGCAAGTGCCTGGCTGTCGGCCGTGGCTGCACCGCCATCGGCGCCACCAGCGCGGCGGACGTGCTGAAAAAATCCAGCGACTTCCCGGACCCGACCATCAACACCTACAGTTTGTTTGCCCAGGATCAGATCAGCTGGAACAAGTGGACCTTCCTGCCGGGCCTGCGCTACGACTACACCCAGCTCAAGCCGCACATCACTGAAGAATTCCTCAACACCGTGGCCGCCGACGGCAACGGCACCGTCAGCGACGAGAACAAGACCTGGCACAAAGTCTCGCCCAAATTCGGCCTGACCTACGCCCTGACCGACAACTACACCTGGTACGGCCAGTACGCCGAAGGCTTCCGCACGCCGACCGCGAAAGCGCTGTACGGGCGCTTTGAAAACAGCACCACCGGCTACAACGTGGCGCCGAACCCGAACCTGGAACCGGAAAAAAGCAAAAGCTATGAAACCGGTCTGCGCGGCAACTTCGAACAAGGCTCGTTCGACGTGGCGGTGTTCTATAACAAGTACCGCGATTTCATCAACGAAGACGCGGTCACTCCCGGTTACGACGAGCTGACCTTCCAGTCGAGCAACATCAAGCACGCGACCATCAAGGGCGCCGAAGTCAAAGGTCGCCTGAACCTCGATGCGTTCGGCGCGCCGCAGGGCCTCTACACCCAAGGCTCGATCGCCTATGCCTACGGTCGCAACAACGACAACGGCGAGCCTCTCAACAGCGTCAATCCGCTGACCGGCGTATTCGGTCTGGGTTACGACCAGGACAATTACGGCGGCCTGCTGAGCTGGACCGTGGTGAAGAAAAAGGATCGCGTCGACGACAGCAACTTCAAGTCGCCGGATGGCGTCAGCAGCCAGTTCAAGACCCCGGGCTTCGGCATTCTCGATCTGGCCGGCTATTACAAAGTCACCGACGACGTCACGGTCAGCGGCGGCATCTACAACCTGACCGACAAGAAGTACTGGCTGTGGGATGACGTGCGCGGCTACGACAGCGTTGGCGAAGCCTCTGTAACGCAGCCGGCCAACCTCGATCGTCTGACCCAGCCGGGCCGCAACTTCGCAATCAATCTGATCTGGGACATCTGATCCGCACAGCCCTGCGATACGCATTGATCAGCGCGTCGCGGGGCTTTTTTTACGGTTGGGCAGCTGCCCGTTCGTCTCGTTATCAAGCGCCTCTCTTTTATCAAGGACACCCCCATGACCACTTCGGAAAAAGCCCTGCGTTCACAGCGCCTGAACCAGATCACCCACGAGCCGCACAGCAAGCTCGACGCCCTGGTCAAGGCCCACGCGCCGTTCGAAACCCGCGCCAACTTCGCGCGTTTCGTGGTCGCGCAGTACCTGTTCCAGTCGGAACTGGTCGATTTCTATAACAACGCCGAACTGGCTGCAATCGTCCCGGATCTGCCGGCCCGTTGCCGCGCGGATGCGGCCAAGGCTGACCTGGCGGATCTCGACACCGACATCCCGCCACCGGTGGCCGGCGCGCTGAAAAACCCGAGCAAGGCCCGTGCCCTCGGCTGGATCTTCGTCTCCGAAGGTTCGAAGCTTGGCGCAGCGTTCCTGATCAAACGCGCGGTGGCGCTGGAGCTGAGCGAAACCTTCGGCGCCCGCCACCTGGGTGAACCGGAAGGTGGCCGCGCCGAGGGTTGGAAAAGCTTCGTGCGTACTCTCGACTCCCTGCCGTTCACCGCCGAAGAGGAAGCCGAAGTCGAGCAAGGCGCAATCGACGCGTTCAACCGCTTCACCGTGCTGCTGGAACAGGCTTACGCCACCGAAGCCGAACCGGCCTGATTTACCGGCACAACACAAAACCCTGTGGGAGCTGGCTTGCCAGCGATGGCGGCGGGTCAGACAGGATCTATTTCGACTGATACATCGCTATCGCTGGCAAGCCAGCTCCCACAGGGGTCTCCACAAGTCTGTAAGATTCCCTTTTCGCCTCACTGCAACCCCGAGCCCATGCCGCAACCCGCCACCTCAAAACTCGCCCGTCTGCTGTTCGGCCTGTTGGCCTATGTCAGTCTCGGCATTGGCCTGATCGCCATCGTCGTGCCCGGCCTGCCGACCACCGAGTTCATCCTGCTCGCCGCCTGGGCTGCGACCCGCAGCTCGCCGCGCCTGAGTGCCTGGCTGGAAAACCATCGGCTGTTCGGGCCGATCCTGAACAACTGGCGCAACGGCAAGATCATCGCGCGCAAGGCCAAGGTCAGCGCCACCGTCAGCATGCTGCTGTGCGCGACGTTGATGCTGGTAATGCTCGATCACGGCTGGCCGGTGTATCTGGCGATTGCCGGGATGAGCCTGGGCAATCTGTGGATCTGGTCGCGCCCGGAAACCATCGCCTCCTCCTGACTCACAGATTCCCTGTGGCGAGGGAGCTTGCTCCCGCTCGGCGGCGAAGCCGTCGCAAAACCTCCGCATGCGGTGAATCGGCAAGCATGCTGGGGAGCGCTGCGCACTCCAGCGGGAGCAAGCTCCCTCGCCACAACAGCCTTATCATCACCAGTTCCTCAGCGTCACCCGGCTGAAACTTCCCTGTAATTAATCGCCTTTTCAGCACAATCCCCTGCGCAAACGTTTAGCGCTGACCGTTCGTCGGCAAGCAACTCATGCGCGGTCGCTGTGCGCCGATGAGCAATGCATGGCGCTGAATGGATTTGGCGAACCGGGTAGTTCATCCCGTGGCCACCTGCTCATTCATTCACGAGATCGCCCCATGTTCGACTCTCTTTCCATTCGCCTGAAAATCGTCCTGCTCTCCGGTCTGTGTCTGCTCGGTGTGGTTGCGCTGATCGTCGGCATGAACATTTACCAGACCAACCAGAACGACGATCTGGTCAGTGACTCCAGCAGCAAGATGCTCACCGCCAGTGTGCAAAACCTGTTGCAGGCCAAGGCAGCCGAGCAAGCGGTGCGGGTACAGAAGACCTTTGGCGAAAGCCTGACGGTGATCACTGCCCTGGCCGACCAGATCAAGGACATGCGGGTGATGGCCGCCAAGCGTTCGCTGGACGCCGGTGCCCTGCGTGAAGAGTTGAACCAGAGCCTGAAAACCGCGTTCGAGCGCAACGACAAAGTGCTCGGCATCTGGCTCGCCTTCGAACCCAACGGCCTCGACGGCAAGGACAGCGAGTTCGTCAACGATGCCGCGCGCCAGTCCAACGAAGCCGGGCGCTTTGCGACTTACTGGAGCCGTGCCGCCGGTTCCGCGCTGAACACGATCATGGTCGAAGAAGACATGACCAAGACCACCCTCAGCGTCAGCGGCACGCCGTATAACAGCTGGTACACCTGCCCTCGCGACAACAAGCGTACCTGCCTGCTCGACCCGTACGCCGACACCGTGGGCGGCAAGGAAATGTTGATGACCACCATTTCCGTGCCGCTGATCGTCGACGGCAAGGCCATCGGTGTGGTCGGCGTCGATATCGCCCTCGATGCCCTGCAAGCAGCGGCGGTGGACTCCCAGCGCGACCTGTTCAACAACGCCGGGCACATGCTGATCGTCTCCGGCAGTGGCGTACTCGGCGCCGACAGTTCCGACGCAACCAGGGTCGGCAAAAAAATCAGCGATACCCTCGGCGCCGACGGCAAGGACCTGCTGCAACTGGTCAGCAGCGGTACGCCGAAGATTCTTGAACAGGGCGAGCTGATTCGCGCGGTGTACCCGGTCGATCCGATTGGCAATTCGCGGGCCTGGGGCGTGGTCATCGACCTGCCGAAACAGGTGCTGCTGGCCGACTCGGTCAAGCTGCAAGCGGTGCTCGACGATGCGCAGAAAAGCGGTTTGATCAGCGCGTTGCTGGTGGCCGTGGTCGCGGGTCTGATCGGTTTGCTGCTGATCTGGCTCACCGCCTCGGGCGTGACCCGGCCGATCAACAGTGTCGCTGGAATGCTGAAGAACATCGCCAGCGGTGAAGGCGATCTGACCCAGCGCCTGAACTACAGCAAGAAGGATGAACTGGGCGAACTGGTGAACTGGTTCAACCGCTTCCTCGACAAGCTGCAACCGACCATCGCCCAGATCAAACAGAGCATCACCGAAGCGCGTGGCACTGCTGATCAGTCCTCGGAAATCGCCCGCCAGACCAGCGAAGGCATGCAGGTGCAGTTCCGCGAAATCGATCAGGTCGCCACCGCGTCCAACGAAATGAGCGCCACCGCCCACGACGTCGCCAACAGCGCGTCGAACGCAGCAAACGCCGCCAAGGGCGCCGATCAGTCGGCCCGCGACGGCATGTCGATCATCGAACGCAGCACCCGCGACATCAATCAACTGGCCGACGAAGTCAGCAAAGCGGTGACCGAGGTCGAAGCACTGGCGGTCAACAGCGAGCAGATCGGTTCGGTGCTGGAAGTGATCCGCAGCATCGCCGAACAGACCAACCTGCTGGCGCTCAACGCCGCCATCGAAGCGGCCCGCGCCGGGGAAAGCGGTCGTGGTTTCGCAGTGGTCGCCGACGAGGTGCGCAACCTGGCCAAGCGCACTCAGGATTCGGTGGAAGAAATCCGCATCGTCATCGAGCGCATCCAGACCG
Source organism: Pseudomonas sp. SCPG-7 (assembly GCF_002156405.1). Taxonomy (NCBI): domain Bacteria; kingdom Pseudomonadati; phylum Pseudomonadota; class Gammaproteobacteria; order Pseudomonadales; family Pseudomonadaceae; genus Pseudomonas; species Pseudomonas sp. SCPG-7. The sequence goes on along the minus strand of NZ_MVOO01000002.1, from coordinate 479,769 downwards.
GCACCCGTGGCGTGGTCGCGACCATGCATTCGAGCCAGACCCAGGCACACAACAACGCCGGGCAGATCCGTCAGGCCGTGGACGCGCTGGGCAAGATCAGCGACGCGGTCACCGTGATCAGCGACATGAACCTGCAGATCGCCAGTGCCGCCGAACAACAGAGCGCCGTGGCCGAAGAGGTCAACCGCAACGTCTCGGCGATTCGCACCGTGACCGAAACGCTGACCGAGCAAGCGACTGAGTCGGCGGCGATCAGCAGCCAGCTCAATTCCCTGGCAAGCCAGCAGATGAAGCTGATGGACCAGTTCCGCGTCTGATAATCACCACCGTCCCTGTGGGAGCTGGCTTGCCAGCGATTGCGGTGTGTCAGTCACTCATGTACTGACTGATCCACCGTCATCGCTGGCAAGCCAGCTCCCACAGGGGGCAGCGTGGGTTGTCCGGAATTTCATCTGGCCCGAGATTCTTTTGCACTATCATCGCCCTCTCTCCCGGAGGGCCTTCGATGACTGATCTACTCACGTCCATTCAAGCCGCACTCGGCTTGCCCCACACGCCGATTCCGTTCACGGGCCATGGCGCCCTGCCCTCGGCGTTCGCCGTGACCGACCTGGCCTGCGCCAGCATCGGCGCTGCCGGGCAGGCCGTCAGCGAACTGCTCCGGCAACAGACCGGGCACTTGCCCGCGGTGGAAGTCGATCGACGTCTGGCCTCGTTCTGGTTCGCCACTTCGCTGCGTCCGATGGGCTGGAACGTTCCGCCGCTGTGGGATCCGGTGGCCGGTGACTACGCAACCGAGGACGGCTGGATCCGCCTGCACACCAACGCCCCGCATCACCGCGCCGCCGCCGAACGCGTACTGGGCACCTGCGCCGACCGTGCCGCCATGGCAGCGAACGTCGCGCAATGGCGCAGTGCCGACCTGGAACAAGCAGTCGTCGACGCCAACGGCTGCGCCGCCGAAATGCGCAGTTGGGCCCAGTGGCAGCAGCATCCGCAGGGGCTGGCAGTGAATGCCGAACCGCTGGTGCATTTCCTCGATGCGCAGGATGAACACACCAACGCCTGGCAAGGCTCGGCAGCGCAGCCGCTGGCCGGCCTCAAGGTGCTGGACCTGACCCGCGTGCTTGCCGGCCCCACCGCCAGCCGTTTCCTTGCCGGTCTCGGCGCCAATGTGCTGCGCATCGATCCGCCGACCTGGAACGAACCGGGCGTTATCCCGGACATGACCCTTGGCAAACGCTGCGCGCGGCTGGATCTGCAGCAACCGGCAGATCGCGTGGTGTTTGAAAACCTGCTGAAGGACGCCGACATCCTCGTGCACGGCTACCGTGCCGACGCGCTGGAACACCTCGGCTTCGGCTCCGAGCACCGGCGGCTACTGGCGCCGGGGCTGATCGACGTCTGCCTCAACGCCTACGGCTGGAGCGGCCCGTGGCAGAACCGCCGTGGCTTCGACAGCCTGGTGCAGATGAGCAGCGGCATCGCCGAGGCCGGGCAACGCTGGAAGCACGCGGATCAACCGACGCCGCTGCCGGTGCAAGCGCTGGACCATGCAACCGGTTATCTGCTGGCGGCGAGTGCGATCCGGCTGTTGACGCAACGTTTGAAGACGGGTCGAGGTGGCTCGGCACGCTTGTCGCTGGCGCGCACCGCCAAGCTGTTGATCGAACAGGGGCCGGGGTCGAGCGAAGCGTTGCGGTCTGAAGATGCGCAGGATCAGAACCCGCTTCTGGAACAAACACCTTGGGGGCCTGCGCACCGCTTGCTGGTACCGGTGAAGATCAGCGGGACGCCGCTGCAATGGCAGTTGCCGGCCACAGAATTGGGTTCACATCGCCCGCTATGGTGAAACCATGGAGGCCTCTTCGCTGGCAAGCCAGCTCCCACAGGTTCAGGGATGTTCACAAACCCTGTGCTCGACACGGACACTGTGGGAGCTGGCTTGCCAGCGATGTGGCAACAACTGACAACACATAATCCGGGTCACCGAAAGGCGAGCGTCAACCTCACAGCGACAACACCCCGCTGTACAACCCATACGCCGCCAGCCCCGCGCCGATGATCACGCCGGTGAAAATCACCTTCTCGACATGGGTGAACAACGGCTCGCCCTGCTCATGCTTGGCCTTGGCGAACAGCACCACGCCTGGCGCATACAGCAGCGCCGACAGCAGCAGGTATTTCACCCCGCCGGCATACAACAGCCACACCGCGTAGCACAGCGCTATGCCGCCAATCAGCAGATCCTTGGTACGTTCGGCCGAGGCATGTTCATAGGTTTCGCCACGCCCGCTGAGCAACACCGCGTACGCCGCCGACCACAGGTACGGCACCAGAATCATCGACGAAGCGAGGTAGATCAGGCTGGTGTAGGTGCCGGCGGAAAACAGCGTGATCAGCAGGAAAATCTGAATCATCACGTTGGTCAGCCACAGCGCATTGACCGGCACGTGGTTGGCGTTTTCCTTTTTCAGAAACGCGGGCATGGTCTTGTCCCGCGCCGTGGCAAACAGGATTTCGGCGCACAACAACGCCCACGACAGCAACGCGCCGAGCAGCGACACCGCCAGACCAAGGCTGATCAACAACGCGCCCCATGGCCCGACGATGTGTTCCAGCACCGCCGCCAGCGACGGGTTTTGCAGGGTCGCCAGTTCTGGCTGGCTCATGATCCCCAGCGATAGCACGTTGACCAGCACCAGCAGTGCCAGCACGCCGAGAAAACCGATCACCGTGGCACGGCCGACATCGGTGCGTTTCTCCGCCCGTGCCGAGTACACGCTGGCGCCCTCGATGCCGATGAACACGAACACCGTCACCAGCATCATGTTGCGCACCTGATCCATCACCCCGCCGAAGCTCGGGTTGCTGCGGCCCCAGATGTCGCGGGTAAAGATATCGGCCTTGAACGCCACCGCCGCAATCACGATGAACATGATCAGCGGCACGATCTTGGCGACCGTGGTCACCTGATTGATGAAGGCCGCCTCCTTGATCCCGCGCATCACCAGAAAATGCACGGCCCACAACAGCACCGACGCACAGCCGATGGCGACCGGCGTGTTGCCCTGGCCAAACACCGGGAAGAAGTAACCGAGCGTGCTGAACAGCAACACGAAATAACCGACGTTGCCCAGCCAGGCGCTGATCCAGTAACCCCAGGCGGACGAGAAACCCATGTAGTCGCCAAACCCGGCCTTGGCGTAGGCGTAGACGCCGGAGTCCAGCTCAGGCTTGCGGTTGGCGAGGGTCTGGAACACGAACGCCAGGGTCAGCATGCCGATGGCGGTGATTCCCCAGCCGATCAGGATCGCCCCGGCATCGGCGCGCGCCGCCATGTTCTGCGGCAGGGAAAAAATCCCCCCGCCAATCATCGAACCTACAACCAGGGCGATCAACGCACCAAGGCGCAGCTTTTGCGTCGGTTGCGACATTCTTGTCTCCCTTAATTCATTTTGTAACAACTATTAACTAAATGTCTGATACCGAATGACGCTTATCAGGTAATGCCGACCAATACCCACTTATATATAGCGACTGACGCTAACGCATAGCACGTCGAGACAGTTTTGTGCGCTGATCCTGATAAATCAATTCTGTACTGAAAACAGATGTGAAAAATTTGCCAAAAGCTGAAAACCAACTAGCGTGATAATTCCAAAGTAATAGGAGAAATTCCCAACCACATCTGCCGCAAGCCTCTGGAATGGGCCTCTTCGGGCAGCAGCTTTATGCCATCAGCCTTTTCATAAGTCATTCATTAACAATGGAATGTGGCCATGAACTGATCTAAGTCAGCTGTTTGAACAGACAACGGCACTACGCTGTGAACTCTTCTCTCCTGCAATGGAGTCATGCAATGTCTGAAGCTCCCGGAAAACTACGACTCGGTGCACTGGTTGCATTGGTAGTCGGTTCAATGATCGGTGGCGGGATATTCTCTTTGCCACAAAACATGGCCGCCAGCGCCGACGTCGGTGCGGTGCTGATCGGTTGGGCCATCACCGCTGTCGGCATGCTCACCCTCGCTTTTGTCTTTCAAACCCTCGCCAATCGCAAGCCTGACCTGGACGGCGGTGTCTACGCCTACGCCAAGGCCGGATTCGGCGATTACATGGGTTTCTCGTCCGCCTGGGGCTACTGGATCAGCGCCTGGCTGGGTAACGTCGGTTACTTTGTTCTGTTGTTCAGTACCCTCGGGTATTTCTTTCCGGTTTTCGGCGAAGGCAACACGGTGGCCGCCGTGATCGGTGCCTCGGTGCTGCTGTGGGCCGTGCATTTCCTGGTGCTGCGCGGAATCAAGGAAGCGGCGTTCATCAACCTCGTGACCACCGTCGCCAAGGTCGTGCCGCTGCTGCTGTTCGTCCTGATCGCGGTCTTCGCCTTCAAACTGGACATCTTCACCGCTGACATCTGGGGCGTGAAAAACCCGGATCTGGGCAGCGTGATGAACCAGGTGCGCAACATGATGCTGGTCACCGTGTGGGTGTTCATCGGCATTGAAGGCGCGAGCATCTTCTCGGCCCGGGCGGAAAAACGCTCCGACGTCGGCAAGGCCACCGTGATCGGTTTCATCACCGTGCTGTTGTTCCTGGTGCTGGTCAACGTGCTGTCGCTGGGCATCATGACCCAACCGGAACTGGCCAAACTGCAGAACCCGTCGATGGCTGCCGTGCTCGAGCACGTGGTCGGTCACTGGGGCGCGGTGCTGATCAGCGTCGGTCTGATCATCTCGCTGCTGGGCGCGCTGCTGTCGTGGGTGCTGCTGTGTGCGGAGATCATGTTCGCCGCCGCCAAAGACCACACCATGCCGGAGTTCCTGCGCAAGGAGAACGCCAACCACGTACCGGTCAATGCGTTGTGGCTGACCAACGCGATGGTTCAGTTGTTCCTGATCATCACCCTGTTTTCGGCCAGCACTTACCTGTCGCTGATCTACCTCGCCACTTCGATGATTCTGGTGCCGTACCTGTGGTCGGCGGCCTACGCCCTGCTGCTCGCCGTACGCGGCGAAACCTACGAAGGCTTCGCCGCCGAGCGCCGCAAGGACCTGATCATCGGTGGTATCGCCCTGATCTACGCAGTCTGGCTGCTGTATGCCGGTGGGGTCAAGTACCTGCTGCTCTCGGCCCTGCTGTATGCCCCCGGCGCGATCCTGTTCGCCAAGGCCAAGCTCGAACTCAAACAAGCGGTTTTCACCAACGTCGAGAAGCTGATTTTCGCCGCGGTGGTCGTCGGTGCCCTGGTGGCAGCCTACGGTCTCTACGACGGCTTCCTGACCCTGTAATTGCCCAAGTTTTTACCTCTGGAGGATCACTGCAATGACCACGGAAAAAGTTAAGTACGGCGTCCATTCCGAAGCCGGCAAACTGCGCAAAGTCATGGTTTGCTCCCCAGGTCTGGCCCACCAGCGGCTGACCCCGAACAACTGCGACGAACTGCTGTTTGACGACGTGCTGTGGGTCGCCCAGGCCAAGCGCGACCACTTCGACTTCGTGACCAAAATGCGTGAACGCGGGATCGACGTGCTGGAAATGCACAACCTGCTGACCGACATCGTCGCCATCCCGGAAGCACTGGACTGGATCCTCGAGCGCAAGGTCACTGCCGATTCGGTGGGCCTGGGCCTGATCAGCGAAGTCAAATCCTGGCTGAAAAGCCTTGAGCCACGGCACATCGCCGAATTCCTGATCGGTGGCGTGTCCGCCGACGATCTGCCGGACAGCTTTGGTGGCAAGACCATCCAGATGTTCCGCGACTTCCTCGGCCACTCCAGCTTCATCCTGCCGCCGCTGCCGAACACCCAGTTCACCCGCGACACCACTTGCTGGATCTACGGTGGCGTGACGCTGAACCCGATGTACTGGCCGGCGCGCCGTCAGGAAACCCTGCTGACCACTGCCATCTACAAATTCCATCCGCAATTCACCAACGCCGATTTCGAGATCTGGTACGGCGATCCGGACAAGGACCACGGCAGCTCGACGCTGGAAGGCGGCGACGTGATGCCGATCGGTAACGGCGTGGTGTTGATCGGCATGGGCGAACGCTCATCCCGACAGGCCATCGGCCAACTGGCGCTGAACCTGTTCAAGAACAAAGCCGTGGAGAAAGTCATCGTCGCCGGCCTGCCGAAGTCCCGCGCCGCGATGCACCTGGACACCGTGTTCAGTTTCTGCGACCGCGACCTGGTGACGATTTTCCCGGAAGTGGTGAACCAGATCGTCGCGTTCACCCTGCGCCCTGACGAAAGCAAACAGGGCGGCATCGACATCCGCCGCGAAGAAGGCAGCTTCCTCGACACCGTGGCCAAAGCCCTCAACCTGTCGAAGCTGCGCGTGGTGGAAACCGGCGGCAACAGCTTCGCTGCCGAACGCGAGCAATGGGACGACGGCAACAACGTGGTGGCGGTGGAACCGGGCGTGGTCATCGGCTACGACCGCAACACCTACACCAACACCCTGCTGCGCAAGGCAGGCGTCGAAGTCATCACCATCAGCGCCGGCGAACTCGGCCGTGGTCGCGGCGGCGGCCACTGCATGACCTGCCCGATCATCCGCGACCCAATCGATTACTAAACGACCATCTCCCCGGCCGCACTCACCCTGTAGCGGCCGGGCCGATTACCGAATCCAAGGAGAATCATCATGGCGTTCAACATCCACAACCGTAACCTGCTCAGCCTGGAACACCACACCCCGCGCGAGCTGCGTTATCTGCTCGACCTGTCCCGCGATCTGAAACGCGCGAAATACACCGGCACCGAGCAGCAACACCTCAAGGGTAACAACATCGCCCTGATCTTCGAAAAAACCTCGACCCGCACCCGTTGCGCGTTCGAAGTGGCGGCCTATGACCAAGGCGCCAATGTCACCTACATTGACCCGAACTCATCGCAGATCGGCCACAAGGAAAGCATGAAAGACACGGCCCGCGTGCTGGGTCGCATGTACGACGCCATCGAGTACCGTGGCTTCAAACAGGAAATTGTCGAAGAGCTGGCGAAATTCGCCGGGGTGCCGGTGTTCAACGGCCTGACCGATGAATATCACCCAACGCAGATGATCGCCGACGTGTTGACCATGCGTGAACACGCCGACAAGCCGATCCACGAAATCAGCTACGCCTACCTCGGCGATGCGCGCAACAACATGGGCAATTCGCTGCTGCTGGTCGGTGCCAAACTCGGCATGGACGTGCGCATCTGCGCGCCAAAAGCCCTGTGGCCGCATGACGATCTGGTGGATCGCTGCAAGAAATACGCGGAAGAATCCGGTGCACGTATCACCCTCACCGAAGACCCGAAAGCGGCGGTCAAAGGCGTGGACTTCATCCACACCGACGTCTGGGTGTCGATGGGCGAACCGGTTGAGGCATGGGCCGAACGTATCCAGCAACTGCTGCCATACCAGGTCAACGCCGAGCTGATGAAAGCCACCGGCAACCCACGCACCAAGTTCATGCACTGCCTGCCGGCGTTCCACAACAGCGATACCAAGGTCGGCAAACAGATCGCCGAACAGTACCCGCACCTGGCCAACGGCATCGAAGTGACCGACGACGTGTTCGAGTCGCCCGCCTGCATCGCCTTCGAGCAAGCGGAAAACCGCATGCACACGATCAAGGCGATTCTGGTCTCGACCCTGGCTGATCTGTAAACCAATACAGCTCTCACTGACACGACACGGTCACTGTGGGAGCTGGCTTGCCAGCGATGCCGTGTGTCAGCCAGCGACAACGTTGCCTGATCCACCGCCATCGCGGGCAAGCCCGGCTCCCACAGGGACCGCATTCGTCCTGCGAGCTTTCACTGTTTTCCAGAAGGACATGCATTATGCGCATCGTCGTAGCTCTGGGCGGTAACGCCCTGCTCCGCCGTGGCGAGCCGATGACCGCTGACAACCAGCGCGCCAACATCCGCATCGCCACCGAGCAAATCGCCAAGATCCATCCCGGCAACCAACTGGTCATCGCCCATGGCAATGGCCCGCAAGTCGGCCTGCTGTCGCTGCAAGCGGCGGCGTACACCTCCGTCACCCCTTACCCGCTGGACGTGCTCGGTGCCGAAACCGAAGGCATGATCGGCTACATCATCGAACAGGAACTGGGCAACCTGCTGGACTTCGAGGTGCCGTTCGCCACCCTGTTGACCCAGGTCGAGGTCGACGCCAAGGACCCGGCCTTCCAGAACCCGAGCAAACCGATCGGCCCGGTCTACGAGAAAGCCGAAGCAGAAAAGCTCGCCGCTGAAAAAGGCTGGGCCATCGCTGCGGACGGTGACAAATTCCGCCGCGTGGTGGCCAGCCCTCGGCCAAAACGCATCTTCGAAATCCGTCCGATCAAGTGGCTGCTGGACAAGGGCAGCATCGTGATTTGCGCCGGTGGCGGCGGCATTCCGACGATGTACGACGAGCACCGTAACCTCAAGGGCATCGAGGCGGTGATCGACAAGGATCTGTGCTCGTCGCTGCTGGCCGAGCAACTGGAGGCCGATTTGCTGGTGATCGCCACGGACGTCAACGCGGCATTCATCGATTACGGCAAGCCAACCCAGAAAGCCATCGCCGAAGCGCACCCGGACGAACTGGAACGCCTCGGTTTTGCCGCCGGTTCCATGGGGCCGAAGGTACAGGCAGCTTGCGAGTTCGCGCGCCATACTGGCAAGGTCGCAGTGATCGGTTCGCTGGCGGACATCGAAGCCATCGTTCAGGGCACCGCCGGAACCCGTGTCAGCACCGCGAAGCCGGGCATCAGCTATCGATAACCAGAAACTCCGGGGGCAGGCCCAGGGTCTGCCCTTCTCCCATGCCTTGAGAAGGAGAAACCCATGGCCATATTCAACCCCGGTCATTTGCACATCGAGCGACATGCGTTGACGCCAGATGACGTCAGTTACGACCTGTGCCTCGACTATGAAGTGTTCACCGATCCGCAAAAAGGCAAAGGGATACAGTTCACCCTGCACGGCAATATGCAGGGCAAGGACATGAAGGAAGCGTTTTTCCTGCCCAAGGAAGAGGCTTACAACTTCGCCCGCGACGTGACCCGGATTGCCGAGAAGTACGGGATTCCAAAGGCTCACAGCCAGATCGGCTCGGTGCACAAGCATTACGACCTGATGTTTGAGGACATTCGGCAGAAGTTGAATATGCAATCCGGAGATCCGGTCAATCCCGAGCACTTCGAATAACCATTCCCCTGTGGGAGGAGCCTGCTCGCGAAAGCCATCTGTCAGTCAATATTTTCACTTCTGACACACCGCTTTCGCGAGCAGGCTCGCTCCCACCGGGGATTTGAGTTGCCCGGAAAATCGTTGTCCATTTCACCAATCCCCCGCCCCAAGGCATACTTGCCCCCCTCCGCATTCCAGAACACTGAACCGCCCCATGCGTATCCACGTCAGCTTCATCGACCGCGTCGGCATCACCCAGGAAGTCCTGGCGATCCTCGGTGGGCGCAATCTCAATCTGGATGCGGTGGAGATGATTCCGCCCAACGTCTACATCGACGCCCCGACCTTGAGCCCGCAAGTGCTCGAAGAACTCAAAGATGCGCTGTTTCGGGTGCGCGGTGTCGAAGCGGTCACGGTGGTCGACATCCTCCCCGGCCAGCGTCGGCACCTGCAGCTCGATGCATTGCTCGCGGCGATGACCGATCCGGTGCTCGCCCTCGACAGCGCCGGGAAAGTGCTGCTGGCCAACCCGGCACTGATCGCGCTGTACGGACGCGAACCGGCGGGTGAAAGCGTCTCTGAACTGTTCAACGATCCCGGCCTGCTGGAAACCCTGCTCGAACAAGGCTTCCGTCTGCCGCTGCGCGAGATCACCGTCAACGGCCAGACCCTGTTGCTCGACGCCACGCCGATCACCGACGCCGGCGCGCTACTGACCCTGTATCAACCGAACCGTATCGGCGAACAGCTCTCGGCGTTGCACCACGACCATGCCGAAGGTTTCGATGCGCTGCTCGGCGAATCCCCGGCGATCCGTACCCTCAAGGCCCGCGCGCAACGGGTCGCCGCACTCGATGCGCCACTGCTGATTCAGGGCGAAACCGGCACCGGCAAAGAGCTGGTGGCCCGCGCCTGCCATGCGATCAGTGCGCGACACAGTGCGCCGTTCCTCGCCCTGAACTGCGCGGCCCTGCCGGAGAACCTCGCCGAGAGCGAGCTGTTCGGCTATGCCCCCGGCGCCTTCACCGGCGCGCAGCGTGGCGGCAAACCGGGGCTGATGGAACTGGCGAACCAGGGCACAGTGTTTCTCGACGAAATCGGCGAGATGTCGCCGTACTTGCAGGCGAAACTGCTGCGCTTTCTGAACGACGGCAGCTTCCGCCGGGTGGGTGGCGATCGCGAGGTGAAGGTCAACGTGCGGATCCTCAGCGCGACCCACCGCGACCTGGAGAAAATGGTCAGCGAAGGTCTGTTCCGCGAAGACCTGTTCTATCGCCTCAACGTGCTCAACGTCGAAGTGCCGCCGCTGCGCGAACGCGGTCAGGACATCCTGTTGCTGGCGCGCTACTTCATGCAGCAGGCCTGTGCGCAGATTCAGCGGCCGGTCTGTCGCCTCGCGCCCGGTACCTATCCGGCACTGCTCGGCAACCGCTGGCCGGGCAACGTGCGGCAGTTGCAGAACGTGATCTTCCGCGCGGCGGCGATCTGCGAAAGCAGCCTGGTCGACATCGGTGACCTCGACATTGCCGGCACTTCGGTGGCGCGGCAGACCGACAGCGACGTCGAGAGCCTTGAACAAGCCGTCGAGTCCTTCGAAAAATCGCTGCTGGAAAAACTCTACGCCAGCTACCCCTCGACCCGCCAACTGGCCAGCCGCTTGCAGACTTCGCACACCGCGATTGCCCATCGCCTGCGCAAGTACGGCATTCCGGGCAAGTCTTAAACTCACCGTAAATTTCCCTGTGGGAGCTGGCTTGCCAGCGATGACGTCGGCACATGCACCATTGAGGGTGACTGATCCAGCGCTATCGCTGGCGAGCCAGCTCCCACAGAGTTCTGTGACGGATTCGAAATCCGTTCAAAAACGACCTCCATCTGTACTGAAAGCGCTACAGCGGAACGATATCGCTACACCCTTCGCCAGCGACCGCTGTGCAAGGCTTTGATCCGCTTCAGCTTTTCTCCCCGCCCTGATCTGTAGCGATTTCGCTACAGCTATCCCTTCATCAGGCTCACAGATAATCAATAAGCCATTGTTTTATATAGATAAATCCAAGATGGCCGCGTTCTTGCTAAGTAACCGCTCATAAAATCAGGGCTTTCATGCCCACGCCTTCCACCGCGTCCACCAGACGAGTCTGGCCCCTTAGGAGTTTCCATGAGCGAGTTGCGTTTTACTGAAGATCACGAATGGCTGCGCACCGAAGCTGACGGCAGCGTTACTGTCGGCATCACCGCTTTCGCGCAGAACGCCCTGGGCGACGTGGTGTTCGTGCAACTGCCTGAGCTGCAGGCTTACGAAAAAGGCGCCGAAGCCGCCACCGTGGAATCGGTGAAAGCCGCCAGCGGTGTGTACATGCCCCTCGACGGCGACGTCCTGGAAGTTAATCCGGCGCTGGAAGACGCTCCCGAACTGGTCAACGAAGATCCGCTGGGCGAAGGCTGGTTCTTCCGCTTCCAGCCAAGCGACGCCTCGGCGGTGGCGAAATTGCTGGATCAGGACGCCTACGACCGTCTGATCAAAGCCCAAGCCCAAGCCTGAGGAGTAACGACATGACCCAAGTAAACCTCGGCACTGCCAACGAATTCATCGCCCGTCACATCGGCCCGCGCGCCGGTGACGAGCAAGCCATGCTCAACAGCCTCGGTTTCGACTCGCTCGAAGCGCTGAGCGCCAGCGTCATTCCTGAAAGCATCAAGGGCACCAGCGTGCTCGGCATGGACGACGGCCTGAGCGAAGCCGACGCCCTGGCGATGATCAAATCCATCGCCGGCAAGAACCAGCTGTTCAAGACCTACATCGGCCAGGGCTACTACAACTGTCACACGCCGTCGCCGATCCTGCGCAACCTGCTGGAAAACCCGGCCTGGTACACCGCTTACACCCCGTACCAGCCGGAAATTTCCCAGGGCCGTCTCGAAGCGCTGCTGAACTTCCAGACCCTGATCAGCGACCTCACCGGCCTGCCGATCGCCAACGCCTCGTTGCTCGACGAAGCCACCGCCGCTGCCGAAGCCATGACTTTCTGCAAACGCCTGAGCAAGAACAAGGGCAGCCACCAATTCTTCGCCTCGATCCACAGCCACCCGCAAACCCTCGACGTGCTGCGCACCCGTGCCGAGCCGCTGGGCATCGAAGTGGTGGTTGGCGATGAGCGTGAACTGACGGATGTCACGCCGTTCTTCGGCGCGCTGCTGCAATACCCGGCGAGCAACGGTGACCTGTTCGACTACCGCGAACTGACCGAGCGCTTCCACGCCGCCAACGCGCTGGTGGCCGTGGCTGCCGATCTGCTGGCCCTGACTTTGCTGACCGCTCCAGGCGAGTTCGGCGTGGACGTCGCCATCGGTTCGGCGCAACGCTTCGGTGTACCGCTGGGCTTCGGCGGCCCGCACGCCGCCTACTTCTCCACCAAGGATGCATTCAAGCGTGACATGCCGGGCCGTCTGGTCGGTGTTTCGGTTGACCGTTTCGGCAAGCCGGCCCTGCGCCTGGCGATGCAGACTCGCGAGCAACACATCCGCCGTGAGAAAGCCACCTCGAACATCTGCACCGCGCAAGTGCTGCTGGCCAACATCGCCAGCATGTACGCGGTCTACCACGGCCCGAAAGGCCTGACCCAGATCGCCAACCGCGTACATCACCTGACCGCGATTCTCGCCAAGGGCCTGAGCGCACTGGGCCAGACCGTCGAACAGGCAAGCTTCTTCGATACCCTGACCCTCGCCACCGGCGCGCACACTGCCGCGCTGCACGACAAGGCGCACGCTCAGCAGATCAACCTGCGGGTGATCGACGCCGAGCGTCTGGGCCTGTCGGTGGACGAAACCACCACCCAGGCTGACATCGAAACCCTGTGGGGCCTGTTCGCCGACGGCAAGACCCTGCCGGACTTCGCTGCACTGGCCGCTTCGGTGCACAGCACCATCCCGGCGGCGCTGGTGCGTCAGTCGCCGATCCTCAGCCACCCGGTGTTCAACCGTTATCACTCGGAAACTGAGCTGATGCGCTACCTGCGCAAACTGGCGGACAAGGATCTGGCACTGGATCGCACCATGATCCCGCTGGGCTCGTGCACCATGAAACTCAACGCTGCCAGCGAAATGATTCCGGTGACCTGGGCCGAATTCGGCGCCCTGCACCCGTTCGCTCCGGCCGAGCAAAGCGCCGGCTACCAGCAACTGACCGATGAACTGGAAGCGATGCTCTGCGCCGCCACCGGTTACGACGCGATCTCGCTGCAACCGAACGCCGGTTCGCAGGGTGAATATGCGGGTCTCTTGGCAATCCGCGCTTACCACCAGAGCCGTGGTGACGAGCGCCGCGACATCTGCCTGATCCCGTCGTCCGCCCACGGCACCAACCCGGCCACCGCCAACATGGCCGGCATGCGCGTGGTCGTGACCGCGTGCGATGCCCGTGGCAACGTCGACATCGAAGACCTGCGCGCCAAAGCCATCGAGCACCGCGAACACCTCGCAGCGCTGATGATCACCTACCCGTCGACCCACGGCGTGTTCGAAGAAGGCATCCGCGAAATCTGCGGGATCATTCACGACAACGGCGGCCAAGTGTACATCGACGGCGCCAACATGAACGCGATGGTCGGCCTCTGCGCACCGGGCAAGTTCGGCGGCGACGTCTCGCACCTGAACCTGCACAAAACCTTCTGCATCCCGCACGGCGGTGGCGGCCCGGGCGTCGGCCCGATCGGCGTCAAGTCGCACCTGACCCCGTTCCTGCCGGGCCATGGCCAGATGCAACGCAAGGAAGGCGCGGTCTGCGCAGCGCCGTTCGGCAGCGCGAGCATTCTGCCGATCACCTGGATGTACATTCGCATGATGGGTGGCGCCGGTCTGAAGCGGGCTTCGCAACTGGCAATCCTCAACGCCAACTACATTTCCCGTCGTCTGGAAGAGCACTATCCAGTGCTGTACACCGGCAGCAACGGTCTGGTGGCGCACGAATGCATCCTCGATCTGCGCCCGCTGAAAGACAGCAGCGGCATCAGCGTCGATGACGTCGCCAAGCGCCTGATCGACTTCGGCTTCCACGCCCCGACCATGTCGTTCCCGGTGGCCGGCACGCTGATGATCGAGCCGACCGAAAGCGAATCCAAGGAAGAACTGGACCGCTTCTGCGACGCCATGATCCGCATCCGCGAAGAAATCCGCGCAGTGGAAAACGGCACGCTGGACAAGGACGACAACCCGCTGAAGAACGCCCCGCACACGGCGGCAGAGCTGGTCGGCGAGTGGACGCACCCGTACAGCCGCGAGCAAGCGGTATATCCAGTGGCGTCGTTGATCGAAGGCAAGTACTGGCCGCCGGTCGGTCGCGTCGACAACGTGTTCGGCGACCGCAACCTGGTCTGCGCCTGCCCGTCGATCGAAAGCTACGCTTAAACGAAAGAGGGGCAGGTCACCTGCCCCTTTCTCCAGAACACCACAAATCCCTGTGGGAGCTGGCTTGCCAGCGATGAGGGTGGATCGTCTCCATCTCTGTTGCCTGACACACCGCCATCGCTGGCAAGCCAGCTCCCACAAGAAACGCATCAAGCCTGATATTCCGCCAATTCCTATAACAAGAAACCGGAGAACCACTCATGTCGTTAAGCGTGTTCGACCTGTTCAAGATTGGCATCGGCCCTTCCAGCTCCCACACCGTCGGCCCGATGCGTGCCGCTGCGCGCTTCGCCGAAGGCCTGCGCCGCGATGACCTGCTGTCGGCCACCAGCACCGTCAAAGTCGAGTTGTACGGCTCGCTCGGCGCCACCGGCAAAGGTCACGGCAGCGACAAGGCCGTTCTGCTCGGTCTTGAGGGTGAACACCCGGACACCGTCGATACCGAAACTGTCGCCGCGCGCCTGCAGGATATTCGTGGCAATGGCCGGCTGAATCTGCTCGGCGAACACGGCATTGCCTTCAATGAGAAAGAACACCTGGCGATGATCCGCAAACCGTTGGCCTATCACCCCAACGGCATGATCTTTCGCGCATTCGATGCAGCCGGTATTCAGATCCGCAGCCGCGAGTACTACTCGGTCGGCGGTGGTTTCGTCGTCGATGAGGATGCCGCCGGCGCTGACCGCATTGTCGAAGACGCCACACCGCTGACCTTCCCGTTCAAAAGCGCCAAGGACTTGCTCGGCCATTGCGCCACCTACGGCCTGTCGATCAGTCAGGTGATGTTGACCAACGAAAGCGCCTGGCGCCCGGAGGCCGAGACCCGCGCCGGTCTGTTGAAAATCTGGCAAGTGATGCAGGACTGCGTCGCCGCGGGCTGTCGCAACGAAGGCATTCTGCCAGGCGGGCTGAAGGTCAAGCGCCGGGCGGCGGCGCTGCATCGACAGCTGTGCAAGAACCCGGAATCGGCGCTACGCGATCCGCTGTCGGTGCTCGACTGGGTCAACCTCTACGCCCTCGCCGTCAACGAAGAAAACGCCAACGGCGGGCGCGTGGTCACCGCACCCACCAACGGTGCGGCCGGGATTATTCCGGCGGTGCTGCATTACTACATGCGGTTTATCCCGGGTGCGAACGATGACGGCGTGGTGCGCTTTCTGCTGACCGCCGCCGCCATCGGCATTCTGTACAAGGAAAACGCCTCGATCTCCGGCGCCGAAGTCGGCTGCCAGGGCGAAGTCGGCGTGGCCTGCTCGATGGCCGCCGGCGCGTTGTGCGAAGTGCTCGGCGGCAGCGTGCAGCAAGTGGAGAACGCCGCGGAAATCGGCATGGAACATAACCTCGGCCTGACCTGCGACCCGATTGGCGGGCTGGTGCAGGTGCCGTGCATCGAGCGCAATGCCATGGGCTCGGTGAAAGCGATCAACGCGGTGCGCATGGCCATGCGCGGCGACGGGCAACACTTCGTCTCGCTCGACAAGGTCATCCGCACCATGCGCCAGACCGGCGCCGACATGAAAAGCAAATACAAGGAGACCGCCCGCGGCGGTCTGGCAGTCAACATTATCGAATGCTAATTAGTCCCCTCTTCCTCCGGGAGAGAGCTGGTATGAATCAAGGAGTCACGCATGTCCACCGAACAACTGTCGAAAACCCCGCTGCACGCTCTGCACCTCGAACTCGGCGCCCGCATGGTGCCGTTCGCCGGCTACGACATGCCGGTGCAATACCCGCTCGGCGTGATGAAAGAGCACCAACACACCCGTGAGCAGGCCGGGCTGTTCGATGTCTCGCACATGGGCCAGATTCGCCTGACCGGCGCCAATGCCGCCAAGGCCCTGGAAACCCTGGTGCCGGTGGACATCATCGACCTGCCGGTGGGCATGCAGCGCTACGCGATGTTCACCAACGACAACGGCGGCATCCTCGACGACCTGATGGTCGCCAACCTCGGTAACGACGAGCTGTTCCTGGTGGTCAACGCCGCGTGCAAGGATCAGGACCTGGCGCATCTGCAAAAGCACATCGGTGATCAGTGCACCATAACGGAGCTGTTCGAAGCGCGTGCGTTGCTGGCGTTGCAAGGTCCGGCTGCAGTCACCGTACTGGCGCGTCTTGCACCAGAGGTGGCGAAGATGACGTTCATGCAGTTCAACCGCGTGCAGCTGCTGGGCATCGATTGCTTCGTCAGCCGTTCGGGTTACACCGGTGAAGACGGTTTTGAGATTTCCGTACCGGCAGCCGATGCGGAGAAACTCGCCCGTGCCCTGCTGGCCGAACCGGAAGTCCAGGCCATTGGCCTCGGCGCCCGCGACTCGCTGCGCCTGGAAGCCGGCCTGTGCCTGTACGGCCACGACATGAACACCGACACCACCCCCATCGAAGCCAGCCTGTTGTGGGCGATCTCCAAGCCACGCCGCGCCGACGGCGCGCGAGCCGGCGGTTTCCCGGGCGCAGAGCAAGTATTTGCTCAGCAGCAAAACGGCGTGGCACGCAAACGTGTCGGCTTGCTGCCGCAAGAACGCACGCCAGTACGTGAAGGTGCGGAAATCGTCAACGAAGCCGGCGAAATCATCGGCAGCGTGTGCAGCGGCGGCTTCGGTCCGACCCTGGGCGGGCCGTTGGCGATGGGTTATCTCGACAGCGCTTATGTGGCACTGGACACGCCAGTCTGGGCCATCGTTCGTGGGAAAAAGGTGCAAATGCTTGTAAGCAAAATGCCATTTGTTCCACAACGCTACTATCGTGGTTGATTGACTGTTTCTATAAGTAACGCGATTGCGTTATGCGTGCACTAATGTGTAACGCAATCGCCACAAAAAAGTGCATTTTCTAACATCTGATTCGAATATGAACTTTGCTTATAACGATCGAAAACAATTGAACCCGTTCATCGTCTAAGCCGACACTAGTGGATTGACTAACTGCCAGCAAGTGCAGGAAAACCGGGCCTTCGCGGGGCTTGTTTTTTCTCCCGTAGTTGGCGTAGAGTTTGTCCACTGTGTTTGCATGGGTCAGCTTGGAATCGTGACCTGGGCAGTAGCCTACAAAGTTAGCTACATCCCGCTCGACGTCTTCTTACTCTCCTGCAACCAGCCCCAGTACTCTTTCATGAGAAAGAGACTGTCATCAATTTATGCGTCAAAGGAAATAAGAAATGTCGACACGTCAGAGCGGTACCGTCAAGTGGTTTAACGACGAGAAAGGTTTTGGTTTTATCACTCCAGAAAGCGGTCCGGATCTGTTCGTGCATTTCCGCGCCATTCAGGGCAACGGCTTCAAGAGCCTGAAAGAAGGCCAGAAAGTGACCTTCGTTGCTGTGCAAGGTCAGAAAGGCATGCAGGCTGACGAAGTCATCGCCGAAGCCTGATTTTCTGTCACAAAAAAGCCCCTGATATTGATATCAGGGGCTTTTTTGTGCGCGCGAATCCGTAAAATGGCGCTTCATTTTGCGCCCAGAGGCTGCCATGTCGAAAAACCTGCTCACTCCCCAGGGCGACTTCCCTGCTGTTGGCCTTGGCCGGCGTCTGGCAGCAATGTTCTATGACTTCCTGCTGTGCACCGCCCTGCTGATCGTCACCGGCTTCGTTTACAAGTTGATCCAGGCAGCGATCATCGGTGAAGAACGCCTGCGTGCACTGACCGATGCCGGCAAGATGGATGGCGATCCGCTGTATTCCACGGTGCTGTTGCTGGTGCTGTTTGCGTTCTTCGCCAAGTTCTGGACTCACGGCGGGCAGACACTGGGCATGCAGGTGTGGGGGATTCGAGTGCAGAACGCCGATGGCAGCGCGATCAGCCTGTGGCAGGCGCTGCTGCGCTTCATGGTGTCGATCGCGTCGTGGCTGTGCGCAGGGCTTGGATTTCTCTGGTCGCTGTACGACAAGCAGAAGCGCACCTGGCACGACATCTATTCCGATACCCGTGTGGTGCGGATTCCGAAGAAGAGCAAATAACTTCCTGACACCGAATACCACTGTGAGAGCGAGCCTGCTCGCGAAAGCGTAGTATCAGCCGACATTTATGTTTGCTGATTCACCGCCTTCGCGAGCAGGCTCGCTCCCACAGGTTTTGCGCTGTTTCTGAAGGACCTCAGGCGTTACCCGCCAGCTTCATCCGCGCTGCCTGGGTGAAATCCAGCATGCGCTTCAACGGGCGTATCGCCTGCGGAATCAACGCCGGATCGACAAAGATCTCGTTCGTCCCTTCCTTCAGGCTCTTGAGCGTGCGCTCAAGGGTGTTCATGGCCATCCACGGGCAATGTGCGCAACTGCGGCACGCGGCGCCGTTACCGGCGGTTGGCGCCTCGATGAAGACCTTGTCCGGGCACAACTGCTGCATCTTGTAGAAAATGCCGCGGTCAGTGGCGACGATCAGGGTCTTGTTCGGCAGGCTTTGCGCGGCTGCGATCAACTGACTGGTGGAACCTACTGCATCGGCCAGCTCGATCACCGAGGTCGGTGACTCCGGGTGCACCAGAATCGCGGCGTCCGGGTACAGCGCTTTCATATCTTCGAGCTGCTTGGATTTGAATTCTTCGTGGACGATGCAGGCACCGTCCCACAGCAGCATGTCGGCGCCGGTCTTGCGCTGAATGTAAGTACCCAGATGCTTGTCCGGGCCCCAGATGATGGTCTCGCCGTTGTCCATCAGGCTTTCGACGATCTCCAGTGCGCAGCTCGACGTCACCACCCAGTCAGCGCGGGCTTTGACTGCGGCCGAAGTGTTGGCGTACACCACCACTGTGCGCTCCGGGTGCTGATCGCAGAACGCCGAAAACTCGTCCACCGGGCAACCGAGGTCCAGCGAGCAGGTCGCGTCCAGGGTCGGCATCAGCACGCGTTTTTCCGGGTTGAGGATCTTCGCGGTCTCGCCCATGAACTTTACGCCGGCGACCACCACGGTCTTGGCCGGGTGAGCGTTGCCGAAGCGCGCCATTTCGAGGGAGTCGGACACACAGCCGCCGGTTTCTTCGGCCAGGGCCTGAATCACCGGATCGCAATAGAAGTGGGCCACCAGTACCGCGTCCTGAGCCTTGAGCTCGGCGGCGATGGCAGAACGGTAGTAGGCCTCTTCCTCGGCAGTCAGCGGTTTGGGCTGTTTGGCATCGAGGTGGGCTTGAACCAGAAGGCGTTCGGAAATCTGCGTCATGTTCGCAAGACCTGCAGGCGCTTTCGCGCGAAAGTCGAGTATACACCCGGCTCCGGACCACTTGAGGGTACCGCCGGGAGAGTGAGTATTATCAGGCACGGACAGCATTGAAGCTGCGCAAGGCTACAGAATATCCCGTTGATACAAAAGATGATTCTGACCTGTGTCAGCGCAGGCAATGATGAAAGGAGCGGTGCCTGATTCGCAGGCAAAAAAAAACCCGGAAATCCTCACTTTCGTGGGCCTTCCGGATTTTCTAAACCGCCAAATATGGTGGGTCGTGTGGGATTCGAACCTACGACCAATTGGTTAAAAGCCAACTGCTCTACCAACTGAGCTAACGACCCGCTGTGTGGTGGCGCGTATAATACTGATTTTTAAGGACTATTCAACACCTTTTTGAAAAAAATCAAAAATAAGGTGTTGGATCGCTTACACCGGCCGCCGCAAAGCCCTCTGCACGCAGGCGGCAGCTGTCGCATTTACCGCACGCACGGCCTTCATCGTCCGCCTGATAGCAGGAAACGGTCAGGCCATAATCGACGCCCAGCTTCACGCCCGCCTGGACGATCTGCGCCTTGCTCAGGTTCTGCAGCGGCGCCTGGATACGGAAACCGTTGCCTTCCACACCCGCCTTGGTTGCCAGGTTGGCCATGCGCTCGAACGATTCAATGAACTCGGGACGGCAATCCGGGTAACCGGAATAGTCCACGGCGTTGACGCCGATAAAGATGTCACGCGCGCCGAGCACTTCGGCCCAGCCCAGTGCCAGCGACAGAAACACCGTGTTGCGCGCCGGCACGTAGGTCACCGGGATGCCCTCGCCCAGCTCTTCCGGGATGTCGATGCTGGTGTCGGTCAGCGCCGAGCCGCCCATGCCGTTGAGGTTCAGGCCGATCACTTTGTGCTCGACCACACCCAGATCGCGAGCGACGCGCGCGGCGGCATGCAGCTCCGCATGAGAGCGCTGGCCGTAATCGAAACTCATGGTGTAGCAGGCGTAACCTTCAGCCCGGGCCATCGCGACCACAGTGGCCGAATCGAGGCCACCCGATAACAGGATTACCGCACGTTTTTCGTGAGTGTTCAGTTGTTCAGTCATATCAGCGCCCCGGCTCGTCATTCCATAGATATTTATGCAGCTGCAACTGCAACCGCACTGGCAGGTTATCTGCCACCACCCAGTCCGCCAGATCCCTGGCATTGAGGTCATGATGACTTGGGGAAAACAGCACTTCACCCGCACGGCGATCAAGACCGTACTGGATCAGCTTCGAGACCGCCCAGTCATAGTCGTCCCGCGAGCAGATGACAAACTTCACCTGATCGTTGGGCGTCAACAGTTCGATGTTTTCGTAGCGGTTGCGGTGCGCCTCTTTGGAGTCCGGCGTCTTCAGGTCGACAACGCGACTGACGCGCGGATCGACCGCCGAGATATCGAGCGCACCGCTGGTTTCCAGTGACACTTCATAACCGGCATCGCACAGCTGCTTGAGCAAAGGGATGGCATTGGGCTGTGCCAAAGGCTCACCGCCGGTCACACAGACATAGCGTGGGCGAAACCCGGCCACTTGCTCGAGGATGTCGTCGAGGGTGCGGATCGTACCGCCGCTGAACGCATAGGCACTGTCGCAGTATTGGCAACGCAATGGGCAACCGGTCAGGCGCACAAAAACCGTGGGCAGCCCGGCAGTCCGCGTTTCCCCCTGCAACGAGTAGAAAACTTCGGTGATTCTCAATGTGTCTTGCATAGTCGCCACGGGCGTAACAGCTAAACAGGCTGTCCGCCTCCGTCAGGCACTTCAGGCAACCCCGCCAACGCGTAGATCACCAGAAGCGTGTTTCAGAAAAAGGGCGTGAATTCTAACGAAAAAACCCGCGACAAGCGCGGGTTTCTTCCAAACGGGTCAAACACACTTACATGCGTTGCAGATCGCGTTGGGCCAACTGAGCAGCGGAGGTCCCCGGGTATTGGGAAACCACCTGTTGCAGTATGCCTTTGACCTTGTCGGTATGACCGAGGCGGCGCTCTACATCAGCCAGCTTGTACAGCGAATCCGGCACTTTGGCGTGCTTGGGATAGAGCTGTGAAACCTTGGCAAAAGCCTGACCCGCACCTTGCAGATCGCCCTTGGCCAGGTTCACTTCGCCCAACCAGTACTGGGCATTGCCCGCATATTGGCTGTTCGGGTATTTGCGCAGGAATGCCGAGAAAGCCTGGCTGGCCTTGTCGAAATCCTTGGCTTTGATCAGGTCGAAAGCCGCATCGTAATACAGCTTTTCCTTGGCCGGATCACCCGGTTCGCTACTGGCAGCAGGTGCCTGGGCGGCAGTAGCCCCGGCGCCAGCGGCAGCACCGGCAGCAGCACTTGCATCGCCACCGGCAGAAGAATTCTCAGGAGTCGCGGCAGGTGCAGCACCGGATCCTATGCGCCGATCAAGATCCTGGTATCGCTCCAGGGATTCCTGCTTCATGCGCGCAACCTGATTCTGCAGTTCTTCGATCACACCTTGCTGGCGCGATATCTGATCCTGCATCTGTTGCAGTTGGTTGAACAGCATGCCCTGTGCCGAGGCAGGGGCCGAAGCCGCTCCCCCGGCATAGGCGCCGTTCGTACCGTAACCCGCAGGCGGATAACTGCTCCCGCTATTGTTATAACCGGAGTTGTCATCGACCACAGGAACCGCAGCCCACGCCGCAAGCGGCGCGAGGCTGAGAGCCAGAACAGTTACAGCACGACGGCACGTTCGCATATCGAATTACTTACGCAGTTCGACGCGACGGTTTTGAGCCCAGGACTGCTCGTCGTTGCCGGTAGCAACTGGACGCTCTTCGCCGTAGGAAACCAGTTCCAGCTGAGCTGGGGAAACACCTTGCAGTACCAGGTAGCGCTGAACGGCTTTCGCACGACGCTCGCCCAGTGCCATGTTGTACTCACGAGTACCACGTTCGTCGGTGTTGCCTTCCAGAACAACGCGAGCGCCGTTTGCTTTCAGGTCTTTGGCGTGAACGTCCAGAGCGCGCATGGCTTCTGGCTTCAGGTCCGAGCTGTCGTATTCGAAGTAGAAGGTGGTGATTGCGCGCAGAGCAGCTTCTTCGCTCAGGGAACCGTCAACGGCACCAGTGTTTGCGCCGTAACCAGCGTTTGGATCAACAGCGCCTTCACCGGCGTTGTCGCCGCCTTTGGACGAGCAACCTACAGCTACAGCCATGGCCAGAGCCAGCGCAGCAAATTTACCAAACTTCAGCATTTCCATCGTGAAACTCCTAATGAACCCCAGTGTGTTAAGTAAAACGTAAAGCGCCGCGTCAGTTCAGGTAAGGGGACCAGGACGGTTCTCTGACTTCGCCTTGTGCGGTAGGAAGCGGGAGCCTCACGCGTCCATTAATGGACACGAGCATCAAGACTCCCCGGCCCTGCTGGCGGGTGGCGTAGATTACCATGGTGCCGTTGGGCGCAACAGTGGGTGACTCGTCCAGAGTGCTATCAGTGAGGATCTTTACACTGCCTCGCTGCAAATCCTGGGCCGCCACCTTGAAATTGGTGAAACCGTCCTGGCGATGGATCATCACCAGGGTCTTTTCATCAGCCGAAAGCTTCGGGTTGGCGTTGTAGTTGCCAATGAAGGTCACACGCTCGGCACCACCGCCGCTGGCGCTGGTCTTGTAGATCTGCGGCTTGCCGCCACGGTCCGAGGTGAAGTAGATGGTCGAACCATCCTTGCCCCAGTACGGTTCGGTGTTGATGCCAGGGCCTGCAGTCACACGAGTGATCTGACGCGAACCCAGGTTCATCACATAGATGTCCGGGTTGCCGTCTTTCGACAGTACGAACGCCAGGCGATTGCCATCCGGCGACCAGGCTGGTGCGCCGTTCAGGCCTTCGAAGTTGGTGATCTGCTCACGGCGACCGGTGTCGATGTTCTGCATGAAGATCCGTGGACGCTTCTGCTCGAACGACACGTAGGCAATGCGCTTGCCATCCGGTGCGAAACGCGGCGACAGGATCGGCTCGCGCGATTGCAGCAGAGTCACGGCACGGGCACCGTCGTAGTCCGAACGCTGCAGGGTGTAGCGAGTGTTCTTCTCGGAGAAACGCTCGGCTGTCACGTACAGCAGACGGGTCGAAAACGCACCTTTGATACCGGTGAGTTTTTCGAACGACTGGTCCGAAATGAAGTGCGCCATGTCACGCAGTTGCTCGGTGGTACCGGAAACACTGCCGTCAGCCACTTTCTGCTCGGTGGCCACGTTGAACAGTGCCCACTGCACCTGCAGACGACCGCCCGCTGGCGCAATGCTGCCAACCATCATGTATTGAGCACCCACCGCCTTCCAGTCACGGAAGATGATTTCGCTCGGCTGGCTTGGCTGGCTGATCATGTTCTGCTTTGGAATCGGCGAGTAATAGCCCGAGTTCCGCAAATCGTTACCAATGATTTCAGCCATGTCGTCCGGCAACACGGCACCGCCCTGCATACCGAACGGTACGACGGCAATCGGAGTCGCCCGATCGCTGCCGCTGGTGACCAGAATGTTCTTTTCATCAGCCATCGCGATCCCTGCCATGCAGCAGATCACGACCAGCATTCCTCGAAGAAGGTTTCTCACAAGGCTAGATCCTCAGGTGTGAATGTCATCTTGAATGAACGATACGGAGCGAAATCGCTCGGCTTCATTCCCTGCATTTCCGTCAAACGTCCAATATTTTTGACCGCCGCGACCGCCGAAGCATCGAACGGACCGTCGCCACTGGATTTGGCCACGCTGACCGAAGTCACCGTACCGTCCGGCAACATGCCGATTTGCAGCACGACCGTCATGCCTTTGCGTGCCGAAGGAGGACGAGCCCAGCCTTCCGCTGCCCGCGCACGAATCAGGTCATCGAAACTGCCCGCGACTTCGTCACCCTGCTCATCGGCCAAGGCCTGCTGACGCTGTGGCGTATCGGAAAGCAAATCTGCCAGGGCCTGAGCCTTTTTCTCTTCGGCGGATTTACGTGCCGCTTCCTGCGATTTTTTCTTCGCAGCATCGGCAGCAGCTTTCTTCTTCGCTTCGTCGGCGACTTTCTTCTTCGCCTCTTCAGCTTCAGCTTTTTTCTTGGCGTCTTCGGCGGCTTTCTTCTTCGCGTCTTCGACGATCTTCTTCTTGGCTTCTTCAGCGGCCGCTTTCTTGGCCTCTTCTTCAGCCGCCTTCTTGGCTTCTTCTTCGGCTTTCTTCTTGGCTATATCAGCCAATTGTTTCTCTTCTGCCTTCTTGGCCTCGGCTTTCTTCGCATCGTCGGCTTTCTTGGCTTCATCAGCCTTTTTCGCCTCGTCCGCTTTCTTCGCCTCGTCGGCCTTCTTGGCTTCCTCGGCCTTTTGAGCCGCTTCTTCTTTCTTTTGTTCCGCAGCCTTCACCGCTTCCTGCTCGACCTTTTTCTGTTCCATCTGCTCGACTTCGGTCTGGCGCGCGGCGGATTTCTTCGCCTCACCCGCAATCTTCTGATTGGTCTGGGTGGTTGCCTGACTTTTCGATTTCAGCTGGTACAGGGTCGCCTGGACAATCGGCTTGGCCGGCGGCAACTCGGGTGTGAAGGCGAAACTGACGAACAGCATGCCGAACACCAGCACGTGCAGGACAATCGCCAGAACACTGGGCCAGAAGTAGCTTTCCGAGGCGGACGGCTCTCGCTGTTGCTGCATCAGGGGGCCTCGGTAATCAAACCAACATTACCGACCCCGGCTTTCTGCAACCCGCCCATGGCACCCATGACGGCGCCGTAGTCGACCGACTTGTCGCCACGGATAAAGACCTGGGTACGCTTGCCGCCTTCGGTGCCGGCGCGAATGATCTTGGTCACTGCGTCAGTCATCTGTGGCAGCGTCATTGCCCTGTCCTGCTGCTTTTCAGTATCGACTTCGCTGCCAAGGTTCCAGTAGTAGGTCTTGTCAGCCTTGATCGAAATGGTCAGCACCTGAGTGTTGTTGTCCTGCGGCAAGGCTTCGCTGGAAACCTTGGGCAGATCCACTTTCACGCCCTGATTGAGCATCGGCGCGGTCACCATGAAGATAACCAGCAGCACCAGCATCACGTCGATGTATGGCACCACGTTCATCTCGGCGACCGGCTTGCGCTTGTTTCGGGCTCGAGCGATTAAAGCCATCGGGAAATACCTGCTTATTCTTCGCTGGTGTGCACTTTGCGGTGCAGGATCGCCTGGAACTCATCGGCGAAGGTGTAGTAGCGGCTCAGCAAGGTTTCGCTGCGGGCAGAGAAACGGTTGTAAGCGATAACGGCCGGGATCGCGGCAAACAGGCCGATCGCAGTGGCGATCAGGGCTTCGGCGATGCCCGGGGCCACGGTGGCCAGGGTCGCCTGCTGGGCGCTGGCCAGACCGCGGAAGGAGTTCATGATGCCCCACACGGTACCGAACAGACCGATGTACGGGCTGACCGAACCCACGGTGGCGAGAAACGGCAGGCTCTGCTCCAGCTTTTCTTCTTCGCGGGAGATGGCAACGCGCATGGCCCGCGCCACACCTTCCATCACCGCTTCCGGGTCAACACCTGGCTGCTGACGCAGACGGGAGAATTCCTTGAAGCCGGCACGGAAGATCTGCTCCACGCCGGAATCCGGATCCGGGTTGCTGCCGGCCTGACGGTACAGCTTGGACAGGTCGATACCCGACCAGAAGCGCTCTTCAAAGCTCTCCAGGGCGCGTCGACCGGCGCGCAGCAGATTGCTGCGCTGAAAGATCATGATCCATGAGGTCACCGATGCGGCCACCAGGGTCAACATTACCAACTGCACCACGATGCTGGCATTGCTGACCAGGCTCCACATGGAGGAATGGTCGACGACGTTAGCTTCCACGCTTTATCTCCTGCTTTGAGTGTGTACCCGTGCCGCCCGCGTCGGCAAAGGCCGCACGCAAGGATTCGGGCATGGCCCGGGGTTTCAAACTGTCGGTGCGCACGCAGGCCACCAGAAACTGCCCTTCACAGAGCAGCACATTATCCGTGGCCCGCCTGACCTGCTGTTTGAAGCGCAGGCTGGCACGGTTCAATTCGATTACATCAGCGCTTACCAGCAGTTCGTCGTCCAGTCGCGCCGGCGCGTGGTAGCGCGCTTCGCTGGAATGCACGACAAACAACAGGTCCTCTCCGGCCAGTTCCGACTGGGCAAAGCCCAGCGTCCGGAGCCGCTCGGTTCGAGCCCGTTCCATAAACTTGAGGTAATTAACGTAATACACGATGCCGCCCGCATCGGTGTCCTCGTAATAAACGCGACAACGATGTGCGAACGGCTCAAGCCCGTTTTGCGCGCGCATACTCTAGTGCTTACTCCTCGGGTTGCCAATCCGGCCAGGCAACTGTTTTTTCAGTGTTTAAGGCTTTACCGCAAAAGTACCGTCCTGTGACAGTACAAACGCTGAATAAATCGCCAAAAAATGTGTATCAATCGTCCACGGCATCGAGAAACTCGTCTGCCACGGGCATCTCGCCCATTCGTGACGGAATGTTTAAACCGAAATGCAGGTACGCATGCCGCGTCACCACCCTGCCCCGCGGCGTACGCATGATGTAGCCCTGTTGAATCAGGTACGGCTCCAGCACGTCCTCGATGGTGTGGCGCTCTTCACTGATCGCCGCCGCCAGACTGTCAATGCCCACCGGGCCGCCATCGAACTTCTCGATCATGGTCAGCAGCAAGCGCCGGTCCTGGTGATCGAAGCCGTGTTCGTCGACGTCCAGCAGGTTCAACGCCAGATCGGCCACCGACTTGGTGATGTGGCCCTTGGCCCGCACTTCGGCAAAATCGCGTACCCGCCGCAGCAGACGGTTGGCGATCCGCGGCGTACCGCGAGCACGACGAGCAATTTCAAAAGAGCCCTCCGGGTCCAGCGGCAGTCCGAGAATAGACGCCGAACGACTGACAATCGTCGCCAGATCCGCCGTGCTGTAGAACTCAAGACGCTGGACGATACCGAAGCGGTCACGCAACGGATTGGTCAGCATGCCGGCACGGGTTGTGGCGCCCACGAGAGTGAACGGTGGCAGATCCAGCTTGATCGAGCGTGCCGCCGGCCCTTCACCGATCATGATGTCGAGCTGGAAGTCCTCCATCGCCGGGTACAGCACTTCTTCAACGATGGGTGACAGACGATGGATTTCGTCGATGAACAACACGTCGTGCGGCTCAAGGTTGGTCAGCAGAGCCGCCAGATCGCCCGGACGTTCAAGTACCGGACCGGACGTGCTCTTGATCGACACGCCCATTTCCTCGGCGATGATGTTGGCCAGTGTGGTTTTGCCCAGACCCGGCGGGCCGAAGATCAGCGTGTGGTCGAGGGATTCACTACGGCCACGCGCCGCCTGGATGAACAGTTCCATCTGCTCGCGCACGGTCGGCTGGCCAATATAGTCGGCCAGACTGACCGGACGAATGGCCCGATCCTGGACTTCTTCGCGCTCGCGCGGACTGTGCGCGGCGGCGATCAGACGATCAGCTTCAATCACTTAAATCATTCCCTTCAGGGCACGGCGGATCAGGTCTTCACTGCTCAAATTCTTGTCCTTGATGGCGGTAATCGCCTTGCTCGCTTCCTGCGGCTTGTAGCCCAGGGAAATCAGCGCACTGACGGCATCGTTCTCGGCAGTGCTGACCGGCGCCGGGCCGTCCGGCTGGTTCGGCACCAGAGCGAACATGGCTGGCGAGGTTTCCCAGGCCTTGAAGCGATCCTTGAGTTCGACCAACAGGCGCTCAGCGGTTTTCTTGCCGACACCCGGGACCTTGGTCAACGCCGAGGTGTCCTGCGATTGCACGCAGCGGATCAGCTCATCGACTTCCAGACTCGACATCAGCGCCAGGGCCAGTTTCGGCCCGACACCATTGAGACGGATCAACTCACGAAAAAAGTCTCGCTCACGCTTGCCAGCGAAGCCATAGAGTAACTGCGCGTCTTCGCGTACGACCAAATGGGTGTGCAGCGTCAGCGGTTCACCGACCGACGGCAGACGATAAAGGGTGGTCATGGGCACTTCTAGCTCATACCCGAGGCCGTTTACATCCAGAATCAGGTGCGGCGGCTGTTTCTCAGCCAGGGTGCCGCGCAAGCGTCCAATCACGTTTCAGATCCTTGAGCGTTGGCCAGCCGTGGGCTGGCGACAGATGGAAGGCGGGAATCGGGCCGACGACCCAGGCGCGAAATCCGCGTTCCGCAAAAATGATTGCTGATGCTATCAGAGACGCAGGCGCCCGCCACGACTGCGTGCGGTTCCCAAACCATGCGGCAGCAGGCTGGAACGGGTATGCGCGTGACAAATGGCAATGGCCAGAGCATCCGAGGCATCGATCTGCGGCTTGCTGGTCAGCTTGAGCATGTGCATGACCATCATCTGCACCTGTTCTTTATTGGCCGCGCCGGTGCCGACCACGGCTTGCTTGACCTGAGTCGCGGTGTACTCGGCAATCTCCAGGCTCTCCTCGGCGCCAGCCACAATGGCGGCGCCGCGGGCCTGCCCGAGTTTGAGGGCGGAATCGGCGTTTTTCGCCATGAACACTTTTTCGATGCCCATGGTCACCGGGCCATAGGTCTGAATGATTTCACGCACACCGCGATAAACGATCTGCAGCCGCTCATGCAGCTCGCCAGCGCCGGTACGGATGCAGCCCGAGGCCACATAGATGCAGCCGCCACGTCCGGTATCGCGAACAATCCCGTAACCGGTGATGCGCGAGCCGGGGTCGATACCCAGAATTAATGTCATAACGCCTGCTGGTTCGAAATAACACAAAAACAAATGTGGGAGCTGGCTTGCCAGCGATGACGGAGTGTCAGGCGCCATCATTGCCTGAGGTGCCGACGCCATCGCTGGCAAGCCAGCTCCCACATTGAATCGTAGTCGCTCTTAACCGAGCTGAGCGGCCACGTCTTCCGGAATGTCCGCGTTGGAATAGACGTTCTGCACGTCATCCAGATCCTCAAGCATGTCGATCAGCTTGAGCACCTTCTCCGCGCCTTCCAGATCCAGTTCGGCGCTGGTGGTCGGCTGCATGACGATTTCCGCGTCGTCGCCCTTGAACCCCGCCGCTTCCAGCGCGTTGCGCACGGCATAGAAGCTGGTGAACGAGGTGAACACGTCGATCGAGCCGTCTTCATGGCTGACCACGTCGTCGGCATCGGCTTCCAGCGCCGCTTCGGTCAGGGCGTCTTCATCGACGCCCGGGGCAAAGCTGATCTGCCCTTTGCGCTCGAACAGGTACGCCACCGAACCGTCGGTGCCGAGGTTGCCGCCGCATTTGCTGAATGCATGGCGGACGGCTGCAGCGGTACGGTTGCGGTTGTCGGTCATGCATTCGACCATCACCGCCACGCCGCCCGGGCCGTAACCTTCATAGGTCAGCTCTTCAACGTTGTCCGCTTCCGTCGCACCGGCGCCACGTGCCACGGCGCGGTCGATGATGTCGCGGCTCATGTTCGCACCGAGGGCCTTGTCCAGGGCCAGGCGCAGACGCGGGTTGGAACCCGGATCGCCGCCGCCCTGACGGGCCGCAACGGTCAGTTCACGGATCCACTTGGTGAAGATCTTGCCTCTCTTGGCATCCTGACGTTCTTTGCGGTGCTTGATGTTCGCCCACTTGGAATGACCTGCCATAACTCGCTCCGAATTCTCTTGAAACGTTGCCCGCCCTGCTCACGCAGTGGCCAGCAAACAAAAAATCTCGACCTGCTCTCTATAGAAAGAAAAAAGGCGCATCCGAAGATGCGCCTTCAGGCCCGTCTTACTCAGCCTTTGGCGTTTCGCGCAAACGAATGTGCAGCTCGCGCAGCGCCTTGGCATCCACCACACCCGGCGCTTGCGTCATGACGTCCGCAGCACTCTGGGTTTTCGGGAAAGCAATCACTTCACGGATCGACTGGGCGCCGGTCATCAGCATCACCAGACGGTCCAGACCGAAGGCCAGACCACCGTGCGGCGGCGCACCGTACTTCAGCGCGTCGAGCAGGAAGCCGAACTTCTCTTCCTGTTCCGCTTCGTTGATGCCCAGCAGGCGGAACACCGCTTGCTGCATTTCCTTGCGGTGGATACGGATCGAACCGCCGCCCAGCTCGGTGCCGTTCAGTACCATGTCGTAGGCACGGGACAGAGCGCCGGCCGGATTGGCTTCCAGCTCTTCAGGCGAGCACTTCGGTGCGGTGAACGGGTGGTGCAACGCAGAGAAGCTACCGTCGTCGTTTTCTTCGAACATCGGGAAGTCGACGACCCACATTGGCGCCCATTTGCAGGTCAGCAGGTCGAGGTCGTGGCCCAGCTTGATACGCAGCGCGCCGAGGGCTTCGCTGACGATCTTGGCCTTGTCGGCGCCGAAGAACACGATGTCGCCGTCAACTGCACCAACGCGATCAAGGATCACGTTCAGGTTGGCTTCAGGGATGTTTTTCACGATCGGCGATTGCAGACCGTCAACACCGGCAGCGCGCTCGTTGACCTTGATGTACGCCAGGCCCTTGGCACCGTAGATGCCGACGAACTTGGTGTAGTCGTCGATCTGCTTGCGCGGCATGCTCGCTCCGCCTGGAACACGCAGTGCAGCGATACGGCATTTCGGATCGTTGGCCGGGCCGCTGAAGACCTTGAATTCGACTTCTTTGAGTTGATCGGCAACGTCGACCAGTTCCAGCGGGTTACGCAGGTCCGGCTTGTCGGAGCCGTAACGACGCATGGCTTCTTCGAAGGTCATGTGCGGGAATTCGCCGAACTCCAGATCCAGCACTTCCTTGAACAGGTTGCGGATCATGCCTTCGGTCAGGCCCATGATGTCTCTTTCGTCGAGGAAGCTGGTCTCGATGTCGATCTGAGTGAACTCAGGCTGACGGTCGGCACGCAGGTCTTCGTCACGGAAGCACTTGGCGATCTGGTAGTAGCGGTCGAAACCGGCAACCATCAGCAGTTGCTTGAACAGCTGAGGCGATTGCGGCAAGGCGAAGAAGGAACCGGCGTGAGTACGGCTCGGCACCAGGTAGTCGCGAGCACCTTCCGGGGTCGCGCGGGTCAGGATCGGCGTTTCCACGTCAAGGAAGCCGTTCTCGTCGAGGAAGCGACGGATACTGGTGGTCATGCGCGAACGCAGACGCAGCTTCTCGGCCATTTCCGGACGACGCAGATCGAGGAAGCGGTAGCGCAGACGGGTTTCTTCGCCGACGTCGGAGTATTCGTTGAGCGGGAACGGCGGGGTTTCCGCTTCGTTCAGCACTTCCAGCTCGTAGCCCAGCACTTCGATCATGCCCGACGCCATGTTGGCATTGGTTGCACCAGCCGGACGCAGACGCACCTTGCCGGTGATTTTCACCACGTACTCGCTGCGCACGCGATCGGCGGCGGCGAAGCTTTCGGCGCGATCCGGATCGAACACCACCTGCGCCAGACCATCACGATCACGGATATCGAGGAAAATCACCCCGCCGTGGTCGCGACGACGGTGAACCCATCCGCAAAGGGTAATTTCCTGGCCTTCCAGGCTTTCGTTCAGTTGGCCGCAATAATGGCTGCGCATCATGGTAGTGGTTTCGCTTCTCGTAATTCGAAATTCGGTGGAGATACCGTCGCACTCAAGCACTGCGGAATCTCACGCGTGTCGTTCGACCTGGGCCTGAACCCTAGTCAGATTTGTCGCCACCGGCCAGATTCTTCTTGGCTCCGGTCTTGAAATCGGTTTCGTACCAACCGCTGCCGCTGAGGCGAAAACCCGGCATGGACAGCTGTTTTTTGAGCTCTGGCGCCTGACAGGCAGGGCAGTCGACCAGCGGTGCCTCGCTGATCTTTTGAATGGCTTCCAACTGATGACCACAGGAAGCACATTGGTAATCGTACATCGGCATGGGGGTGTCTCGGCGATCAGATTGCCACCGCGCGCAGGGCTTTGCGGCGAAAGAGCGGGATTATATCCATTAAATGCGGGCTGTGCAGCCGTAAGACTGCACAGCCCGCCACGTCATTTCAAGTATTGGTCGTTCCGGGCATGACGGTCGCCGGGGTATCCCGCAGACCATTCATCACACACACCACCCGCACCAGACCGCTGAAGTTTTTCACCCCGCCGTGGCGCAGGTGCACTTCACGGTCCACATGTGACAGCAGCGTACTGACCGAACAGCCGTTGTGCCCGGCCATGTCACCAAGAATGTTCCAGTAAACCTGCTCGAGCCTCAAGCAAGTGGCAAACCCGTTCAAACGCACCGACCTTGCCAGCGGCCGGATCAACTCAAAATCAAAATCGCTGACAAACGGATCGACCTTCATTTCCCGTTGCGAACCGACATGCTCGCATCGCCTGTCTCCACCTACCATATCGCTGACACTCCTTTGCCATCGCTGCTTGTAATAAAGACAACATCCTGTGCCTTCATAAAAACGCAGACGCAAAGTCAGCGCCAGATGACTAGTTGCCCAGCAACGTAGGATAAGCCGACATGTTCAGTAAGATTTGAAACAGTACGCGGACATCCCCCCGGACATCCGCGCAAACGCTTGTCAGGTCTCGAGCAACGCGCGCAGCATCCACGCAGTCTTCTCATGCACCTGCATGCGCTGAGTCAGCAGGTCGGCTGTCGGCTCGTCACTGACCTTGTCCAACAGCGGGAAGATCCCGCGAGCGGTACGAGTCACAGCCTCTTGGCCCTCGACCAACTGCTTGATCATGTCCTCGGCGCTTGGCACGCCGACTTCCTCTTTAATGGAGGAGAGTCGCGCGTAAGTCGCGTAGGCACCCGGCGCCGGAAAACCCAGGGCGCGGATACGCTCGGCGATCAGATCCACCGCCAGCGCCAGCTCGTTGTATTGTTCTTCGAACATCAGATGCAGGGTCCTGAACATGGGACCTGTGACGTTCCAGTGGAAGTTATGGGTTTTCAGATACAGCACATAGGTGTCCGACAACAACCGCGACAGCCCCTCGACGATGGACTTGCGGTCTTCTTCACTGATACCGATATCGATTGCCATGCTTACCCCCTAAGGCGATTGAATTCATCCAACAGGTGCAGACCCACTCTAGCAAGGGAGCCGCGACCTCGCAGCCGGCAATTTTCGCTCGCCGTGCGACAAATCGACCGGGCAGGTGCCGCTGGCCGGGGTGATTTGAGTCGCTGCAGGCTTTGCTGTTAAATAGGCAGTGTGTCGCTATGCCCCATTTTTCGGGGCCTCGCGCATAGGCTGATGCCGGGCACGTGTCCAACGCCTCTTTATTGTTTCCGAAGCGAACCGTGCGCCTTCAGCTCTTCCTTGTGAGCCGTCATAACGTGAGCCAATCAAAATGTTGAAAATCGTCCACCTGCTAATGGGCGCAGCGGCTTTGCTGCTGTCGTTCATACCCAGCTTGAAAGCCGAAGCTGTTCCTTACCTGCAACAACCCGATGCACTTTACCTGGCCTTTTTCGGCCTGCTGAATCTGGTCATCGCTCCAGTGATTCCTTACTGGAACAAAGGCCCGCGCCAGCATCTGCAAAATCTGGTCAGCGCTCTTCTCGTGCTGACTGTCGTCCTGCAAACCCTGACCCTGATCGCACCGATGCCTGTCATCGCCGGTCAACCGGCCGTGTTGTTCAGCCTGGTGATCGCCCTGGTTGCCGTGGTCCTGCATCTGGCCATCAGCTTCTACAAGTCTTCACCGGCCGCCGCACCGACTACCTATGACATGAGCAACCGCGATACCGGTACCGTCAAGTGGTTCAACACGTCCAAAGGCTTCGGCTTTATCTCCCGGGATTCCGGCGATGATATTTTCGTGCACTTTCGTGCAATCCGTGGCGAAGGCCACCGCGTCCTGGTCGAAGGCCAACGCGTGGAGTTCTCGGTGATGAACCGGGACAAAGGCCTGCAAGCCGAGGACGTGATCGCCGCCCTGCCGCGTCGCTGATTCGAGGCAACAAAAAACCGCGAGCAGCCAGGCTGCTCGCGGTTTTTTTACGCCTGCACAAACGTGTTGGCATCAGTAATGCGGCGGTGGTGCTTCTTCCTCGAAAGAATCGAATTGCCCGACCATCTCTTCCTGACGCTTGAGCAGGGCCGCCATCTGCAGTTGCAGGCGTTCGATCACGCGCTGCTGCGCCACCAGTTCGTCGTTCAACGCCTGAATGGTGTCATCCTGAAAAGCCAGACGGCTTTCCAGATCGGTGACGCGTTCTTCAAGGTTCATGGTTCAACCCTCCAGAAACGTGAAGTGTTCGGTCAGCACCAGACTCAGCCGCTCACGAATGCCCGCAACCTCCTCGGCGCTGTAGGGTCTGGCCGGGTGTTTACCCCAGACCGGCGCCGGCCAGGCCGCGTCATCACGCTTGCGCACGATCACATGCATGTGCAACTGGCTGACAACGTTGCCCAGCGTTGCAACGTTCAACTTGTCGGCGTCGAACAGATCCTTCAGCAGCTCGGCCAGCGCCGTGGTCTCCTGCCACAACTGCTGCTGATCGGCGACATCCAACTGAAACAACTCGCTGATATCGTCGCGACGTGGCACCAGGATGAACCACGGGTAATTGGCATCGTTGGACAGCAGCAGCCGGCAGAGCGGGAAGTCACCGATGGTCAGGGTGTCCTGTTGAAGTCGTGAATCTAAAGCAAACACTGCGTGCACTCCCGGCTGATCGACATAATTCAGCTTAGCGGCCATGAAAGACAGGCGACACACCAAGCGACAGGCAGGCAGCATACCTGCGAATCCATCAGGCTTCACGAGCGCCGTGCCCACCCAGGCCATCACAGCCCAGGCAAGGGACATTTGCAGAGACCGCGCACCATTACAGCGCCAGGACGGTGCCCGGACACGGGCAAACACCCGAAATGGGCAGATTCATTGACAGCGGGCTCGTCACAAGCTGTATGAATCCGGTACAGCCTGTAAATTTTTTGCACCAAAACCGCACAGTGCGTCTACGCTCAGTGCGTCGGGCATCCGCCAAATACTCACTGACGGGGTGAACCGGTAACGTTTTTGGTTGTCATGGCCCCACGCGAACCTGACAACACGATGCAAAGGTATGCGTCAAGCCCCTGATACAAAAGGGCTTGAACCCCCGTTTTTATGCGGTTTTTACAGCGAAAGGCGGGTGTGCAGAAAAATAAACGTGGCAACCCTGCACTTTGTGCACGCTTGTTGCATTGAGACACACATGGTCTATAGCGCACCACGGGAAGTGGCAGCTTGAGACCAAACAAATACGGTGGCAGGGTTGCCCCAATGGAGATTCAAGTGTTTTGCCAGGGACTCTTTTTTACCGATGCAAAAAGGCCCAGAAACAGCGATAAAGTTGTCAGCCCGGCTGCATGGGTAACGTGAATTTGCGACATCAACCCAGCTGTTTGCGACGTCGTCGTAAAGATCATGAAAGGTTGTATGAGCAAGTATCGCCAACATTGTCGGCGTGATATAAGTTTGCGCCGACACAAAAAGAAAGAGCCGCCCAGATAATAAAACAGGTGGGACGGCAGTACTCTTCTAAAACCAAAGGAGCAAATCACGATGCGCGTGATGAAGTGGAGCACAATCGCACTGGCAGTTGCAGCAGCAGCCAGCACTCAGTTGGCTACGGCCGCCCCGTTTGTTAGTGACCAGGCAGAAGCCAAAGGTTTCGTTGAAGATGCAAAACTCACCGAAACGTTGAAGAACTACTACTTCAACCGCGACAACAAGAACGGCGGCCACGACCAGAAAGACTGGACTCAGGGCTTTCTCGGTAACTTCACTTCCGGTTACACCCAAGGCACCGTAGGCGTCGGTATCGATGCATTCGGTTACCTGGCGGTCAAACTGGATGGCGGTGATGGTACTTCCGGCACCGGTAACATGAGCCGTAGCGACACCGTCAAAGCCAACGGTTATGCACACGACGTTAACGACAGCCAAGGCAAAGCCGGCGCAGCCGTTAAATTCCGCATCTCCAAAACCGAGCTGAAATTTGGTGACATGCAGCCAAGCACCGCTCCGGTATTCGCTGTTGGCGGCTCCCGTATCCTTCCGCAAACGGCCACTGGCTTCCAGTTGCAGAGCAGCGAAGTCAAAGACCTTGACCTCGAAGCCGGTCACTTCTACTCGGCCACCAGCCAGGACAAAAACGCTCGTGAAGGCGGCCTTTACGCCACTTACGCGGGTGTTGAAGCCAAAAACATCGACTACTTCGGTGGCAAATACGGCATCACTGACAACCTGACTGCCTCGCTGTACGGCGCCAAGCTGGAAGACATCTGGAACCAGTACTACGCCAACGTGAACCTCACCACCCCATTCGGTGGCGACACTTCGCTGAACACTGACTTCAACATCTACCGCACCACCGACACCGGCAGCGCCAAAGCGGGCGACATCAGCAACACCGCCTTCTCGCTGGCAACCGCCCTGTCGTTCCTGAAGGCACACACCTTCACCCTGGCCTTCCAGAAGGTCAACGGCGACACTCCGTTCGACTACATCGGCGTAGGCAAGAACAACCGTGGTGGCGACTCGATCTTCCTCGCCAACTCCATCCAGTACTCCGACTTCAACGGTGCAGGCGAGAAATCCCTGCAAGCCCGTTACGACCTGAAAATGGCCGAGTACGGCGTTCCTGGCCTGAGCTTCATGGTTCGTTACGTTAAAGGTTGGGATATCGACGGTACCCACACTCCAGCGGGTAGCGCTTACGCCGGCCTGTACGGTGAAGACGGTAAACACCACGAAACCAACTTCGAAGCCAAGTACGTTGTTCAGTCTGGCCCAGCGAAAGACCTGTCCTTCCGCATCCGTCAAGCCTGGCACGTTGCTAACGCTGACGAAGGCGAAGGCGACGTTAAAGAGTTCCGCCTGATCACCGAATACCCACTGAACATCCTGTAATTATCAGTGGTTAGTTTGGAAGCATAAAAAAAGGCCCATCTTCGGATGGGCCTTTTTTATTGCCTGTCACTTGTCATAAATGCCTGACCAACAAGTCAGGCATTTAATTAGCAACCTATCATTGTGTAGCTGTTTCCTGAACCACACGAATCACCCGCTGTGGAAACGGAATATCAATACCGGCCGTCTTCAAACGATCACGCGACTGTTCGTTAAACATGAACATCACGTCCCAGTAGTCTGCAGTTTTAACCCATACACGCAGGGAAACAGTGATCGAACTGTCACCCAGCGTTGAAATGACCGCTTGTGGCGCAGGGTCCTGCAATACGCGCTCATCCTTGGCCAGATCCAGCAGTACCTGACGGGCTTTCTGCAGATCCGCTTCGTAATCCACACCTACGTCGAACACCACTTTACGGGTTGGCTGACGGTTGGTGTTGGTGATGATGCCGTTCGACAGATTGCCGTTCGGGACGATGATGGTCTTGTTGTCACCGGTACGCAGCACGGTGTGGAAAATCTGGATGCTGTCGACAGTACCCGCCACGCCTTGCGCTTCGATCCAGTCGCCGATACGGAACGGACGGAACAGCAGAATCAGCACGCCGCCAGCGAAATTCGCCAGGCTGCCCTGCAACGCCAGACCGATGGCCAGGCCAGCAGCACCGATCGCGGCCACGAACGAGGTGGTTTCCACGCCGATCATTGAGGCGACGCTGACGATCAGCAACACCTTGAGGATGATGTTCGCCAGGCTGCTGATAAAGCCTTGCAGCGCCAGGTCGGCATTGCGCAGGGCCAGCAGACCGCCAAGCTTTTGCGTGACCTTGTTGATCAGCCACCAGCCGATCGCCAGGGTAATCACCGCCAGCAGCACACGACTGCCGTATTCCATGATCATCGGAATCCACGCCTGGGACGCCTTGACCAGGTTGTCTACCTCAGCATTCAAATCCATCTTCCATCTCCTGATTTCCGGCTACCCGGGCTGTAAAAAATCAGCGGCAGAAACCGCCAGGTATACATAAAACAATGTGGGAGCGAGCTTGCTCGCGAAGGCGATGTGTCAGTCAACTCATGGCTGAATGACATACAGCTTTCGCGAGCAAGCTCGCTCCCACAGATCATCTGACCGAGCTTAGTCGCGGAAGTTGTTGAACTGCAGCGGCATGCCGAATTCCTTGGCACGCAGGGCCGCGATGGCTTCCTGCAGGTCATCGCGCTTCTTGCCGGTCACACGCACCTGTTCGCCCTGAATGGCGGCCTGCACCTTGAGCTTGGCGTCCTTGATGTGAGCGACGATTTTCTTCGCCAGCTCCTTGTCGATGCCTTCCTTGAGGATCGCGTCCTGCTTCATCAGCTTGCCCGAGGCGTAGGCGTCTTTGACTTCAAGGCACTGCACATCAATCTTGCGCTTGGTCAGGGCCAGCTTCAGGATCTCGATCATCGCTTCCAGCTGGAACCCGGCTTCAGCGGTGAGGTTGACGGTCAGGTCCTTTTCCTTGAACTCGAAGCTGCCTTTGCCTTTCAGGTCATAGCGACGGTCGAGTTCCTTCACGGCGTTCTCGACCGCGTTGGTCAGCTCGTGTTTGTCCAGTTCGGATACCACGTCGAACGACGGCATGTAGTCTCTCCAATAAAAAGGCGCGCTCGATCAGGAGGGAGCGCGCTTGGCTTGCGGTTAAAATCCGGCTCATTATAACGGGTCTTTTCCCACCGATACGGCGAGCCTTGCATGCCAGTACCTTACCGAGTGAAAAACTGATGTCCACCCCCTGGCACGTTCTCGGCGCCGGCAGCCTCGGCACACTCTGGGCCACGCGCCTGGCCCGCGCGGGTCTGCCGGTGCGGCTGATCCTGCGTGATGCCGAGCGTTTGCGCAGCTATCAGGCGGCCGGCGGGCTGACCCTGGTCGAGCATGGCGCATCCACCACCTATGCCGTCCCCGCGCAAACGGCGGATGACCCGGAGCCGATCCGCCGCCTGCTGGTCGCCTGCAAAGCCTATGACGCCGAAAGCGCGGTCGCCCGCCTCGCCCCGCGCCTGAGCGCAGATGCCGAGCTGATCCTGCTGCAGAACGGCCTCGGCAGCCAGGACGCGGTCGCAGCGGTGGTTCCGCAGGCACGCTGCATCAGCGCCTCCAGCACCGAAGGCGCATTCCGCGACGGCGACTGGCGCGTGGTGTTTGCCGGGCACGGTTTCACCTGGCTGGGCGATGCCGGTCATCCGGTGGCGCCGATCTGGCTGGACGACCTGCAAGCGGCGAACATCCCCCACGAATGGAGCACCGACATCCTCACCCGGCTGTGGCGCAAACTGGCGCTCAATTGTGCGATCAATCCTTTGACCGTGCTTCACGATTGCCGTAACGGCGGACTGGAGCAGCATCAATGCGAAGTCGCCACGCTGTGCGCAGAACTGGCCGAGTTGCTGGAGCGTTGCGGTCAACCGGCAGCCGCGCTCAATCTGCAACAGGAAGTCGAACGAGTAATCCACGCCACGGCGGTCAACTACTCGTCGATGTATCAGGACGTAGCGAACCAGCGCCGCACCGAAATCAGCTACTTGCTGGGCCACGCCTGCAAAGTCGCCACCCGTCATCAACTGAACCTGCCGCACCTCAAGCAATTGCAGCAGCGTCTGGTCGAGCATCTGCGCAGCCTTGGATTGCCCAGCGACTGAGCAGCGGCTACGCTGCCCACTTGTTCCTCTGCTGCGATAAACCTGATGCCATTGCGCCAGCGCCTTGAAAACCTGCCGGTCGGCCAGAAACTGCTGGCCGCCCTGCTGGTGTTGTTGACCACCGTTCTGCTGGTCGCCAACCTGACTTTTATCAGCGCCGCCTATTACATCTCCCAGGAAAGCATGGCGCCACAGGCGCTGCAGACCATCGGCCGGCTGATCTCCAACCCGAGCCTGGTCGCGCAAGCTCTGGAATCGCCACAAAGCGCCGAACGCCTGCTCAAGGAACTCGACAGTTATTCGCCGCTGCGCGCGGCAGCGCTGTATGACGGCAAAGGTGACCGTCTCGCTCAGGTGCAGCGTGGCGACAAGCTCAATCTGCCGGAACACTATCGACACATCGAAGCCTGGCAACTCACCGAGTTTCGCAGCAACCAATTGATCACCTTGCCTCGCCCGGGCACTGCACCGGGTCATCTGCTGCTGGTGGCCAGCAGTGAACTGCCGATGGCGTTTTACACCGGCACCCTGACTGCCAGCCTCGGCATCCTGATTTTCAGCGTGCTGCTATGGCTGGTAATCGCGCGGCAGATCAAACGCCTGATCACCCGCCCGATCCATGAGCTGGAGGAGCTCTCGCGCCAGGTCACTCGCGAAGAGAACTACGCCCTGCGCGCCTCGCGCGGCAATCACGACGAAATCGGCAGCCTCGCCGAGGCGTTCAACACCATGCTCTCGCGCATCGAAGCCCGCGAGCAGCAGCTCAAGCGCGCCCGCGATGACTCGCAGGCCGCCTACGATCAGGCTCAGGGGCTGGCCGAAGAAACCCGTCACACCAACCGCAAGCTGGAACTGGAAGTCCAGGTTCGCAGCAAGATCGAGAAGAAGCTCACCGGCTTCCAGAACTACCTCAACAGCATCATCGACTCCATGCCCTCGGCGCTGATCGCCCTCGACGAACAGCTCTACGTGACGCAGTGGAACCAGGAGGCCAGCGCCCTCTCCGGCACGCGCCTGGATGAAGCGTTGAACCAGCCGATCTTCCTCGCCTTCGAACCGCTCAAGCCGTTTCTGCCGCAACTCAAGCAGACCGTGGAAGAACACACGGTGGCGAAGATCGAGCGGGTGACCTGGTTCAAGGACGACGAGCCCAAGCATTACGCCCTGACCTTCTACCCACTGATGGGCGGTGCCGGGCGCGGTGTGGTGATCCGCATCGACGACATCACCCAGCGCCTGTCGCTGGAAGAAATGATGGTGCAATCGGAAAAAATGCTTTCGGTCGGTGGCCTCGCCGCCGGCATGGCCCATGAGATCAACAATCCGCTCGGCGCGATCCTGCACAACGTACAGAACATTCGCCGGCGGCTGTCGGCGGATCTGCCGAAGAACCTCGAAACCGCTGAACAGCTCGGCATCGAACTGGACACGGTCAACCGTTACCTGCAAAGCCGCGAAGTGCCGAAACTGCTCGACGGCATCCAGCAGGCCGGCGCCCGCGCGGCAAAAATCGTCACCCACATGCTCAGTTTCAGCCGGCGCAGCACCCGGCAAATGGCCCCGTGCGATCTGCCCGCGTTGATCGATCAAGCGGTGGAAATTGCCGGCAACGACTTCGATCT
This sequence comes from Pseudomonas sp. SCPG-7, assembly GCF_002156405.1. Lineage (NCBI taxonomy): Bacteria > Pseudomonadati > Pseudomonadota > Gammaproteobacteria > Pseudomonadales > Pseudomonadaceae > Pseudomonas > Pseudomonas sp. SCPG-7. The sequence goes on along the minus strand of NZ_MVOO01000002.1, from coordinate 437,876 downwards.
GGCGATCGGTTTCGACTTCAAGGGTCAGGCGATTATCCGCCAGTTCGACCCGGCGCTCGGCCCGGTGCCAGGCACCGCCAACGAACTGGAGCAGGTGCTGCTCAACCTGCTGAAAAACGCTGCGCAAGCCATTCATCAGCGCGACGATGACAGCGAGCCCGGGCGGATCATCCTGCGCACCCGACTCAATCCGCCATGGGCCGAGATTCAGGTCGAAGACAACGGCATCGGCATGAGCGAGAGCGTGCGCAAACGCACCTTCGAGCCCTTTTTCACCACCAAGGAAATCGGCCAGGGCACGGGGCTGGGGCTGTCGGTGTCGTACTTCATCATTACCAACAACCATAAAGGCCAGATGGAAGTGCAATCGGCGCCGGGCCAGGGCACCTGTTTCACCCTGCGTCTGCCGCTGACACAACCGGCAGCCATCGCCGCCGAAACCAATCAACTAACGAGGTAACCCATGGGCTTTCGCTTGTCGAAGATCTACACCCGCACCGGCGACAAAGGCGAAACCGGCCTGGGCGATGGCCGCCGCGTGCCCAAGGATCACCCGCGCATCGAAGCCATTGGCGAAGTCGACACACTGAACAGTCAGGTCGGTGTGCTGCTGGCCGGGCTGATCGCCGAGCGCGAGGCGTTCCCCGATCTGAATGAACTGATCGAGGTGCTCGCGCCTTGCCAGCATCGTTTGTTCGATCTGGGCGGTGAGCTGGCGATGCCGGCCTATCAGGCGCTGAACACGGCGGAAATCGAACGCCTGGAAGCAGCGATTGATGTGTGGAACGAAGAATTGGGGCCGCTGGAGAATTTCATTCTGCCCGGCGGTTCGATGCTGATCGCCCAGGCTCATGTATGCCGCAGCCTGGCGCGCAGTGCCGAGCGGCGCTGTCAGCATTTGAATGCGATTGAGCCGTTGACCGGGGTGGGGTTGGCGTACATCAATCGGTTGTCAGATTTGCTGTTTGTGGCCGCAAGGTTGATTGCGCGGCGGCAGGGGATTGCAGAGATTCTGTGGCAGCCGGCGGCCAAACCTTCAGGAACGTAGTGTTTGATCGGCCGCCATCGCTGGCAAGCCAGCTCCCACAAGGTTTTGTGTCGTTCTCCGCATTTGCGGTGCATCCAATACCTGTGGGAGCTGGCTTGCCAGCGATGAGGCCAGTGGCCTCAGCACATAATCAAGCTTGCGGCCAGAATGCGCGAATCCCCGCTACACCCTGAGCCCCGACACCCCAAGCCTTCTCGCGCTCCGCCGGGCCAACGCCGCCGAGCAAGAACACCGGCTTGCTGAAGCCCTCGATCAACATCGACGCTTGCTCCCAGCCCAACGGCTGCGCATCCGGATGGGTCAGGGTCGGCTGTACCGGCGACAGCGTGACGAAATCCACGCCCATTTGCTCGGCCAGCGCCAGCTCCTCAGCGTTATGGCACGAAGCCGCGAGCCAGCGCTCCGCCGGCAACGGGCGCCCCGCTTCGGCGTATTTGCGCAGTTGCGCGGCGGTAATGTGCCAACCGGCCGACGGGAAATCACCGAGCCATTCGAACGGCCCCTTGATCATCAACTGCGCCTTGCCAGCACACAGGCCGACCGCATCCACCGCCAGGTCTCGATACTTGGGGTCATAGCCGTTCGGTGCGCGCAGCTGGATCAGTTTGATCCCGCCGGCAATCGCCTTCTGAATGCCGCGCAGCAAGGCCGGGGCTTCCAGATCTTCCGGAGTGATCAAGTATTCGCCGGGCAAACGCGCGGCGGCGACAATCGGCTGGTTGGCGGCCGGGAATTCGTAGTTCAGCAGATCCTTGGCGCTGACCCAGGCCAGTGGCTGACCTTCGGCACCGTGCGGTTCGCCGCTGAACTGCGACACTTCCCAGACATCCAGCAACACCTGCTTGTCCGGGTAATCATGGCGGACCTTGATCAGCGGACGAGCAGCGCCGACGACAATGCCCAGCTCTTCGTGCAGCTCGCGCGCCAAGGCGCTTTCGACGGATTCATCAGCCTCGACCTTGCCACCGGGAAATTCCCATAGACCTCCCTGATGCTGGGTATCAGCACGGCGGGCGATCAGGATCTTGCCACTGTCGTCACGAATGACGGCAGCGGCGACATGTACGCGTTTCACGGATTCAACTCCTCCAGTCCAGCCTTTTGCCATGCCTTGAAGGCGGGCCATTGGTAGACGGTTTCAACATAGGCTTGATCAACCGCCGGTAACGGCACCTGGTAAGTTCGCAGACGCACGGCAATCGGTGCGAAGAACGCGTCAGCCAGGCTAACCCGGCCAAACAGATACGGCCCGGGCTCCGTGGCGGCGGCGCGGCATTCAGCCCACAACGCGAGCATGCGTTCGATATCGACCTTCACTTCCGGCGGTACCGGGTTGAGCGGAGCATCGTGGCTCAGGTTGAACGGCATGTGATTGCGCATGGCGAAGAAGCCACTGTGCATTTGCGCGCACGCAGAACGGGCCTGAGCGCGAGCGTAAACATCGCCCGGCCAGAGCTGTTCGGCCGGGAACTGCTCGGCCAGGTATTCGGCAATCGCCAGAGAGTCGGCGATGGTGCCGCGAGAGGTTTGCAGCAACGGCACCTTGGCGGTCGGCGAATGCTTGAGCAGTCGCTCGCGGGTGTCGGGCTTGCCGAGCTTGATCAGTTCTTCGCTGTAAGGGGCGCCGGTCAGTTCCAACGCCAGGGCGGCGCGCAAAGACCAGGAGGAAAGCAGTTTGTCGCCGATGATCAGGTGCAGGGACATGGTGTGGCGCCTTTTCGTCAGTGGAAAGCTTCAAGACTTGTAGTGACTGGACCGACGCTTTCGCGGGCAAGCCCGCTCCCCCAGTAGTTTCGGTCGTGCACAAATCTCGTGTACACCACAGAACCCTGTGGGAGCGGGCTTGCCCGCGAAGAGGCCGACACATTCAACATTGATGTTGCCTGACACAACGCCATCGCGAGCAGGCTCACTGCTACAGGGGATCCGTGTCGTTCACTAATCTACTGTAGGAGTGAGCCCGCGCGCGATGGCGGCGACTCGGTCTCAGATTAAATCAGGTGCGGTACTCGGCGTTGATCTTCACGTACTCATGCGACAGGTCGGTGGTCCAGATGGTTTCGCTGCAGTCGCCGCGACCCAGTTCGATACGGATGGTGATCTCTTCCTGCTGCATCACCGCCGAACCCTGCGCTTCAGTGTAGGTCGCTGCGCGCGCGCCACGGCTGGCGATGCACACGTCGCCGAGGAACACGTCGATCTTGCTCACATCCAGGTTCGGCACGCCGGCACGGCCGACAGCCGCCAGAATACGGCCCCAGTTCGGATCGGAAGCAAACAGCGCGGTCTTGATCAGCGGCGAGTGGGCCACGGTGTAGCCGACGTCCAGGCATTCCTGATGATTGCCGCCACCGTTGACTTCAACGGTGACGAACTTGGTTGCGCCTTCGCCGTCACGCACGATGGCCTGGGCCACGTCCATGCACACTTCGAATACCGCCTGTTTCAGCTTGCCGAACAGCTCGCCTTCGGCACGGGTGATTTCCGGGAGGGCAGCCTTGCCGGTGGCAATCAGCATGCAGCAGTCGTTGGTCGAGGTGTCGCCGTCGATGGTGATGCGGTTGAACGATTTGTTCGCACCGTCGAGCATCAGGTTGTGCAGCACGTCGCGGGAAACTTTGGCGTCGGTGGCGATGTAGCCGAGCATGGTTGCCATATTCGGGCGAATCATGCCGGCGCCTTTGCTGATGCCGGTAACGGTGATGGTCACGCCGTCATGCTGGAACTGGCGGCTGGCGCCCTTGGGCAGGGTGTCGGTGGTCATGATGCCGGTGGCGGCCGCTTCCCAGTTGTTTTCCGACAGATCATCCAGCGCCGCTTGCAGCGCGCCTTCGATCTTCTCGACCGGCAGCGGTTCACCGATCACACCGGTGGAATACGGCAGGATCTGGCTGGCATCGACACCGGTCAGTTCGGCCAGTTTCGCCGTGGTGCGCTCGGCAGCCGCCAGGCCCGGCTCACCGGTGCCGGCGTTGGCGTTGCCGGTGTTGGTCAGCAGATAACGCACGTCGTTCTGCACACGCTTTTTCGCCAGGATTACCGGCGCGGCGCAAAAGGCGTTCAGCGTGAACACCCCGGCCACGGTCGAGCCTTCGGCACAACGCATCACTACCACATCCTTGCGCCCGGGGCGCTTGATGCCGGCCGAAGCGATACCGAGTTCAAAACCGGCAACCGGGTGCAACGTTGGCAAAGGACCAAGACCAACAGCCATGAATGCGCTCCTTACTCAATGATGTCAGCACCGCTCAGAGTGATGGCGGTGGTGTAAATGGCAAAACGCCGCGACGGCAGGAGCCGGTCGCGGCGCGGGTATTTCAGCGATTGAAACGGGGTTTACTGGATCTGCCCGTGGCAATGCTTGAATTTCTTGCCCGAACCGCAGTAGCACAGTTCGTTGCGACCCAGCTTCTGCTCGTTGCGAACCGGCGCGGTGGCGAGGGCTACATCGACCTCTTCACCTAACACTTCCGGCTGCTCCAGACCAGGGGCCTCGGCGTGTTCGAACTGCATGCGCGCGGCCAGTGCTTCGGCTTCCTCACGCAGGCGTTGTTCTTCGGCTTCCGGATCTTCGCGGCGCACCTGAACGTGCGACAGCACACGGATTGAGTCGCGCTTGATCGAATCCAGCAGCTCGGAGAACAGCGTGAACGACTCGCGCTTGTATTCCTGCTTCGGGTTCTTCTGGGCGTAGCCACGCAGGTGGATGCCGTGACGCAGGTGATCCATGGTCGACAGGTGGTCTTTCCACAGATCGTCCAGAACGCGCAGAACGATTTGTTTCTCGAACGAGCGCAGTGCTTCGGCACCGGCCTGATCTTCTTTCTCGTTGTACGCTGCCATCAGCTCGACCATCAGCTTCTCGCGCAGGGTCTCTTCGTACAGGTGATCGTCTTCGTCGAGCCATTGCTGGATCGGCAGTTTCACCCCGAAGTCGCTGGCAATCGACGCTTCCAGACCGGCCACGTCCCACTGCTCTGGCAGCGATTGCGGTGGAATGTGCGCGCTGACGGTGGCGTTGAGCACGTCCTGACGGAAATCGGCGATGGTTTCACCGATGTTGTCGGCGGCCAGCAACGTGTTACGCATGTGATAGATCACCTTACGCTGTTCGTTGTTGACGTCGTCGAACTCGAGCAGTTGCTTGCGGATGTCGAAGTTGCGACCTTCCACCTTGCGCTGCGCCTTTTCGATCGCGTTGGTCACCATGCGGTGCTCGATCGCTTCGCCCGGCTGCATGCCCAGGGCTTTCATGAAGTTCTTCACCCGGTCAGAGGCGAAGATGCGCATCAGGCTGTCTTCCAGCGACAGGTAGAAGCGGCTGGAACCGGCATCGCCCTGACGGCCGGCACGGCCACGCAGCTGGTTGTCGATACGACGGGATTCGTGACGCTCGGAGGCGATCACCTGCAGACCGCCGGACTCCAGCACTTGCTGGTGACGTTTCTGCCAGTCGGCCTTGATCTGGGCGATCTGCTCAGGACTCGGGTTTTCCAGCGCCGCGACTTCCACTTCCCAGTTGCCGCCCAACAGGATGTCGGTACCACGACCGGCCATGTTGGTGGCGATGGTCAGGGCGCCCGGACGACCGGCTTGCGCGATGATCTCGGCTTCTTTTTCGTGGAACTTGGCGTTCAGTACCTTGTGCTCGATACCTTCCTTGTTGAGCAGGCTGGACACGTGCTCGGAGGTTTCGATGGTCGCGGTACCCACCAGGATCGGACGGCCCTGGGCCATGCCTTCCTTGATGTCGTTGATGATCGCCGCGTATTTCTCTTCGGCGGTCAGGAACACCAGGTCGTTGTAGTCTTTACGCGCCAACGGCTTGTTCGGCGGAATCACCATGACCTGCAGGCCGTAGATCTGGTGGAATTCGAACGCTTCGGTGTCAGCGGTACCGGTCATGCCGGACAGCTTGGTGTACAGACGGAAGTAGTTCTGGAACGTGGTCGAGGCCAGGGTCTGGCTCTCGGCCTGGATGTTCAGACCCTCCTTGGCTTCGATGGCCTGGTGCAGGCCTTCGGACAGACGACGACCCGGCATGGTACGACCGGTGTGTTCGTCGACCAGTACGACCTGACCGTCCTGCACGATGTATTCGACGTTGCGGTGGAACAGCTTGTGCGCACGCAGACCCGAATAAACGTGGGTCAGCAGGCCCAGGTTATGCGCCGAGTACAGGCTCTCGCCTTCGGCTAGCAGGCCGACGCCGGTGAGCATTTCTTCGATGTACTGGTGACCGGCTTCATTGAGTTCGACCTGACGGGTCTTCTCGTCGATGGTGTAGTGACCGGCCTTGGTGACCTGGCCTTCGACTTCTTCGACATGCAGTTCCAGCTGCGGGATCAGTTTGTTGATCTCCATGTACAGCTTGGAACTGTCCTCGGCCTGACCGGAAATGATCAGCGGGGTACGGGCTTCGTCGATGAGGATGGAGTCGACTTCGTCGATCACGGCAAAATTGAGTTCGCGCTGGAATTTCTCTTCCATGCTGAACGCCATGTTGTCGCGCAGGTAGTCGAAACCGAATTCATTGTTGGTGCCGTAGGTGATGTCGGCAGCGTAGGCGGCGCGCTTCTCTTCCGGCGGCTGAAACGGCGTCACGACGCCGACGGTCAGGCCGAGGAATTCATACAGCGGGCGCATCCAGTTGGCGTCGCGGCGGGCCAGGTAGTCGTTCACGGTCACAACGTGCACGCCCTTGCCGGACAGCGCGTTGAGGTAAACGCCCAGGGTGGCCACGAGGGTTTTACCCTCGCCGGTACGCATCTCGGCAATCATGCCTTCATGCAAGGTCATGCCGCCGATCAACTGGACGTCGAAGTGGCGCATGCCCATGACGCGCTTGCCGGCTTCACGGGCGACCGCGAAGGCTTCAGGCAACAGCTTGTCGAGGGATTCCCCTTTGGCGATACGGGCCTTGAACTCATTGGTCTTGGCGCGCAATTGATCGTCCGAAAGGGCCACCATTTGCTCTTCGAAGGCATTGACGAGCTGCACCGTCTTGAGCATGCGTTTGACTTCACGCTCGTTCTTGCTTCCAAAAAGTTTCTTTAACAAAGGCGCAAACATATCGGCAGGATCTTCCACACTAAAGGGATGGAGGGCGGCCCCGTGAGTCGCCCGTGCAGCCCTCATGGCCGCATGCGAACGAGCATTCTACCCGGAAACGGTGGTGAGGAAAGTGGCGATATTCCACGATGCTGGCACTGCGCTTTGACGGGGCTCACTTAAAATAAGGGCGTTTTGCTCAACTTCAACCCATCAAGGCAAGAAGTTAGTTGTTGATTTAATGGGTAAAGCAGGGACAAAAGCAATGGGCGAGTGGTTCCGTTGCTTTCTGCTACCATGGCGCTTCTGTTACTTCAGGTGTTCGATCATGGCATTTCGCCCTCTCACAGCCAGAGCGCCCGCCGTTCTGCTACGCGAAGCCAAGCCGCTTAAAGCCATTCTCGGCCATGCCCAACGACTCGCTCATCTGCAACGCCTGCTTGAAAGCCAGCTGCAACCGGCCGCCCGCACACATTGCCATGTGGCCAAGTGGCGTGAAGGCCAATTGACGCTGGTGGTGACCGACGGGCACTGGGCGACGCGCCTGCGTTACCAGCAAAAACGCCTGCAACGCCAACTGCAGCTGTTCGAAGAATTCGCCAACCTGACGCGCATCCTGTTCCGCGTGCAACCGCCACTGGTCCAGCATCGGCCAGGCGGACACTCAATGGATCTGTCGACGGATGCAGCGCAGACGATTCAATCAACGGCCGACGGGATCAGCGATCCAGGTCTGCGTGCAGCGCTTGAGCGTCTGGCGGCGCACGCTAAAGACAAAAGCTGAAGGCAAGATCAAAGGATCGCAGCCTGCGGCAGCTCCTACATTGGGAATGCGTTCCCCTGCAGGAGCTGCCGAAGGCTGCGATCTTTGCTTTTAGCGGCGTTTGCTGCCGCCGAGCAACGAGCCCATCAGCCCTCTCACCAGTTGTTTGCCGAGATTGTTGGCCGCCTGACGCATCGCTGACTTCAGCGCCTGCCCCGCCGCCGTCCCCAGGAATTCCCCGGCACGGTCGGCCAGGCTCGGTTCTTCAGGCGCGGCCTTACCGGTCGGCACTTCTGCCTCCGGCGCCAGATCCTTGCGGCCCATCAGGATTTCATACGCCGATTCACGATCGATCGGCTTGTCATATCGGCCCTTGAATGGTGACCCGGCGATCAGCATCGTGCGTTCGGTCTCGCTCAGTGGCCCGATCCGCGACTGCGGCGGCGCCACCAGCACCCGCTGGACCATTTCCGGCGTGCCCTTTTCCTGCAGCGTCCCGACCAGTGCTTCGCCGATGCCCAGTTCGGTCAATACCGACAACGTATCGAACGCCGGATTCGGCCGGAAGCCATCGGCCACCGCGCGCAGGGATTTCTGTTCCTTGGCGGTAAACGCGCGCAAACCGTGCTGGATGCGCAGGCCAAGCTGCGCCAGCACGTTATCCGGCAAATCCCCCGGCGACTGGGTGACGAAATACACGCCGACACCTTTCGAGCGGATCAGCCGCACCACCTGCTCCAGACGTTCCTGCAACGCCTTTGGCGTATCGCCGAACAACAAATGCGCTTCATCGAAGAACAGCGCCAGCAGCGGTTTGTCGGCGTCGCCGCGCTCCGGCAATTGCTCGAATAGCTCGGCCAGCAGCCACAACAGGAACGTCGCGTAGACCTTCGGCGCCTCGTGTACCAGACGGCTGGCATCAAGCAAATGAATCCGCCCACGGCCATCGGCGGACGGTTGCAGAATGTCTTCGAGTTGCAGCGCCGGTTCGCCGAACAAGGCTTCAGCGCCCTGCTGCTCCAGGGTCGCCAGCCGGCGCAACAGTGCCTGGCTGGAACCGGTGGTCATCAGCGCGGCGTCTTCGCCCAACAGTTGCGGGTTGTCCTTGAGGTGGTTGAGCAGCGCTTTGAGGTCTTTCAGGTCCAGCAACAACAGTCCCTCACGGTCCGCCACTTTAAATGCCGCGTACAGCGCCGCCTGCTGGCTGTCGGTCAGTTCCAGCAGGCTGCCGATCAGCAGCGGGCCCATTTCACTCAAGGTAGTGCGCAACGGATGACCGGATTCGCCGTGAATGTCCCACAGCGTTACCGGATAGGCCTGCGGCTTGTGGTCGAGCCACGGCATCCCGGCGATGCGCTCGGCGACCTTGCCCTGCGGATTGCCGGCAGCGCCCAGGCCGCACAGGTCGCCCTTGATGTCGGCGGCGAACACCGCGACCCCGGCGTCACTGAACGCTTCGGCAAGACGTTGCAAAGTCACGGTCTTGCCGGTCCCGGTCGCACCGGCGATCAGCCCGTGGCGGTTGGCCAGGCGCATGGCCTGAGCAATCGGTTGCCCCGCCAGATCGGCGCCGATAACGAGTTGCGATGTGTCAGGCATTTTGTCACCTATGGTTAATCTTTAATCCGCTGTGGCCGATAGCTAAGGGCGAGAACCTGACTGAAAAGTCGGTCGGACATTTCCCTAAGGAGAGCCGGAAATATCAGTTTTTTTCACCCTTGCCCATATTGCGCGTCTTCATAAAAGCACGCCCAGGACATTAAGACCTTAGCGGAACCCCAAGCCATGAACAAAAACCTGCGCTTCAGCCATAAAATTTTGCTTGCCGCCGCCCTCATCGTCATCGCCGCTTTCGCCTCGTTCACGCTGTACAACGACTGGCTGCAACGCAACGCGATCCGCGATGACCTGAACAACTATCTCAACGAGATGGGCGAAGTCACCGCCGATAACATCCAGACCTGGCTCAACGGGCGCATTCTGCTGGTCGAGAACGCCGCCCAGAATATTGCCATCAATCCGGAGCCGGCCAACGTCGCCAGCCTGCTGGAACAGAAATCCCTGACCTCGACGTTCATGGCCACTTACCTGGGCGATGCCACCGGTCACTTCACCATCCGTCCGGACGTGAAGATGCCGGACGGCTTCGATCCACGGGTGCGCCCCTGGTATAAAGGGGCCGAGAGCAGCAGCGCCTCGACCCTGACCGAACCGTACATCGACGCCGCCACCGGACAGTTGATCATCTCCATCGCCACCGCCTCGAAAAAAGCCGGTCAGAGCGTCGGCGTGGTGGGCGGCGACCTGAGTCTGCAAACCCTGGTCGACACCCTCACCGCCCGGGACTTCTCCGGCATGGGCTACGCGTTCCTGGTCAGCGCCGACGGCAAGATCCTCGTGCACCCGGACAAGGCGCTGGTGATGAAGTCACTGAAAGAAGCCTATCCGCAGGACACCCCGCGCATCAGCAGCGACTTCAGTGAAATCACCGTCGACGGCAAGACGCGCATCGTCAGCTTCACCCCGATCAAAGGTCTGCCATCGGTGAACTGGTATATCGGTCTGTCGGTGGACAAGGACAAAGCCTTCTCGATGCTCAGCGAGTTCCGCACCTCGGCGGTGATTGCCACCGTGATTGCGGTGGTGATCATCATTGCGCTGCTGGGCATGCTGATTCGCCTGCTGATTCAGCCGCTGCACGTCATGACCCGCGCCATGGAAGACATCGCCGATGGCGAGGGCGACCTGACCAAGCGCCTGACTATCGTCAACAACGATGAATTCGGCGTGCTGGGTACCGCATTCAACCGCTTCGTCGAGCGTATCCACGGCTCGATCCGCGAAGTGTCGTCGGCCACCGGCCAGGTCAACGAGGTCGCGCTGCGCGTGGTCGCCGCGTCCAACTCGTCGATGTACAACTCCGACCAGCAAGCCTCGCGCACCAGCAGTGTCGCCGCCGCGATCAATCAACTGGGCGCTGCCGCCCAGGAAATCGCGCGCAATGCCGCACAAGCCTCGAACCAGGCCAGCGACGCCCGCGGCCTCGCCGAAGACGGCCAGCAAGTGGTGGATCGCAGCATCAAGGCGATGAACCAACTGTCGAGCATGCTCAGCGCCTCCAGCACCAATATCGAGTCGCTGAACAGCAAAACCGTGAACATCGGGCAGATCCTCGAAGTGATCACCAGCATCTCCCAGCAAACCAACCTGCTGGCCCTCAACGCCGCCATCGAAGCGGCGCGTGCCGGTGAGGCCGGACGTGGTTTTGCCGTGGTCGCCGACGAAGTGCGCAACCTGGCGCACCGCACTCAGGAATCGGCGCAGCAGGTGCAGACCATGATCGAGGAGCTGCAAGTCGGCGCCCGTGAATCGGTGAGTACCATGAGCGACAGCCAGCGCCACAGCCAGGACAGCGTGGAAATCGCCAATCTTGCCGGCGAACGCCTGAACAGCGTGACCCAGCGCATCGGCGAGATCGACGGGATGAACCAGTCGGTGGCCACCGCGACCGAAGAGCAGACGGCGGTGGTCGAGTCGATCAACGTCGACATCACCGAGATCAATACATTGAACCAGGAAGGCGTCGAAAACCTGCAGGCGACCTTGCGCGCCTGTTCGGATCTGGAGCAGCAGGCTTCGCGGCTGCAGCAGTTGGTCGGCAGTTTCCGCATCTAAGGCGCTGCCACTGGCCTCTTCGCGAGCAGGCTCGCTCCCACATTGTATCTGTGTCGTTTGCAGATCCCTGTGGGAGCGAGCTTGCTCGCGAAGGCATCCAGTCAAACACCACAACACCTCGCAAAAACCCCTCCGCGTATTCCCGACCGAACATCTATTCTGGATAAAGGTCAACCAAGGGAGAGCAGCACAGCGGAGGGCTCGTCATTGTGCACATCGCCGATATCACCATGTTCTACGCCCCGGCTAGCGGCGGCGTACGCACGTACCTGGACGCCAAGCATCGACGATTGGGCGTCAAACCGGGCATTCGCCACAGCCTGTTGATCCCCGGTGCGCACTTCGGTGAACACGACGGCGTCTACACAGTGCCCGCACCCGCCCTGCCCTTCGGCAAAGGTTATCGCTTCCCCGTGCGTCTTGCGCCGTGGCGCAATGTCCTGCAGGACTTGCAACCGGATCTGATCGAAGTCGGCGACCCGTACCTGACTGCCTGGGCGGCGCTCGACGCGCGGCGTCAACTGGATGTACCGGTGATCGGCTTTTATCACTCGGACCTGCCGTTGCTGGTGAGTAACCGAATGGGCCATTGGCTCACGCCGAATGTCGAGGCTTACGTCAGCAAACTGTACGGCAACTTCGACCGGGTGCTGGCGCCGAGTCAGGTGATGGCCGACAAGCTCCGGGGCCTGGGGGTGCGCAACGTGTTCGTGCAGCCGCTGGGGGTGGATCTGCAAACTTTCCATCCTGGCGCCCGCGACAAGGGTTTGCGCGCCGAACTGGGAATTGCCGAAGACACCCGTCTGCTGATCTTTGCCGGACGCGGCTCCAAAGAGAAGAACCTGCCGGTGCTGCTCCAATGCATGCAACGCCTCGGCCCGCGCTATCACCTGTTGCTGGTCGGTTCATCGATGCCCGCCGTGGTGCCGGACAATGTCAGCGTGATCGACGGGTTCTGTCCTGCCGCCACCGTGGCGCGATTAATGGCCAGCGCCGACGCCCTGATCCATGCCGGCGATCAGGAAACCTTCGGTTTGGTGATCCTCGAAGCCATGGCCTCCGGGATTCCGGTAGTCGCCGTGGCGGCCGGTGCGTTTGAAGAAATCATCGCCGAAGACTGCGGCTTGCTCTGTGCACCGAACAACCCGCAAGCCATGGCCAATGCGGTGCGCGAGCTGTTCAGTCGCGGCTGCCTGAAACTCGGCCGACAAGCGCGACAACATGTCGAACGGCGTTATTCCTGGGACAGCGTGGTCGACAGTCTGCTCGGTCATTACCACGCGGTGCTCGGTCACTCGCGGCAAAGAGTGGCCAATGGCTGATTCCTTGAATGACCGCGCAGTGCTGCTGGTGCTGCACGACGTGGCGCCGTCGACGTGGACGGATTATCGGCCATTTGTCGAGGCGGTCGACGCAATGGGTGGCGTGCCGATGACCTGGCTGGTCGTTCCGGATTTCCATGGTCACGATGCGCTTGAGGATCATCCCGCGTTCTGCCGAATGCTCGGCGAGCGGCTTGTCCGTGGCGATGAACTGGCCTTGCACGGCTATTACCATGACGACCGCGAGCCAGCCCCGACCACGCCCCGCGACTGGTTTATGCGCCGCATCTACACCCACGAGGGTGAGTTTTATCGCCTGTCCCGGGAAGCGGCGCAGGCTCGCCTGCGCCACGGCATCGAACTGTTCCGGCGCAATGGCTGGCCGTTGCACGGCTTCGTCGCCCCGGCCTGGCTGATGAGCGAGGGCACCCGCCAGGCCCTTCGTGAAACGCCATTGAGCTACACCAGCGACCCGCAACATCTTTATCAACTGCCGGATTTCACCGCCATCAACGCCCCGGGTCTGGTCTGGAGCGCGCGCAGTGCCTGGCGCCGGGGTTTGTCAAAAATCGTCAGCGAACAGCGCCAACAGCACTGGCGCGACGCCGCGGTGATTCGTCTAGGCTTGCATCCGGTAGACATGCGCCACGCCTTCGCGCGTGATTACTGGCTGCAAACCCTTGAACGGCTGCTGGCAGAAGGACGCACGCCCATGAGCAAAATCGACTGGCTCACCGATCACCGCGAGCGAATGGAGCACGCTGCATGAGTCGCGGCATTGTGTTGTTGATCGGCCTGCTCGCCGCTGTACTGATCCCGGTGCTGCTCGGCGGCGGCGAGATCGGCGCGCGGTTGCAGAACTTTCCGCTGCACTGGCTGCTGATCATGTTCGGCATGATTCTGCTCTGCTGGGGCATCAACACCCTGCGCCTGCGCCTGCTGCTGGGCGATCAGCGGGATCGGGTCACGCCGCTGAAAAGCCTCGGTGTGGTGATGGCCGCGGAGTTCGCCTACTGCGCCACGCCCGGCGGCAGTGGCGGGCCGCTGACGATCATGGCCTTGCTGGCGCGCAGCGGCGTGCGCCCGGCCCGAGGCAGTGCGGTGTTTGCCATGGATCAGTTGAGCGATCTGCTGTTCTTTCTCTGCGCCCTGAGCGGGATTCTGATTTACGCGTTGTTCCAGCACCTCAGTGATCGTCTGGAGTGGCTGCTGATGGTCAGCGCCGTGTCACTGTTCGGTGGGTTGTTCAGTTGCGTGCTGCTGGCGCGCTACCACCGTCGACTGCTTCTTCTGAGCGGACGCCTGCTCGCCCGCCTCAATGTGCAACCGGCCACGCGCCGGCGCTGGGCACGCAAGCTGCTGCATTTTCTCGATGCGTTTATCGACACACTCAAGTTGCCGTGGCAGACGCTGACCAAGGTTTTCGCCCTGACCTGCATGCACTGGCTGCTGCGTTACAGCGTGCTGTATCTGGCCCTGCGCGGACTCGGCGCGGACCTGCAGTGGGCCTGGAGTTTTCTGGTGCAGATGCTGTCGCTGGGAGCTGGTCAAATGAGCCTGTTGCCCGGTGGCGCGGGGGCGGCGGAACTGACTTCGGCGGCGCTGCTGGCACCGATGGTCGGCAAATCCACCGCGGCGGCAGCGATTCTGATCTGGCGGGTGGTGACGTTCTATTTCTATCTGGTGGTGGGCGGCCCGGTGTTTCTGTTGATGCTCGGGCGGCCGCTGCTCAAGAAGCTGCTGAAGTTCAGGCAGGCTTCTTAGGTTCGTCCGTCTCCTTCATCTGCTCCCACAACTCGGCGGCGCCGGGAAACTCGGTGCCGTCTTCCGGGCTCAGGTCATCCGGGTCAAAACGGCTCAGACAACCTTCGCCCAATGTGGCTGGCGCTTTCGAAGTGGCTTTGTCCAGTGGGTCGCTCACGGGCAGTTCCTCAAGGGGCTGAAACGAAAAAAGGGCCTGGGACGATTGAACGCCCAGGCCCTTCTTTATTCAAGCACGCGTGGGGTAGATCAGAACACCACGGTCTTGTTGCCGTGCACCAGCACGCGGTCTTCGAGGTGATAACGCAGGCCACGGGCCAACACCATCTTCTCGACGTCACGGCCGAAACGCACCATGTCTTCGATGCTGTCGCTGTGGCTGACGCGCACCACGTCCTGCTCGATGATCGGACCGGCGTCCAGCTCTTCGGTCACGTAGTGGCAAGTCGCGCCGATCAGCTTCACGCCGCGCAACGACGCCTGATGGTACGGCTTGGCACCGACGAACGACGGCAGGAAGCTGTGGTGAATGTTGATCACCTTGTGCGCGTATTCGCGGCACAGCGCCGGCGGCAGGATCTGCATGTAGCGCGCCAGCACCACCACTTCGGCGTCGTGCTGTTTGACCAGACGCGAGACTTCGGCGAACGCTGGCTCCTTGTCCTGCGGATTGACCGGGACATGGTAATAAGGAATGCCGTGCCACTCGACCATGCTGCGCAGGTCATTGTGGTTGGAAATCACGCAGGAGATTTCGCAATCGAGCTCGTCGCTGTGCCAGCGGTGCAGCAAGTCGGCCAGGCAGTGGGATTCGCGGCTGGCCATCAGCACCACGCGTTTCTTCTGCTCGGTATCAGTGATTCGCCAGTCCATCGAGAACTCTTCGGCAATCGGCGCAAACTTCTCGCGCAGCACTTCGATACCGAACGGCAGCGAATCGGCGCGGATCTCGTGACGCATGAAGAACCAGCCGTTCTGATTATCCGAGTGATGGCTCGCTTCGGTGATCCAGCCGTTGTGGGATGCCAGAAAGTTACTGACTTTGGCAACGATGCCAACGCGGTCAGGGCAGGAAATCACCAACCGAAAGGTGCGCATGAGGGGGAAACTCCAGAACTTCGCAAAGGCGGCCATTCTAGCGACTGTGCGCGGAAACTGCAGTATTGATCAGCACTCGCCCCGAGAAGGCGCGATTCATGGCGCCTGAGCGCACTGTACGACAAAGCGATGATGTGCTCGTGAAGCTGTTCGGCCAGATAATTGTGAATATTCGTGATGACTGCATCACATTATTTAGATGACCATTCAATTTACCGGTTATTTCACGTAACTAATTCAAATAAAAAAACCGCTTAAATGTTTACTTGATGAAACAGCCTGACTATTATTGCCGCACTGTCCCCTGCCATTCAACACATCCGCATAAGGTAGTTACCATGTCCTTGATCAACGAATATCGCGCCACCGAAGAAGCTATCAAAGAGCTGCAAGCCCGTTTGAAGAATCTGTCGCAAGACGACAAATTGCAAGCCGAGCTGGAATTCGAAGGCAAACTGCGCACCCTGATGGGCGAATACTCCAAGTCCCTGCGCGACATCATCGCCCTGCTGGATCCGGAATCGAAAACCAAAGGCACCCGTGGCGTCGCAGTCAAAACTACTGGCACCAAGCGCGCACGCAAAGTTAAACAATACAAAAACCCGCACAACGGCGAAGTCATCGAAACCAAAGGTGGCAACCACAAGACGCTGAAAGAGTGGAAAGCCAAGTGGGGCGGTGACGTGGTTGAAGGCTGGGCTACCCTGCTGGGCTAAGCCGCAACGCCGGTCGCCGATAGCCTCTGCGACCCATGAAAAACGCCAGCATACGCTGGCGTTTTTTTATGCGTGATGTTTCATCGACGCACTATGTTCGATTTCAAAGATTCAAACGTTTGCGCAATGCCTGGACATAATTCTGCCACTCATTGAGCACTTGATTCTGCATCGGCGTAGCACTAAGCGCCCATTGCTGCGCGGCTTCGGCAAAAGATTGCAGGGTATTAGGTGCGCCCATGTGCGGCTCGGACAAACGCTGCTGACAGAATATTCTCCAGCGCTCTTGCTCGGCAAAACTCAACGTATCGGGAAAGTTGCGTGCGCGATATCGAAAGAGTAATTCCGGTAGACGTTCATCATCGAACGGCCAGTGCTCTTGCGCTAATTGCGCCGGATCCGCTGTCCTCACTTGCTCGCACAGGCGCCGATCGCGATCACCGATAAATCCATCGTACAACTGCTGTTCCGGATCTTCATTCGGGGTGAAATCTTCGCTGGCATAAATTGCCGTTACTTTATCTTTCCAAACTTGTTGTGCGTCACTTAGCCGCAGCGCACGCGCCTGATACAGCGCCATGTCCAGGTCCAGGCGCTGCTGATCTGCGGCACGCAATACCGACAACGGCGCCACCACCGGACAACGGTTGATGTGAATCAGTTTGAGCGGCACCGGCAGTTCCCCCTCGGCGAGGTCGTCGCGACGGGTGTACAGGCGCTGACGCAGCGTTTCGGCGTCCAGATCGAGCAGACCTTGCGGGTCAAGGTGCAAGTCACAGACGATCAGGGCATTGCGATTGCGCGGATGCCAGGCCAATGGCAATACCACACCAACATAGTGGCGCGCCGCCGAAAAGCGCCCGGAGATGTGCACCAGCGGCTGCAACAGGCGAATCTGATCCATGACTTTCTGTTTGCTGCGCAGTTGGAACAGCCACTCATACAACTTCGGCTGTTTCTCGCGGATCAACCGCGCCAGGGCGATGGTGGCACGTACGTCCGACAGCGCTTCGTGAGCATGCCCATGGTCGATGTTGTTGGCGACCGTCAGGCGTTCGAGCTTGAGGGTGACCTTGCCTTCGTCATCGGTCGGCCAGACCAGACCGTCGGGGCGCAATGCATACGCGGCGCGCACCACATCGATCAGGTCCCAACGACTGTTGCCGCCCTGCCATTCACGGGCATACGGGTCGAAGAAATTGCGATAGAGGCTGTAGCGGGTCATCTCGTCGTCGAAACGCAGGGTGTTGTAACCCGCACCGCAAGTTCCGGGTGCCGCCAGTTGCGCATGCACCCGAGTCATGAAGTCGGCTTCGCTCAAACCCTGTTCGGCGAGACGGCTCGGGGTGATACCGGTAATGGCGCACGCCGCCGGGTGCGGCAGGATGTCTTCGCTGGGCTGGCAGTAGAGGTTGACCGGTTCGTCGATTTCATTGAGATCGTGGTCGGTGCGAATCCCGGCGACCTGCAGCGGACGGTCATTGCGCGGATTGATGCCGGTGGTTTCGTAGTCGTACCAGAAGATTGAAGTCACGGGCGGTTCCTGAACTTGAGATCGGCAAAGTCTAGGCGTTCAACCGCCATTGCGGCCAGCGCCGTGTCATTCGGCCAGCCTTCGCCACACGCGGTGCAATACATAGTTATGTCGTTTTCCCCCAAGAGGCTGCTAGCATCGGACAAATCTCGTATCCCGATCCGGCCCCCTCAGGTAGCCCATGCTCGAGAACACAGCACTGCCACGGAAAGCACCGCTGAACCCGCCACTCGATACCCGCTATCCAGTGGAAACCCCGGAGGGCATCGACCTGCCGTTGCGCCCGGCCGGTCTGTTGGTGCGCAGCCTCGCCTTCGGCATCGACCTGGGCATTCGCGGCGCCATCCTCGGCGTGCTGTTCCTGGTGCTGGCGTTTCTTGGCCAGCTCGGCATGGGCCTGGGTTCGTTGTTGCTGTTTGCCGTCAGCTGGTGGTACATGGTGCTGTTCGAAGTGCTGCGTCAGGGCCGTTCGCCAGGCAAGCAATGGATGGGCCTGCGAGTGATCCACGACAACGGCACACCGGTCGGCTGGTCGGCGTCACTGCTGCGCAACCTGCTGCGCTTTGTCGATCTGCTGCCCTTCGGTTACGCCTTTGGCGCCATCAGTTGCCTGCAACATCCCACCTTCAAACGCCTGGGCGACATCGCCGCCGGCACTCTGGTGGTCTACAGCGAACCCGCCCTGCTTCGCCCACAATTACCCGACGTCCAGCCGCGCCGCTCGCCCGTACCGCTCAACCTCAGTGAACAACGGGCCCTGCTCGCCTTCGCCGAACGCCAGGCCGAACTGTCGCCGGCGCGGGTCAATGAGCTGGCCGCCCTGCTCGCCCAGCCGCTGCACATCCCGGCGCCCAAAGCGGTCAGCGAGCTCAATGGCATCGCACGCGGCTTGCTGGGTCCGACATGAAGCAAAGTCTTTTCGAAGCTCGCCACAAGGCCGAATGGGTGCGTTTCACGCTGGCTCTGGAACGCCTCGAACGTGGCAAGGACACTTCGCAGGTGGCCGGATTCCCCAAGGCTTATCGACGCCTCTGCCAGCATCTGGCATTGGCGCAGGAGCGCGGCTACAGCAGTTTTCTGATCGACTCGCTGCAACAACTGGTGTTGCGCGGCCACCAGCAGCTGTATCGGCACCGCAGTCGCTTCGCCGCCAACCTGCTCGGTTTCATCCTCGCTGACTTCCCCCGGCTGGTGCGCGCCGAATGGCCGTTCGTGCTGGCCGCTGGCCTGGTGTTTTTCGGCAGCCTGATCGGCTTCGCCTTGCTGGTGTATGCCTTTCCCGAACTGATCTACAACCTGATCCCCGCCGAACAGGTGCGCGAGATGCAGAGCATGTACGACCCGGTGGCCGGGCATCTCGGGCGCTCGGCCGAGCGGGCGGCCAGTGAGGACTGGGTGATGTTCGGCTATTACGTGATGAACAACATCGGTATCGCCTTCCAGACCTTCGCTAGCGGTTTGCTGCTGGGCGTGGGCAGCGCATTTTTCCTGTTCTACAACGGGCTGGTCATCGGTGCGGTGGCCGGGCACCTGACCGAAATCGGTTTTGGCCAGACGTTCTGGTCATTCGTGATCGGCCACGGCGCCTTCGAGCTGACGGCCATTGCCCTGGCGGGGGCGGCGGGGCTGAAACTGGGCTGGAGCGTGATTGCGCCCGGGCGGCTGACGCGCGGCGAAGCGCTGGTGGAGGCCGCGCGCAAAAGCGTGCTGCTGGTGTGCGGGGTCATGCTGTTCCTGTTGATCGCGGCGTTCATCGAAGCGTACTGGTCGTCGAAGACCGGGGTCACGCCGCAGATCAAATACGCGGTCGGTGCTGCGCTGTGGATCGCCGTCGCGGCTTATCTGCTGCTCGCCGGAAAGACACGCCATGCGCCTGAGTGATGCCACCGTGGCGATCCGCCCGCGCAGCAGCTGGGAAGCCATGGACCTGGGCGTGCTCATGAGCCAGCAGCATCGACGCCTGTTGATGACCAGTTGGGCCATCGTCACCCTGCCGCTGTTCGCCGTGCTGACCTTGCTGCTGTGGGATTCGCCGTCGCTGGCGGTATTGATTTTCTGGTGGCTGAAACCGGCGTACGAGCGCCTGCCGCTGTACATCCTGTCCAAGGCCCTGTTCGGCGAAACGCCCACGCTGAAACAGGCCCTGCGCGAATTTCCGCGGCTGTTGAAACCACAGCTGCTGGCCAGCCTGACCTGGCGCCGCCTGAGCCTGAGTCGCAGCTTCCTGCTGCCGGTGGTGCAACTCGAAGGCCTCGACGGCACGGCGCGTCAGCAGCGCTTGCAGGTGTTGCTGCAACGCAATGCCGGCGCCGCGCAATGGCTGACGATCATCGGCATGCACCTAGAGACCGCGCTGTGGATCGGCCTGATGGTGCTGTTCTACATGCTCCTGCCGCAGCAGATCGAAACCGACTGGGACTGGCAATCGCTGATCCTCGACAGCGATCACCACTGGCGTTGGCTGGAGCACCTGACCAACGCTTTCTACGCGCTGGTACTGGTGCTCTGGGAACCGGTGTATGTCGCCTGCGGTTTCAGTCTGTATCTGAACCGACGCACTGTACTGGAGGCGTGGGACATCGAACTGGTATTCCGCCGTTTGCGCCAGCGCCTGAGCGGCAGCGCTCTGGGCCTGCTGTTGGCCGTTTGTCTATGGTTGCCGACAGTGCCGCCGGCGTGGGCGGATGCGCCGGCCAACGCCCCGGAGGCACCTCGCCTGCTGAATCAACCGCTGACCAGTCTGGCTGCGCACGACAGTATCAAGGCGCTGCTCGAGCAACCACCGTTCAAGAACAAGGAAAGCGTGACCCGCTATCGCTTGGGTGACGACCCGGCAGCCCCGGCCGAGAGCAAACCCGGCGAGGCCCCGCAATGGCTGAAAACCCTGCTCGGCTGGCTCGACGGTCAACGCTTCAATGCTTTGGCGGTCTTGATCGAAGTGCTGCTGTGGGGCGCGTTGCTCGCGGCTATCGGCTGGCTGATCTGGCGCTACCGCGAATTCCTGCGCACCTTCGTCAGCCGTCGGCCGAAGCCGCCCGCGCGCGTCCGGCCTCCTGCTCCACAGCAAGCATTCGGCCTTGACCTGAACCCGCAATCCCTGCCCGACGACATCGCCGCCAGCGCCGAACAACTCTGGCAAACCCAGCCGCGCGCCGCGCTGGGCCTGCTCTATCGCGGATTGCTCAGCCGTCTGCTGCACGATTTTGCCCTGACCTTGAAACCCGCCGACACCGAGCATCAGGTACTGCTGCGGGTTGAGCAATTGCAGCGCCCTGAACTGCTGGCGTTCAGTCGCAGCCTGACGCTGCACTGGCAGAACATGGCCTATGGGCACCGCGAGCCGGCGGCCCATCTGCGACAAGAACTGTGTGACGGTTGGCGCGCCTTGTTCGACCATGGAGCGCACGCTTGAGCCGGCGCAGCGCGTGGCTGCTTGTCGGGCTGATCGTCGCCCTGCTCGCCGCGTTGAGCGTTTATCTGTACCTCAAGGCCCGGCCCTATCAGGAAGTGATCGATCACGGCCCGTCGCCCCAGGCGCAAGCCAATCCTTATCTGGCGGCAGAAATGTTTTTGCGCGAGCACGGCCTCAACGTCAGCCATGCCGAAACGCTGGCGGTGCTGCCCGATATTGATCCGCGCCGGCATACCCTGCTGTTGTTTGGCGAGCGTTCGCGGATGACACCACGGCAAGTTGATCAAGTGTTGAACTGGGCTCGCGCCGGCGGGCGAATCGTGTTCGTGGCCGAAGCGTTGTGGGACAAGCAGGCCAAACAGAGCGATGACCTGTTGCTGGACCGGGTGCAGTTGCACCAGTCGCTGAGCAAGGATCTCAAGGAACCGCCGGCGGACCTGGCCGATGACCCGTACCCGAACCTGACCAAACTCTACCTCGAAGACGAGGACGCGCCGGCCTACGCCGGTTTCGACACCGCGTTCCATCTGGACGACCCGAAGAATCTCGCCCAGGCCTGGGCCAACAGCGCCAAGGCCACGCACATGATGCAATTACCCTACGGCGTCGGCTCGATCACGGTGGTCACCGATGCCGAACTGTGGAAAACCCCGGCTATCGGCAAGCACGACAACGCCTGGCTGCTCTGGTACCTGAGCGCCGACACCGACGTCACGCTGATTTACAGCACGGCGCACGATGGTCTGCTGACCTTGCTCTGGCGCTACTTCCCGCAAGCCATCGTCGCCCTGCTGGCGCTGATCGTCCTTGGTTTGTGGCACGTTGCTGTGCGCCAGGGGCCACTGCAGGCACCTGCCCCGAGTGGCCGTCGCCAGTTGCAGGAACACTTGCGCACCAGTGCTGATTTCATCCTGCGCCACAACGGTCAGCACACGCTGTTGCAAGCCCTGCAACAGGATGTGCTGCGCCGCGCTCGCCGCCGCCATCCCGGCTTCGACCAGTTGAATGTGGCTGAGCAATGGCTGGTGCTGTCGCGCCTGACCCGACAGCCGACCCGCGCCATCAGCCAAGCCCTGAGCCCGGTGCCGAAACAGCGCATGAGCAGCGCCGATTTCAGTCGCCAGGTGGCCCACCTGCAAACCTTGAGGAACACGCTATGAGTGAACAGATCGAGCCCGGCAGCGCCACTCACGCCGCCCAGCAACGCCAGCGTGCCAGCCAGTTGGCGCAAGCGCTGCGCGGCGAATTGCAGAAGGCCTTGATCGGCCAGAACAGCGTGATCGACGACGTGCTGACCGCATTGATCGCCGGCGGCCACGTGCTGCTCGAAGGCGTCCCCGGACTTGGCAAGACGCTGCTGGTTCGCGCCCTGGCGAAATGCTTCGGCGGCGAGTTCGCGCGCATCCAGTTCACCCCGGACCTGATGCCCAGCGACGTCACCGGCCACGCGGTCTACGACCTGCAAAGCGAACAATTCAAGCTGCGCAAAGGGCCGTTGTTCACCCACCTGCTGCTGGCCGACGAAATCAACCGCGCCCCGGCCAAGACTCAAGCCGCATTGCTCGAAGCCATGCAGGAACGCCAGGTCACCCTCGAAGGCCGGGCGCTGCCGATACCCCAGCCGTTCATGGTGCTCGCCACGCAAAACCCGATCGAACAGGAAGGCACTTATCCGCTGCCGGAAGCCGAGCTCGACCGCTTCATGCTCAAGGTGCGCATGGATTACCCGGAGGCCGAGCAGGAGTTGAACATGGTGCGTCAGGTCAGCCGCTCGACCCGTGCCGACATGCTCGATGTGCAACCGCTGCGCACGGTCTTGCAGGCCAAGGATGTGCAGGCCTTGCAACGCATCGCCAGCGACCTGCCGATTGACGACCAAGTGCTGGATTACGCGGTGCGACTGGCACGCAGCACCCGCTCCTGGCCCGGCCTGACCCTCGGCGCTGGCCCGCGAGCCTCGATTGCGCTGGTGCGATGCGCCCGCGCCCGTGCGTTGCTGCGTGGCGGCGAGTTCGTGATCCCTGATGACATCAAGGGTTGCGCGCTCTCGGTGCTGCGCCATCGGGTGCGAGTAGCGCCAGAGCTGGACATCGAAGGCCTGCAGGTCGATCAGGTGCTGCAGCAGTTGCTCGACCAAGTGCCGGCGCCGCGCTTGTGAGAGTTCAGGAAAGATCAAAAGATCGCAGCCTTCGGCAGCTCCTACACGGAATCACGCTCCCTGTAGGAGCTGCCGCAGGCTGCGATCTTTTCAGCAGACAACCCGGTACAGCGCCATGAAACCTTCGCGCCTGTTATTGATCTGGCTCGCCGCCCTGTGCCTCATCGGTATCCTCACGGGCACCCTGCAAGCCCTCGACATCGACGTGCCCGCCCCGCTGTCGGCGGTCAACTGGGGCTTGCTCCTGGCGCTGCTGGTACTGGCGATCATCGATGCGCTGCGCCTCAGCCACCTGCCGTCGCCGCGTATACAGCGCCAGACGCCCGGCAGCCTGGCGCTCGGACGCTGGAGCGAGGCACGGCTGCAGCTCAGCCATGACTTCAAAGAACCGGTTGCGGTGGATATTTTCGACCATGTGCCACGGGGGCTGAGCTTCGAAAACCTGCCGCTGGCGGTCGAACTGCAACCCGGGCAATACAGCGAGGTCGGCTATCGCCTGCGCCCGCTCAAGCGTGGCCACTTCAGCTTCGAGCATTGCGAAATCAATCTGCCCAGCCCGTTCGGTCTGTGGACAGGCAAACGCCTGCTCGACGTGCGCGGCGAGATCCGCGTCTATCCCGACTTCGCCCGGCTGTACGGCGGCGAACTGCTCGCAGTGGACAATTGGCTCAGCCAGCTCGGCGTACGTCAGCGCCAGCGTCGTGGCCAGGGGATGGAATTTCATCAACTGCGCGAATTTCGCGAGGGCGACAGCCTGCGCCAGATCGACTGGAAAGCCACCGCCCGTCAGCGCACGCCGATTGCCCGCGAGTATCAGGACGAGCGTGATCAACAGCTCATGTTCATGCTCGATTGCGGCCGGCAAATGCGCAGCCAGGATGGTGAGCTGTCGCATTTCGACCATGCGCTGAATGCGTGTCTGCTGCTGAGCCACGTGGCCCTGCGTCAGGGTGATGCCGTGGGGCTGAGCACATTCGCCGTCGCGCAACCGCGTTTTCTCGCGCCGATCAAGGGTGCCAGTCAGCTCAAGGTCCTGCTCAACGCCGTTTATGATCTGGACAGCAGTCAGCGTCCTGCCGACTATTCAACCGCGACCAATCAGCTGTTGGCGCGGCAGAAGCGCCGGGCGCTGATCGTGCTGCTGACCAACCTGCGTGACGAGGACACCGAAGACCTTCTCGCCAGCGTCAAACGTCTGAGCCAGCAGCATCAAGTGCTGGTGGTCAGCCTGCGCGAGGAAACCCTAGATCGCGTGCGCAATGCTCCAGTACAAACGCTGCCCGAAGCACTGGCTTATTGCGGCACGGTGGATTACCTCAATGCCCGGGCCGAGCTGCATGAGCAGTTGAATGCGCAGGCAGTCCAAGTGCTTGATGTACAACCCGCAGAGCTGAGCGCCGCACTGGTTACTGAGTACCTCAACTGGAAGAAGGCCGGTACGCTCTGAGCCCGTCTGCCGTTCCCTCACAAGTTCTCAGTTACGGTAATGAACAGCTCCACGAAGGCCAAAAAGGTTTGGGCGCTCAGTTTTTCCCGACCTGCTCGCGGGAAGATGAATTTGACGTAGGCGATCCCGTCAGCGTCGGACCTCATCGAGGCCAGCGACAAATTCGAATAGAACCACGCAATATTTCTGTTGGCTACAGGCAGCCGTGTCTGCTGGTCTATGATTCTGACTTCGACATGTGCCTCGCTGCCGACAACATTTTGCGGTGAGAGATTAGTGATGCGCGCAAACATGGGAATTTGTGCAGGATCGAATACGTAAAAAGTCCATGTTTTGGAACTTCCAAGACCAACAGTCGCTTCGAGCCTGTTCGGCCCCAACTCGTTCGGGCTCAGTTGCAGTGTCGACTTGCCATCCTCATTTGTGGCGGTGACAGGCAAATCCAGACCAGGCATCCGCCACCGGACTTTAATCCCTTCCAGCGGTTGGCCATCATTCCGGGAAACTACACGCACAACCGCGCTGACTGACTGCCCCAAGTTGATGTCACTGTACAAACTGGTCAACGACTCAATCACCGGCACCAGCCCGCCATACACCAACTGCGCCATATCCCAACCGCCTACTCCACCACTGACCGTGGCAGACAATATGGCATCCTGCTCAGCAGAATAGGTAAAGGTCAAACGCGCAAGCCCCTCCTCATCCGTCACCGACGGCGTCAAGGCACTGCCAGCAAAATCCCAGCGCACCTGCACCCCCGCCAGCGGCAAACCGGTGCGTGCCGACACCACTTTGGCGATGGCTCGCGCGCGTTCCTCATTGGGTGGCAAACGAGAGTCTTCCGGTTCGTACAATTCGCTGATGACGCGCGGTTCTTCAAGCGTATACCGCAGCTCAACCGATTCCCCATGCGCCGTCTCTCCCACCTTCGCCGTCACTACCGCCGGGCCCGGCGTCTGCGGTTTGAAGCGCACAGTGGCAACACCATAAAAGTCGGTCAGACTGGTGGTCGTCCCCAGATCTTCGTTGCGCCAGGTCACCAATACGCCGGCAATACCTTGACCGGAAACGGACGACACCACTTTCACCTGCTCGACCAGTTCCTGCTCCCATTCCAGTACTTGCTGAGCGCTGCTACTGGTAAGAAGCTTCCACACCTGCGCGCCCTCCCCCAACGACATCGCGTTGGCCGGCGACAGGCTGGCGAGGCGCTCGGCTCCAAGGCGCAGCGCGAAGCTGCCGTCCTTCAGGTCGGCGCAACGCAAGGAATAGCGCAGAAAACCGAAGGCTGAAGGCTGGCGTGGCGCGCCGAGTGCGGGTTCGAAACTCAGCCCCAGTTCCACGGGCCCGGTACCGGTCGATCCCAAGGTCAGATCCTGCTCCAGTAACGGGCTGTTGTCCGGGAACAGCACTTCGACGACATGTGAACCGTTGCGTCGCGGAAAGAAGGTGTGACTGCCCCATGGATGTTCATCATGCCCATCGAACCGCACCCGCACATCCTCCCAAGGGTCACGGGCAAGTGCCGTAAAGGACAGGGCACGCTGCTCTTCGTAGCCATCAAAGCGGCTGTGCACGTTAGCCACCACCTCCTGCTGACCCGCCGTAACCGGCAGCAGGCCAAACCCCGACCAGCCGAGGTCATCGCTGGCGACAGTGTCGGAGCCGATTGCGCTCGTCCACTGCACCGCCACCTGCGCGACTGCCTGGTGGGTGAAAGCCGAGACCACCCGGATCCAGCTCCAGGCTTTATCCTTGCCAAGGACGGCATCGACCGCAGACTCACGCCAGTCTTCGATTCGCAACTTGTTGTGGCCGAGCTGCATCGGGTTGGCGGTCATGGACAGGTTCAATGCCGGCAAATAAAGACCCAGCATAAAGGTGCCGGAGACCTTGCTCGCGCTGAAGTCCAGTACCCATCCGACACCGCCGTCTTCGAGTGGCCGGGCAGTATCGAGCGGAGGCTCGACGCTCGCGTCCAGCTCTTCAGCCGGGGTTCCCAGCCACATCAACGTCCCCTGCAGCCCCACCAGAGGGCTCAAGGCATTGGGCAGGTAGCGCAAGCTGTGCGTGGCCCCGATGCAAGGAAACATTCTCTGACTGGCGATGGTCGCAGTCATCTGATCCAGCATCACCGTCAGTTCATCTACAAGCTCCGTAGAGATCAGCCGACCGAACAACTCCCGGGGTGCGGCCAGCACCGGACTGCTCAAGGTCAGGCTGAACAGACTGCTGGTACTCGAGGCGACCTGCGAACTGAACGTCCACTCCAGCCCTTTTGCCTCAAGCTTGCGCGGCTCGCCGATAGACGTGACGGTCAACCCGATTCCCGGCGACTCCCCCCGCCATTGCAGCGTCACCATCTGGTCAAGCAGCACACTGCCGGCCGTGGGTTCGACTTTCAGTGTATGGGGGGCTCCGCGCCAGCACAGCAACCCCAACTCGGCCAGATCGACTGCGACATCGTCGAACAAAATCCTGACCTGATTCTTCCACGGACTGCTGGCCAGCGCCGTCACTGCAAACGTTCGCTCCATCGGCACCGCGTCATCGTGTGCCCGCACGCGAGCGGTCACCAGCAGCTCACCGGCGCGGCTCGGTTGATACAGCACACTGGCCCAGCCGCCGAGCCCCGATCGGGTGACAATCGTGCCTTCGGGCGTCTGCCAGTCCACCCGTGCATTGTTGACCGGCTCGCCGTCGCCGCTGGTGACCACATGCACCACCTGCACCCGCAACAGAACACTTTCGCCTTCGTCCACCACGGGAAACTTATTGGCCTCCTGAACGTCGCCAATGCGCACCAGGTTGCGTGCCAATGACATCTGTTTCCCGTTTGAACGCAGTAGCAACTTCGAGCACGACAGCAGCAGCTGGAAACGCCCGTCAAGCTCGTCCCGGCAGTCCAGTTCCCAGCTCAAGTCAGCGGCGTCGGACGGCACCCATTCCTCCAGCTCGGGACGTACCCGCACACCCAACTGTGCCGCAGAATCGCCTTCCCAGCGCATCGCCAGTTCGGTGCCACGTAACGCCTCAGGCAGCCGCACACTCAGCTGATAAGTCGAACCCCGATTGGGATAACCGGTCTTTTGCGCCCAGGGCGAGGCATCGCCTTCTACCACGGCCAGTACGTCCTTCCATGGATCGGTCGCCAGCACACGAACGTCCAGCTTCGTGGTCTCGACCCCGCTGGCGTAGTAAGGGCTCGCCACCGAGGCCAGAATGACGATGTCGCCTGCTGCAACGGGAAGATAATCGAAATACGCCCAGCCTTCCCGATCGGTCGGTGTCGTGCTCAGAACCCCCCGCTCTTCTGTGGCCCAGGTCACCGTGCGCCCAGCCAGAAACTGACCGGTGTACCAGGACGCCACTCGCACCCCCAGACGCACTGATTGCTCCAACTCCAGCACCGGGAAATACGCGGCCTCCAGCACCTCACCGAACATCAGCCGGTGATGCCCCAGCGAGACCTGCATCGAGTAAGGCTCGGCGGTGAACTGGTTCACCAGTTGCACCGTGAACAAGTAAGGTTCCTGGTCACCGATCAACGGGCATTGAAGGAACCACGGTGAATCGAGTGGTTGATCCACGCCCCAGTCAGGGGTCGCAATAATGGCGCCTTGTGGATTGTCATCGCACACCAACGCAGCTTTGGTGTGCAGCCAGGGACTGTCGGGGGCGAGTATGAACTCAAGTCGGTGCTGCAAGTCCTCCGTTGCGCCCAGACCTAGAAAAACCGACTCGCCAGGCAACAAGTGCTCTGCGTCTACCCTAACCGTGCGCATCTGCGGCAGCGCAAGGTGCAAGTCCAGGCGAATGCGGGTGATCACAACCTGCAGGTGATAGTCCTCGGGATCAGCATTGGCCGGAGCGACGATTGTGAGGCGAATCTTGTCCTGGCGCTGCACCGGCAGATCGAACGGAGCGTTGTAGATCTTCGGTTTGAATTCCAGCGGCTGCCCACTGGCAATCCGGATCTGATCTTCTGCAGAGTTGCGAGGGTCGCCCGGCGGCAGCCGTATTTCTCTCAGCAGGGTGCCATTTTCAGCCGTGATGAGCATTTTTCCCGGGTCGGTGTGCCGCGTTTCATACAGAAAACTCAGCACATACCTGGCGCTGGCACCCGGTTCCAAAGGTAAAGTGAACTGTTGAGAGACAGAGGCACAGTTTCCCGCAGTAAGCACTTTAATCTGCACATCTTCATACACCTCGCCGGTGACTGAAATCTCACGGGGATTGTCGCCCTTTTCCCAGAACTTCAGAGCCTCACGGAAATCCCCATTGAGCACCAGACTGTCATTAGCCTGAATCACCGGTTCAAACATGATGGTCTGCTCCTTGATTATTACGTGACTGGCGGGAAGTCAGCGCCCGGGTGACCAGGTCTTTGACAGCGAGGGTAAACGTCGGCTCACCGGCCTTGGCCGTGTACCGGACGCGCACAATGATGTCGGTAAGCGATTCGAGCATCGACGCTTGCCCCTCGCTTTTGGGCCAGGGAAAGTGCAACTGCCAGCGCGAAACCGCGCCGGTGTTCTCGAACGGGTTGAGCAAGCCCTCGTCCGGTTTACCGGCGTTCATGCCGGTGTCGGCGAGCCCTGCCGATAAACCGATCTGCTGACCACTGCGCAAGTTGAACAGCACCTCGGCCGGCGCCACCTTGCCCGCCGGCTGATGCAGGTACTCGACCGAGCGTGCCGAGGCCTGGGTAGCGGTCATGCTGCCAATCTGCAGCAGCGTCGCCTGTACATCCTGATAAGGTCCGAGCAGTCCGGGCAGATCGATCTCGACCAGGTTGATCTGCCGGCAATACTCGCCGGGGTGATCGCGATCGAATGACAGCTGCGTCAGCTGAAACTCCAGCGTGCCCTTGTCGATCAGCTCTTTTAGTGCCTGGGCCCAGTCGGAAAAACCCGTCTGCGGATCAACCCGGTCATCGAACAACCGTCGAAACGAAACGGTCTTGACCCGCTCCAGACGGCGCTCATGGCTTTGCAGGTACAGGCGATCCATGCGCAGCAGGTATTCGCGCAAATGCTCACCGGCGGTCAATCCGTGACGGTTGTCCAGCCAGACCTGCGGTAACGCTTCCGCGGTTTCGTAATCGCCGGTTTCAGCACTCAACGACGCACGGGCACTCAGGCACAGACTGACCACCGCATCGTAAGCCTGATAGTGCAAGGCCTTGAGCTGACCCAGAAGCCAACCGAACAATTCTGCGTTGGTCGCACGTTTTTTCAGATAGTTGTAGAGCGTCAGAGCCTGACCGTTGGCCCGCCGGGTTTGCTCCAGACTCGTCCTGGCCGCTTCGAGGGCGAATGTTTGCGCGGTGATCTGCTCGGCCAGCGCCGCGACTTCGGCCAATGCCTGATCGCGTTGCAATTCCCACTCTCTGCGGCGCAGGCGGTAGCTTTCGGTGATGGCCTGTTTATCCGCGTCGACCTGCAACAGCATCGCGCCGATTTCCAGACCAAAAACCACGGCATCGGCGATTTTTTCTGGACGATGGCCACCGTTGGCCATGCCGAAAATGCTCGGCAGGGCCCCCACGACCGCGCCTCCGGTCTTGATCGCGTGCGTCCCGGCATTCATCCATTTGACGGCCTGCAGCTTTTCCATGACCTGGTATTCGGCATCGCTGATGTGTTCGTCGTACCAGGCCTTGTATCGATCGGCCCGCTGCCTGGCCATGGCCTGACTCTGCCTCAGGGCCGTGAGCCCCGCTTCAAGCTGGGCAATGGATTGTTCTTGAATCGCGTGGGCGTATTCGCCCAGTTCCTTGAGATGCTCTTGTTGCAGTTCTTCCTGCTCGGCCCGATCGCGCTGTTCCAGCAGGCGCAAAACCTGGCTGCCGTAATCCTGCAAGGTCTGCACGGCGCGCAAGGCCGCCTCGTAGGTGACCCGCCAGCGGAAGGCCCCCACCACCAGACGTCCGCCCATCGGCCGCGGCATGCCAACCCCGCCAGCGGCCAGATCACGCAACAATTGGTCGGGATCGGTGGGCGGGCTGAACAGCGGAACATCCAGTAGCTTGCCATCCAGGGTCAGATTGTTGCGCAGGTTGTTCAGACGCTGGCCCGGCCAGTCGAACAGATCAAGCAACTGTTCGTTGATCGGCAGTTTGAACGGCTCGTTCGCCAGCAGGCCCAACAACGGTGACGCTTCGGCAGCCGGAGGAATGTCTGCCGGAGAAAACTGCAGTTCCTGCTCGAACTGTTCGAGCGTCGGGCGGTTCGTGCTCTGCTTCAACAAGTCATCTACCGTCCGCGCTTGCCAGCGAGTGACCGCCCGGGCAAAGGGCGGTTTGCCCATCAGAAACTCGGCTTGTACGTAACACAGTTTTGCCGCCACCAGCGCATCGCGGGTGAGCTGGCGGTAGTACCAGTCGCCCCACGCGACCAGGTTTCTCACGTATTCGGTGAACACCAGAATCCGATAGTGTCGTGGCGCGGCATAGGCAATCGCATCAGGATCGGTGGGCATCTGCGTTTCGTACCCGGCGTTCCCCTCGCTCGCCAGGGGACGGCAGCGCCAATAACGAGGCTTCTTCGGTTCGACCGACGTTTCAACGGCTTGCGGATCGAACACATAATGCAGCCAGTTCTGCGCCTCCAGATAGCGATCCTCAGCCCGCAAACGGGTCGCCACCAAATGCGGCAGATGAAAAAACAGCTCCCAGAAATACAGACCATTGGCCCCGTCGAACGCCCCGTTCGGCTCAGCGATCGGACCCGCAGCTGGAGGGGGTTCCGTCAGGAACTGGGTGTCCCAGTCCAGTACGGCATCCACGGAAATATTGCTCCGCAGCACCAGCTCCGGGCCGAACAGCGAGTTCAAGCGTGTGCGGGGCAACATGTCGGGCTGTCTGAATCCGATGAACTGCGCGGCATTCAGCGTATTTTTTTCCAGCGTCGGCGGCACGAAACGGGTGATCCCGGTCAGCGAGACTGTAAATTGCCTGCTGCCTTGTTCGGCGTTGCTCAACGAGAACTCGAACAACCCGGTGAATCCTCCTTTCAAGCGCTTGAGGTGCATCCAGTCGGTGGCCCACCCCCCTGCAACCGGTTTTGAAGCCTTGACAGGTGTAGGGTCACCTTCTGCACCATCGCGGAACGCCAGCTCAAACTCGGCAACTTCGCTGGTGATTCCGCCCTTTTCCCGACACAGCCCCCTGACCCAGAGAAAATCCTCTGTGCCCTCCTCCGAAAACACCGCCTGCAGCCCGTAATAATCCGTCAGCGCCCCCGAAGTCTCACTCTTGATCGCGACCACTGGCTGATTCTTCGGTGTCAGCGGATGTTGCAAGGTCAAAATATCGGTGAAGCGATGAGTGGCCAGATGATTGAGCCAAGTGCCGTCGTCTTCGGCCAGCGGACGAAAAAACACATCACGGGTGGCGCGTATGTTCAGACCCGCCGGGCTGGTGAGCAATACACCCAGCCGTCCCTTGGGGTGAATGAGGTCATCGGCCAACGTCATCGCCAGCAACCGGGCACCCGCACCGGTATCACTGTCCTGATCAGCGCTGTACAAGCTCAGGGGTGCAGACCATTCCGCGTTCTGGCTCATGAACGCCAGGTTGATATCCAGCTTGGGGGGCAAATAGCCGTCCTCCCCTTTTTTACCCACCTGGTCGCGCCATTCGGCCCACACCAGACACATGCGTCCCGCCCAGAACAACGGCCGTAAATCCAGAACCCGGCCCCCCACCGGAATGTCGATAGGTTGCCATTCACTCCATGTCGCCGGGTTGACTGGATTACCGGCAGCAGTGAGTTCGATGTCGGCCTTGCGCCAGTAATACTGCAACGGCTGCACCCGCTGACGACCAACGAAATAGTAAGTTGCACGGCTTGGCGAATCGCCATCCAGACAGGCGCTGATAACGTCCAGATTGCAGGTCTGTTCGAATGCCTTGAGATATCCCTGCAACGCACGCCGCACCGAATCGTCGGTCAGACGCGTCTGATTCAAATCATTTTCCAGCGCCTTGAACAGACGTGTCTTGCGTTGCCGCACAAAGGGATTGATGAAGTTTTCCGGATAGACCGCGATCAACGCCAGCGCCGCCCAGTCGGGGTAATTGCTGTACAGCTCCCAGAGCTTCAATTCCGCCGCCGGGAATGCGGTGTCTTGGTAGCCTGGCTCAAGCTTGCGATAAGCCGCATGAATGAATTGCTGCGCGCAACTGGTCGCCTCGGCAACCCATGAACTTTGCACCGGGTAGTTGTCCAGCGGATCCATGCGCAATAACTCGAACAGATCCTGCGGCGTTTTCACGAAAGGGTAATTCTTCCTGGCAGCCTGACCGATGCAGTACTCGACCAATGCTGCGCGGCGTTTTTCCAACAAGGGAGACAATTTGCGTTGGGTCATGGTCTTGTCCTGAGTCGTGGGGTGAACGCTGCGTCAACCAACGCTGTCATTGGAGAATCGGGGCTTCGGTGAAAGTGACCGGGTCAAAAAATATTTCGCTGTTATTGGCATCGCAGCGCACGCTGAAAGTGAACGTGCCACCGGACGAACTCGACACGTACACCCGTGTAATCCCCTCGGCATCGGCATAATTCTGTTCGGGACGGATCACCGCCGAGCCGCTACTGCCGCTGACGGGTACGGCAAACCAGCGCACCAGACGGTTGCGCCCGGGGTTTCGATAGTTGTCGCGCAGCGTGGCGTACAACGCGACTTCCTGCCCCGCAGGAACCGGCTCCAGCGGCACCAGAGACGTTAATGGTCCCGGGAAGGAGAGCGTCTCGGGGTCATCGGAGATGTTGATGGTCGGAGCCTGTTGCGCGTCGATCAGGTCAAGCCAGAACAGTGGCGTTTCCTGCCCCATGACCTTGCCCGGCAGATACTCGACCGATACCGTTCCGTCGACATCGGTGGCCTTGGTCGCAAGTGTGCCGAGGCTCACCTGCCAGTACACATTGACACCCCTCAATGGCCGCTTGTCGGCATCGCGCAGCGTCACGGTAAACGTCACTTTCTCGCCGGGTTTGCCGGCCACCACCTCAGTCTTGTCTACAACACAGGTCATGGTGACCAGCGGTTGCGCTACCTCATCGGCGAAGGCGCCCTCCGACTCACGGTTGCCTGAAAGGCTGAACAGCGAGCGCTCGGCAGCGACTCGATAAGCCTCCCTGTCTACGGTCTGTGGCAGGTTTCCCACGAGGAAAATCGTCAGGGCATCCATGCCGCTGTCCCGGGCCAATACGCGGATGCGCATCAGCAAATCGAGCTGGGGCAGTGTCTTGAGAATCTTCAACGTCGGGTCGATGCGGCTGACACACTCACGCACCTCCTGCACGCTCCAGTCGAAAAACGCCGCCAACCGCAACGCGGCCGCTTCCTGTGCCAGGCGCAACGCATCGCCTGTCAGAGGGCTGGGCAATGCATTGACCTGACGCAGGTAATCGAGCAGTTTGCCGGCCGGCTGCTCGCTCAGCTCGAAAGCCCGACCCAGTGTGCTCAGGTAATACAGGGTACGGATAGACAGCAGATGTCGATCGTTCTGAGCCATCCAGGCCTTATGGCCGTATTGCAGAAAATCTTCGAGCAACACCGCAGACAGATCCAGCTTGTTCGTCACGGCGCTGCGACGTCGCACATCAGCCAACAGGCTCAGCAGCGGGTCGGGTTGTTCAGAAGCACGTGCAGCGTGGCTGAGCGCATCAGCGGCATCACGATCGGCACGCGCGCTGACCTGAGACAACAATTGATAAACCGTGGACTTTGCCCAGGTCAGCATCAGCAATCCGCGTTCGATATCAAGGCCGGTGTACGCCACCAGGCACTCCCTGGCGACCGAGAACTGCGCTTCCCGCGCCTGCAACAGCACGCCAAGCATTCGCTCGACAAGCGCGCCCCGAACACTGGCATCGTCCTCGCCCAGCCCTTCCCTGATGGCCTGGTCGAAAATCTCCCGGGCAAGGCTCAAGTATTGGGCCTCGGGTAATTGCAGATCGATGATCAACCCCTTGTGGTCGACCAGCTTGGTCAGCAATTGCAGCCAGTCCAGCCCCTCCAGCGAGGGTACGCCAGCCATCGACAACCCGGCATTGTTGAACAGCGTCGCCGGCAGCAGGTTGAGAATCTGCTCAAACAACCGACGCTCAGCTTGCGTGGCCACCGCCAGCGCCTGCAGCGGTGCCACCTGATTCAACATCCACAGGACAGGGATTTCGCGATCCCTGCACCAGGAAACACAGGCGTGCAGGGCATCAATCAGATTGAGCACATCCGGTGGGGTTTCGCTTTCGAGCCGTGTGTACAGGCGCGGTACGCCTGCGAGCCCGTCGACCCAGCGCTCGCCACCCAACAGGGTCAGCATCAGCACCCCTTCGACCGGGGTGATGCCCAGTAACCGTGGCAACTTCACCAATCGGTAGAAACTCGAAATGACTGCCGGGGTGCGCCAGAGCGTGCCGTTAAACCCGTGTGCCCGTTCGATCGCGACCGCAAGGTAGGCATACGTCTGCAGATCGATAGCCAATCCGCTGCACAACTGGCTGATCGTCAGCTCCGCCCCAGACTGCACCGGCAGCGTCGCAAATGCTTCGCCGTCCAGCACCAGCGGCTGACGATAATTGCCCTGGCTGTTGAAGGTACGATCGAACAGTGACAGGGCATCGGCACGGCCGTAAATCGGGATTTCATCGATAAATACCGCGAAGTCCTCTGCCGAACAGCCATAACGTTCACGCAGCGATTGAAACAAGCCAAGGGCCTGCACCTGATGGGTGGAAATCCACCACGGGTCTGCCAGTTTCGCCTGACGTGCCTCTGCCCTGATCGCCGCCGTCAACAACGCATCCACCTGCTCGCTGGGCAGCTCCAGCCATCGATCCAGGCGCAACTTGCGATTCATTCGCTCGTAGCGGTCAATGGTGTCCGGGTCTTGTGTAAAACGATGCAGAAAAGTTGCGCTGTCTTCACTGTAAGCAATGCCGAGTGCCGGGCTGGTCGCGGCATTGAGATACACCGAGCCGGATCGCTGGCTCTCGTCAGCGCCCGGCTGCTCGTTCTCATACACGGTGACGTTGGCCGAACGCGTCGGGGCGAATTCGCGAATCGACAGCAACGACTCGATATCCCGGGTGTCCAGCCCTGTTTGCTGGCCAAAGAACTTCACCTGATTGAGGTCCTGCCAATCGTCTCCGGTCGTACCAAAGTTGCGTTGGTAATATTCGAGTTTGTTTGCCTCGTCAGTGGGCGCTTCCGTCAACAGTTCACGCTGGTGAGGCCCCAACCGCGACGCATGGGTAAAGGCGCGACCTGCATCGTTGTCCCACGCCTCGGGCTGCAGGAAGTAGGGATAGGCCAAATCCACCATCTGGACGATATTGCCCACCGACAAGCCGTGTTCACGGGCGACAAAATCAAGCGTGACCCAGTGCTGGTAGTACGGCAGACCGTTGGGATAACGGGTCTGGATCAACGCCTCTTCGAGGTCAGCAGTGTTATCGTTTTCCTTGATGAACGTCTCGAGCACCGGGACGATGATGTCCAGCGCCGACACCGCCTGATGCACGGCATTGAAGTCAACCAGCAGCCTCTTCAGATCCTGACGACGCCTATGCAAATCGAGTTTTTCGGCGCTGCCGACGGCGTATATTTTCTCCTCGATCCAGCGCAACAGCTCGATCAGGTAGGCCACCGGGGAGACGATTGACTCCAGTGCCTGCGGCGGGCACAGGCCATCGAAATCTGGGGAGAACAGTTGCTCGTAGCTTGGCCCTTCGACCCTCGACAACAGGCCGCTGGCGGGGCGGGTGACCCGGGCGTTCGAACCGCTCAACGAGTGTTCGATGAACCGGCGCCGGACAAAAACAGCCAGGCTGTTGGCTCTGCGTAAAAATGTCTGCGCATCGTCGGGGTTCAACCGGTAATGCTTGACCAGCCCCTGAACGCCTTGCTCGACCAGCGGAAAAATCGAACCACCGTTTTCGAGGTGTTCACAAAAATCGGCGTAGCTTTCCCGCTGTTCGTCACTGAATACTTGTTTCAGCCACTGCTGCACTGGGCGGATCAAAGGCTCGGTCATGGTCGGGCTCCCGGAGCAATCGACGCTATCTCGAAACGCTCGCTTTCAACCCAGTCGGATACGGTCGAGCCATCCGCTGCGTCGGTGATGGTTTGTTGGAATCGACACCACTGGCCGCCCGGGAGCAGGGGTTGCGTGGCCTCGCCGCACCAGCCTTCAGCAGTGACGGCAATGCCTGCGCTCAGCACGGTTTCAGGGTTGAACCAGGGCACTACGCGCCCGACGCCCGTGCGGCCTTTGCCGACGAAGCGCAGCGGATTTTCTACCCAGAACCCCGGCGCCGGTTCATCGAACGCTGGCAAATATGTGCCCAGTACCACTGGAAGTGCAGCCGAGGCGGCAGATTGGAAATCATCACGCGAAGCCACCGCC
This sequence comes from Pseudomonas sp. SCPG-7, assembly GCF_002156405.1. Lineage (NCBI taxonomy): Bacteria > Pseudomonadati > Pseudomonadota > Gammaproteobacteria > Pseudomonadales > Pseudomonadaceae > Pseudomonas > Pseudomonas sp. SCPG-7. The sequence goes on along the minus strand of NZ_MVOO01000002.1, from coordinate 400,470 downwards.
ACCAGATCCGCGGGGCCGAGGGACTGCCCCGTTTCAAGCATCAATGACCAGGTACGGTCTTCAAGCACCGGAGCGCTCGCTCGCACCGTGCCTCCGTTGCCTGTCAGCGTCACAAGAACGGTGTCACCCGGATAGCCGAAGCCGGACACAACGACCTGACGACCGACATGCACGCCTCGCCCGGGGCTTTCGATAACGGGGGCGGCAGGCACCACTTTGTAAGTGCGCGGAGCGCTTTCCTTTGACTCGTGGGTCTCGAGAAATTGCCGGCCTTTTACGGTGTAATTGCCGACCGGCGACGTTACCTCGGCACGCCATTTTCCCAAAGAGTCGACCGGAACTTTATCGAGCAGGATTTCACTCGGATTTTCACGCCAGATCGTCACTTGACCAAAGGGTTCGGCGGTGCCCGAAAGCGTCGAGGTACGGGCCAGCGATTGATTCGGCGCCGGCACCTCGATGACCGGCGGCACCACCACTACAAAATAGCTGCGCACGGCACTGGGCAAAGAGGGTCTGCCAGCAATGGTTTGCACGGCATCGATCTGGTATTTGCGAAACTCGAGTTTTTTCAGTTCGACGAACCAGGCGCCATGAGTGGTCAGCCGTTTCGGCTCACCCAGATTCCGCCCGAATTGCGCGTCCCGCAGTTGCAACGTCGCACCGCTGTAGCCGTTGATACCGCGCACGGTCATGTCGTAGTGGGTGTCTGCGTTTTCACCCGGCTCGGTGATGACCGGTTTTTCCGGGCTGACCGAAAACGCTTGCGAAACTGGCGGCGAAGGACGTCCGGCAACGGTCTGGATCACTGTCACGGTGTGCTGCTTGTCCGGAGCGAATCCCGCGTCGCGCTTGAAGGTCCATGTGCCGCTGGTGCCGACCGGCCGGTGCTCGGTCGCACTGTCGCTGTACTTCAGGCTCAACGTCGCGCCGGGCCAGCAGGTGCCGGAGATTTTCGGTGACAGTCCATCGTCCTCGACGGCAGTGATGATGGGGGCCAGCAGCGGCACGGTGATCGTCATTTCCACCGGGTCGGAAGCCAGCGCACCGTCCTTTTGCACCAATAGCACCACCTTGGTGGTGTTCGGTTCCCAGCGTGCAGATGCCTGTGCCGACCAAACCTGAGCCGATACCGATGCCGGCGGCGCAATCGCCGCTCCGGTAGCCTTGTCCGTCACGTGCACCGTCGCGCCACTGATCCCCTTGCCAGTGAGTATCGGCGTGTAATCGACCACCGTATAAGACAGGTCGGTTGGCGCTGGAAAACGGTCGATATTGATGATCCGCTTTACCGCATCCGACACCGCATTACCCAGTTTTTGCAGGATGAGTACCGTGCGCGTCGAACCTGGCGCCCAGGCTTGAGAAGCCCGGGTCGACCAGCCTTGCGCCGTGACGGTGGTTGCCGGCGCAACCGCATTGCCATTGGCCTCGTCGGTAACCTCGACCGATGCGTTGGTAACGCCCTTTCCGGTGAAGGTGGGGGTGTAATTGGAAACGGTGTAAGTCACCTCCGTGGGCGCCGGCAACTTCGATGAAGTCTTGAACAGGTACTCGTGGGAGGGAATCCAGCCCCCGGCGTTATCGGAAACCTTCTGCACGATCTTCAGATCGTAGTCGCCGATGGGCCAGTTCTGTGAAGTTGCTCTCCAACTGCCTGCGGACACAACTACAGCAGGTGGCAGCGTCGCACCTGCCGGGCCTTTGACAATCGTGATCTCGACTGTGGCGTTGGTAAGCCCTGCACCGGAAAACTCGATGGTAGTGAGTGTCGGGTAAATGACGCTGACTGCGGTCAGTGCGGGCGGGCGAACCTTGAAAGTACGTGGCGGACCCGCATCAGAAGTAACCCCTGACACCGTTTGCTTTGCGACGATCGTGAACGAACCGAACGGCATGTCTCGGGTGAACGTCGTGACCCGCCATTGTCCGTTGCTATCTGCTGTGCCCTGGCCAATCTTGAATGAATGTTCTAAATCCTTGAGGACTTCGACGACGGCGCCTGAAACAGCTCGCCCCCCAGCGATTGTGCCTCTCGGATCGGTCACTGCGCCTTCGGCCGGCGTCGTGATTGTCGGGCGCAGAAGCAAGGTGAAGAATTGCGGAGTGGTCCAATCATTCATGTCACGGTGGCCAGCCGTGATATCGACGCGACCGCCGTCAGGGTAGTTGGACTGGTTGAATGATGCTTCCCATGTATCGTCAGGCTTGACGGTTGTCGTGGCGTGTAACACAGCGCCCCCCGGTGTCATCACATCGATGACTTTGCCTGGCGTGCCTCGGCCTTTGATCAGCAATCCGCTGGCCGACTGAAGCACAGCGCCGTTCGCCGGAGAGTCGACGCGTGGTGCCACGTACCTTGGCTTGAGGTTAACGATATTGGACTTACCGGAGTTCTGGTTGCCAATGATTTGCTCGGCGTAGAAAGCCAATACGCCGGGTGGCAACCCGATGGAGGTATTCCACCTCCCGTTGCTCAGGACAGGAGCAGTACCCACTGGAATTTCGGTACCGTTGTACTGACACTTCAAGTGAATTGTGCCGGGGACAAGCCCGTTTCTACCGGAAACAGTGAACGGTTTCTCGACATCGATCTCGGCTCCGGAAGTCGGAACCTCAATGATCGGTTTCTGTGCTGGATAGATATCAAGGCCCCAGCCTTCGTGGGGTTCAACATCGTTGTTGGTTCCGTCGTAGTCAACCCTGATTGCCAGCGACACGCCATAATCAGGAGGACCGAGCGGGGAGTCGAGCAGAACTTCGTAATCGTGCCATTGGGTGTCCTGACGCATGGAGTCAGGGGAGTCCTTGCGAACCCAGTCACGAGCTTGAAGACCCACATCGATATTGGCGCGATACCAGTTCCCGGAGCGCGTGGTCATTTTGTAACGCAAGGTCTTCACATAGATGCGGCCGGATTCGAACTTGTACCGGCACACCATCTGAGTTTGCAGCTGCGGCACTCGGGGGTGGGTCTGGTAAAGCGATGTTTCGACCGCATCCGCCCAGAACACCTCGGAAAACTGCGCTCCATCGCCCAGTTCCTTGAGTGATCCGTCTGCCAGTTTCGTGACCTGAGCGACACTGATCTGAACCTTTTCAGTCTCAAGCCAGGCTCGTCCTTTCTCGTCGTCCTCGACGGTTTCGTTCATGTCGGCAGTGCTCCGGGCAATGGATCGCTCACGTTGTGGGATCAACATACGTGTGCTCATTGCGCGCAACCACTGTCAGAACTGACAGTTCAAAAGATCCAATTCATCTAAAAAAACATTGTTTGATTACTAGAACAGCTAAGGCTTTCCACGCCCTATTTCGACACCCGCAGCAAACTACATCGCCTTGTGCCTTTGCCTACAGATCCGTCAGAATCCGCCGGCTTGTGCGCCTTGCCGATGCCCCGTAACGTGATCCGTGCCGCTGCCAATCAGTGGTCGGGTTCAGTCGCCCGGGGGGTTCACCAATGTGCATAAGCGTCATCAAGTCGGGTATTCCCTATCCCCGCACTCGATGGTGGCTGTCGCAGGTCGCCTTGGGGCGCAACGGTTTTTAGTGATGGTTTCCCCCGGTCGACTGAACTTGCGTCCAGCCGCCACCCTCGCGCAATTCCGTGGATCGCGGCATGCAGATGTTCCCCGTTGCGGCGCAGAAGACGCTGGACAGTGAGCGGGGGATTGCTGTGGGTCAGCTCATGAATAGACGTTGTCTGGGCTGATGCATTCGCGGGCAAGCCCGCTCCCACAGGGATTTGTAGTGTGCACAAACGCTTTGATCAACCGAGAACACTGTGGGAGCCGGCTTGCCCGCGATTGCAATCGTGCGAGCGCCGCCGAAGTCAGGCCGAAGCCGGCAATGGCTGGAAGCTGAAGTACTGGCGCAGCGCCTCGACCAGTTGCCCGTATTCCGGAGGCGGGCATTGCAGGCTGAAGCCGGCATCGTAATGCAACGGTGTGGCGTCTTCCTGGCACCACAGGCAACACGCGTTGAGGTCGATCACCTGCTGGCAAGCATCGCTGGCAGGGATTTTCAGGCGTAGATGGAATTCGGCGCCGATCATCATCGGCAACTGACTGATGAGCATCAACCCGTCTTCGGACACGTTGCCCAGAAAACCGATGGGTTTGTCGGTGACGCTGTTGTACACCCGGAGGAAGTACGGCAGTTGATGCCGTTCGATTCGGCGGTCGGTAAACATGCGCAGTACGCCATGCAAGGCTCCATCACAGAGCCGCACCTTTGCTTCGGAACGTGCCTGTCTCGCAGACACGCTCTCCCCGCTCCCGGTGTGACGGTCGCCAATACGCCATCACCTCAACCTCTACCAGTCGCAGGTGTTGCCCCGGTTCAGACGCCAGGCGCGAACCGGATCACTGGACTATAGCTCAGCTTGTACAGTCAGCCAGCGTTTGTATGACACCCGGCATCAGAAGCGTTGCGGACCTGGCACGGCCACTGCGCTGCGCGTCGGGTAATGGCCCAGGCTCTGCAGGGTTTCCAGGCGCGCGCGAGCACGGAAGGCGTATTCGCTGTTGGGGTACGAGGCGATGATGAATTGGTAGGTCTGCGCGGCGTCGATGTACATTTTTTGCCGTTCCAGACACTGGCCACGCATCATCGACACTTCCGGCCACACATACGGGCGGGCCCGGCTGGCGCGTTCGACCTTGGACAGTTCGAGCATCACCTGCTCGCAATTGCCCCGGTCATAAGCGCTGTAGGCATTGTTCAGATGATGGTTCATCGACCAACGGGTGCAGCCCGTGACGGCGAGGACGCTGAGGGCAAGGGCGGCAATGGGCACGAATCGCATGGGGTATTCTCCTGTCTTGTGATCATTATCGACCTCGGGCGAGAAATCTTCAGAGCCCTTTGTTCCGATTGTCGCGTTCAATAAAGAAAACAATAAGTAGTGCAAACGAACAATGACTACACCCAAAGAGCGTAGTAGCCTCTGCGAGCGCTTGAACCTGAGGAGTCTTTGCATGTCAGTCCGTCGTACCAAAATCGTCGCTACCCTTGGCCCGGCCAGTAACTCGCCGGAAGTTCTCGAACAGCTGATTCTGGCTGGTCTGGACGTCGCCCGTCTGAACTTCTCCCACGGCACCCCCGACGAGCACAAGGCTCGCGCGAAGCTGGTGCGTGACCTCGCGGCCAAGCACGGTCGCTTCGTCGCCCTGCTGGGTGACCTGCAAGGCCCGAAAATCCGTATCGCCAAATTCGCCAACAAGCGCATCGAGCTGAAGATCGGTGACAAGTTCACCTTCTCCACCAGCCATCCGCTGACCGAAGGCAACCAGCAAGTGGTCGGCATCGACTACCCGGATCTGGTCAAGGACTGCGGCGTGGGCGACGAGTTGCTGCTCGACGATGGTCGCGTAGTGATGCGCGTCGAAACCGCCACCGCGACCGAACTGCACTGCATCGTGACCATCGGCGGCCCGCTGTCCGACCACAAAGGCATCAACCGTCGCGGCGGCGGCCTGACCGCGCCAGCCCTGACTGAAAAAGACAAGGCCGACATCAAGCTCGCCGCCGAAATGGAAGTCGACTACCTCGCCGTGTCCTTCCCGCGTGATGCGGCCGACATGAACTACGCCCGTCAACTGCGCGACGAAGCCGGCGGCACTGCCTGGCTGGTGGCGAAGATCGAACGCGCCGAAGCCGTGGCCGATGACGAAACCCTCGACGGTCTGATCAAGGCCTCCGACGCCGTCATGGTTGCCCGTGGCGACCTCGGTGTGGAAATCGGCGACGCCGAGCTGGTGGGCATTCAGAAGAAGATCATTCTGCACGCACGCCGCCACAACAAAGCGGTGATCGTGGCGACCCAGATGATGGAGTCGATGATCCAGAACCCGATGCCGACCCGCGCCGAAGTGTCCGACGTGGCCAACGCCGTGCTCGACTACACCGACGCCGTGATGCTGTCTGCCGAATCCGCTGCCGGCGCTTATCCGCTGGAAGCCGTGCAGGCCATGGCGCGCATCTGCGTTGGCGCCGAGAAGCACCCGACCAGCAAGACCTCCAGCCACCGCATCGGCAAGGAATTCGAGCGCTGCGACGAGAGCATTGCGTTGGCGACCATGTACACCGCCAACCACTTCCCGGGCGTCAAGGCGATCATCGCGCTGACCGAGAGCGGCTACACCCCGCTGATCATGTCGCGTATCCGTTCGTCGGTGCCGATCTACTGCTTCACCCCGCACCGCGAAGCCCAGGCCCGCGCGGCGATGTTCCGTGGCGTGTACACCGTTCCGTTCGATCCGGCTTCACTGGCCCCGAACGAAGTCAGCCAGAAAGCCATCGACGAGCTGGTCAAGCGCGGCGTCGTGGAAAAAGGCGACTGGGTCATCCTGACCAAGGGCGACAGCTACCACACCACCGGTGGCACCAACGGCATGAAGATCCTGCACGTGGGCGATCCACAGGTCTGAGTGATTCGCTGAAAAACAAAAGCCCCGGCATGTGAGTGTCGGGGCTTTTTGCATTCGGATCCAACAGATTTTGTATCGGCTCTGGCCTCATCGCTGGCAAGTCAGCTCCCACAGGGCTAGGCGGTGATCACAGATCTTGCATCCACCACAAAAACTGTGGGAGCTGGCTTGCCAGCGATGAGGCCAGCCCGGCCAGCGAACCTATCAATGCCGCTTGATAAACCCGGTCAATGCCGCCAACGCCTCCGGCGAGCGCAAGCGTTGGGTGAACAGCGCGCCCTCCTCCTCGATCACCTTACGAATCAACTCGCGATCCGGTGCCCTCATCAATTGCTTGCTGATGCGCACCGCGTCCGGCGGCAATTCATCGAAACGCAACGCCATCTCCCGCGCCTTGTTCAGCGCCGCTTCGCCGCTGCCCAGCGCCTCGCTGGCGATGCCCCACTGCGCCGCTTGCTCCCCCGTGAAGCCTTCGCCGAGCAACAACAACTCGGCCGCTTTGGCCTGCCCGAGCAAACGCGGCAGGATCAGGCTGGAACCGAACTCCGGGCACAGCCCCAGGTTGACGAACGGCATGCGCAACCGCGCATCGCGGCTGACGTAAACCAGATCGCAATGCAGTAGCAACGTGGTGCCGATGCCCACCGCCGCGCCTGCCACGGCGGCGATCACCGGCTTGCGGCATTCGAGCAGATTGAGCATGAAGTGGAACACCGGGCTGTCGAGGTCGCTCGGCGGTTGCTGGATGAAGTCGGCGATGTCGTTGCCGGCGGTGAAGCATTCGGCGCTGCCAGTGATCAGCACGGCATTGATTTCAGGATCGCTGTCGGCCTGCTTCAGGGCCTCGGCAAGGCGACTGTACATCGCGCGGGTCAGGGCGTTTTTCTTGTCCGGGCGGTTGAGGCGCAGGGTAAGCAAACCGCGTTCGCGTTCCAGCAGGATGGCTTCGGTCATCAGCGTTACTCAACATTAAAAAGGGCTGACAAAGTTCTTTTTTGGTGAGGCAAAACTTCTGTGGTGAGGGGATTTATCCCCGATTGAGTGCGCAGCACTCACAAAATCCTGGGGCCGCTGCGCAGCCCATCGGGGATAAATCCCCTCGCCACAGGGTTCCGCTTTGCTCCAAAAGGATCAGCGCTTAACGGCGGGACAAAAACACATCGGCCAGCAGTTGATTGCGCGGCAGTCCGGCCAGGTACAGACGCTTGGCAAACGCATCGACGCTGGCCGTTGAGCCGCAGACTAAGGCCAGGGTCTGCCGTGAAACAAGGCGCAGTTGCGCCAAAGCGGCGGCTGACTCGGCCGCCGTCCATAGCTCGACGCTGAGGTTTTCGCGCTGCGCGGCGAGCGCCGCCAGAGGTTTGGCCAGATAGTGCTCGCGCGCGTCATGAGCCAGGTGAATGACGCGGATGGCGCCTTGGTGATCCTGACGCAAGGCTTCGCGCAGCACGCCGAACAGTGGCCCCAGCCCGGTGCCGGCGGCCAGCAGCCACAGCGGGCGCGCGTGCCAGTCCGGGTCGTAATGCAGGGCGCCGCCGCGCAGCTCGCCGAGGCGGATCGTGTCGCCGATCTGCAGGCGCCGCGCCGCATCGCTGAATTCGCCGGGCTGGCGACAGTCGAGGTGGAATTCGAGATAGCGGTCTTCCTGCGGCAGACTCGCCAGCGAATACGGTCGGGCGATGTGGTTGATCCACAGCACCAGATGTTGCCCGGCGCTGTAGCGCAGCGGTCGTTGCGGGGTCAGGCGCAAACGCAGCACGTTGTCGCTGAGCCAGTCCAGCGCCTCGACCAGCGCCGGGCGACCGTCAGTGAGCGGGTCGAACGTGTGTACCTGCAAGTCTTGCGTGACCTGACACTGACAGGCCAGCCGCCAGCCCTCCTGGCGCTGTTCAGCACTCAAGGCGTCCGGGCGACTGTCGGCGGGCAAGCCGTTCACGCACTGCACCAGACAGGCATGGCAACTGCCGGCGCGGCAGCTGTAAGGCACCGCGACGCCGTGCTGATTCAGCGCGTCGAGCAAATTGCTGCCCGCCGTCACCGACCATTGCCGGTCACCGACCCGAAGTTCAGGCATCCACATTCTCCCACGCCGCTGCACAGCGATTGCGCCCGTCGCGCTTGGCCCGGTACAGCGCCTGATCGGCGCGCTGCAAGGCATCGTCCAGATCATCGCCCAGTTCCAGCAGGGTCATGCCCGCCGAGAGGCTGAGGTTGCGCACATTCAGCCCCACCAGTTCAACGTCGGTGAAAGCAATGCGCAGGCGTTCACAGCAAGCAGTCAAGCGTTCGGCATCGCAGTCGGGCAGCAACACCACGAACTCCTCGCCACCGTAACGCGCCAGCACGTCGCCGTCACGCAGACAGGCACCCGCCACGCCAGCGAATGCCTGCAACACCTGATCGCCGGCGGCATGGCCGTGCAAATCGTTGATGCGCTTGAAATGGTCGAGATCGATCAGCGCCAGACCGTGAACCACACCCGGCTCCATGTCGTCGAGTTCGCGGGAAGCCAGACGCAGAAAATGCCGGCGGTTGAACAGCCCGGTCAACTCATCGGTGGCCACCAGATCTTCGAGCTGGCGCATCATGCCGCGCAGGGTGTCCTGATGCGCCTGCAGGGCAAACCGGCGCTGGCGCATGCGTTGTCGTGAGACCTGGACAAAGCGTGCGTAAATCACCAGCCACGCCAGGACCATCGCCAGAATGCACACCTGCAACGCCGCCAGCGCCGGATCCGGCAGACGGAAGTGGTAGCCGTCCCAGAGGGTGATCGCACAGAAACTGAAAAACACCAGCAGCGCACAACGAATGAACGCGCGACGGGTTAAATGAAACAGGCCGAACAGCAGGATCAGCACGTAGAACACCAGAAACGCGCCGCGTGCTTCGTCCAGATGAGCGATCAGCCAGGTCTGCCAGCCGAGCCCGAGCAGCACTTGCGCTTCGGTCAGGCTGGGGTCGGCAAAGCGCTGGTTGCGCCCGGACCAGAACAGCGCAAACAACGTCGCCTGGCAGATCACCACCAGCGCGCTGCCGATGGCCACGCTGTTCAGTGATTGCGGGTAATGCCCGGTGAAAAACGCCAGCCACAGCAGCAGCAAAGCCAATCCATAGGTGGCCGCAGCGAGGGCGAAGCGTTTGAGCAAAAGACGTTGAATGGCGTTATGGGTCAATCGTTGACTCACCGTGCGATAGGAGGCTGACCGAGTGTCCTACTCTACAGACCGGATGCCACTTTAGAGGCGTAGTCGATAAATGACCATCGATTTTCGGCGCCAAAAATTGACGTCAAATGCATGACCCGATTGTCGGATTGATGCCGCCCTCTGTGGCGAGGGAGCTTGCTCCCACTGGCCTGCGCAGCAGGCCCAAATCCAGCCAACTCAAGATTTCAGTTCCACTGTGTATACCGATTTACGGCTGCTGCGCAGCCGAGCGGGAGCAAGCTCCCTCGCCACAGGGGCCAGCAGTGTTCGGTATGCGACCAACGAATGACTGCCGACGCGTGTATGCCCCGAAGAGGCGCGGTATACTGCCGCGCCTTTTTAGCGTCGCGCCAGCAGCCCCGGCGTGCCTTGAAAGGTGCTTGCAACCGACCGATGCACCCAAGCTGCAAGCACCTTATTGAATGTTCCCGTCTTTTAGAGGAGCGCGACTCATGACCGTGATCAAGCAAGATGACCTGATTCAGAGCGTTGCCGACGCCCTGCAATTCATTTCCTACTACCACCCCGTGGACTTCATCCAGGCGATGCACGAAGCCTACCTGCGCGAAGAATCGCCAGCGGCCCGTGATTCGATCGCGCAGATCCTGATCAACTCGCGCATGTGCGCCACCGGCCACCGTCCGATCTGCCAGGACACCGGCATCGTCACCGTGTTCGTGCGTGTGGGCATGGACGTACGTTGGGATGGCGCGACCATGAGCCTGGACGACATGATCAACGAGGGCGTGCGCCGCGCCTACAACCTGCCGGAAAACGTCCTGCGTGCCTCGATCCTCGCCGACCCGGCGGGCGCTCGTAAAAACACCAAGGACAACACCCCGGCGGTCATCCACTACTCCATCGTCCCGGGCAACACCGTGGAAGTGGACGTGGCGGCCAAGGGCGGCGGTTCCGAGAACAAGTCGAAAATGGCCATGCTCAACCCGTCCGACTCGATCGTTGACTGGGTGCTGAAGACCGTTCCGACCATGGGCGCCGGCTGGTGCCCACCGGGCATGCTCGGCATCGGCATCGGCGGCACCGCCGAGAAAGCCGCGGTCATGGCCAAGGAAGTGTTGATGGAGTCCATCGACATCCATGAACTCAAAGCCCGTGGCCCGCAGAACCGTATCGAAGAGATCCGTCTGGAGCTGTTCGAGAAGGTCAACCAGTTGGGCATCGGCGCCCAGGGCCTCGGTGGCCTGACCACCGTGCTCGACGTGAAGATCATGGACTACCCGACTCACGCCGCCTCTCTGCCGGTGTGCATGATCCCGAACTGCGCCGCCACCCGTCACGCACACTTCGTGCTCGACGGCAGCGGTCCGGCCTCGCTGGAAGCGCCATCGCTGGACGCCTACCCGGAAATCGTCTGGGAAGCCGGCCCGTCGGCCCGTCGCGTCAACCTCGACACCCTGACCCCGGAAGAAGTGCAGAGCTGGAAGCCGGGCGAAACCGTCCTGCTCAACGGCAAGATGCTCACCGGCCGCGACGCGGCGCACAAGCGTATGGTCGAGATGCTGAACAAGGGTGAAACCCTGCCAGTGGATCTGAAAGGTCGCTTCATCTACTACGTCGGCCCGGTGGATCCGGTCGGTGACGAAGTGGTGGGCCCGGCTGGCCCGACCACCGCGACGCGGATGGACAAGTTCACCCGTCAGATCCTTGAGCAGACCGGTCTGCTGGGCATGATCGGCAAGTCCGAACGTGGCCCGACCGCGATCGAAGCGATCAAGGACAACAAGGCTGTGTACCTGATGGCCGTGGGCGGCGCCGCTTATCTGGTGGCCCAGGCCATCAAGAAATCCAAGGTGCTGGCCTTCGCCGAACTGGGCATGGAAGCGATCTACGAGTTCGAGGTCAAGGACATGCCAGTCACCGTCGCGGTGGACAGTAACGGTGAGTCGGTACACATCACCGGCCCGGCGATCTGGCAACAGAAAATCGCCGAAAGCCTGGCGGTAGAAGTGCAGTAAGCGCTTCATAGCCATGAACAAGGCCGGCCCGTCCTGTGACGGGCCGGCCTTTTTTGTACCCAGCACATCAATAGCCCTTTGGCACCTGTCAGATCTGACAGGTTACGCACTCCCTACTTGTTGGTAGCGTCTGTGCACTCACGTGTGTCACGTGTGCAATGGATCCGACCATGGCCGATCAAGAGCTGAGCATCATCACCCCGTCCATCGCCAGCAGTGCATCGATCACAACGATCGGCAAAAGCTGGGGGGCAGTGGGTGCCACTGGCGCGGCTTCATTTGAACTGCCGCTGCCTTTGTCCGCCGGACGCGGCTGGGATCCACAACTCACGCTGACTTACAGCAGCCAGGCCGGCAACGGGCCGTTTGGCATCGGCTGGAGCCTGGGCATTGGACAGATCAGCCGTCGTACTCAAAAAGGTGTACCGCGTTATAGCGATCTCGATGAAATCATCGGTGACGATGGTGAAGTCTGGCACCCCGAACTGAACAGTGACGGCACACTAAAGTCACGTGTAGAAGACAGCTACAACGCCATTCCCGTCGGCGCTCATAACGTGGTGCGCTTCTGGCCACGGGTAGAGAGCGACTTTACCCTGCGCGAACGCTGGCAGCCGGTCTCTGCGCAGGGTGAACCAGAGGAGCCACCCTTCTGGCTGATCCACGGCGCGGACGGTTCGCTGCACGTATACGGCAAGACCAGCGCCTCGCGCCGGGCCGATCCGGACGATGCACATCGCGTCGGCAGTTGGTTGCTGTGCGAGAGCATGAATGCGCTTGGCGAGCACATCTGCTTCGCCTATCTGGCCGATGATCAGGACCTCGACCCGATTCACGATTACCGCGCCCAGCGTTACTTGCACGCGGTGTTCTATGGCAATGTCACGGCCAGCCAGCATTTGTACAGCTGGACCGTGGACGATCCGGCCGAACTGGATTGGCATTTCCATCTGTTGCTCGACTACGGCGAGCGCACCCGTTCACTGACGGAGGCTCCCGTGTACGCTGGCGACAGCCTGGCTGTCTGGGATAAACGCCGGGATCCGTTCTCCACCTTCGGTCAGGGTTTCGAGCTGGGTACGCGGCGCCTGTGCCGACAAATCCTGATGTTCCACAACTTCTCGCGACCTGCCGGTGCGGATCCACAGCTGGTGCGGCGGCTGCTGCTCGAATACCCGTCGCCCTCTGATCCGTGGACTTACAACCGGATCAACGCCGCTCACTATCAGGCCTTCGATGCCAGCGGCGCGCTGGAGACGACACCGCCGGTGGAGTTTGACTATTCGCCCTTCGAGATCAATAAAATCCCCACACAGATGTTCGCCGAAGACACTGTGCCAGGCATCGAGGATGGGCAGTTTTACCAGTGCGTCGATCTGTACGGCGAAGGTGTACCGGGATTTCTCTGCCGCTACGAGCAGTGCTGGTATTACCGCGAACCGCTTCGTGCAATGGCGGGACCTGACGCCATCACCTATGCGCCCTGGACTGAACTGGAACAGATCCCGGTGGCCAGACGCGACGGCGCCGCCCGGCAAATCTTGCTCGACCTGACCGGCAACGGACGACTGGACTGGAGCGTTGCCCAACCGGGCATCAGCGGATATCGCACGTTGAATGCCGACCGCAGTTGGGCGCCATTCATCGCGTTTAACGGCATGCCGCTGGAATTTTTCAACACGCTTTCGCAGCTCGGCGACCTGGTCGGTGATGGCCTCAACTCACTGGCACTGATCGGTCCGCGCGCGGTGCGCTTGTATGCCAACCGCCGGGAGCAGGGATTTTCCAGCGCCGAAGACGTGCCTCGCGAAGACGATGAGGACAGTCTGCCGCTGTTCGGCAACGCCCCCACAGAACTGGTGTTTCTGGGCAACATGCTCGGCAGTGACATGAGCGAGCTGTGCCGGATCCGGCACAACGAAATCAAATCCTGGCCCAATCTGGGGCATGGCAAATTCGGCCAAGGCCGGGTGATCAGTGCCCTGCCCTTCCTGTATGGCGAATTCAACGTCGAACAACTGCGGATCGCCGACATCGACGGCTCCGGCGCACCGGCCTTGTTTTATCTGAAAACCGCCGGCTTCGAGATCTACCTCAATCGCGGCGGCAAAGGCCTGGAACAGACGCCCGTCTTCGTGCCGTGGCCGGAAGGCGTGAGTTACGACCGCCTGTGTCAGGTCAGTTTCGCCGACCTGCAAGGCCTGGGTTGTGCCAGCCTGATTCTGACGGTGCCGCACATGACCCCGCAGCACTGGCGCTACGACTTCGTCGCGGCCAAGCCTTACTTGCTGACCGCTAGCAACAACAACATGGGCTGCGCCACGCAAGTGGTCTATCGCAGCTCTGCCCAGGAATGGCTGGATGAAAAACAGCAGTGGCTCACCGATCATCCCGGAGAAATACCGGTCTGCCATTTACCGTTCGCGGTTCAAGTCGTCAGCCGGCAACGCCAACTGGATGAAATCACCGGCAATTGCCTGACGCAATCGTGCCTCTATCGCGAAGGCGTCTACGACAGTATCGAGCGTGAGTTTCGAGGTTTCGGTCACCTGCAGCAGAGCGACAGTGAACGTGCGGCGGGCGATGACGACGTTGGCTTCACAGCACCGGTGCGGGTCTGTACCTGGTTCTTGACCGGGCAGGCGATGGATCGGTCAAGGCACGGCTACTTCGGCGGTGATCGTGACGCAGTTGATTTGCGACCCACCGTCTTCAGTCGCTATCACCCCGGCGATGAATACGATGAACCCGTAACGCCAGAGGACGAAGGCGTACGCCATACAATCGCGCGCGCGCTGGTCGGCGCCGTCGCCCGCATCGAAACCTGGACCGGCACTGACGAGCCGGCCAATACACGGCTCTGTGCGGTAGAAGAGTTTCGTTATCGGGTACGAGATGTCCAGCCCACAGGTCGGCAGGGAGCGGCAGCCGTGCTGCTGGTGCAGACCCTGGAAAAACTCAGCTATCAGTACGATGGTTTCATTGACGACCCGTTGTGCCGGCATGAAGTGTTGCTCAACAGCAGCGAATACGGCCACGCCACGCACAGCCTGACCATCAGTTATGCACGACGGCGCCTGCCCGGTGACCCGCCGCCTTTCAGCGACCCCGACGAGCAACAGTGGTGGCGGGACGCGCATGACCCGGCGCAGCAGTCGTTTTATATCAACGAAACACGCGCGCGCGCGATTGATCTGGACGACAAGCTCTATCAATGGCGGCTGGGCCTGCCCTGGCAGCAACGCAGCAATGCGCTGGCGCTGCCCAAAGGTGATCTGCCGTCGGGCCTCAATCCGCAACAGGTGACATGGGAATTACTCAAAGAGCATGTCCGCTCGCCCGAGTGGAATGCCCTGCGGGTGCTGACCGGGCAATCCGTGCAGCGCTATATCAACAAAGAGGACGGCAGTCTGCTGCCCGATGGCTCGGCGCAATTCGAAGCGCTGAAAGCGCCGCTGGAAATGGCCAGCTTTGACAAGACGGCCCTCGCCGCCTACGACGTTGTGCCGCTACCGTTCGATATCCTGCAGGAGCTGGCGAACATCGGTTACACACCGATGGCGTTGCTGTTCGAAGACTCGGCGATCAATGCGGACGCAGAAAGCCTCTGGTCCGCGCATTACAACTACGCGAAGTACGCCGAGGCCAAGGATTTCTTCCGGGTCCTTGAGTACCGCGAAACCCTGAGCCACGGCTGGACCGAGGCGCAATACGACGAGTATCGCCTGTTGGTCATCAGCGTCGAACTGCCGGATGGCTGCATCACCCGCTGCGAATACGATCGCCATGCCCTGCAGCCCGTGCGCATCATCGATGCCAACGAGAACATCCAGGAAGCGCTTTATGCACCTTCCGGCCAACCTTTTGCGACCAGTTTCCATGGCACAGAAAACGCTGTCGCTGCCGGTTTTCGACCGCTCGACGAATACGTCCGCCCAGTAAATCCAGGCCCGGACGCCGCCATCGCCAACCCGCAAGCGACCGTACAAAAAGCGGCCAGCACCTTGCACAGGGATTTGTTCAGCTGGATGGGACGGTTGCCTGCGACGATCAACGCAACACCGCAGCTGCTTGACCATTGGCTGGCCAGCGGCGATGTGTTGCCGAGCCTGCACATTCGCGCCAGCGCGCGCCGACGGCTCGCACAATTGACGGCGCCCACACCCGCCGAACAGGCACTGCGTGAGTTCATCGACGCGGTTGCGCGCATACCGGTGCACAGCGTGACGCTGAGTGCCGACCGTTATCCCGATGATCCGGTGGCGGCACAGGTGCAGATCATCATCAGCTACGTGGACGGTTTTGGCCGCGCGTTGCAAACCCTGCAACGGGTCGAACCCGGCATCGCCTGTGCGGTGGCCGCTGATGGGTCGCTGATCGTCGATCGCGGACAGCTGCGCGAGGAACACGCCGAGTCACGCTGGCGGGTCAGCGCCCGGGTCGAATACAACAACAAGGGCCTGGCGGTGCGGCAGTTCCGGCCGTTTTTTGCCGACACTCACGGCTACGTCAATGATCAATCGCTGCGACGGTACGGCTACTTCGATCAGCTGTTCTATGACCCGCTCGGGCGTCCGGTCAAGTTGATCAACGCCAAGGGCTATTTTTCTCGCGAGACTTATCATCCGTGGTATCAGACCAGTGAAGACTTCAACGACACCGACGAATCCGTCGAGTCGAAGCCGGCATCACCCTGGACCCTGCACTGATGAACGCTAATCTCCATCGGCGCACGCCGTCGCTCCTCGTGATCGACAGTCGCGGCTTGCCGCTGCGTCAGGTTGCCTACCTGCGCGCACGGGCTGATGAACCGGCCGTGGCCTTGGTGACGCGGCAACAGCACGATATGGCCGGGCATCTGGTGGCGCAGTTCGATCCACGCCTGAACGGTCCGACTATCACCCACCTCAACGACCTCAACGGCCAGCCACTCAAGGTCAGCAACGTCGATGCCGGCTGGCGCCTGAGTCTGCCCGGGCTGGCGGGGCAAGTCTTGCAGCGCTGGGACGCACGCGGCGTGCACTGGCGCAACCGCTACGATGCGCTACTGCGCGTGGTAGCGAACAGCAACAGCGCCGATCCGCTCAGCGACACCTTCACCTATGCCGATGCCAGTGCCCCGGCCGATCACAATCAGCGCGGACGATTGCTGGAACAGCTCGACCCGTCCGGCACCCTGTACCTGGACAGCTACAGCCTGACCGGTCAGTTGCGGTGTGAACGGCGCACCTATACCGATGCCCGGGAATTTGTCACCCAGCGCATCTTCAGCCCGCTGGACGCGGTGCTGGAACAGACCGACGCCGGCGGCCACCGCCAGCAATCGCGCTATGACCTCGCGGGTCAGCTCAAGCATCTGCAACTGCAGTTGGCCGGACACACCACTTGGCAAGCGGTATTGCTCGACGCGCACTTCAACGCCGCCGGACAGATCATAGCGCAGCATGCCGGCAATGGTGTCAGCCGCTACTGGCGTTATGAGCCGGACACCGGGCTTGTGCAACGGCAATGGGCACAGAAAGGTGCGCAGCAGCCCCTGCAGGACTTCGTGCATGAATACGACCCGGTCGGCAATCCGACCCGGATCCTCGACCACGCTTTCACGCCCAGCCATTTCGCCAATCAGCGGGTCGACGGCGAACGCACCTTCAGCTACGACTCGCTGTATCGGCTGATCAGCGCCAGCGGTTACGACGACGCAGCACCCGACGACCTCCCCGGCCGACCGCAACCGAGCGACCCCAACGACCGACGCAATTACCTGCAGACCTATACCTACGATCACGGCGGCAACCTGACGCAACTGTGTCATGTGCGCGACGGCGCCTGCCAGACCCGGTTGATGCGTATCGATGCTGCGAGTAATCGCGGTGTGCGCTGGAAAGAAGGTGACCCCGCTCCGGATTTCGGTCAGCTATTCGACCGCCACGGCAACCTGACGGCCCTGCAACCGGGACAGACATTACGCTGGGACGCCCGCGATCAACTGGCCTCGGTGACCCTGGTCCAACGCGAAAACGGCGCGGATGACGCCGAGTTTTATCACTACAGCCAAGGCGTGCGCGTGTACAAACGCCACGACACCTACAGCGGTTCTACCCGGCATTTCCACGAAGTGCGCTACCTGCCGGGACTGGAGATCCGCAGCAAGGACAACGCAGAGCAATTGCACGTCATCAGCCTCGCCACCGGCGGTGCCCATGTCGTTTGCCTGCATTGGCTCAGCGGAAAACCGCCGGGAGTTGCCGACAACCAGCTGCGCTACACCCTCAATGATCACTTGGGCTCCTGCGTGATGGAACTGGACCAGCAGGCACGCCTGATCAGCCACGAAGGCTATTACCCGTTCGGTGCGACCGCGTGGATGAGCGCGAACTCGGCTGTTGAGGTTGACTACAAGACGCTGCGCTATTCAGGCAAGGAAATGGATGTCAGCGGTTTGTATTACTACGGTGCGCGGTATTACGCGCCGTGGTTGCAACGATGGGTCAGTGCGGATCCGGCGGGAGATGTCGATGGGCCGAACCGGTTTGCGTTCGTCGGTAACAATCCGCTGCGCTATGTGGACCCTGACGGAAACAGCAGGGAGGAAAGTGTGATCATGCTGTATTCAGCCTTTCTTTCAAGGCTCCAGGGACACTCCACGCAGGTGGCGGGGCAAATCCACAACATTCTCCATGAGGAGGGTGTGGCAATGAATCTGGCACTGAACATGGCAGGAGAAGTCGTGAGAGGGGTCGTCGGCTATGAGGGCGGTGTAGCAGGCGGCAAGCAGGTTGACCTGATCATGCCCAATGTACCTGGCACCACACCCTACACCACCACCGGCGGGGTGATCGGCGGCAATATAGGCGGCGACTCCGCCACGGCCATGATCGATCCGATAGCCGACAGCGCTGGTCTCAGAACGGGCCCACTGATTCCGCAAACCTCGCAGATCTCGGTCAAGGCCATTGATCACGGGCTGGGCATCAGAGAGGGCGCCAAGGAAATCAGCTCTTGGCGAGACGTGAAGGACAACCTGATTCATCCGGGCCTTGATGCGGTACTCAACCCCTCCTTCGTGATGGGCCGGCTCATGGCTTCGTGGATATCGATCATCCCCGCAGCACTGAACATGTTTGCCCGGGCAGTAGAAGCAGAAGACATCAAAAACCGCCTTGATCCGGTAAAGATCAAGAAAATAGACACAATGCTCGATGACTGGAAAACGGCGGTAGAACAACGCGCCGGCTGGGCTGAAAATGCATTCGATGCGCTGGGCACCGACATCGTTTACCCGGCCAACTCCTTGCCGAACATCAACCATATGACATCGGCAGAGACCCTGGCCCCCATCTCTCGCTCAGACCTGCGTCGTCTGACCCGTTTTACGCTGTCCAACATCAAGCGCTCTCAAGACATGATGACGGCGTACAAAGCGATGGGCACTACTGACAATCAGTTCTTGCTGGCGCAGCGCCGAACCCGGAAAAAGGCAGCCTGAATGATCCGTTTCACGGAGGGGCGGGCATGAGTTCTTCAGTGCACTGGCGAACGCCCACCCTGTCGGCTCACGATCCCAGGGGGCTGCCGGTCAGAACCGTTGCTTATCTGCGGGCGGTGGTGGACGCCGAAGTCCAATGCCTGACCAGCCGCCAATGTTACGACCCCCACGGCCGTCTGATCGAACAATATGACCCACGGCTCCCAGAGCCCTGCCTGACCACCGCCTACCGTCTGGACGGCGAACGACTGAGAGTCGACAGCGTCGACTCCGGCTGGCGCGTCAATCTGCCCGGTCTGGCCAATGAAGTGTTGCAACGCCACGACCAGCGCGGGAAGCAATGGCACTATCGATACGACCCGCTGATGCGGTTGATCGCCGTCACTGAAAATGCGCAAGACGATGTCGAGCGCTACAGCTATGCCGACCACAATGCCGACCCCGGGCATAACCTGCGCGGTGAGCTGAGCGAAAGCGCCGACCCGGGCGCCACGGTGGTGGTCGACGGATACAACCTGCATGGCAAGGCCTTGGGTGAAACCCGTACGCTGTCTGGCGAGACAGCAGCGTTCATCACTTGTATGGATTTCGACGCGCACGGCAATGTGGTGCAAGTCACCGATGCCGGTGGTCACCGACAACGCTCGAGCTACGATGTCGCCGGCCAGTTAAGTCGGGTATCACTGTGGATAGCCGGGGCTGACGCGGCACAACCGGTGCTCGACGCTGCCACGTACAACGCCTCGGGTCAGCCGCTGGAACAACTGGCCGGCAATGGTGTTCGCAGCCGCCGCGCATACGATCCCGCTGACGGTCGGCTGCTGAATCTGTTGGCCGGCAAGGATCAGGAAAAACCGCTGCAGGACTTGCGCTACACCTACGACCCGGTCGGCAATGTCCTGCGTATCGAAGACCGCACCCTGGCCACGGTGTATTTTGCCAATCAGCGCGTCGATGGCGTCCGTCTCTTCGTCTACGACTCGCTTTATCGTTTGATCGAAAGTCTTGGCTTCGAAGGCGAGATCCCGCAGCAGGCGCCCGGTTTACCGCAACCGACACAGCCTGTCGATCCAGGGAGACGCTACAACTACACCGAACATTATGCATATGACGCGGGAAACAACCTCGTCGAGCTTGTGCATGTGCGCGAAGGCCACAATTTCACTCAACCGATGAAGATCGACCCGAACAGTAATCGTGGGGTGCGCTGCAAATCCGGTGATCCCGACCCGGTGTTCAGCGATCACTTCGACGAGCACGGTAACCAGTTGAGACTGCAACCCGGCGCACAGCCTCTGGCGTGGGACAGTCGTGATCAACTGATCCGCGTTACCTTGCTGCAACACAGCAACGGCTTGCCCGACGACAATGAAACCTACCGCTACAGCCAAGGTGAGCGGACCTACAAGTGCGCGCTGAGCCACACCCCATCCGTCACCCACCGTCACGAGGTACGCTACCTGCCAGGCCTGGAAATCCACAGCCGCAGCGACGGCCAGCAACTGCACGTCATCATTCTTCCAGGGGCGCGTTGCCTGCACTGGCTCAGTGGCCGACCGCCCGGCATCGAAGCCGATCAACTGCGCTTCAACCTTGATGACCATCTTGGCTCCTGCGCACTGGAGCTTGATCGGCAGGCTGACGTCATCAGCCTGGAGCATTACTACGCATTTGGTGGAACCGCCTGGCTGGCAACTCGCTCGACGCTGGAAGTCGGCTATAAAACCATTCGCTATTCAGGCCGGGAAATGGACAGCAGCGGCCTTTACTACTACGGCGCACGCTATTACGCACCGTGGTTGCAACGCTGGGTCAGCGCTGATCCGGCCCTGGATATCGACGGGCTGAACCTGTATGCCTTTGTCGCCAACAATCCGATTGGCCACATCGACACCGACGGCCAGACCTTGGACGGGTTTCTCGAAACACCCGCTCAACGCGATCAGAGAAAGGCACTGAGCAAAGAGAAAAAGCAGCAGTACCGGGCTCGGGCAAACCTGTCGCATCAGGTCGAACGTCACCTGAACATTCTGGCGCTGTCGCTGCGTCGCGGTCTGGATGCCCAGCAACAGGTACTCAACCAGCGCTCGACGGGGCAATTTGCCGGGGCCGTCCTGCGCCGCACCGGTGTACACCTGACCGGCCAAGTCGTGGCTTACGGCGGCGGCATTCTGGTCGGTATCGGCGCCCAGGCGCTGGGCGCCGTCGCTCCCGGCGCAGGTAACGTCGTAGGGGTTGCAATGGGCATTGGCGCGAAGAAACTGATCAGCGGATTGTGGGATTACGCCGCAGAACGCACCGGCACCAGCGCTTCTGTCAAATTCAAGGCCAGCCGTCTGTCCAAAGAAAAAATTGTCGAGAAAGCCGAATATAAAACCATGGCACCGATCAATTACCTGCAGCAAAAGTACGCGAAAATGATCCCCGATACGCAGAAGGGCGTGCTCAAGGGCTCCAAGGAAGTGGCGTCGACTCTGATCAGTGTTGGCGCCAAGGAAATGCTGCCGCAAGCTGCCGCTGAAATCAGCGCCACGGCGGGGGCACTGTTGGGTGCAATTGAAATAGGCCATGAAATCGCCGGAGCCAGTCATGAGCTCAGCGCTGAAAAAATGGCCAAGGGCATCGCCAATGCGAGCGGCCTGATCGATTATTTGTCTGCCAACATGCTCGATATCGAAAAAGCCTTCGAAAGCGCAGGTTTGACGGCAATCAATACCTATGGGCTATTGGGCCGAAACGAAGGCGATACACCGCACAATCTATGGCATGCCACGGCGGCCGTGATCAACGAGCTGGAATACACGCGCACTCTATTGCGCTCCAGATCCCGTCAGTTCACTGCGGTCTGATCCGCTGACACATGAAGCGAACAGGATCGCCGGCCCCATGCTATCGTGCCCGCCCGTCCCCTTATTCATCAGTCCAGCATGCTGCCGACTTCTCGTACCCTGCGTTTGTCGTTGTACACCCTGCTGATCATTGCCGGTGCGGCCATCGCCGCGACCCTTGCCATCCGCCACGCCGAGCGTCAGGCGCTGGAGGAAGACGCCACCCGCGCCAGCCAGCAATTGGCGTTGTATGCCAATTCACTGCATACCCTGATCGACCGCTACCGCGCCCTGCCCGCCGTGCTGGCGCTGGATCCGCAATTGCGCGGCGCGCTGGCCGGGCCAGTAGGTGCGGAACAACAGAGCGTGCTGAATCTGAAGCTGGAGCAGATCAACGGCGCGGCGCAGTCCTCGACTCTTGAACTGCTCGATCACACTGGCCTTGCGGTGGCCGCCAGCAACTGGCGCTTGCCGAGCAGTTACGTCGGCCACAACTACGGTTTTCGTCCGTACTTCAGCCAGACCCGCACTCAGGGCAGCGGGCGCTTTTATGCAGTGGGCGTGACCAGCGGCATCCCCGGTTATTTTCTGTCCAGCGCCGTGCTCGGCGACAACGCCGAGTTCCTCGGGGCGATGGTGGTCAAGCTGGAGTTCCCCGAGCTTGAACGCGAATGGAGCCAGGGCAGTGACACGCTGCTGGTCAGCGATGCGCGCGGGATCATCTTCATCGCCAACCAGCCTGGCTGGCGCTATCGCTCGTTACGGCCGCTGGATAGCCGCGACATGGACGAGATCAAGCGCACGCGCCAGTACGACAAACAATCGCTGATCCCGCTGACGCATTTGTCGCTGCGTCACTTCGACGACAACAGCGACTTGCGCCGGGTCGAAGGCCCGGACGGAACAGCGGATTACTTGTGGGAATCGCTGCCGCTGACCACCGAAGGCTGGACCCTGCACCTGCTGCGCCGCCCGCAGGTGGCGTTCGAAGACTTGCGCAACGCCGGGCTGGCGGCTGCGGGTGTGTGGCTGGCGCTGGTGTTTTTGCTGTTGTTCCTCAATCAGCGCTGGCGCCTGTCGAAAGTCCGCCAGCGCAACCGCGAAGAACTCGAACAATTGGTAGAGGAACGCACCCGCGACCTGCGCACCGCGCAAGACGGTCTGGTGCAATCGGCCAAACTGGCGGCGCTGGGGCAGATGTCCGCCGCACTGGCCCACGAAATCAATCAACCGCTGACCGCGCAACGTATGCAACTGGCGACCCTGCGCCTGCTGCTTGAGCATGGCCGCGTCGATGACGCCTACAAGGCGCTCAAACCGGTAGACGACATGCTCACGCGCATGGCGTCGCTCACCGGCCACCTGAAAACCTTCGCCCGCAAGAGCCCCAGCGGCCTGCGCGAACGCCTGGATCTGGCGACGGTGGTCGATCAATCGCTGCAATTGCTCGACGCCCGACTGCGCGATGAACAGGTCAGCCTGGTGCTGCACCTGACGCGTCCAGCTTGGGTGCGGGGTGATGCGATCCGCCTCGAACAGGTGCTGATCAACCTGCTGCGCAACGCCCTCGATGCGATGCAGGGCAAGCCGTGCAAGCGTCTGGAAATCCGCCTGGAAGCCGACGAACAGCTGTGGCGCCTGAGTGTGATCGACAATGGCGGCGGGATTGCCGAAGAACACCTGAATCAGGTGTTCGACCCGTTCTTCACCACCAAACCGGTGGGTGACGGACTCGGCCTCGGGCTGGCGGTATCCTTCGCTATCGTGCACGAATCCGGTGGGCGTCTGAGCGCGGAAAATGGCGAAGCCGGCGCGGTGCTTGCCCTGACCCTGCCGATCGATCTGGAGGCACACCTCTGATGCTCAATTCAGTGATGGTGGTCGATGACGAAAGCAGCATTCGCAACGCCGTGGAGCAATGGCTGAGTCTTTCGGGGTTCGAGGTGCAGCTGTTCAGCCGCGCCGAAGATTGCCTGGCGGCACTGCCGGCGCACTTTCCCGGGGTGATCCTCAGCGATGTACGCATGCCCGGGCTCAGTGGTCTGCAGTTGCTGGCCGAAGTGCAGAAACGTGATGCCGATCTGCCGGTGATTCTGCTGACCGGTCACGGCGATGTGCCGATGGCAGTCGAAGCCATGCGTGACGGCGCCTACGACTTCCTCGAAAAACCGTTCAGCCCGGACACCCTGCTTGGCAGCCTGCGCCGCGCGCTCGACAAGCGTCGGCTGGTCCTGGAAAACCGCGCCTTGCACGCGCAGGCCGACCACCGCGCCCGCCTCGATGCGACGCTGCTCGGCGTGTCCCGTGGCATGCAGACCTTGCGCCGCCAGGTGCTGGATCTGGCGGCGCTGCCGGTCAACGTGTTGATCCGCGGCGAAACCGGCAGCGGCAAGGAACTGATCGCCCGCTGCCTGCATGATTTCGGCCCGCGCGCTGACAAGCCCTTCGTGGCGCTGAACTGCGCGGCGATTCCCGAGCAGTTGTTCGAAGCCGAGTTGTTCGGTCACGAAAGTGGTGCGTTCACCGGAGCGTCCGGCAAGCGTATCGGCAAGCTGGAATACGCCGACGGCGGCACGCTGTTTCTCGATGAAATTGAAAGCATGCCGCTGGCCCAGCAAGTGAAACTGCTGCGGGTGTTGCAGGAACAGAAGCTGGAGCGCCTCGGGTCGAACCAGAGCATTCGTGTCGATCTGCGGATTGTCGCCGCGACCAAACCGGATCTGCTGGATGAGGCCCGGGCCGGACGTTTTCGCGAAGACCTGGCGTATCGCCTGAACGTCGCCGAGCTGCGGCTGCCGCCGCTGCGTGATCGGCGCGAAGACATTCCGCTGCTGTTCGAATCCTTCGCCTTCAACGCCGCCCAGCGTTTGGGCCGCACCTTTGCGCCTCTTTCCGGAGCGCAATTGAGTCACCTGCTCAGCCACGACTGGCCGGGCAACGTGCGGGAACTGGCGAACGTTGCCGAGCGGCAGGTGCTGGGGCTGGATGAGCCGGTGCAGGACATCGACCCCGGCCAATCCCTCGCTGCGCAGCAGGAAGCGTTTGAAGCGCAGTGCCTGCGTGCAGCGTTGACCCGGCACAAGGGCGATGTGAAAGCGGTGCTGGAAGAATTGCAGCTGCCGCGCCGCACCTTCAATGAAAAGCTGCAGCGGCATGGGTTGAATCGGGAGATGTTTGTTTCGGGCAGCTGAGTTTTGCAGTGTCTGATCGGGCCTCTTCGCGGGCAAGCCACGCTCCCACAGGGTTTTGTGCTGAACACAGAATGTGTGAACACCACCGACCACTGTGGGAGCGGGCTTGCCCGCGAAGAGGCCCGCACAGGCAACATTTATCCATCAGCCTGAATGAGCGACTTTCCGCTCACCACAATCCAGCCATAAGCGGATTTCCGCTCATAAAGTCCTGCCGCCCCCTCTAAACCGGCCCTCCCTCCGTTGGCACAGCTCCTGCTATAGCCCCTGCAGGCTGCGTTTCTACGCGCTTCACAAAAACAATTAAACGAAGGATCCTTCAATGGATAACTCCAACGCCCTGCCCCTTGGGTCGGCTGCCGCGCCCGCCAAAGAAAGAACCACCGCCAGCCGGATCAAATCGATCTTCAGCGGCTCGGTCGGCAACATGGTCGAGTGGTACGACTGGTACGTCTACGCCGCTTTCTCGCTGTACTTCGCCAAGACCTTCTTCCCCGCCGGTTCCACCACCGCGCAACTGATGAACACCGCCGCGATCTTCGCCGTGGGCTTCCTGATGCGTCCGATCGGTGGCTGGCTGATGGGCCTCTACGCCGACAAGGTCGGTCGCAAGAAAGCCTTGATGGCCTCGGTCTACCTGATGTGCTTCGGCTCCTTGCTGATCGCCCTCAGCCCGAACTACGAAACCATCGGCATCGGCGCGCCGATCCTGCTGGTCTTCGCGCGCTTGCTGCAGGGCCTGTCGGTGGGCGGCGAATACGGCACCTCGGCCACCTACCTGTCGGAGATGGCGACCAAGGAACGTCGCGGTTTCTTCTCCAGCTTCCAGTACGTGACCCTGATCTCTGGCCAGCTCATCGCGCTGGGTGTGTTGATCGTGCTACAGAACCTGCTGACCACCGAACAGCTGTACGCGTGGGGCTGGCGTATTCCGTTCGCCATCGGCGCGTTGTGCGCGATCGTTGCGCTGTACCTGCGTCGCGGCATGGAAGAGACCGAGTCGTTCACCAAGAAAGAGAAGTCCAAGGAAAGCGCCATGCGCACCTTGCTGCGCCATCCGAAAGAGCTGCTCACCGTGGTCGGCCTGACCATGGGCGGTACGCTGGCGTTCTACACCTACACCACTTACATGCAGAAATACCTGGTGAATACCGTCGGCATGAGCATCTCCGACTCCACCACCATTTCCGCGGCCACGCTGTTCCTGTTCATGTGCCTGCAACCGATCATCGGTGGCCTGTCGGATAAAATCGGCCGGCGTCCGATCCTGATCGCTTTCGGTGTGCTCGGGACGATCTTCACCGTGCCGATCCTGATGACCCTGCACACCATCCAGACCTGGTGGGGCGCGTTCTTCCTGATCATGGCGGCACTGATCATTGTCAGCGGCTACACCTCGATCAACGCCGTGGTGAAGGCCGAGCTGTTCCCGACCGAAATCCGCGCGCTGGGCGTCGGCCTGCCGTACGCACTGACCGTGTCGATCTTCGGCGGTACCGCCGAATACATCGCACTGTGGTTCAAGAGCATCGGCATGGAAACCGGTTACTACTGGTACGTGACCGCGTGCATCGCGGTGTCGCTGCTGGTGTACATCACCATGAAAGACACGCAGAAACATTCGCGGATCGTGACTGACTGATCGGGTTTTCACAGCCACTGCAATGGTGGCTGTGGTGGCCTCATCGCTGGCAAGCCAGCTCCCACAGGTTCAGGTGGTGCACACAGATTTGGTGAACATCACCGATCATTGTGGGAGCTGGCTTGCCAGCGATTGGGGCGACTCGGTATCAAGTCAACTCGGCAACCGGCGGCTTGCCATAACGCTTCTGCGCATACGACGCGCCGACAATCATCACCAGCAGAATCCCTGCCAGCACCGCCGACGAGCCGATGGTGCCGAAGTCCAGGCCACCCTTTTCATGGGATTTGGTCATCAGGTCGCCCAAGGTCGCACCGAACGGCCGGGTCAGCACGAACGCCACCCAGAACAAGACCACGGTCGAAATCCTGGTGAAGTATTTGAGCGCAACCACCACGGCAATGGTCGAGCCGATCAGCAGCGCGCCACCGGCAAAACCCAGGCCCGAATCATCGGCCAGGTAGTCGCCGAGCGCGGTCCCCAGGGTGTTGGAAAACAGAATCGCCATCCAATAGAACATCTCGCCGCGGAAGGTTTGCACCTTGCTGACGTTCAGCGAATCGCCGCTCAGGCGCCAGGCAGCGAAGATCGCCAGAAGAATCGCAATCAGGATCATCGATCCGGTGGCGTAGCCCAGTTCAAGGGTGCGGTCCATGAAGTCGGACATGGTGGTGCCGGCGGTGCTGGTCGACAGAATCACGATCCAGTACAGCAGCGGCTTGTAGGTCTTGGCCATCAACTGGGTGATCAGGGTCAGCACGAACACGCTGATCAGGATCAGCGAGCTGAGGGCGTAACCGACGTTGAGGGTCATCGACAGCAAATCCCCCGCGGTTTCCCCCAGGGTCGTCGCGCAGATTTTCATGACCCAGAACGCCAGGGTGATTTGAGGCAGTTTATTCATCGCAAGCAAAGCTCCAGTGTGAGACGGCCGGTTCTTGGTTTTCTGGCCGTGGGCAGACTGGCGTTGCACCGGTGAAAAACCGGTCGGGAATGTATGAAAAATCTGTCACACAGCCCGAAGGAGGCCATTAATTAGCGGTTAATGCATCTCCCGCATCCTGCACCTGCCTGATCGATGACCTGCGCGGCGCTCGCTCTAACGACGAAAGCGAATTGAATGCGCCGCCCTTAATATCAAGTTAATCGATTGTTTTTAGCATTTATTTGCGCTTTTTAATCAATTTAGTTGGCGTAGCATTAGATCCAAGCAAGACACATCGCCAACGCATCTGGAGTAACTGACATGAAAACCAAACTGATCCTCGCCCTGACCCTGTCCGTATTGGCCGCCAACACTTTCGCTGCCGATGGTTCGGACAAAACCAAATCGGCCGACTTCATTTCCGGCGCCAGCGCCGCCATCGAAACCAGCCACTCGGGCACTTACGCCGCTGACGGTTTCGATAAAACCAACATCGGCAAAACCGTGGCCGCCGATGGCTTCGATAAAACCGGTACTGCCAACGCCATCGCGGCTGACGGCTTCGACAAGACCGGTACTGCTGCAGCCATCAGCTAAGTTTCAGCAGTCCATTCACAGCCCGGCCTCGGCCGGGCTTAGTCATTTCTGGGGCAGCACAATTTCTGAAATCCATACAAATCCCCTGTAGGAGCTGCCGAAGGCTGCTCCTACAGTGGGATCAGCGTTCGACTGGAAATACGCGGTGCGCTCTTACACTATGGCGTCTTTCAGATTGCCCTTTTGAGGAACTCCATCCATGTCCGATGACATCCACTTCTACGAACCCGCTCACGGCCACGGCCTGCCCCACGATCCGTTCAACGCCATCGTCGGCCCGCGCCCCATCGGCTGGATTTCTTCGCAGGATGCCAATGGGCAGTTGAACCTGGCGCCTTACAGCTTCTTCAACGCGTTCAACTACATTCCGCCGATCATTGGTTTTTCCAGCGTCGGGCGCAAAGACAGCCTGAACAACATCGAGCAGACCGGCGAGTTCGCCTGGAACCTCGCCACCCGGCCGCTGGCCGAGCAGATGAACCAGAGCTGCGCGATGGTCGCGCCGCAGGTCAACGAGTTTGAACTGGCCGGACTGACGCCCGTAGCGTCGAAGGTGATTGCGGTGCCACGGGTCGCCGAAAGCCCGGTGTCTTTCGAGTGCAAGGTCACGCAGATCATTCAGCTGCAGCGCGCCGATGGCGAAACCGTGCCGAGCTGGCTGATTCTCGGCGAAGTGGTTGCCGTGCATATCGCCAAGTGGCTGTTGAAGGACGGGATCTACGACACCGCCGCGGCAGAACCGATTCTGCGCGGCGGCGGGCCGGCGGATTATTTCCAATTGGGGCCTGAAGCCCTGTTCAAGATGTGGCGCCCGGGGGCGGTCAAATAACTACCAGATCAACTCGGCGTCATCAGTGACACCCTTGAGGCGATCCAGCTCATTGATGGCAGCCTCATCGGCAGCGATGGCGCCGGGGAACACCTGGTCACCCAGCAGTTTGTGAAAGCGTGGCGCACCGCCATCGACCAGGGCCTTGACCGCGATTGCCGCGTGATAACCCTTGTTGCCGCCCAACTCGACGGGGACGACTGCGGAGACTGCTTCGAAGTGTTCAAACTCTTTACGTGCCATGGCACACATCCTGGCTCAGACCAATAAGCCGGACATTAAACCCTCAACCGGTGAGTTTGTGTATCGGTGCCGGGCATTGTCCGAGCGCCTGCGCCGCCGACACCTCTTTGAAGGTGTGGAAATCAAGGCTGTTGACCACCAGGTCCTGGACCAGCTCGGCAAAGATCTGCATCGACGGGCTGTTGAAATACGCAGTCATTGCCTGTTGATGACTCCAGAAACCGGAGACCAGCCACAGTTCCGGATCGCATTGCGAATGCTGCAAGGCGAAGTTCAGGCAACCGGGGGCGTTGCGTGACGGTTCGATCAAGGCACTGAGGCGTACACCCAGTTCGGCGGAGCGTCCGGCGCGCGCTCGAACGAAGGCCATATGACTGACGGGAATCTGCTTGGACATGTTCAACCCTCCCAGGGAGTCGCGTGGCAGCCGGGGGACGGGCTGCGACAGGATCCAAGGTTAAGGGCCGGGCGCAAGGTGCCGTTAGTCGATTCCTGCCGCTGCGTTGCACAAT
Source organism: Pseudomonas sp. SCPG-7 (assembly GCF_002156405.1). NCBI lineage: Bacteria > Pseudomonadati > Pseudomonadota > Gammaproteobacteria > Pseudomonadales > Pseudomonadaceae > Pseudomonas > Pseudomonas sp. SCPG-7. The sequence goes on along the minus strand of NZ_MVOO01000002.1, from coordinate 370,604 downwards.
CCTGCGAGACTGCATAAACGCCCCGCATCGATGGGTAGAAACCTGTCACACCGCTGTCACAACGCTTTTGTGTAGGAGCTGCCGAAGGCTGCGATCTTTTGACTTTTGTTTTTAAAATCAAAAGATCGCAGCCTTCGGCAGCTCCTACAGGGGTCTTCGACCCAAGGGGTAAGGTGGCGGTCGCGGGCTGATGGCCGGCAAGCAAAAGCTGCCCATGCAGAATCAGGCAAGCATTTGACAGGATGTGTCTACCGCTGGCGCTTGCACAAATATAGGCTCTGCCCCATTCCAGATTCCTTGCCGAGGATGCCGCGCATGACGTCATTCGATCGTTTCCAGTCTCCGCCCGATGCCGACATGGAAAAACAGCGTGCGGAGCTCGCGGGGATCATCCGCCGCAACACCACCGACGACGGCAGTTACCAGACCGCCATCGGCTCACTGTTCATGTCGCGCCACACAAAATCCCATGATTTCGCCCCGGTGCTGGCGCAACCGGCGCTGTGCATCATGGCCCAGGGTCGCAAAGAGGTACGGCTGGCCGATGAGTTCTTCAATTACGACCCGCTGAATTACCTGGTGGTCTCGGTCTCGATGCCGCTCAGCGGGCGGGTGGTGAATGTCTCGCCGGAGGAGCCGATCCTCGCTGTGCGCCTGGACATCGACCCGGCGGAAATCACCGCACTGATCGCCGACGCCGGCCCCATGGGCGTGCCGACCCGACCGACCGGGCGTGGCCTGTATGTGGAAAAGATCGACAGCGCGATGCTCGACGCAGTGTTGCGTCTGGCGCGACTGCTGGATGCGCCGAAAGACATTGCCATGCTCGCGCCACTGATTCGCCGGGAGATTCTCTATCGCCTGCTGCGCAGTCCGCAGGGCCACCGCTTGTATGAGATCGCGATTGCCAACAGTCAGAGCCATCGCATCAGCCAGGCGATCAAATGGCTCAACGGCAACTTCGAACAACCGCTGCGCATTGATGATCTGGCGAAAGAAGTAAACCTCAGCGTCTCGACCTTGCATCACCGTTTCAAGGCGATGACGGCGATGAGTCCACTGCAGTATCAGAAGCAATTGCGCCTGCAAGAGGCCCGGCGCCTGATGCTGGCCGAAGGGCTGGAAGCGTCGGCGGCGGGCTATCGCGTGGGCTATGAAAGCCCGTCGCAGTTCAGCCGCGAGTACAGCCGCTTGTTTGGTGCGCCGCCGTTAAGGGATCTGGCGCGGTTGCGGCAGTCGGTCTGATCAAGGTGTTGTGTTGTATCGACTGACGCCATCGCTGGCAAGCCAGCTCCCACAGGGTTTTGTGCTGAACACAGAATTTGTGCACCCCCGAAAAACCTGTGGGAGCTGGCTTGCCAGCGATGGGGCCAGTCAAGACAACCTCAATCCAGAATCAGGCACCGAGTACCCGACACGCCTCACTCGGCAACGTCACCGACACCGGATGCCCGATCCCCAATCCGATCCCCTGACACGGCGTGCTCAACGCGGTGAACGTCACCCCGGAACACTCCACCGTGGTCTCGATGGTCGCGCCAATATCACGCACAAACGTCACCTTGCCGAGCAAGCGATTGCCCGCCGTTGCCTGTGGCGCGGACAGTTGCAGGTCTTCCGGACGAATCAGCATCTTTACCTTCTGCCCCGCCTCGATGCTGCCGCAGATCGGCACTTGCAGCGCATCACCGCCCGGCAGGCTGACTTTGCCGTCGCCCAGCGCCGTGGCCGGAAAGATGTTGCCCGAACCGATGAAGTCGGCGACGAACTCGTTGGCCGGGTGCCGATAGATTTCGATCGGCGTGCCCACCTGCTGCACCTTGTGCTCGCCGAGCACCACGACGATGTCGGCCATGGTCATGGCTTCGCGCTGATCATGGGTGACCATGATCGTGGTGATGTTCAAGCGCTGCTGCAACTGGCGGATTTCCACCTGCATCGACTCGCGCAACTTGGCGTCCAGCGCCGACAGCGGTTCGTCGAGCAGGAGGATTTTCGGCCGCGAGGCGATGGCCCGGGCAATCGCCACCCGCTGTCGTTGCCCGCCGGAGAGTTTCGCCACCGGCCGGTCGATCATCGCTTGCAACTGGATCAGCTCCAGCAACTCCACTACCCGCGTCTGTTGCTCGGCCTTGCTCACGCCGCGCAGTTTCAGCGGGTAGGCGATGTTCTCGCCAACGGTCATGTGCGGAAACAGCGCCAGCGACTGGAACACCATGCCGAAGTTGCGCAGGTGCGCCGGGGTGTGACCGATGTCCTCGCCGTCGAGGCGAATCTCACCGCCGGTGAGGGTTTCCAGCCCGGCGATCATCCGCAGCAAGGTGGTTTTGCCACAGCCCGACGGGCCGAGAAAACACACCAGTTTGCCTTCCGGCAAATGCAGGTTGACGTCTTGTACCGCGCACGCCGAGCCGTAGAATTTCTCGACGTTTTCCAGAATCAGACCAGTCATGTTGCACCTCAAATCAAAAGGAAACGCCGCCCTCGCCCACCAGCTTCTCCAGCGCCCAGATCAGGACGAAGTCGATCAGCACGATCAGCACGGCAAACGAGAACACGGTAGGGTCGAGCGATGACACGGTGCGGCTGTACATCCAGATCGGCACGGTCATGACGTCGATGGTGTAGAGGAAATAGGTCACAGTGAATTCGTTGAACGAGACGATGAACGCCAGCAGCATCCCCGCCAGAATCCCCGACTTCATCAACGGCACCACCACATCGACAATCGCCCGCAGCGGTGAGGCGCCGAGCATCCGCGCCGCCTCTTCGACTTCGTTGCCGATGGAGAGCATCGCGGCGGTGCAGTTTTTCACCACGAACGGCAGCGCCAGAATCACGTGGGCAATCACCAGCCGCGAGGTGGTCAGGTGAAACGGCAGGCTGTCGAACACCAGCAGCAAGGCCAGGCCCAACACCACCATCGGAAACACCAGCGGCAGCGACATCAGTTGCAGCGCCACGGCTTTGCCACGGAACTCGCAGCGGGTCAGCGCATAGGCGGCGGGCACCGCGATCAGCGTGGCGAAAACCATGGTCAGGCACGACACCAGCAGACTGGTGGCCATGGCCTGGCCGAGGCTCAGCACGTCGCTGGCGTCCGGCGAAACGAAGGTGTGCCAGGCCGCCTTGTACCATTGCAGGCTGTAGCTGCTCGGCGGGAAGTCGAGGTTCGATGCACCACTGAACGACATGACGATCATGGTCAGGATCGGCAACACCGCCAGCAGCAGAATGACCCCGGAAAGGATCCCGGCGAACTTGCCGGTGTCGCCGGGCAGCAGCGCCATGCGCTTGTTGGTCAGGGTACTCATTGCGAAGCCTCCAGCAGGCGCCGACGACGGCCGGTGATGTATTCGGACAAAGTCATGATCGCCAGCGTGGTGACGATCAGTACCACCCCGGCCGCCGATGCGGCGGGCCAGTTCATCAGCGGCGCGATCTGGTCATGCACCATCACCGCGAGCATCGGCACACGGCGCCCCCCGAGCAGCAACGGCACGACAAAACTGCTGGCGTTGTAGGCGAACACCAGCGTCGCCCCGGTGATGATCCCCGGCAGACTCATCGGCAACACCACCTGACGGAACACCTGAAAACGACTGGCTCCCAAGGTAGCGGCGGCCTCTTCGTAGGTGCGCGCAACACCGCGCATGGCGCTGGCAATCGGCAGCACGGCCAGTGGAAACGCAGTCTGCACCAGGCCCATCAGCACGCCGTTCTGGTTGTACAGCAACATGATCGGGCGCTTGATCAGGCCCAGGCCCATCAGCGTCTGGTTGAGCATTCCGCCCGGGCCGAGAATCACCAGCCAGCCGTAGCTTTGCAGCAGCAGGTTGACCAGCAGCGGCAACAGCACCGCCGCGAGAAAAATCCGCCGCACGAACGGCGAGGTCAGCCGCGACATGGTGTACGCCACCGGGATCGCCAGCAGCACCGCGATCACCGCACTGATCAGCGCCAGACGCAGGGTCAGCAGCAGGGATTTGAGGTAATAGGGTTCGAGTAATTGCGCGTAGCTGGCGAGGCTGAACCCGCTCCATTCCGCGCCTTTAGTGCCGACGCTCATGCGTAGCACCAGCAGGCTGGCGGCGATCAGCACACCGAGAAACAGCATCGACGGCGTGAGGAAAAACCACGCCCGGGCAGTCGGCGAAACACCGCGCGCCGGACGCACGTCAGCGGCGCCGACCGGTTGGGTCAGGGATTGATGTTCCATAGCAATGATCTCGTCAATGGAAAAACAACAGGATTGAAATCCGGGATAAACCCTGTGGCGAGGGAGCTTGCTCCCGCTGGGTCGCGAAGCGGCCCCATGAATGGCTAGACGCATTCGCAAGGTTGCCATTCAGATTGCGGCTGCTTCGCAGCCGAGCGGGAGCAAGCTCCCTCGCCACAAAAGATCTTCAGTCCTCGGAAATCAGGAAGAAAAAATTTCCGTATAGCGACGAATCCATTGGTCATGCACGGTCGCCAGGAAGGCGTTGTCGTGCATGATCGCCTTCTCGGCAATCTGCTCCGGGGTGAGGATGTACGGGCTCTTGCGCGCTTCGGCGGAGATGATCGCCTTGGCGTTGACCGGGCCGTTGAAGATGTCTTCGGCCATCTTGCCCTGCACCAGCGGATCGAGAGAGTGGTCGATGAAGGCGTAGGCCAGGTCGGTGTCGCCCGGACGGTTCTTCGGCATCACCGAGAGCATCAGGTCAGTGTAGAAACCTTCCTTCATGCCGAACGTGGCACCGAGACCGTAGTTCGGATCGCGGATCTGCTTGGGGAAGAATGCCGGGGCGTACAGCCCACCCATGTCCAACGACCCGGTGCGGAACAGCTCGGCGATCTGGTTCGGGTTCTCGCCGAGGGTGACCACGCGATCCTTGAGCTCGGCGAGTTTCTTGAAGCCCGGCTCGATGTTGTGTTCATCACCACCGGCGAGTTTTGCGGCGATGATGATCAGGTCCATGGCCTCGGTCCAGTTCGGCGGCGGCAGGAAAATGTTCGGCGCTAGATCGGCATCCCACAGCGCGGCGTAACTGTCCGGAGCCTGTTTGAGGGTGCGGGTGCTGTAGACCAGACTGTTGCACCACAGCAGGTAACCGATGCCATGCCCGTTGGCGCCGGTGCGGTATTGTTCCGGTACGTCGATCAGGTTGGGAATGCGGTTGAGGTCGGGCTTTTCCAGCAGCCCGGCGGCGGCCAGACCTTCAGCGCCGACCCCGGCCAGGGTGATGATGTCGTACTGCGGACGGTCACCGCCGGCCTTGAGTTTGGCGACCATTTCAGAGGTGCTGCCAGTGCGGTCGGCGATGACCTTGGCGCCGGTCTTGGCCTCGAACGTGGCGGCGATGTTGCGCAGTGCGGCGAGGCCGGTGTCATCCGACCAGGTCAGCAAACGCAAGGTCTTGCCGGCAAACCGTGTGTCGCTGGCGCTGGCCCGGATGAAGGGCATGCTCAGGGCCGCCGCTGCTACCGAGGCGACGCTGACGGTTTTAATGAATTGACGCCTGTTCAGATCATGCTCGCCCATGAAGGACTCCCTTTGTTCTTTTAAGTATGAGGTTGGTCGCAACCGTTGCATCCGCGCGGCCGGATCCGCTGCAGGCCTTGTATTCAAAGGCCTGCAGCGCAGCCGACGGGTTCATCCTGAGGTCGTGCAATACACCTGACTATCGATAAAAACTCATCGAAGCCATGACACCGACGCATGCCTCGTTGCGAGGCATGCGCTCACCTTTTTCGGGCGCTCAGAGCGCCCGGATCACGTGTTTGATTTCCTGAAACGCAGCCAGGCCCCACGGCCCCAATTCACGGCCGATGCTGCTCTGCTTGTAGCCGCCCCACGCCGTCTGCGGGAAGATCACTTGCGGCGCGTTGAGCCATACAAGCCCCGCCTGCAGGGCGTTGGCGACGCGGTCGGCAGTCTCGGCGTTACGCGTCACCACACTGGCGACCAGCCCGAACTGGCTGTCGTTGGCCAGGGCAATCGCCTCGGCTTCGCTGCCGAAACTGCGCACGCAGAGCACCGGGCCAAAGATCTCTTCACACCACAGCGCACTGTCGAGGGGCACGTCGGTGAACACCGTCGGCTGCAAAAAATAACCGCGCGGCAGATCCGCCGGACGATTGCCGCCGCACACCAGCTTCGCTCCGGCGCTCAGACCACGGTCGATGTGGCCGAGCACGCGCTGGTATTGCGCCTGATTGACCAGTGCGCCCATCTCCACGTCCGGGTCGAACGGGTCGGCCACGCGAATCGCTTGCGCGCGCTTTTGCAGACGCTCAAGAAATTCATCGGCCAGCTCATCGGCGACCAGCACGCGACTGGTGGCTGAGCACATCTGCCCGGCATTGAAGAAACCGCCGCCGCAAGCCAGTTCCACGGCCAGTTCCAGATCGGCGTCTTCGAGCACCAGCAACGAAGATTTGCCACCCAGTTCCAGGCTCACGCCCTTCACGGTTTCGGCGGCACGCTGCATCACTTGCACGCCGACAGCGTTGCTGCCGGTGAAGGAAATCTTCGCGATGCGCGGATCCGCCGACAGCGGCGCACCCACTGCCAGCCCGGTGCCGCAGACCAGGTTGAACACGCCCTCGGGCAGACCGGATTCAGCGATGATCGCCGCCAGTTCCAGCTCCGGCAGCGGCGTGACTTCCGACGGTTTGAGCACCACGCAGCAACCGGCGGCCAAGGCCGGTGCGAGCTTCCACGCAGTGGTGACCATCGGAAAATTCCACGGCACGATCAGCCCGACCACACCGCACGGTTCACGGCGCAGACGCGCACTGAAATCGTCGCTGGGCAGCGCCACGTTGCTGTCGAGTTGTGCGTCGAGGCCTTCGGCCAAACCGGCGTAATACTCGAAGGTGGCGATCACATCATCGACGTCGATGGCCGCTTCGAACTGTGGCTTGCCGTTGTTGCTCGACTGCAACTTCATCAAGTGGTCACGCCCGTTGCGCACACCGTTGGCAATGTTGCGCAGGATCGCGCCGCGTTCGGCACCGCTGGTTTTCGACCAGTTCTTGAACGCTGCAGTGGCCGCGCTGACGGCCAGATCAACCGCGCGTTCATCGCCGCCATTGACCGTGGTCAGCAGTGCTTCGGTGGCCGGGTTGATCACCCGCAGGTGCTCACGCCCGGCCGACCATTGACCATTGATGTACAGACCATCGAGGGTGGTTGGCAAGTTGATCATTGGGCCACCGCCTGCATCCATTGGGTCTGGTCGATTTCGATCACGGTCGGGCCTTGGCGGTCAGTCGCTGCACGCAGCGCGCCACGCAATTGTTCAACCGAACTGATCGCTTCGGCGGCGCAACCCAGAGCCTTGGCCACACCGATGAAATCGGGGGTGTAGATGTCGACGCCGACCGGCTCGATGGCGCGGTTGACCATGTACTTCTTGATCTCTTCGTAACCCTGGTTATTCCACAGCAGCACGATCACCGGGGTGCGCGCTTCAACTGCGCTGGCCAGTTCCGGCAGGGTGAACTGCAAGCCGCCGTCGCCAATCAGGCACACCACCGGCGGACGAGCGCCGCCCTCGAGGTTGCCGCCAAGCCACGCACCAATCGCCGCCGGCAGGGCGTAACCGAGGGTGCCGTAACCGGTGGACGAGTTGAACCAGCGCCGTGGTCGCTCCGGGTTGAAGGTGAGGTTGCCGGTGTACACCGGTTGCGTGGAGTCGCCGACGAACACCGCGTCCGGCAACTCGTGCAGCACGGTTTCGAGGAAGCGTGTCTGAGCCAGTGTTGGCGCATCCCAGGTCGCGGCCAGCTCATCGCGCAGACGCGCTGCCCGCACCTGGCCCCAATCGTTGCGTCGCTCAGCCAGCGCCTGCTGCGACAGCGCACCGAGCAGCGCTTGCGCAGCGTTGCGCGAGTCGGCGACCAACGCCACGTGCGGCGGATAGTTGCGCACGGTCTGATCGGCGTCGATGTCGATGCGCAGCAACTTGCCGGGAATCTCGAAGCCGCCGGCGAAGGTCACGTCGTAATCGGTTTCGGCCAGTTCGGTGCCGATTGCCAGCACCACGTCGGCATCGGCCACCAGCGCGCGCGTCGCGACCAGGCTTTGCGTCGAGCCGATCAGCAGCGGATGGCTGGTCGGCAACATGCCTTTGGCGTTGATGGTCAGCGCCACCGGGGCGTCGAGCAACTCGGCCAGTTCGGTGAGTTCGGCGGCGGCATCGATGGAACCGCCACCGGCGAGAATCAGCGGACGCTGAGCGCCGGCCAGCAATTCGCTCATGCGCCGTACGGCAGCCGGTGCAGCCCCGGCGCGGTCGATATTGACCGGGACGCTGGCGAGCAGTTCGTCAGCCTGTTCCACCAACACATCCAGAGGAATCTCGATGTGCACCGGACGCGGACGCCCGGCCTGAAACAGTGCGAAAGCACGGGCCAGCACGGCCGGCAATTCTGCCGCCGACATCAAAGTGTGGGAGAACGCCGCGACGCCGCCGACCAGCGCGCTCTGGTTCGGCAACTCGTGGAGCTTGCCGCGACCGCCGCCCAACTGGCTGCGGGTCTGCACGCTGGAGATCACCAGCATCGGGATCGAGTCGGCGTAAGCCTGGCCCATCGCGGTGGTGATGTTGGTCATGCCCGGGCCGGTGATGATGAAGCACACACCCGGTTTGCCGCTGGTGCGCGCGTAGCCGTCGGCCATGAAACCGGCGCCCTGTTCATGCCGTGGGGTGACATGGTTGATGCTCGAACGGGCCAGCCCGCGATACAGCTCCACGGTGTGCACCCCGGGAATGCCGAACACCTGCTCGACCCCGTAATCCTCGAGTAACTTGACCAGTACTTCGCCACACGTCGCCATGTCGATTGCCCTTCTTGTTGTTCAATACGCCGTGCCAGTGTGGGAGCGAGCTTGCTCGCGAAAGCGGTGTATCAGCCACATTGATGCTGAATGGAAAACCGTATTCGCGAGCAAGCTCGCTCCCACATCGATCCGGGTGGAATGAGCTCATTGAACGGGCGGCAGGTAGCGGCAACAATCGATTAAAAGTCATACTAGCCATGTCCTCACGTCATACCTTGGATCCACATGAAACGACTGCCTCCCCTGCCCGCCCTGCACACGTTTCTGATCACTGCGCAGTGCTGCAACTTCACCCGGGCGGCCGAGCAGTTGCACATCACCCAGGGCGCGGTGAGCCGGCAGATCGCCGGGCTGGAAGATCATCTGGGGTATGAGCTGTTCATCCGTCTGGCCCGAGGCCTGGAGCTGACCGCCGAAGGGCGCGAATGGCTGCCGCGGGTGGAAAAGATCTTCGGGTTGATCAGCGAGGCCACCGAGCAGATCGGGCGCAAGCGTCAGACCCTGCAACTCAAGGCGCCCAGCTGCGTGATGCGCTGGCTGGTGCCGCGCCTGCTGCAATGGCAAAAGGAACGCCCGGACGTGCCGGTCAAACTGACCACTACACTGGCCCATGGCGTCGACTTTCAGCGCGAGCAATTCGATGCGGCGGTGATCTACGGCACGCCGCCGGACAACTCATCGACCGCGCTGCATCTGTTTGATGAACAACTGACGCCGGTCTGTTCGCCTGCGTTATTGAAAGGCCCACCGGTGCTGAGCGAACCGGCCGATCTGCAACAGCATCTGCTATTGCATCCGACCCGCGATACGCAGGATTGGACGGTGTGGCTGACGGCGGCCGAATTGCAGTTGAACAACGTCAACACGGGCCAGCATTTCGAGACACTGGATCAGGCGATGTCGATGGCGTCCCACGGGACGGGTGTGGCGATTGGCGACTGGTCGCTGATCGGCGATGACCTGCACGCCGGACGGTTGGTGATGCCGTTTGATCTGAAGGTGAAGACGGGGCTGGGCTACTACGTGGTAATGCCGCAGGGTGCGGGGGCGTCGCCGCAGCTGGAAGAACTGATGATCTGGCTGGTGGAGCAGGCGCATACCCGCTGAGCCACCCAAACACCCTGCAGGAGCTGCCGCAGGCTGCTCCTACAGGGGGCGTTTGCAGGTCAGTAGCCGACGGTAAACCGCTGACGCGAGTGCTTCGACGTTTCCACTTCGTCGATCAACGCAATCGCGTAATCGGCAAAGGTGATCCAGCTGCGACCTTCGGCACTCACCAGCAAGTGATCCTTGCCGACGCGGAAGCTGCCGGTGCGCTCACCTTCGACAAACTCGGCCGATGGCGAGAGAAAGGTCCAGTCCAGTTCCTTCTCCTGACGCAAGGCATCGAGAAACGCTGCCCCGGCGCTGGCCTCGGCTTTGTACTCGGCCGGGAAACCGGCGCTGTCGATCACTCGGGTGTCGTCCGGCAGCAGCAGCGAACCGGCACCACCGACCACCAGCAGACGTTTCACGCCCGCCTGCTTCACCGGGCCAACCACGGCACTGGCCGGTACCGTGGCGAAATGCGCGGCGCTGATCACCACGTCGTGACCGGCGACGGCGGCTTGCAGCGCTGCCGAATCCAGCACATCGACATTCTTGCTGACCACACCGGCACGTGCGCCGATCTTCGAGGTGTCGCGGGCGATGGCGGTGACACTGTGGCCACGACGCAGGGCTTCTTCTAGCAGTTGGCTACCGGCACGACCGGTGGCACCAATGATTGCGATCTTGCTCATGACATTCTCCAGTTGGCTTGAGAGTTTCGACGACTGCATAAATCTAATTTTGAAGCGGTATTCCCTGTGGCGAGGGCGCTTGCTCCCGCTGGAGGGCGGAGCACTCCCCGCCTGTTTCAGCTACAACGCATTGGCAGGTTTTACGCCTGCTGCGCAGGCGGGCGGGAGCAAGCTCCCTCGCCACAAAAGTCCTCTCGACCTGTGTTCCAGATCAATCGGCTTACCACTGCATTTCGCCCTTGGCGACTTTGGCGCTCAGCTCCAGCGAGCTTTCTTCGCCGAGTGTCGGGTAGCGCTTTTGCATGGCCTTGATCAGTGCGGCGGAATCCTTGGCCTTGGCGGTTTCTTCGTCGAAAGCCTTAATGTAGTCGGCGGTGAATTTCACGCTGGCCAGCGAGCGGCTGCTCTCGCCCAGGTAGTGACCGGGCACCACGGTTTTTGGCTTCAAGGTTTCAATCGAATGCAGGGTTTGCAGCCAGTCGGCGTGGGATTGCGCGGTCTGGGTATCAGCCATCCACACATGAATGTTCTCGGCGACTACCACGCCACCGACCACAGCCTTGAGCGACGGAATCCACACGAAGCTGCGATCCGGTTGTTTGCCTTCAAGGCCGACCACCTGCAGTTTCTGCCCTTCGAGCATCAGGCTGTCACCCTTGAGCACGCCCGGCACGATGGTTTTGGCCGGTACGTCGGCGCCCATTTTCGGGCCCCAGAAAGCGAGTTTGCCGGCGACGGTTTTGTTGATGTGATCCACGGTCGGCTGCGAGGCCAGCACTTCGGCGTCGGGGAAGGCCTGGGTCAGGGTGTCGAGGCCGAAGTAGTAATCCGGGTCACCGTGGCTGATGTAAATGGTGGTCAGGTGTTTGCCGCTGGCGCGGATCTTTTCTACCACTTGCTCGGCCTGGGCCTTGCCGAATTGCGCGTCGACCAGGATCGCGTCTTTCTCGCCGCTGACCAGCACCGAGGTCACCGGGAAGATCGCGTTGGTGCCCGGGTTGTAAACGTCCAGGGTCAGGTTGGCGGCAGCGGCGTGGGCCGCAAAACCGAGGGTGGCGGTGGCCAGCAAAACGCGCTTGAGGGTGGTGAAGCCGATCATCTGTTGCTCCGTGATCCGAATGCCGTGTTTGGCGATGGGACAGAGCTTAGTTGCCTGACTCGGTACAAAAAATGCGATGCTTGAACATAGTTTGTTTCTGAAAGCGGGCAAATCATGGATCGTCTTCAAGCAATGCGCGTGTTTGTCACGGTGGTTGATCTGGGCAGCCAGTCGGCAGCCGCCGATCATCTGGACCTGTCACGGCCGGTGGTGTCGCGTTATCTGGCGGAGCTGGAAGACTGGGTCGGCGCGCGCCTGATGCACCGCACCACGCGCAAATTGAGCCTGACCGCCGCCGGCAGCGAAATCCTGCCGCGCTGCCGACAGATGCTCGAACTCTCAAGCGACATGCAGGCCGCCGTCAGCGAACCCGACGAGGCACCGCGCGGACTGCTGCGCATCAGTGTCAGTACGTCGTTCGGTCAGGCACAACTGGCCGACGCGATGGCGGCGTACGTCAAGCGCTACCCCGGGGTCAGCATCGATCTGCAAATGCTCGACCGCACGGTGAATCTGGTGGATGAACGCATCGATCTGGCGATCCGCACCAGCAATGACCTGGACCCGAACCTGATCGCCCGGCGCCTGACGGTGTGCCGTTCGGTGGTCTGCGCCGCGCCCGCCTACTTGCGCGACAACCCGCCGCCGCAGCGGGTCGAGGACCTGAGCCGGCACAACTGTCTGACGCATTCGTATTTCGGCAAGAGCCTGTGGCATTTCGAAGAGGACGGCGAACCGGTGTCGGTGCCGGTGCAGGGCAACATCAGCGCCAACGAAGCCAGCACCCTGCTGCGCGCAACCCTGGCCGGAGCCGGCGTGGCGATGCTGCCGACCTACCAGGCCGGGGTGCATGTGCATGCCGGAGAACTGGTGCGTCTGCTGCCGGATGCCGAACCACGGCAGATGAACATCTACGCGGTGTACGCCTCGCGCAAGCACATGCCGGCGGCGCTGCGCAGCATGCTGGATTTTCTCGTCGAACGATTCCCGGAAAATCCCGAATGGGATATGGGCCTGTAGACTCCCACAGTGTTTGTAGCTGGCAACTCTATGCCGCTGACCTATGCTGAAAGTAATACCGCAGGGTATGCGTTCAGAGGTCTACGCCATGAACATCAGAACAAGAAGGTACTTCGCGATCTTCATCACCTGCGCCGCCACGCTGGCGCTGTACGGCACTGCGGCCTGGCGGGTCGAGCAACTGCGACAACTGCCCCGCGATTATGCGAGCTGCAATTTCGAGCGTTGTATTCCGCACAATGCGACGCTGAATGCATTGCGCTGATTCGGCTTGCTATCAACCCTGTGGGAGCTTGGCTTGTCAGCGATGGCGGTGGCCCAGACGCCTTCAGTGCTGACTGACAGGACGCAATCGCTGGCAAGCCAGCTCCCACAGGGGGCGGTGGTGTTTTACCCGATCACTGCTCGGCCTTCAGCCGGTCGCGAAACGCCTTTGGCGAAATGCCCACCCTGCGCCGGAACAGGCGCGTGAAGTTGGTCGGATCGGAAAACCCCAACAATTCCGACATCTCGTAAATGGTCATGCTGGTATAGGTCAGCAAACGTTTGGCTTCCAGTAACTGGCGTTCGTGCATGATCTGCAGCGCTGGCTGCCCTGCCAGCTCCCGGCAAGTACCGTTGAGGTGTGACACCGAAATCCCCAGGCGATGCGCCAGGTCTTCGACCTTCACATGCTGGCGGTATGTCTCCTCGACCAATTGAATGAAACCGTTGAGGTATTCGCGCTGGCGTTGTGGGCGCTGACTGGCGTTATGGCGCACGATCGCCTGACGGCTGACCCAGACCATGATCACGCTGACCAGCGAATGCATGAGCATTTCCCGCGCGGGTTGATGGCCGTTGTACTCGGCCTGCAATGCTGAAAACAGACTGTGCAGGTATTCCGCATCCTTGCCCGCCGGATAGTGCTCGGCCTGCGCCAGGGCATGCACCGAATTGCCCAGTTGCGCCTGCAGGTGGTTGATCAACGGATTGGCGAGGGTAACGACGAAACCTTCGACGTCCTCGGAAAAACGAAAGCCATGCACCGACAACGGGGGCAGGACTTGAATGGCGGGTTCGTTGAGCTGCGTGCGTTGACCTTCGATTTCAAGCTCTGCCTGACCTTTGAAAACGAAGAGTAACTGGCACAAATCGGCGTGGCGGTGGGGTTTGATTTCCCATTGATGTTCGCGGCTGCGTTTGGAAATGGTTTCACAGTGCAGCAAGTCAGGGGTCGGCCAGTCCAGGCTTTCACCGTAGAGCTTGAACACCGGAATCGAAGGCAGGTCAGGCTTGTTCATCACTTCAATCCAGGCCTCGAGGTTTGCGGGCGATAATCGCACCGATTGGCAGAATGTACAGTTATCGGCTCAGTTTTCACCTTCAATTGACAGACCCGCAAGGGAAAAATGCAAGCACTCGATCCATAAAAATCATTCACCGACTCACGTCGCGTGAAGCTTGCGAGTCATAAAAACAATGAAAACGCTGAAAACCCAAGTCGCCATCATTGGCGCCGGTCCTTCCGGATTGCTCCTCGGTCAGTTGCTGCACAACGCCGGCATCGACACCCTGATTCTCGAACGCCAGACACCCGATTACGTACTCGGGCGGATTCGCGCCGGCGTGCTCGAACAAGGCATGGTAGAGCTGTTGCGCCAGGCCGGAGTCGGCCAGCGCATGGACGCCGAAGGACTGGTGCACGGCGGTTTCGATCTGGCCCTGGACGGGCGTCTGGCCCACATCGATCTGCAGGGTCTGACCGGTGGCAAAACCGTGATGGTCTACGGCCAGACCGAGGTCACGCGGGACCTGATGGCCGCTCGTCGGGAGGCCGGTGCGTCGACGATTTACGAGGCGAGCCATGTCGTTCCTCACGGCATGAAAAGCGACGAAGCGTTTGTCACCTTCGAAAAGGACGGTGAAACCTGGCGCGTCGATTGCGATTACATCGCCGGTTGCGATGGCTTCCACGGCGTGGCCCGGCAGTCGATTCCCGAAGACTGCCTGAAGATTTTCGAACGGGTCTACCCGTTCGGCTGGCTGGGAATTCTCGCCGACACCCCGCCGGTGCACGAAGAACTGGTCTACGCCCGTCACAAACGCGGCTTCGCCCTGTGCAGCATGCGTTCAGCCACCCGCACCCGTTACTACTTGCAAGTGCCGGCGGAAGAAAACGTCGCGGACTGGTCCGATGAGCGCTTTTGGGCTGAGCTGAAAACCCGTCTGCCCGCCGAGCTTGCCGAAAAACTGGTCACCGGCCCGTCGATTGAAAAAAGCATCGCGCCGCTGCGCAGCTTTGTCGTTGAGCCGATGCAGTATGGGCGGATGTTTCTGCTCGGCGATGCCGCGCATATTGTGCCGCCCACCGGGGCCAAGGGCCTGAACCTGGCCGCCAGCGATGTCAGCACTTTGTTCAACATTCTGCTGAAGGTTTATCGCGAAGGCCGCACAGATCTGTTGGAGAAATACTCGGAAATCTGCCTGCGCCGGGTCTGGAAAGCCGAACGGTTTTCCTGGTGGATGACCTCGATGCTGCACCGTTTCGACGAACATGATGCTTTCAGCCAACGGATCAGCGCCTCGGAACTGGACTATTTCGTCAGTTCAGAAGCGGGTCGGAAAACCATTGCAGAAAATTACGTCGGGCTTCCTTATGAGGCTATCGAATAGCTTCCTACCGACTTACACTGGCGAGCATCCCCGCTCGCCCGATGGCCTGCGGGATTCTCACTGCCCGCAGGTTCCGCCCGTGACCAATCTTCACCAGCCTGAAACACCCAAACCGGCCATTCGCAGCGTGCTGGTCGCGCTGATGCTGGCGATCTTTCTCGGGGCATTGGACCAGACCATCGTCGCCGTCTCGATGCCCGCCATCTCCGCACAGTTCAAGGACGTCAGCCTGCTGGCCTGGGTGATTTCCGGGTACATGGTGGCGATGACCGTGGCCGTGCCGATCTACGGCAAGCTCGGCGATTTGTACGGGCGGCGCAAACTGATGCTGTTCGGCATGGGCCTATTCACCCTCGCCTCGCTGTTTTGCGGCATGGCGCAAAGCATGGAACAACTGGTGCTGGCGCGGATTCTCCAGGGCATCGGCGCCGGCGGAATGATCTCGGTCAGTCAGGCGATCATCGGCGACATCGTCCCGCCCCGCGAACGCGGGCGCTATCAGGGTTACTTCAGCAGCATGTATGCGGTGGCCAGCGTCGCCGGGCCGGTGCTCGGCGGTTACATGACCGAATACCTGTCGTGGCGCTGGGTATTCCTGATCAACCTGCCGCTGGGGCTGGGCGCCTGGTGGGTGGCCAATCGCAACCTGCGCGGGCTGCCGATTCCGCAACGCAAACCGATCATCGACTACCTCGGCACGCTGTTGATGATCATCGGTTTGACCGCGTTGCTGCTGGCCATCACTCAGGTCGGTCAGGGCCATTCGTGGCGCAGCAGCGAAGTGCTTGGCTTGTTCGCCTGTGCGGTGCTGGTGCTGGCGGTGTTCGTCTGGCATGAACGCCGGGCGCGTGAGCCGCTGCTGCCGATGCATCTGTTCACCAACCGCAACGCGTTGCTGTGCTGGTGCACGATTTTCTTCACCAGTTTTCAGGCGATCTCGCTGATTGTGCTGATGCCGCTGCGCTTTCAGAGCGTCACTGGCGCCGGTGCCGATGCGGCGGCGTTGCACTTGCTGCCGCTGGCGATGGGACTGCCGATAGGCGCCTATTTCGCCGGACGCCGCACCTCGGTGACCGGTCGTTACAAACCCCAGATCCTGACGGGTGCGATCCTGATGCCGATTTCGATTCTCGGCATGGCGTTCAGCCCACCGGATGCGACGCTGGTCAGCAGTCTGTTCATGCTGCTCAGCGGGATTGCCGGCGGCATGCAGTTCCCGACTTCATTGGTGGGCACACAGAACTCGGTGGAACAGCGCGACATCGGCGTCGCCACCAGCACCACCAACCTGTTCCGCTCGCTGGGCGGCGCAGTGGGTGTGGCGTTGATGTCGGCGCTGTTGCTGGCGTTATTGCAGGATTCGAGTTTTGCCCACCTGGCGAGCAACTCGCTGCTCAGCGAGGGGCATTCGGGCAACGTGCTGCTCGACGGTTTGAACGCCGCACCGGGCGATGCGCAGAACGCCTTGCGCGCCGAGCTTTCGGTGACGTTCCGGCATTTGCTGTGGGTGAGTACGGCGGTGTCGTTGCTGGGGCTGGCGGCGGCGATTGCGATGCCGAACAACCTGCTGCGCGGGCGCGAGCATGGTGCCAAATAACAGCAAAAGATCGCAGCCTGCGGCAGCTCCTACAGAGATGCATTCCCATGTAGGAGCTGCCGAAGGCTCGGGCCGCGTTCGGACGATCTTTTGATTTTCAGGGGCTGTAGTAACCCACCGCCACCAGAAAATGCCCGACCTTCTTCAGGTACGCATGCTTGTCCTCGACCTTGCCGGTCACCGGGTTTTTCCAGCGGTATTCGTATTCACCGTCATCCTGCTTGGCGATCAGCGCCAGCATCGGCTCGCCCACCGGTTTACCTTCCGGGTCCTTGATCTTGCTGAAGTCGGTGTTGATCAGGCGCAGGTTGGTGCCGTGGGCAACGTAGCGTTCGGTCTGCAGATCGACCACGAACACATACAAGTCATCCTGCAGATAACCACCCTTGAGCGAGTTGATGGCAGTCAGCGTGCCCTTCTCGTTTTTCCCCAGATCGGTTGCAGCCTTGTCGAGCAGTGCCTTGGCCTGCTCGGCTGATGCACGCGGCAGGTAATAACCGACGGCCAGAATCCGCTGGCCGATGCGCTGGTAGTAGACATGCTTGCGCTCGACCTTGCCGTCGGCCCAGTTCTGCCAGCGGTACTCGGCCTGTTGAATGCCGTTGCCTTCCGGCACCAGCAGAGCGTCCTTGAAGGCTTTCTGCAAATCCGGCGCGAGCACCTCGCTGACGTCACGGCCGATCAAGGCTGAAGAAGGCCCGCCGCTGGCGAGCATCACGCCCTTGGTGTCGACCACGAACACGTAGCGATCCTTGTCGACGAACTCGCCCTGACGGCTGAACGCGGCGAAGGCCTTATCGCCGTTGTCGTGGTAATAGGCCAGGGCCTTTTCCAGCAAAGCGATGGCGGCCTTGCTGTCGTCCTTTTGCGTGGCGGCAGCGTTGACCTGCCCTGCCCCCACAAAAAGCATCACCCCGAGCCACGCCACTTTATGCAAAAACCCCATAACGCATCCCTCGTTCTTGTTGGTGTTTCAAGAGCGTAGACGGCTTGGGGTCGGACGGAGGTCGAAGATGAATCCAGAAGTTGCCGCTTTTCCTGTGGTGAGGGAGCTTGCTCCCGCTCGGCTGAGAAGCAGTCGCAAAACCTGCAAATGCGCTCTACCTGAACGAAAGCAGGGGAGCGCTTCGCACTCCAGCGGGAGCAAGCTCCCTCGCCACAGATATCCTGACTTCGGCCCTACGGCCGGGCGTTGATCTGCTGCTGCAAGTTCTGGATCTGCGCCTGCAGGGTGTTGAGGTTGCGGGTCATCTGCCCGCGGAATGCGTCGAACTCGGCGGTATTGCCGCCACCCTGCGCAGCGGCCGGACGGTTGTCCTGTTCACTCTTGAGAACGACGATTTCCTGCTCCAGACGCTCGATCGCCGCGTTCGAATTGCCCTGCTTCTTCAGCGCCGTGATATCAGCGCCGAGGCTTTTCAACTGAGCGTCATAACTCTTGAGCTGGGCATCGACCTTGCCGGTGTCGGCCGGGGCGCTTTTCAGAGTGGCCAGTTCGGCGCTCAAGGCTTTGACCTGCGCCTGCAACTGGCTATTGGCGTTCTGTTGTTCGGTGGTCTGCGCGGTCATTTGCGCCAGACGCTTGTCCAGATCACTGGCCTGACCGACCACGCCTTGCTGCTGTTTGCTCTGATCCAGCAACTGGGTTTCCAGCTGTTTGATCTGCAACTTCAAGGCCTCGCTGTCACTGTTGACGTTGCTCTGGCTGGCGACGACCTTGCCGGAAATGTCCTGAAGGCGCCCCGCTGCTTCCTCGCTGATGCGCGCAAAGCTTTCCTGGGTCGCGACCAATTGCTGCTCCATCAGCGAAATCTGCTGGAAGCTCCACCAGGCCAGACCGATGAAGGCGAAGAACAACGCGCCGACCAGTGCCCACAGCGGCCCGGTACTCGCGGCCTTGACCTTGACCACCGGCGGCGTGCGCGAGTGCACGGAGGTGCGGGCGCTGGGCGGAATGTCATCGTCGTCAAAGGTGTCGGCGCGCAGGCTCGGTACATCGTCGAAATCGTCGTTGGCATCGTTACGCATGGACATTGAGGCAACCTTTGTGGAACGCGGTGATGGCTAAATGCTGCGAAGTATAACCGCCGCAGCCGCAGGGATTGACCCTCAAGCGGCAGTGCGGTTCATTGCTGGCCGGGCGACTTGTATCAACGGATGTCCTGGGCTTTCCACCAGCCACAGAACTCGTCGAGGGCCGACCACAGGCTGACTTTCGGATCGTAGTCCAGATAATGCCGGGCGCGACTGATGTCGAGGGTGAAATTTTTCTTCATGACCTGCATGCCCAGCCGCGACAGGGTCGGCTCCGGGCGGCCCGGCCAGAGTTTGCACACGCCTTCGTTGAGCGCCGCAACGCTGTAGGCCAGGCCATACGAACGGTATTTGGTGACCTGCGGCACCTCCATCTTACGCATCACGTAATTGACCACATCCCACAACGGTACCGGCGCGCCATTGCTGATGTTGTAGGCCTTGCCCAGCGCGGAGCCGGCCGCCAGCAAGCTGCTGAGCAGCGCTTCGTTGAGGTTCTGCACACTGGTGAAATCGACTTTGTTCAGACCGTCGCCAATGATCGCCAGACGGCCCTTGCGCTGCATGTTCAGCAGGCGCGGGAAGATGCTCATGTCGCCGGCACCCGTGACAAAGCGCGGACGCAGAGCAATGGTTTCCAGACCGAATTCCTGCGCACCGAAGACCTTTTGTTCGGCCAGGTATTTGGTCGCCGCGTAGTGATGTTTCAAGCGCTTGGGCACTTGCTCTTCGGTCAGGCCGAGGTGATCGCGGCCATCGAAATAGATCGACGGCGACGACAGATGCACCAGCCGCCGCACGCGTTGCTTGAGGCAGGCTTCGACGACGTTTTCAGTGACCTGCACATTGCCCTGATGAAAGTCCTGATAGCGCCCCCACAAACCGACGGCACCGGCGCAGTGCACCACGGCTTCGACGTCGGCGCAGAGTTCGCGCACCAGATCCGCATCGGTGAGATCGCCCGGGACGAACTCGGCGCCACGGCGCACCAGATGCTCGACGCTTTCGGCCCGGCGACCGTTGACCCGCACGTCCAGGCCCTGCTCCAGGGCGAAACGCGCAAAGCGTCCGCCGATGAAGCCGCTTGCGCCGGTGACCAGAATTTTCATGTAACGCTCCGATGACTTTCGTTTACCTGATACGTCTGTCTTGACGCTGATCATCAGCCCAAGGGCACCAGCCAGCGCGATGAAGAACGTAGCAATTGTTCGGTCAGCAAGGCCAGCAGCTGACCGCCATTGCGCCAATGATGCCAGTACAACGGCACATCGATCGGTTTATCTGGCAACAGTTCGCGCAATACACCGCGTTGCAGTTGCTCGCGCACTTGCAGTTCCGGCACCAGTCCCCAGCCGAACCCGGCTTCGGTCAGGCGCACAAATCCTTCAGAGGACGGACACAAATGGTGCTCGAATCCGCCATCGACACCCAGCGATGCGAGATAGCGATGCTGAAGGAAATCGTCCGGGCCAAACACCAGCGCCGGGGTGCGCGGCAGCTGTTCGGCGCGTACCCCGTCGGGGAAATGCCGCTCGATGAATGCCGGACTGGCCAGCGCTCGATAGCGCATCGCCCCGAGCAACACGCTGCGCGCACCGGCCACCGGGCGTTCGCTGGCGCAGACACACGCCGCCACTTCCCCGGCCCGCATGCGCTTGAGGCCGACGGTCTGATCTTCCACCACCAGATCCAGCAATAAATGCTGCTCGGCGCAAAAATCGCCCACGGCTTCGGCCCACCAGGTGGCGAGGCTGTCGGCGTTGAGGGCGATGCGTAAACGTTCCGGCAGCCCCTCTTCGTCGAGCGCTGGCACCAGGGTCTGCAAGTCACGTTCGAGCAGGCGCACCTGCTGCACATGGTTGAGCAGCCGCCGGCCAATCTCGGTCGGAGATGGCGGCGTGCCGCGTACCAGCACCGGTTGGCCGACCCGCGCTTCCAGCAATTTGATCCGCTGGGAGATCGCCGATTGCGACAAGCCCAGCACCTGTGCAGCGCGTTCGAATCCGGCCTGCTCGACCACAGCGGCCAGCGCGGAAAGTAATTTATAGTCGAACATCAGTTTTCCTAATGAGCGATCAGCACTATTGGTTTTTCTTATACCGCTTTCGACCGGAGAATAGCCAGCAAGCACTCTTTATCAAGGAACACGGCAATGGCTGGCGAAACCTCTCTCACGACGCTGCTGCGCAGCATGAGCCCGCAGCTCAATGCCGGCGAATACGTGTTCTGCACCCTGCGCGACGCGCCGTTGCCCAATGGTCTGGAAATTGTCGGCAGCTTCCGCGAGCAGGAAGGCCTGACCGTGATTCTCGAGCGTTCCCAGGCTGAACGCGCCGGGTTCAGTTTCGATTATGTCGCGGCGTGGATCACCCTCAACGTGCATTCGGCACTGGAAGCCGTTGGCCTGACCGCTGCGTTCGCAAGCGCACTGGGCAAGGCCGGGATCAGTTGCAACGTGATCGCCGGGTACTACCACGATCATTTGTTTGTCGGTCAGGCCGACGCCGAACGCGCCATGCACGTGCTGCGCGATCTCGCAGCCAATGCGGAGTAATTATTGATGTGGCAAAGCTATGTGAACGGGCTATTGGTGGCCTTGGGGCTGATCATGGCGATCGGCACCCAGAACGCTTTTGTACTGGCGCAGAGTCTGCGACGCGAACATCACCTGCCGGTGGCGGCGCTGTGCGTGGCCTGTGATGCGCTGCTGGTGGCGGCCGGGGTTTTCGGCCTGGCCACGGTGTTGGCGCAGAACCCGACATTGCTCGCAGTGGCGCGCTGGGGCGGCGCGGTCTTTCTGATCTGGTATGGCAGCCAGGCGCTGCGCCGGGCGTTCTCGAAACAGAGTCTGGATCAGGGAGAAAACCACACCGTACGCTCGTTGCGCGCGGTGATGCTCAGCGCGCTGGCAGTGACGTTGCTCAACCCGCACGTTTATCTGGATACGGTATTGCTGATCGGCTCGCTGGGGGCGCAGCAGTCGGTGCCGGGGGCTTATGTAGTGGGCGCCGCGAGCGCGTCACTGCTGTGGTTTTTCACCCTCGCCCTCGGTGCCGCATGGCTCGCGCCGTGGCTGGCAAGGCCGAGTACCTGGCGGATTCTCGATCTGGTGGTGGCGTTGATGATGTTCACGGTCGCCGGGCAATTGATATTGGCCCAGTGATTTATTCCAAACAGCTCTGGAACCTCTATCCCACACAGTTGTTGCGTGGTTAAGCCTTGACCCCGGTGCTATGATCCGAACCCTGCGCCGCAAAGAGTAAAAACTCGTCGGTGCATTTCTGGCCGCCCGTGATCGGCCTTGCGCTCACCGCAACAGACCTGATTAGGAGAATCATCATGGCTTTCGAATTGCCGCCGCTGCCTTACGCACACGATGCCCTGCAGCCGCACATTTCCAAGGAAACCCTGGAATTTCACCACGACAAGCACCACAACACCTATGTCGTGAACCTGAACAACCTGGTGCCAGGCACCGAGTTCGAAGGCAAGACCCTGGAAGAGATCGTCAAGACTTCCTCGGGCGGCATCTTCAACAACGCCGCTCAGGTCTGGAACCACACGTTCTACTGGAACTGCCTGGCGCCAAACGCCGGCGGTCAACCAACCGGCGCACTGGCTGAAGCCATCAACGCAGCGTTCGGTTCGTTCGACAAGTTCAAGGAAGAGTTCAGCAAAACCTCGATCGGCACCTTCGGTTCCGGCTGGGGCTGGCTGGTGAAAAAGGCTGACGGTTCCCTGGCCCTGGCCAGCACCATCGGCGCCGGCAACCCGCTGACCAGCGGCGACACCCCGCTGCTGACCTGCGACGTCTGGGAACACGCTTACTACATCGACTACCGCAACCTGCGTCCGAAGTACGTTGAAGCGTTCTGGAACCTGGTCAACTGGAAGTTCGTTGCCGAGCAGTTCGAAGGTAAAACCTTCACCGCTTAAGCTGCGCGCCAGTCAAAAAACCCGGCTATTGCCGGGTTTTTTTATGCCTTTGCTTTGTGTAGGAGCTGCCGCACCGTGCCACGATTTCTGGCGCCTCTGTTTTTCTGTAGGAGCAGCCTTTGGCAGCTCCTACAGGAAATAGCGTTTTTTTCACGATGAACGTTGTCTGCGGCGGCTTGCCGGGGAAGCACATCGGACTAACATCAAACAGAGGAAAAATTGTCCCGCACCGCTCAAGTTGAGGGCCGAAACTACCGACACAGTACAAATAGAGCTGAGACTCCAGACAGCAGTATTTCGGCCAAGGCCACGGGCAAATGTTCCGAGGCTTGATTGTCCCTTTGACTGCCAACACGGGATTGCCAATACTCATGGCAACTTGACGCTACCCGCACGGAACAAGGAATAACCCTTTGAAGCTGGAACTCAAGAACAGCTTGTCGGTGAAGTTGCTCCGGGTCGTGCTCCTTTCGGCATTGATCGTCGGCGTGGTCTTGAGCTGCGCCCAGATTGTTTTCGATGCCTATAAAACCCGCCAGGCGGTGGCCGGCGACGCGCAGCGCATCCTCGACATGTTCCGTGATCCCTCGACGCAGGCCGTCTACAGCCTGGATCGGGAAATGGGCATGCAGGTGATCGAAGGCCTGTTCCAGGACGATGCCGTGCGCCAGGCCTCCATCGGCCACCCCAATGAAGCGATGCTCGCGCAAAAGTCCCGTGAGTTGCAGCACTCCAACAGCCGTTGGCTGACCGATCTGATCCTCGGTCAGGAACGCACCTTCACCACCCAATTAGTCGGTCGCGGCCCGTACAGCGAGTATTACGGCGACCTGAGCATCACCCTCGACACCGCCACCTATGGCGAGAGTTTCATTGTCAGTTCGGTGATCATTTTCATTTCCGGCGTATTGCGCGCCCTGGCCATGGGCCTGGTGCTGTATCTGGTCTATCACTGGCTGCTGACCAAGCCGCTGTCGCGGATCATCGAGCACCTCACCGAAATCAATCCCGATCGCCCCAGCGAGCACAAGATTCCGCAGCTCAAGGGCCACGAGAAAAACGAACTGGGGATCTGGATCAACACCGCCAACCAGTTGCTCGAATCCATCGAACGCAACACCCACCTGCGCCACGAAGCGGAAAACAGCCTGCTGCGCATGGCCCAGTACGACTTCCTCACCGGCCTGCCGAACCGCCAGCAATTGCAGCAGCAACTGGACAAGATTCTGGTCGACGCCGGCAAGCTGCAACGCCGGGTCGCGGTGCTGTGCGTGGGGTTGGATGATTTCAAAGGGATCAACGAGCAGTTCAGCTATCAGACCGGCGACCAGTTATTGCTGGCACTGGCCGACCGACTGCGCGCCCACAGCGGTCGCCTTGGCGCCCTCGCCCGACTGGGTGGCGACCAGTTTGCGCTGGTGCAGGCCGATATAGAGCAGCCTTACGAGGCGGCAGAACTGGCGCAAAGCATCCTTGATGATCTGGAAGCGGCGTTTGACCTCGATCATCAACAAATCCGCCTGCGCGCGACCATCGGCATCACCCTGTTCCCCGAAGACGGCGACAGCACCGAGAAACTGTTGCAGAAAGCCGAGCAGACCATGACGCTGGCGAAGACCCGCTCGCGCAATCGCTATCAGTTCTACATTGCCAGCGTCGACAGCGAGATGCGCCGCCGTCGCGAACTGGAAAAAGACCTGCGCGACGCACTGATTCGCGACCAGTTCTACCTCGTTTATCAGCCGCAGATCAGCTACCGCGATCACCGCGTGGTCGGGGTCGAAGCACTGATTCGCTGGCAGCATCCGGAGCATGGTCTGGTGCCGCCGGACCTGTTCATCCCGCTGGCCGAGCAGAACGGCACCATCATCGCCATCGGCGAATGGGTGCTGGATCAGGCCTGCAAGCAATTGCGCGAATGGCACGATCAGGGCTTCGTCGATCTGCGCATGGCGGTCAACCTGTCCACCGTGCAACTGCACCACGCCGAGTTGCCGCGAGTAGTCAACAACCTGCTGCAGATCTACCGTTTGCCGCCGCGCAGCCTGGAGCTGGAAGTCACCGAAACCGGCCTGATGGAAGACATCAGCACCGCCGCCCAGCATCTGCTGAGCCTGCGTCGTTCCGGGGCGCTGATCGCCATCGACGACTTCGGCACCGGCTATTCATCGCTGAGTTACCTGAAAAGCCTGCCGCTGGACAAGATCAAGATCGACAAGAGCTTCGTTCAGGATCTGCTGGATGACGACGACGATGCGACCATCGTTCGCGCAATCATTCAGTTGGGCAAAAGCCTGGGCATGCAGGTGATCGCCGAAGGCGTGGAAACCGCCGAGCAGGAGTCCTACATCATCTCCGAAGGCTGCCACGAAGGTCAGGGCTACCACTACAGCAAGCCGCTGCCTGCCCGGGAGCTGACTGCCTACCTCAAGCAAGCCCAACGCAGCAACGCGGCTATTTTATAAAGTCAAAAGATCGCAGCCTGCGGCAGCTCCTACAGGGATCGCATTCCCCTGTAGGAGCTGTCGAGTGAAACGAGGCTGCGATCTTTTGATCTGCGCCATCACACCGGCGTAAACAAGAAATATTTCCAGCCACAACCCTTTACACATAATGCGAAAGATTTGCATTATGTCGCAGCTTTGCGCACCCCCGCGCCCTGTCCATTCCATTACCGAAGCAGGATGTTCGCCATGATTCGTATGCCTCTGGCTACCGCCAGTCTGCTGGCCATCGCTATTTCCCTCGCCGGTTGCGGCGAAGGCAAAGACAAGGCTGCCGCCCCGGCCGCACCGACGCCGGCCGCCAGCACCGCCGCCGCTCCAGCACCTGCCGCTGCCGGTAAAGTCGATGAAGCCGCCGCCAAGGCTGTGGTCGCGCACTACGCCGACATGGTCTTCGCCGTTTACAGCGATGCCGAATCCACTGCGAAAACCCTGCAAACCGCGGTCGACGCGTTCCTCGCCAAGCCGAACGCCGACACCCTGAAAGCCGCTCGTGCAGCCTGGGTCGCTGCGCGCGTGCCTTACCTGCAGAGCGAAGTGTTCCGCTTCGGCAACACCATCATCGACGACTGGGAAGGTCAGGTGAACGCCTGGCCGCTGGACGAAGGCCTGATCGACTACGTCGACAAATCCTACGAGCACGCGCTGGGCAACCCGGGCGCCACCGCCAACATCATCGCCAACACTGAAGTGCAGGTCGGCGAAGACAAGGTCGACGTGAAGGACATCACCCCGGAAAAACTCGCCAGCCTCAACGAGCTGGGCGGTTCCGAAGCCAACGTCGCCACCGGCTACCACGCGATCGAATTCCTGCTCTGGGGCCAGGACCTGAACGGCACCGGCCCGGGCGCCGGCAACCGTCCGGCGTCGGACTACCTGGAAGGCGCAGGCGCCACCGGCGGTCACAACGATCGTCGCCGTGCGTACCTGAAAGCCGTGACTCAACTGCTGGTCAGCGACCTGGAAGAAATGGTCGGCAACTGGAAGCCGAACGTGGCTGACAACTACCGCGCCACCCTGGAAGCCGAACCGGCTGAAAGCGGCCTGCGCAAAATGCTGTTCGGCATGGGCAGCCTGTCCCTGGGCGAACTGGCGGGCGAGCGCATGAAAGTTTCGCTGGAAGCCAACTCGCCGGAAGACGAACAGGATTGCTTCAGCGACAACACCCACAACTCGCACTTCTACGATGCCAAAGGCATTCGTAACGTGTACCTGGGCGAGTACACCCGGGTTGATGGCAGCAAGATGACCGGCGCCAGCCTGTCGTCGCTGGTGGCCAAGGCTGACCCGGCTGCCGACACCGCGCTGAAAGCCGATCTGGCCGCTACCGAAGCCAAGATCCAGGTCATGGTCGATCACGCCAACAAGGGTGAGCACTACGACCAGTTGATCGCTGCGGGCAACACCGCCGGCAATCAGATCGTGCGTGACGCCATCGCCGCGCTGGTCAAGCAGACCGGTTCGATCGAAGCCGCTGCCGGCAAGCTGGGCATCAGCGACCTGAACCCGGACAACGCTGATCACGAATTCTGATCACGCGCGTCTGCGCCAAAAAAGGCGACCTTCGGGTCGCCTTTTTCATGCCTGCTTTTTGCGGTGATGCTGATGGCCTCATCGCTGGCAAGCCAGCTCCCACAGGTTTCGCGGTGTTCACACACTCCGAGTACAACACAAATACTGTGGGAGCTGGCTTGCCAGCGATGGCTGCGCCTCGGTCTCGAGTGAAACCCTGCCGCAAATCAAGCAAACGATAATTCCTCTTATTCAAACTCCCCCGCCCTGTTAGACTTTGCGCCTTTGTTTTCGCCCGTCCGCAGGATGTCTGATGCCCTCGCTGCTGCTTCGCTTGTCCGCACTGTTTCTGGCCCTGGGCCTGAGTGCCTGCGATGACGCCCCGCGCTTTACCAAGGCTGAGCCCGGTGAAGCGCGTTCGGGCGGGGCAACGACTGTGCGCAAGACCGATCAGAATGCGTTCTCGCTGCCTTCGGCCAATCTGCCGCCATCACGTCGGGTCGACTTCAGTGTCGGCAACAGTTTCTTCCGCAGTCCGTGGGTGATCGCCCCGTCGACCACCACCGCACGCGATGGCCTCGGCCCGCTGTTCAACACCAACGCTTGCCAGAACTGCCACATCAAGGACGGCCGTGGCCACCCGCCGGCACCGGAAGCGGCGAACGCGGTGTCGATGCTGGTGCGCCTGTCGATTCCCGATTCGCCGGCCTATGCCAACGTCATCGAGCAACTCGGCGTGGTGCCGGAGCCGGTCTACGGCGGCCAGTTCCAGGACATGGCCGTGCCCGGTGTCACGCCCGAAGGCAAGGTGCGTGTCGAATACACCCCGGTGTCGATTCGTTTCAAGGACGGTACCGAAGTCGAGCTGCGCAAACCGGCGCTGCAATTCACTCAGTTGGGCTACGGCCCGATGCACCCGGACACGCGTTTCTCGGCCCGCGTCGCACCGCCGATGATCGGCCTCGGCCTGCTCGAAGCCATTCCCGAAGAAGCGATCCTCGCCAACGCCGCCGCGCAGGCCAAAGAGAACAACGGCATTAAGGGTCGCGTAAATCGGGTCTGGGACGATGAGTTACAGAAAACCGTGGCCGGCCGTTTTGGCTGGAAAGCCGGGCAACCGAATCTCAATCAGCAGAATGTCCACGCGTTTTCCGGAGACATGGGCCTGACCACCAGCCTGAGACCCTTCGATGACTGCACCGACGCACAAACTGCGTGCAAACAGGCGCCGAACGGCAATGGCCCGGACGGCGAGCCGGAAGTCAGCGACAACATCCTGCGTCTGGTGCTGTTCTACACGCGCAACCTGGCGGTGCCGGCGCGCCGTGGCGTCAACGACGAGCAAGTGCTGGCCGGCAAGAACCTGTTCTTCCAGGCCGGTTGCCAGTCCTGCCACACCCCGAAATACACCACCGCCGCCAACGCCGCCGAACCTGAACTGGCCAATCAAGTGATTCGCCCGTACAGCGATCTGCTGCTGCACGATATGGGCGAGGGTCTGGCCGACCACCGCACCGAATTCCAGGCCTCCGGCCGCGACTGGCGCACCCCGCCGTTGTGGGGCATCGGCCTGACGCAAGCGGTCAGTGACCACACTCAGTTTCTGCATGACGGCCGCGCCCGCAATCTGCTCGAAGCCGTGCTCTGGCATGGCGGCGAAGCGCAGCAGGCGCAGCAACAGGTTTTGTCTTTCAACGCCGAACAGCGTGCCGCGCTGCTGGCGTTCTTGAACTCACTTTAAACACTTAAAAGAATCGGGAGCCCGACATGTTCCGTCCCAAGTTGTTGTTCACCAGCCTTGCCGCACTCGCCCTCGGCGCCTGCTCGCCGCAGGACCCGCAAGCGGTCACGTCGGCGGCCATCGCCAAATCGGTGATCCTGCCGACCTACACCCGTTGGGTCGAAGCCGACAAGCAACTGGCGGTCAGCGCCCTCGCCTACTGCCAAGGCAAGGAAACCCTGGAAACCGCCCGCGCCGACTTCCTGCATGCGCAGAAAGCCTGGGCCGAGCTGCAACCGTTGCTGATCGGGCCACTGGCCGAGGGCAACCGTTCGTGGCAGGTGCAATTCTGGCCGGACAAGAAGAACCTGGTCGGCCGTCAGGTCGAGCAACTGGTCACCGCCCAGCCGCAGATCGACGCCGCCGCACTGGCCAAATCCAGCGTGGTGGTACAGGGCCTGTCGGCGTACGAGTACATCCTTTTCGATGAAAAGCCGGACGTCGCCAACGCCGAGCAGAAAGCCAAGTACTGCCCGTTGCTGATCGCCATCGGCGAGCGCCAGAAGCAACTGGCCGAAGAGATTCTGCAGAGCTGGAACAACACCGACGGCATGCTCGCGCAGATGAGCAAGTTCCCCAACCAGCGCTACGCCGACTCGCACGAAGCGATCGCCGATCTGCTGCGTGTGCAGGTCACCGCCCTCGACACCCTGAAGAAAAAACTCGGCACGCCAATGGGCCGTCAGAGCAAAGGCGTGCCGCAGCCGTTCCAGGCTGATGCCTGGCGCAGCCAGTCGTCGCTGACCGCGCTGGAAGCCAGCCTCGCTGCAGCCAAAACCGTCTGGGAAGGCGTCGACAACAGGGGCCTGCGCGGTCTGTTGCCGACCGAGCAGAAACCGTTGGCAGACAAGATCGACGCCGCTTACGCCGCGTCGCTGGAGCTGTTTGGCAGCACGCAACGCTCGCTGACCGAAATGCTTCAGGACGACGCCGGTCGTCAACAACTCAACGATCTCTACGACAGCCTCAACGTCGTCCATCGCCTGCACGAAGGCGAACTGGCCAAGGCGCTGGGCATCCAACTGGGCTTCAACGCCAACGACGGTGACTGATGAGGGCAAGTGCCATGCTGCGACGCCAGGCTCTGACTTTAGGTAGTTTGCTGCTGGGAGCAGTGACACTGGGCGGCTGGACGCTGTTCAAGCGCAAGGATCAGAGCCCGCTGTTGCTCTCGGCGCGCGATGACACCGACGGTAAGCATTACGCTGTCGGTTATCGGCTGGATGGTACGCGAGTGTTCGCCACCGAAGTCGGCCAGCGTTGTCACGACATCATCAACCACCCGACGCTGCCGATCGCGCTGTTCGTCGCCCGCCGCCCGGGCACCGAGAGCTACCTGATCGACCTGCGCGACGGGACCTTGCTGCAAACCGTGACCTCGCAGCCGAACCGGCATTTCTACGGCCACGCCGTGGTGCACAAGGACGGCGAATACCTGTACGCCACCGAGAACGACACCACTGATCCGGGGCGTGGCCTGCTCGGGGTGTACAGGTTCGAAGGCGAACGGCTGGTGCACAGCGGCGAGATCTCCACCCATGGCCTCGGACCACATCAAGTGTCGTGGATGCCCGATGGCGAAACCCTGGTGGTGGCCAACGGCGGGATCCGCACCGAGGCCGAAAGCCGCGTCGACATGAACCTCAACGCCATGGAACCGAGCCTGGTGCTGATGCAGCGCGACGGCACCCTGCTGAGCAAGGAAACCCTTTCCCAGCAGATGAACAGCGTGCGCCACCTGGGCATTGCCAGCGACGGCACCATCGTCGCCGGCCAGCAGTTCATGGGCGCGTCGCATGAGCGTTCCGAGCTGTTGGCGATCAAGCGTCCGGGCCAGCCTTTCGTGGCATTCCCGGTGCCGGAGCATCAGTTGCAGTCGATGGGGCATTACACCGCCAGCGTTGCGGTGCACAGTGAACTGCGTCTGGTGGCGTTGACCGCACCGCGCGGCAACCGCTTCTTCATCTGGGACCTGGACAGCGGCGAAGTGCGCCTCGACGCGCCGCTGCCCGATTGCGCCGGTGTTGGTGCGGTGAAGGACGGCTTCGTCGTGACCTCGGGTCAGGGCCGTTGCCGTTACTACGATTGCCGCCAGGATCAACTGCTGGCCAAGCCGCTGGAATTGCCGGCGGGGCTCTGGGATAACCATCTTCATCTGATGGCCTGAATCAACGCTGTAACTGTGGCGAGGGAGCTTGCTCCCGCTGGGGCGCGAAGCGGCCCCGCTTTTTAACTCAAAAGCATGGGACTGCTGCGCAGTCCAGCGGGAGCAAGCTCCCTCGCCACAGGGGTTTTATTCGTCCTCACTGTAATAACTGGCAGTTGGAATCCCCACCTGACTCGGGGTAATGTGCCCGCCTGTCTCACCTGATTTATCCAAGGAACTGGAAAAATGCTGCGTCGCCGCATGCTGATCATGTTGGGTGTTGTCTTGCTGGTCGTCCTGGTATTGGGCGGGTACAAAGCCTTTTCGATCTACACCATGATCCAGGGCTTTGCCAAACCGAAACCGCCGATCAGCGTCGCCGTGGCTCGCGCTACCGAACAGCCGTGGCAGATGCGTTTGCCCACCGTCGGTTCGCTCAAGGCCTTGCAAGGCGTCGAGCTGAGTCTGGAAGTCGCCGGCACCGTCACTGAACTCAAATTCGAATCCGGACAGAAGGTCAAGGCCGGGCAGCCACTGCTGCAGCTCGACAGTGCCGTCGAAGCCGCCCTGCTGGAAACCGCCAAGGCGGATCTGGGCCTGGCGCAACTGGATTTCGGCCGTGGCAGCCAGTTGATCGACAGCCGTGCCATCTCCAAAGGTGAATACGACCGGCTCTCGGCGGTGCTGCAAAAGGAGCGGGCCACGGTCAATCAGCTCAATGCAGCACTGGCGAAAAAGCGCATCGTCGCGCCGTTCAGCGGCACCATCGGGATTCGTCAGGTCGACATCGGCGACTACCTCGCCAGCGGCACTAAAATCGCCACCCTGCAGGATCTGAGCAGCCTCTACGCCGACTTCTATGTGCCGGAGCAATCGGTGCCAAAACTGGCCATCGGCCAACCGGTGCAGATCGGTGTCGCGGCCTATCCCGGACAGACCTTCCCCGGCGCCATCAGCGCGATCAACCCGATTGTCGAGAGCACCACGCGCAATATTCTGGTGCGCGCGACCCTGGCCAACCCCGACGGCAAGTTGCTGCCGGGCATGTTTGCCAGCCTCGACGTGCTGCTGCCCGATCCACAGCAACACATCGTGGTGCCGGAAAGCGCGATCACCTACACCCTCTACGGCAACTCGCTGTATGTGGTCGGGCAACAGAAGGCCGAGGATGGCAGCGTGGTCAAAGACGACAAGGGCCAGCCGGTACTGATCGCCGAACGTCGCTTCATCGAGACCGGTGAACGCCGCGATGGCCTGGTGATGATCAACAAGGGCGTGCAGAGCGGCGAACAAGTGGTGACCGCCGGCCAGATCAAACTGGACAACGGCGCACACATTGCCATCAGCGACGACAAGACCCTCGGCGAGCAGAACAGTCCGCCCCGCGCCGACTGATCAAGGAATCCCCATGGCTTTTACCGATCCGTTCATCCGCCGCCCGGTGCTCGCCACCGTGGTCAGCCTGCTGATTGTGCTGCTGGGTTTCCAGGCCTGGAGCAAACTGCCGCTGCGCCAATACCCGCAAATGGAAAACGCCCTGATCACGGTGACCACCGCCTACCCCGGGGCGAACGCCGAGACCATTCAGGGCTACATCACCCAACCGATGCAGCAAAGCCTGGCCAGCGCCGAAGGCATCGACTACATGACCTCGGTCAGTCGCCAGAACTTCTCGGTAATCTCGATCTACGCGCGCATCGGTTCCAACACCGACCGTTTGTTCACCGAACTGCTGGCCAAGGCCAACGAGGTGAAGAACAAACTGCCGCAGGATGCCGAAGACCCGGTGCTGAGCAAGGAATCGGCCGACGCCTCGGCGCTGATGTACATCAGTTTCTTCAGCAAGGACTTGAGCAACCCGCAGATCACCGACTACCTGTCGCGGGTGATCCAGCCGAAACTGGCGACCCTGCCGGGCATGGCCGAAGCGGAGATTCTCGGCAATCAGGTGTTCGCCATGCGCCTGTGGCTCGACCCGGTGAAGCTCGCCGGTTTCGGCCTCAGCGCCAGCGATGTGACCAACGCCGTGCGCCAGTACAACTTCCTCTCCGCCGCCGGCGAGGTGAAGGGCGAATACGTGGTCACCAGCATCAACGCCAACACCGAACTGAAATCCGCCGAAGCCTTCGCGGCGATTCCGCTCAAGGTCAGTGGCGACAGCCGCGTGCTGCTCAGTGACGTGGCGCGGGTCGAGATGGGCGCGGAAAACTACGATTCGATCAGCTCGTTCGGCGGCACGCCGTCGGTGTACATCGGCATCAAGGCCACACCCGGCGCCAACCCGCTGGACGTGATCCGCGAAGTGCGCAAGCTGATGCCGGAGCTGGAAGCGCAGCTGCCGCCCAACCTCAAAAGCGAGATTGCCTACGACGCCACGCTGTTTATTCAGGCCTCGATCGATGAAGTGGTGAAAACCCTGTTCGAAGCGGTGCTGATCGTCATCGTGGTGGTGTTCCTGTTCCTCGGCGCGTTGCGCTCGGTGGTGATCCCGGTGGTGACCATCCCGCTGTCGATGATCGGCGTGATGTTCTTCATGCAGATGATGGGCTACTCGATCAACCTGCTGACCCTGCTGGCGATGGTGCTGGCCATCGGTCTGGTGGTGGACGACGCGATCGTGGTGGTGGAGAACATTCACCGGCATATCGAGGAAGGCAAGACGCCGCTGGAGGCCGCGCTGGAAGGTGCGCGGGAAATCGCCATGCCGGTGGTGTCGATGACCATCACCCTGGCGGCGGTGTATGCGCCGATCGGCTTCCTCACCGGACTGACCGGGGCCTTGTTCAAGGAGTTCGCCCTGACCCTGGCCGGTGCCGTGGTGATTTCCGGGATTGTCGCCCTGACCCTGTCGCCGATGATGTGCGCCCTGCTGTTGCGCCACGAAGAAAACCCCAGTGGCCTGGCACACCGCCTCGACCGCATTTTCGACAGCCTCAAACGCCGCTACCAGAGCATGCTCCACGGCACCTTGAACACGCGGCCGGTGGTGCTGGTGTTCGCGGTGATCGTGCTGTGCCTGATCCCGGTGTTTCTCAAGTTCACCAAGTCGGAACTGGCGCCGGACGAGGATCAGGGCATCATCTTCATGATGGCCACGGCCCCCCAGCCGACCAACCTCGATTACCTGAGCACCTACACCGACGAATTCATCAAGATCTTCAAGGAGTTTCCGGAGTACTACTCCTCGTTCCAGATCAATGGCTACAACGGTGTACAAGCGGGCATCGGCGGCTTCCTGCTCAAGCCATGGAACGAGCGCAGCCGCACGCAGATGCAGATCCTGCCCGAGGTGCAAGGCAAACTGGCGAGCATCCCCGGCCTGCAGATTTTCGGTTTCAACCTGCCCTCCCTGCCTGGCACCGGCGAAGGTCTGCCGTTCGAGTTTGTGGTCAATACCGCCAACGACTACGAGTTGCTGTTGCAAGTGGCCGACCGGATCAAGAAACGCGCCATGGCGTCCGGCAAGTTCGCGTTCGTCGACCTCGATCTGGCGTTCGACAAGCCGGAAGTGGTGGTCGACATCGACCGCGCCAAAGCCGCGCAGATGGGCGTGTCGATGCAGGACCTTGGTGGAACACTGGCGACGCTGCTGGGCGAGGCGGAAATCAACCGTTTCACCATCGAAGGCCGCAGTTACAAGGTGATTGCCCAGGTTGAACGACCGTACCGCGAAAACCCTGGCTGGCTGAACAACTACTACGTGAAGAACACCCAGGGCGAGCTGCTGCCGCTGTCGACCCTGATCAAGGTCAGCGACCGGGCGCGACCGCGCCAGCTCAACCAGTTCCAGCAACTCAACGCGGCGAAGATTTCCGGATTCCCGCTGGTCAGCATGGGTGAAGCCATCGACACCGTGCTGCAGATCGCCCGGGAGGAGGCGCCAGCCGGGTTTGCCTTCGACTATGGTGGCGCCTCGCGCCAGTACGTGCAGGAAGGCAGCGCCCTGTGGGTCACCTTCGCCCTCGCGTTGGCGATTATTTTCCTGGTGCTGGCGGCGCAGTTCGAAAGCTTCCGCGACCCGTTGGTGATTCTGGTGACGGTGCCGCTGTCGATCTGTGGTGCGTTGATTCCGCTGTTCCTTGGCTGGTCGAGCATGAACATCTACACCCAGGTCGGTCTGGTGACATTGATCGGGCTGATCAGCAAGCACGGGATCCTGATCGTCGAATTCGCCAACCAGTTACGCAAGGACAAAGGCCTGACCGCGCGCGAAGCGGTCGAGGAAGCCGCGGCAATCCGCTTGCGCCCGGTGTTGATGACCACGGCGGCGATGGTGTTCGGCATGGTGCCGTTGATTCTGGCGACCGGTGCCGGTGCGGTGAGCCGGTTTGATATCGGCATGGTGATTGCCACGGGGATGTCGATCGGCACCTTGTTTACCCTGTTTGTGCTGCCGTGCATCTACACCCTGTTGGCCAAACCTGATCCAAAGCCATGACCTGGCTCCTGTAGGAGCTGCCGAAGGTTCGGGCCGCGTTCGGACGATCTTTTGATTTTGTTTTTAAAAGCCAAGATCAAGATCAAGATCAACAGATCGCAGCCTTCGGCAGCTCCTACACAGGGGATTTTCATTCATGCATAAAAAAGGCCTCGCATCTGCGAGGCCTTTCATTTTGGCTTCAATCGGTTCAACTCTGTGGCCTCATCCCTTGAGAAAGTCCGAACATGAACAACAACAGATCATGGTCGGGTTTAGTCGCCACGGTGGCTTTCGCCACCCGTGGTACTGCGCAGTGAGCATCGCCGGTAGTGGCACCGATCACCTGCATGCGGGGCTGCTCCCAGGCCGCCACCGCCAATGAAGCAACTGCCAAGGCTCCAACCAAAAACAAACCTCGTGCAATTTCGAGTTTCATCGCTATAAACCTTTGATAGCGCTGCCAAACGCCGTCTCATAAAAGTAGACGAGTTTTTTCCAGTCCGTGTCGCTGAACGACGAATGGCGACGCAATTGCTTCATGTCATGGGAGGCCGCGCGATAAGCGGTCAGACGCTGGCGGCATTTTTCCAGATCGATCAATGCCACTTCGACCTGCGCCGCGTCGCCCTCACCGGTCACCCGTACAAATACGTGTTTGATGTAGATACAGCTGTGCTGCCAGCGGCCCTTGTGCATGCGCGCCAGGTTTTCTGCCAGGTCCTTGAGCACGCGCTCGTAGACGGCTTCGCCGTATTGCGCACGACCACCGGCGGCTTCCCACTTTTCAAGTTCGTCGAAGCCGTCCAGTGATTTGGTCACCAACAGCGCACGCCACTTGTGTTGCGGATCGGGCTGCGCGCCGCAGAAGACGATTTGCGGTACGCGGACGCCGAGACGGCTGACGCCGGTCAGCGCATCCAGCTCGCGCAAGACCGTCGGACGGCCGAAAGGATGCAACCAGCTGCGATAGATATGTCCGGTCTGGCGCTTGGCATACAGTAACTGGCCGTCACGGCCCACGACCCGTTGCACACCACTTTCCCCGCCACGGCGTACGTTGGGCTCTTCCACCCATTCACCGCGCTGGTTCCAGTAGTAATCGAAGCGATCCTGGGGAGCGACTTCCGTTTCTGCTGCTATTTGCACCACCATCCTGTTACCTCTTGCGTAATACGTAAACCCGCCACATGGCATAGAGCGGGATAAAATCGAGTTGTTCCTGAATGCGAAAACCTGCTTCTTCGAATTCTTTTTCAACTGTCACAGCCGGTAACACAAACCGGTTCTGGTAACCTTCCTGCCCGCGACGCCGCTCGGCGCGCTTGCGTTTCCAGGCCTTGAAATTACCGTCCACCCACAACGAAATGATGACGCTGTCACGGGTGACGCGCTCGAACTCGCGCAGAATCGCCCGCCGGTGCTCGGCTTCACCGATGTGATGCAGCAACCGCATGCAAAAAATGCTGTCGACGGCGTTATCGGGCAAAGCAATGTCGAACGCTGACGTGTGCAAAGGTTGTACCCGTTTCACGACGTCAGCCGGTTGCGATTGCATCGCGGTCTTGATCATCGACTCGGAATTGTCCGCACCAATGATCACCCGGTTGGGCTTTTCCGCCAGCAACGGCCAGAAACGCCCTGCACCGCACGGCAGATCCAGAACCAGCCCCGGCTCGCCGGCCAGCGTCAACGCCTTGCGGGCCAACTGCTCGTCCCGCCAGTGAGACAACCGACGACCTAGACCGTCCTGATGCTTGCGCAAATATTTTTGTGCATGCTGGTCATCATACTTTTCGGAAAAATCGAGCTTGATCGGTCTGCTCATCATGGGGGCTCCTGATTGACTGATACCCTTACCATAGGTAGTGGCATGTCAGCGTCAGGTCGTCCCTATGTGAAAATTACGTCAGGTAAACCGGCAAATTATTACAGGGTTTTACACGCGAAAAGCAATAGCGCGGGGCCATCAACGATCTTCAGCGCTTGCCCAGCGTGACCTCGAAGCGGCAACCATTAGGCTCCATGGTGCTCAACGTCACCTCCCAGCCCTGGTTTTCACAGATTCGCTGCACCAGTGACAAGCCCAGCCCCAAGCCTTCACCGCGCTTTTCATTGCCACGCACGAAGGGCTGGAACATGGCTTCGCGTTTTTCCTCGGGAATGCCCACACCCGAGTCTTCGACGACGAAACCGTTGTCGTTGAGTGTCAGGCGAATGAATCCGTGTTCGGTGTAGTGACAGGCATTGCGCAGCAGATTACCCATGACTGCGCTGAGCAGGGTGGCATTGAAGCAGGTGT
The DNA here is from genome assembly GCF_002156405.1 of Pseudomonas sp. SCPG-7. NCBI lineage: Bacteria > Pseudomonadati > Pseudomonadota > Gammaproteobacteria > Pseudomonadales > Pseudomonadaceae > Pseudomonas > Pseudomonas sp. SCPG-7. The sequence continues at coordinate 332,991 of NZ_MVOO01000002.1, read as the reverse complement.
CCGGCGGGTTGCCCGACTCGTACATCAGTCGCAGCCCTTTCGACTCGATCGGTTCACGCCAGATACCCAGCAGTCCGTCAGCCACCTGGGCAAGGGTCTGCTGCGGCGCGGAACCGGCGTCTTCCCGCTGAGCGCGGGCGAGCATCAAGAAGGTCTGCACCAGTTCGCGCATTTCCTCGCTGGCTCGGGCAATTCGCTCGACCTGGGCCCGACCGCGCTGATCCAGCCCCGGGTTTTCCAGAAGCAGCTCGCAGGAACTGGCCAGCACCATCAACGGCGTACGCAGTTCGTGGCTGACATCGCTGGTGAACAGCCGCTCGCGGGTCAGCGCCTGCCGCAGACGCCCGAGCGTGGCATCGAACGCCACCGCCAGTTCGCCGACTTCGTCAGCCGCATAATCCGGCGCCAGGGGCGGCGCCAGCCCCAGCAATTGATCGCGGTGGCGCACTTGCCGCGCCAGGCGCACCACTGGCGCCATGACCTTGCGCGCCAACACCCAGCCGAGAAACACCGCCAGCGCCAGACTGAGCACAAAACCCACCAGCACCACGGCAAACAGCACGCGTTCACGTTCTTCGAAATCGCTTTGATCCTGCAGCAGGACATAACGACGGCCGTCGACGATCTCGACCATCGCGTGATAAGACAACTGTTCGCGGAACACTTCGTGGAAGCCCGCATCAAGGTGACGCAGATCCTTGGGCAGTTCGAAATCGCCTGGCCCACCGCTGAAATAGAACAACTGATCCGGTTCCGGGCGATGGCTCCAGTCCGAGACGTTGTCCATCAGCAACAGACGTTGCAGGTCGCCGCCCAGCCCCGCCGAAATCAGTTTTTCCTCCACCAGGTGCACGGTCGCCACAATACCCATGGCGAAGGCCCCGGCCACCAGCGCACTCATCAGCGCAAAGGCGATGATGATCCGCTGGGAAAGGCTTTGCTTAAACTCCATCACGCCCCTCGGCCAGGCGGTAACCCACGCCGTGCACGGTTTGCAGCAACGGTTTGGCGAAGGGCTTGTCGATCACCTGACGCAATTGATGGACATGGCTGCGCAGGCTGTCGCTGTCCGGGCAGTCATCGCCCCACAGCGCTTCTTCGAGAATTTCCCGCCGCAGGACGTGAGGGCTCTTCTGCATCAACACCGCCAGCAGTTTGAGGCCGACCGGGTTGAGCTTGAGCAGCTTGCCCTCGCGGGTCACTTCCAGGGTGTCGAGGTCGTAGCTCAGGTCACCGACCTGCAACGCACGGCGTCCGCCACCCTGAGTCCGGCGCATGACGGCCTCGACGCGCGCCGCCAGTTCGGACAGGGCAAACGGCTTGACCAGGTAATCGTCGGCCCCGGACTTGAAGCCCTGCAGGCGATCATCCAGTTGATCGCGGGCGGTGAGCATGATCACCGGCGTGTCGCGCCGCGCGTCTTCACGCAGACGCTTGCACAGGGTGTAGCCGTCGATTCCCGGCAGCATGATGTCGAGCACAATCAGGTCGTAATGCTCGGTAGCCGCCAGATGCAAGCCCGACAAACCGTCCTGGGCGCAATCGACGGTATAGCCTTTGAGCCCCAGGTAATCGGCCAGATTGGCCAGGATATCGCGGTTGTCTTCGACCAATAGAATTCGCATTGGCATTTCCTCCGTACAGTAACGGCCGTCTTGGCCCGCGCAGCTTAAGGCCTACGCCGGTTCAGGGCTAGGGCCGGCATACGCGCAAGTCCATTTGCCCGGACAAATTAAATAATTAACAAAGTTTTCACTATCGATTCACAACCTGATTACAGTGACGCCGCGACACTCGCGCGCCATTGATATAAGGAAAACGAGACAATGGACTCTTTCAAGACAGCGCCCATGCGCTTTCTGCTGCTGATCACCGGCGCCTGGCTGGTCATTTTTCTCCTGACGCGAGCAGTCCTGCTGCTGACTCACCTGGATGAGGCCGGTGGCCTCGCCCTTTCCGTGTTCGGCATCGGTGCGCTGTATGACCTGGGGTTCCTTGCCTACGCGGCACTGCCAATGGGCCTGTACCTGCTGCTCTGCCCGCCGGGCCTGTGGCGTCGTCGCGGACATCGCGGATTCCTGCGCGTCCTGCTGACGATCAGCCTGTTCGCCATGTTGTTCGTGGCGGTGGCCGAATGGCTGTTCTGGGACGAGTTCGGCGTACGCTTCAACTTCATCGCCGTCGATTACCTGGTGTACTCCGACGAAGTGCTGAACAACGTCCTCGAATCCTACCCGATCGGCAAACTGCTGAGCCTCCTCGCCGTATTGGCCGTGGTCATCAGTTTCGCTTTGCGCAAGCCGTTCAATGCCGCCATGAATGCTCCGCTGCCAGCGCTGCGCGGACGTCTGCTCAGTGCCTTGGGCCTGTTGATCGTCGCGGGTCTGAGCCTGCAACTGCTCAGCCAGGACGCCCCTCGTGCCCAGGGCGGCAACGCCTACCAGAACGAGCTGGCCAGCAACGGTCCGTATCAGTTCTTCGCCGCGTTCCGTAACAATGAACTGGACTACACCCAGTTCTACAAAAGCCTGCCGGCGGAAAAAGTCGCCAGCCAGATCCGTTCCGAGCTGAGTGAAAGCGACGCACGCTTCATTGGCAAAGATCCACAGGACATTCGCCGGGTGATCGACAACCCGGGCACCCCGCGCAAGCCGAACATCGTGCTGGTGACCATCGAAAGCCTGAGCGCCAAGTACCTGGGCAGCAACGGCGACGGTCGCAACCTGACGCCGAACCTCGACGCCTTGCGCAAGCAGAGTCTGTACTTCAATAACTTCTACGCCACCGGCACCCGCACCGACCGCGGTCTGGAAGCCATCACCCTGGCCATCCCGCCAACGCCGGGCCGCTCGATCGTCAAGCGCATCGGTCGTGAGAGCGGTTTCGCCAGCCTTGGCCAACAGCTCAGCGCCGTAGGTTACGACAGTGTGTTCGTCTACGGCGGACGCGGTTACTTCGACAACATGAACGCGTTCTTCAGCGGCAACGGCTATCGCGTCGTCGATCAGAGCAGCGTCGATGAAGCCGAGATCCACTTCAAGAACGCCTGGGGCATGGCCGACGAAGATCTGTATCGCCAGACCCTGAAACTGGCGGACGCCGACTACGCCAAACAGCAGCCGTTTCTGCTGCAGTTGATGACCACCTCCAATCACCGTCCTTACACCTACCCAGACAACCGCATCGACATCAAGTCCGGAAACGGCCGCGATGGCGCGGTGAAGTACACCGACTATGCGATTGGCCAGTTCCTCGAGCAGGCGCGGCAGAAACCGTGGTTCGACAATACGATCTTCATTTTCGTCGCTGACCACACTGCAGGCAGTGCCGGTAAAGAAGACTTGCCGATCACCAACTATCAGATCCCGCTGTTCATCTATGCGCCGAAAATGATCGAGGCTCGCGAAAGCGCGCAACTGGCCAGCCAGATCGATCTGGCCCCGACGCTGCTGGGCCTGTTGAACCTGGATTACACCTCGACGTTCTTCGGCCGCAACCTGTTGCAGGACAACCCGCTGCCACCGCGCGTGGTGGTCGGCAACTATCAGCATCTGGGCCTGTTCGATGGCAAGGATCTGGCGATCCTCAGTCCGCGCCAGGGCTTGCGCCGGCATGACGATGCGTTGACCGAGAGCCGTGAATCGCGGGTCAGCAGTGACGATCCGCTGGTCAGCCGGGCGATTGCGTATTACCAGGCGGCCAGTTATGGCTTCAAACAGCAGTTGTTGAGCTGGAAGCCTGTGAAAGAAGAGGCTCCGCAGGTCAGTGATCGTTAACTGAAGATGGACGTTGTTGTGTCAGTCAGCCTCTGTGTTGACTGACATGACGCCATCGCTGGCGAGCCAGCTCCCACAAGGATTGCGCTAAACCTGTGGGAGCTGGCTCGCCAGCGATGGGCGCACCTCGGTATAGCGCCAACGACAAATCGAAGGCAATAAAAAACCCCGCCTGCTCATCGCAGGCGGGGTTTTTTATTACAGGGGTAAGGCTGGCTTACATCATGCCGCCCATGCCACCCATGCCGCCCATGTCTGGCATACCGCCGCCAGCCGAGCCTTCTTTCTTCGGTGCATCAGCAACAGCTGCTTCGGTGGTCAGGATCAGACCGCCGATCGAGGCTGCAGCTTGCAGAGCGGAACGGGTTACCTTGGTTGGGTCCAGGATGCCCATTTCGATCATGTCGCCGTATTCGCCGGAAGCGGCGTTGTAACCGAAGTTACCTTTGCCGTTCTTCACTTCGTTGACCACTACGCTTGGCTCGTCACCGGAGTTGGCAGCGATCTGACGCAGCGGCGCTTCAACAGCGCGACGCAGCACAGCGATACCGACGTTCTGGTCAGCGTTGTCGCCGGTCAGTTCGGTCAGGGCTTCCAGAGCACGGATCAGCGCAACGCCACCACCAGGTACCACGCCTTCTTCAACGGCTGCACGGGTTGCGTGCAGGGCGTCTTCAACGCGGGCCTTCTTCTCTTTCATTTCAACTTCGGAACCAGCGCCAACCTTGATCACTGCAACGCCGCCGGACAGTTTGGCCAGACGCTCTTGCAGTTTTTCACGGTCGTAGTCCGAGGAAGTTTCGGCAACCTGAGCACGGATCTGAGCGATACGCGCCTGGATGTCGGCTTCAACGCCAGCACCGTCAACGATGATGGTGTTTTCCTTGGACAGGGTCACACGCTTGGCGTTACCCAGGTGCTCCAGGGTGGTGCTTTCCAGGCTCAGGCCGATCTCTTCGGAGATCACGGTACCGCCAGTCAGAACGGCGATGTCCTGCAGCATGGCCTTGCGACGGTCGCCGAAGCCTGGAGCCTTGACGGCTGCAACCTTGACGATGCCACGCATGTTGTTCACTACCAGAGTCGCCAGGGCTTCGCCTTCAACGTCTTCGGCAACGATCAGCAGTGGACGGCCGGCTTTGGCAACGGCTTCCAGCACTGGCAGCATTTCGCGGATGTTCGAGATCTTCTTGTCGACCAGCAGGATCAGCGGGCCGTCGAGCTCGGCCACCATGGTGTCCGGCTTGTTGACGAAGTACGGGGACAGGTAGCCACGGTCGAACTGCATGCCTTCTACAACCGACAGTTCGTTTTCCAGGCCCGAGCCTTCTTCAACGGTGATCACGCCTTCTTTACCGACCTTTTCCATGGCTTCGGCAATGATGTCACCGATGGAGTTGTCGGAGTTGGCGGAGATGGTGCCGACCTGAGCGATTGCCTTGGTGTCAGCGCATGGCTTGGACAGGGCTTTCAGCTCTTTGACGATGGCGATGGTCGCTTTGTCGATACCGCGCTTCAGATCCATCGGGTTCATGCCGGCAGCGACGGCTTTCAGGCCTTCGTTGACGATCGACTGAGCCAGAACGGTCGCGGTGGTAGTACCGTCACCAGCGTCATCGTTGGCACGGGAGGCAACGTCTTTGACCAGCTGCGCGCCCATGTTTTCGAAGCGATCTTCGAGTTCGATTTCCTTGGCGACGGATACGCCGTCCTTGGTGATGGTCGGAGCGCCGAAGCTCTTCTCGAGGATCACGTTACGGCCTTTCGGGCCCAGGGTCGCTTTTACCGCGTCAGCCAGAACGTTGACGCCTTTGAGCATCTTGGAGCGGGCGGCATCGCCGAACTTAACTTCTTTAGCAGCCATGATCGATATTCCTTAAATACTTTGTAGTAACGGGAAAATGAGCGGGGAAATCAGCCTTCCAGTACAGCGAGAATCTCGTTCTCAGCCATTACCAGCAGGTCTTCGCCGTCGACTTTCACAGTGTTGCTGCCGGAGTAAGGACCGAACACAACCTTGTCGCCGACTTTAACGGCCAGCGCACGCACTTCACCGTTTTCCAGAGTCTTGCCTGGGCCTGCAGCGACGATCACACCGTGGTTGGCTTTTTCAGCAGCCGAACCTGGCAGGACGATACCGCCAGCGGTTTTCTTTTCTTCTTCGCTGCGACGGATGACGACGCGGTCATGCAGAGGACGAAGCTTCATTGTCGATCTCTCCTAATTGTGGTTTTCATCGGCCGGTGTAGTCCCGGCGGGTTTAACAAATCCGGCCTGCGCCGGTTGCGGTTCGTCGAGCAAACCGCGGAAGTCTGTCCGGCTTGAATGCCGGAAACCTTTCGGTGACCGATACATAAGGGCGCATAAGCTTATTACAAGGGCGGGGACAGAAAATTTTTCATCATGTGCCCCTTGAATGCCGCGCATAAACAAACGGCACCCGAAGGTGCCGTGTCGATGCAGGGGTTACTGGCTGTCGCGATGTTCGAACTCGCCTTCGATCACATCACCCTCGCGGCCCAGAGGCTGGCGCGGTGCAGGACCGCCACGGGGTTGCAGGTCGTCGGCGAAAGCACGCTGACGAATGGCCTGCTCCTCGGCGCGCTGGCGCATCTTGTTCGCCAGCAGGCGACGGGTGAACGGCAACAACATCACCAGACCGACCACGTCACTGACGAAACCCGGCAGGATCAGCAGGCCACCGGCCAGTGCCAGCATCAGGCCTTCAAGCATGGTCTGCGCGGGCAGTTCACCGCGATTCAGGCTTTCACGGGCACGCAGTGCCGTGGCCAGACCGGCGATGCGCAGCACGAACACGCCGAACATCGAGCCGAGAATGATCAGCAGCAGGGCCGGGAAAAACCCGATCGCCCCTGCCACTTTGACGAATACGAACAGCTCCAGCACCGGAAACAGCAGAAAGAGCAACAAAAAAGGGCGCATCAAAGATTCCTCAACGCAAGAAATGCCTTGCAGTAAGCCTTAGATGACGTCGCCCTTTCGTGAATTCAAGCGTCAGCCACCGCATTTTTTGGCCAGACCTCGGCGTGAGCCAGAGAAACCAAGGCTTCGCGCACTTGTATCTGCGTATGACAAGGCGCTGGAAACGGCAACCAATACAGTGCCTGACCGATGCGCAGGTGCATGCCTTCGCTGTCGATTCCGGCCAGTTGCGCCGGTACGGTTTTCGGCAACCCGCTGAGCTCCACGTAATGCGCGATGGCTTTGGCGTGATCGCTGTTCATGTGCTCGACCATGCTGATTTCCGCCTTGCCGGCAAACGGGTTGGCCAGGGTCAACTGATCGACCCAGTGGATCGCGCCGAAACCGCCGATGTAGCGGTGACGTACCGGGTTGAGCACCCAGAAATCAAAATCGTGAGCCTTGTGGTAGTTCTGCGAGTCGGGGAAATACCGGTAATAACGCTCGGCGGCGGCTTCGATAGCCGCCGGCTCTTCGAGCTTTTGCGCCTCGGCCAGATAGGTCAGGCGACCAACGGCCTGCACGTCGTCGGCCTCGCGTTCCCCCACCAGCAGCGAACACTTCGGGTCTTTCTGCAGGTTGTGAGTGTGCTGGGCGATGCGGCTGATCAGGATCAGCGGCCGGCCTTGCTCGTCCAGACAATACGGCACCACTGAGCCGAACGGGAAACCGGGCATCGATTTGGAGTGGGTCGACAATACGCCACGGTATTCCTTGAGAAGCAATTCTCGGGCATTCTTGGCCGCTTCAACGCTCAATTTATGACTCCTTAAATAGAATCCGTCGAAAAAACGGACAGGCGCCGGGGGATAAGTCCCTGTAACGCCATCGGGCAATGCTCATGTGCAATCTGGCCATACCGGTACAGATCGAGCGTCGCCAATAACAAAAACCACTCAGACCGGCTATCGGGGCATGCGCATGCAACTCAACGACAAAGTAATCATTATCACCGGCGGTTGCCAGGGTTTGGGCCGCTCCATGGCCGAGTATTTCGCCAGCAAAGGCGCCAGGCTCGCACTGGTCGACCTGAATCAGGAAAAACTCAATGACGCGGTGGCAGCCTGCAAAGCCAAGGGCGTCGAGGCGCGCAGCTATCTGTGCAACGTGGCCAATGAAGAACAGGTTGAGCACATGGTCGCGCAGGTTGCCGAAGATTTCGGTGCGATCCACGGCCTGATCAACAACGCCGGAATCCTGCGCGATGGCCTGCTGCTCAAGGTCAAAGATGGCGAAATGAGCAAAATGAGCCTGGCCCAGTGGCAGGCAGTGATCGACGTCAACTTGACCGGCGTGTTCCTGTGCACCCGTGAAGTGGCGGCGAAAATGGTCGAGCTGAAGACCAGCGGCGCGATCATCAACATCTCATCGATCTCCCGCGCCGGTAACGTCGGCCAGACCAACTATTCCGCCGCCAAGGCTGGCGTGGCCGCAGCCACTGTGACCTGGGCCAAGGAACTGGCGCGTTACGGCATTCGTGTGGCGGGCATTGCGCCGGGCTTCATCGAAACCGAGATGACTCTGGGCATGAAGCCGGAAGCGCTGGAGAAGATGACCTCGGGTATCCCGCTCAAGCGCATGGGCAAGCCGGAAGAGATCGCCCATTCGGCAGCGTACATCTTCGAGAACGACTACTACACCGGGCGGATTCTGGAGATGGATGGCGGGTTGCGCATCTAAAGCAAGATCAAAAGATCGCAGCCTGCGGCAGCTCCTACACAGAGCTTTTCTGTAGGAGCTGCCGCAGGCTGCGATCTTTTAGCAAACGACGCCGATCAATCGTCGCTGATGCTGATGTTAGGCATCGCCGGCGTCGCCGCTTCCTGCAACACAATGCGCGCGCCGACGTGGCGGGCCAGTTCCTGATAGACCATCGCGATCTGACTGTCCGGTTCGGCGATCACCGTTGGTTTGCCGCCATCGGCCTGCTCGCGGATCAGCATCGACAGCGGCAGCGAGGCCAGCAGTTCAACGCCATATTGGGTGGCCAGTTTCTCGCCACCGCCCTCACCGAACAGATGCTCGGCATGTCCGCAGTTCGAGCAGATGTGCACCGCCATGTTTTCCACCACGCCCAGCACCGGGATGTTGACCTTGCGGAACATTTCCACGCCTTTGCGTGCGTCCAGCAGCGCCAGATCCTGCGGGGTGGTGACGATCACCGCACCGGCCACCGGGACTTTCTGCGCCAGGGTCAGCTGGATGTCGCCAGTGCCTGGCGGCATGTCGATGACCAGATAATCGAGGTCGCCCCACGCGGTTTGCGTCACCAGTTGCAGCAACGCGCCGGAGACCATTGGCCCACGCCAGACCATCGGCGTGTTGTCGTCGGTCAGGAACGCCATCGACATGACTTCGACACCGTGGGCCTTGAGCGGCACGAACCACTTCTGATCCTTGACCTCGGGGCGCGTGCGCTCGGGGATGCCGAACATGATGCCCTGGCTCGGGCCATAGATGTCGGCGTCGAGAATCCCCACCTTGGCGCCTTCACGGGCCAGCGCCAGCGCGAGGTTGGCCGCGGTGGTCGACTTGCCCACACCGCCCTTGCCCGAAGCCACGGCGACCACGTTCTTGACGTTGGCCAGCCCCGGGATCTGGGCCTGAGCCTTGTGCGCGGCGATCACGCTGTTGACCTCGACCCTGGCGCTCGTCACCCCATCGAGGTTTTCGATGGCCAGTTGCAGCAACTGCGCCCAGCCGCTCTTGAACAGGCCGGCGGCGTAACCGATTTCCAGCTGAACCTTGACGCGGTCGCCATCGATCTCGATGTGCTTCACGCAACCGGCGCTGACCGGGTCCTGGTTCAGGTAGGGGTCGGTGTATTGGCTGAGGACGGCTTCCACCGCTGCGCGAGTGACGGCACTCATGGGCAACTCCGATAACAAGACTGGGAAAAGATGGCGGGTATCGTACCCCGCAGATTGATTTGTGGTCAGGCGATTTATGCGTTGACTCGACTTTGTGGCGAGGGAGCTTGCTCCCGCTCGACTGCGCAGCAGTCGCAATCCGGTTGAGCCTGTCTGTCTGCCATTGGCGGGATCGGGCGGCTTCGCCACCCAGCGGGAGCAAGCTCCCTCGCCACAATTTATTGCGGTCGGCCCATCCGGTTATTGCAGTGGCCGCATCCGGAAACAGGTGCACAGGGTGAAAAATATGCGCCAGCGCTTTATAGTGGCCGACCTCCGTTTCATCAAGTAGCGAAGCCCCACATGTCCGAACCACGCAAGATCCTCGTCACCAGCGCCCTGCCCTACGCCAACGGTTCGATCCACCTTGGCCATATGCTGGAATACATCCAGACCGATATGTGGGTGCGCTTCCAGAAGCATCGCGGCAATCAATGCATTTATGTCTGCGCCGACGACGCCCACGGTTCGGCGATCATGCTGCGCGCGGAAAAGGAAGGCATCACCCCGGAACAACTGATCGCCAATGTGCAGGCTGAACACAGCGCCGACTTTGCCGAGTTCCTGGTCGACTTCGACAACTTCCACTCCACTCACGCCGAAGAAAACCGTGAGCTGTCGAGCCAGATCTACCTGAAGCTGCGCGATGCCGGGCACATTGCCCAGCGCTCGATTACCCAGTATTTCGACCCGGAAAAGAAAATGTTCCTGGCCGACCGCTTCATCAAGGGCACCTGCCCGAAATGCGGCACTGAAGACCAGTACGGCGACAACTGCGAAAAATGCGGTGCGACCTACGCCCCGACCGACCTGAAGGATCCGAAGTCGGCCATCTCCGGCGCGACTCCGGTGCTCAAGGATTCCCAGCACTTCTTCTTCAAGCTGCCAGACTTCCAGCAGATGCTGCAGACCTGGACCCGCAGCGGCACCCTGCAGGACGCCGTGGCCAACAAGATCGCCGAGTGGCTGGACGCCGGCCTGCAACAGTGGGACATCTCCCGCGATGCGCCGTACTTCGGTTTCGAGATTCCGGACGAGCCGGGCAAATATTTCTATGTGTGGCTGGACGCGCCGATCGGCTACATGGCGAGTTTCAAGAACCTCTGCAACCGCACGCCGGAGCTGGACTTCGACGCGTTCTGGGGCAAGGATTCCACCGCCGAGCTGTACCACTTCATCGGCAAGGACATCGTCAACTTCCACGCCCTGTTCTGGCCTGCCATGCTCGAAGGCGCCGGTTTCCGCAAGCCGACCGGGATCAACGTGCACGGCTACCTGACCGTCAACGGCCAGAAGATGTCCAAGTCCCGGGGCACGTTCATCAAGGCGCGTACCTACCTGGATCACCTGTCGCCGGAATACCTGCGTTACTACTACGCGGCCAAATTGGGCCGTGGTGTCGATGACCTCGACCTGAACCTCGAAGACTTCGTGCAGAAGGTCAACTCCGACCTGGTCGGCAAAGTGGTCAACATCGCCAGCCGTTGCGCCGGTTTCATCCACAAGGGCAACGGCGGCCTGCTGGTCGACAACAATGCCGCGCCAGAGCTGACCGAAGCCTTCCTCGCCGCGGCGCCAAGCATTGCCGACGCCTATGAAGCGCGCGACTTCGCCCGCGCCATGCGTGAAACCATGGCCCTGGCCGACCGCGCCAATGCCTGGATCGCCGACAAGGCGCCATGGTCGTTGAACAAGCAGGAAGGCAAGCAGGATGAAGTCCAGGCGATCTGCGCCACCGGCATCAACCTGTTCCGCCAACTGGTGATCTTCCTCAAACCGGTGCTGCCGCTGCTGGCCGCCGACGCCGAGGCGTTCCTCAACGTCGCCCCGCTGACCTGGAACGACCACACCACGCTGCTGGCCAACCATCAGCTCAATGAATTCAAGCCGTTGATGACCCGCATCGACCCGGTAAAAGTGCAAGCCATGACCGACGCCTCGAAAGAAGACCTGACCGCCAGCCAGACCGACACCGGCGCCGCCACACCTGCGGGCAATGGCGAACTGGCCAAGGATCCGCTGTCGCCGGAAATCGACTTCGACACCTTTGCCGCCGTCGATCTGCGCGTCGCGCTGATCGTCAAGGCTGAACATGTGGAAGGTGCCGACAAGCTGCTGCGCCTGACCCTGGACATCGGTGACGAGCAGCGCAACGTGTTCTCCGGAATCAAGAGCGCCTACCCGGATCCATCGAAACTCGACGGTCGCCTGACCATGATGATCGCCAACCTCAAGCCGCGGAAAATGAAGTTCGGCATGTCCGAAGGCATGGTGATGGCCGCCGGCCCTGGCGGTGAAGAAATCTACCTGCTGAGCCCGGACAGCGGCGCCAAGCCGGGTCAACGCATCAAGTAAGACCCAGTGGTAAAACGATCCCACAGGCATGTTCTGCAGGCCTGTGGGATTTTTCATATCTGGCCCACCCTTCGCGGGTGCCGGATAATGCCTAACCTTAAGTGACACCCGCCCGTTGCTGCCGGCAGAACCATGACCGAACTTGCGCTTACGCTGATCAGTGCCGCCCTGCTCAACAACTTCGTGTTGCATTGGCCGCTGGGCGTCGATCCGTTGCTGGCCGGCAGTCGGCGCCAGGTGCATGCGCTGGGGCTGGCGACGGGGTGCCTGATGCTGAGCGTCGGCATCTTCGGTTACGCAATCTGGCACTGGCTGCTGGTACCGCTGCAACTGCAGGCCCTGCACCTGTTCGTGTTCTTGCCACTCAACGTGCTGCTGATCGCGCCGGTATTGAAACTGCTGACCCGTGCGCTGCCTGACTGGCCCTTCGATGGGCTATGGCCATTGTTGCTGGGCAATGCCGGCGTGCTCGGGCTGGCCTTGATCAATGCGCAAAATGATCATGGCCTGTTGCAGGCGGCGGCACTGAGCCTCGGCGCCGGGCTAGGTTTCTGGCTGGTGCTGAGCCTGTTCAGCGACTTGCGTGAACGCACGGCGGACAACGACATTCCCCTGCCCTTTCGCGGCTTGCCGATCGACCTGATCGGCGCCGGACTGATCGCAGTGATTTTTCTCGGATTCAGTGGACTGATCAAAACATGAGTCTGATTCAACTCATCGATGCCCTCCTGCCGCAGACCCAGTGCGGCAAATGCGGCCACCCCGGGTGCAAGCCCTATGCGCAAGGCATCGTCGACGGCGAACCGATCAACAAGTGCCCGCCCGGCGGTGACGAAACCATCGCCGCGCTGGCTGAACTGTTGAACGTGCCGGTGCTGGAACTGGACGTCAGCCGCGGCGCGGCACCGCCACAAGTGGCGTACATCCGCGAGGCCGAGTGCATCGGCTGCACCAAGTGCATCCAGGCCTGCCCGATCGACGCCATCGTCGGCGCGGCGAAACTGATGCACACCGTGCTGATCGACGAATGCACCGGTTGCGACCTGTGCGTGGCACCGTGTCCGGTGGATTGCATCGAGATGCACCCGCTGCCGCTCGGCACCTTGCCGGTGGTCGGTGGCCTGGCGACCAGCCTTGAAGAGCTGCGCGCACGCACGGCCAAACGCGATCATGCGCGCCAGCGTTTCGAACGCCGCAACGCCCGCCTGCAACGCGAAGAACAGCACAAACAGGCTGAGCGCGAAGCCCGTGCGCATCGGGCGGCGCAACCGGCGACGGCCACTCTCGATCCGGTGCAGGCAGCTCTGGAACGGGTGCGCGCGCAGAAAGCCGCAACCGCCGATGCGGCGCTGAAGAAAGCCAAGATCGATGTCGCCATGAGCCGCGCGCAATTGCACAAATCGCTGAAAGCCTTCGGTCATCCGCCGACCTTCGAACAGCAATCGCAACTGATCGTGCTGCAACAGCAGTTCGAAGCGGCAGAACAGGCGCTGGCAAAACTCGAAAGCAGCGCCGCCGTTCCAGCCGCTGCGGCTCCGGCTCCAGCGAAAGACGCGGATCTGAAACGGGCAAAAATCCAGTTGGCCATGCGTCGCGCCGAACTGAAAAAGGCTCAGACCGCCGAAGCACCCGCGCAGCAGATTGCCACGCTGGAACAGGCACTGCGTGATGCCGAGCAAGCCCTGCATGTGGCAGAGGCGGCCAGTGAGCAGCCTGTGCCTGATCTGGTCCGGGTGGAAAAGCGCCCGATCGACAACCAGCTCCGCCAGTTGAAAACCGAATTGGCCTACGCCCGCGCCGACCTGAGCAAACTCGAACGCCGTGCCGACACACCGAATGACATCCTCGACAAGGCCCGCGCTCGCCTGCTGGCTGCCGAGCGTCAGGTGCAAGACCATGTTGCCCCGTGAGGCACCGGATGATCGCCTGCAACAGGCGATGAAGCAGGTGCTGCTGGCCACGCTGCCGGGATTGTTGGCACTGTTCTGGTGTTACGGCTGGGGCGTGCTGATCAATTTGATTCTGGCGGCGAGCACGGCGCTGCTGATCGAAGCTGGCGTCACCCGCCTGCGGCGCCAACCGTTGCAACCGACGCTCAGCGATGGCAGCGCGCTGGTCAGCGCGACACTGCTGGCCGCTGCCCTGCCGCCTTACTGCCCGTGGTGGCTGACCGTGACCGCGGTGACTTCGGGTCTGCTGTTCGGCAAGCATTTGTACGGTGGTGTCGGCAAGAATCCGTTCAACCCGGCCATGCTCGGTTTCGCCCTGGCGATGGTGCTGTTCCCACAACCGATGACCCACTGGCCGGCGCACGGCATGAATCTGCAGGCCGCTTTTGCCCAAGTCCTGAATTTGGGCCAGGCCCCGGACGCCTGGGTACAGGCCACTGCACTGGACAGTCTGCGCATCAACAAGAGCCTGACCATGGATGAGTTGTTCGCCGCCAACCCGGCGTTCGGCCGCTTTGGTGGACGCGGCGTGGAGTGGATCAATCTGGCGTTTCTCGCCGGCGGGCTGTGGCTGTTGCAGCGCCGGGTAATCGCCTGGCAAGCGCCGGTCGGCATGCTGGCCAGCCTGTTTCTCGTCAGCCTGCTCTGCTGGAACGGTTCGGGTTCCGATTCCCACGGTTCACCGCTGTTTCATCTGTTGAGCGGGGCAACCATGCTCGGTGCCTTTTTCATCATTACCGAACCGGTGTCGGGCGCCAGAAGTCCGCTGGCCCGGCTGCTGTTCGGCGTTGGCGTCGGCTTGCTCACCTACCTGATCCGCACCTGGGGCGACTACCCGGACGGCGTTGCATTTGCGGTGTTGCTGATGAATCTCTGCGTGCCAGCGCTGGAACGTTTTGCCGCCGTCCGCCAGACGCAGGTGCAATCATGAGCCGCATGGTTTCTGTCGTGATGCTCGTGCTGCTGGCCGGCGCGGGGCTCGGCCTGACTTACGTGGTGCAACGCGCCAGTGCGCCGCAGATTGCCAGCGAGCAGGCCCTGCTCGACAGCCGCAAGCTGCTCGATGTGCTCGCGGCCGATGCATACGACAATCAGCCGCTGGAGCAGCCACTGGCGTTGACTGACGCGTCGTTGAGCCACAGCAAATTGCTGGCGGGTTACCGCGCCAGCAAAGCCGGGCAGCCGGTGGCGGTGCTGTTGCGCACGCAGACTGAGGGCTATGCCGGCGTTATCGAGCTGCTGATCGCCATCGATGCCAACGGCAGACTGCTGGGGGTCAAAACCCTGCGGCACAACGAAACGCCCGCACTCGGCGGACTGATTGGCGACTGGCCGAACCACTGGCTGGCGACATTTGCCGGGCAATCGCGTCACGCGCCTGACGACGCAGGCTGGGCGCTGAAAAAGGATCAGGGACAGTTCGATCAACTGGCGGGCGCGACCATCACCTCCCGGGCCACCGTCAATGCCATCCACGACGCCCTGCGCTACTTTGATGAGCACCGGACAACCTTGCTGGGGATCGGATCATGAACCGGCCGACGAACCTGACGAATGCTTCGATGCTGATTGTGCTGCTTGGCACCAGTACAACACTGGCTAGCGCACTGGGCATGCTGCTGATGTCGGGCGTCGTCGTGGCGGTTTACGGTGTCTGTTTCGGCGCATTGCGCTCGCGACTGTCTGACAGCGACCGGATGCTGGCCAGTCTGCTGCTGGCCGCCACCCTGACCAGTTGCGCCAATATCCTCGCGCAACGCTGGGCGTTGCAGTGGCAACAGTCACTCGGAATCTATACCGGGCTGATCGCCTTGCAATGCGTAGTGTTGGAATACAATGGATTCTTTGCCCAGGCATTTGGCCTGCGCCTGAAGTTTTTTGGCCTGTCGAGCGGGCTGCTACTAGCACTGGCGGCACTGCGTGAACTGTTCGGTCAGGGCCATATCGGCCGTGGCCTGCCTGAGCACTGGCAAGGCCTGGTGCTGTTCAACGAAGGGCTGCACCTGTTCACCCTGGTTCCCGGCGCATTCATCGTGCTTGGGCTTCTGCTCGCCGCCCGCCAGGCCTGGACCCGCTCGAACGCTCTCTCCAAGGAAACACATCATCCATGAATGCCGCAAAACGTCTGGAAATCTTCCGCAGACTTCATGAAGACAATCCCGAGCCGAAGACCGAACTGGCCTATTCCTCGCCGTTCGAGTTGTTGATCGCGGTCATTCTTTCGGCGCAATCAACCGACGTCGGCGTCAACAAGGCCACGGCAAAACTGTTCCCGGTGGCTAACACCCCCGCTGCGATCCACGCACTGGGCGTCGAAGGGCTGTCCGAATACATCAAAACCATCGGTCTCTATAACAGCAAAGCGAAAAACGTGATCGAGACCTGCCGCATGCTGGTCGAACTGCACAATGGCGAAGTCCCGCAGACGCGCGAAGAACTGGAAGCGCTGCCCGGCGTCGGCCGCAAGACGGCCAACGTGGTCCTGAATACCGCTTTCCGTCAGTTGACCATGGCGGTCGACACGCACATTTTTCGCGTGAGCAACCGCACCGGTATTGCCCCGGGTAAAAATGTCGTTGAAGTTGAAAAGAAGCTGATGAAATTTGTGCCAAAAGACTACCTGCTGGATTCTCACCACTGGCTGATTCTGCACGGTCGCTATGTGTGTCTGGCGCGCAAGCCACGCTGTGGCAGCTGCCGGATCGAGGATTTGTGCGAGTACAAACACAAAACCTCGGACGATTGATTGGCTATTGGAATAATTGATTTATCGATTGAAAAAATCTTTTTTACCCGCAGCAGGAATATCGATATAAGGAGCGCCAAAGGCAGTCTTAGCCTGGAGTTCACCTTATGACTGACAGCAAAGAACAACTGGATGTAGATGACGATTTCACCGCTGTAGAAACCGACGACGCCGAACCCGTGGTCGAAGTCGCCAAGACCAATCTGAGCAAACGCCGCACCATCGACAACCTGCTTGAGGAGCGCCGACTGCAAAAGCAATTGGCCGATTACGATTTTGATCTTTGACACTTGAAAGCCTCCCTGACCGGAGGCTTTTTACTTTCTGCAGCATCTGACATGGCGCAGCCCACGTTGCCTCGGGCTTCAGGAGCATCAGACAAGCCCGTTGCGTTGCGCCAGTTCAATCAGATCCACCAACGACCGGGCATTGAGTTTCAATAGCAGGCGGGTCTTGTAAGTGCTGACCGTCTTGTTGCTGAGGAACATGCCATCGGCGATTTCCTTGTTCGTTTTACCCCGCGCCAACTGCTGCAACACCATCATTTCCCGCCCGGACAGGCGGTCTACCATATCGGCCTCGCTGGCATTACCGAGGCTGGTACGTACGGTATGCAGGGCCTGATTGGGAAAATAACTGTATCCGGACAGTACGGCTTTGATCGCACTGAGCAGCTCCGTCAGATCCTGCTGTTTACAGACATACCCTGCCGCCCCCGATTGCATGCAGCGCATTGAAAAATGCCCTGGGGCCTGGGAAGTCAACACCAGAACTTTCAAGGGCATCGGTGTCGAGTTCAGACGCGCAATAACTTCAAGACCATCGAGCTTCGGTATTCCAATATCCAGGATAACAATATCCGGCATCTGTTCACGCGCAAGTTGCAAAGCATCTACACCGTTATCCGTTTCTGCAATGACTTCGTAGCCATGACGCTCCATCAGCATACGCACAGCAAGACGAATGACGGGATGATCATCCACGATCAGCACTTTATTCATGGGCAAGTCCAGTTTCGCTGTTCGAATTTTTAGAGCACGCACAATAGCCCAGTCACTTCCGACATGGCACAAGAGAGTTCCATCGCACTCCCAGCGAAAGACATTCCCTACAACAAATAAAGACTATTCCTACAAAAAAACCCACTTACGCACTATTTCCATGACCCGACTGTTTTTCCGCCCCCTGCATCGACGTGAAAAATACTACGCCCTGAAGCCTTTGCGCACTCGCTTTCAGAGCAAGTTGCTCATCGATTGCAGACAGAATATTGCTGTTCGATGAATACCTGTGACTCATCCGCGATCGGCACTTGGCAGATGACCAATTATAAAAACAACATTCAAACCGTTCAGAGCACTTTAACAATCAATGTCTGAAACAAGATACTTCTACCCAACTGATTTTCTTTAATATAAAAATAGCCTCACGTATAAACTTCAACCCACACCCAACCAATCCACCTATTGGAAACACACATTTAATGAGCACACCCCATGATAAAAGCCAGAAAAAAGATAACCAACCCCATGACTATAATTGCGATATTTGCATTTATTTCCGAATCATCAGCCGCCATTTCCTTGCCTTTTTTAGATAACAACGAAAGGGAGGTCTATGTCTGGTTTCTGATCAGCTTTCCGTTTTACTTGTTGCTGCTGTTTTTTCTAACACTAAACTTCAACTACCGTTCTCTGTACGCCCCCTCGGATTTCGAGAAAGACGACAGCTTTCTAAAAACCTTTGAGGAACTCAAGACCACCGAGAGCAACCCGGATTTGTCTCCGACAGACACTTCAATTGCAACCGGCAAGAAATCAAATTCGAATAAACCAGAACCAACGCTACCAACACACGGTACTGACCAGAGGCCATGCCATCAGCCTGCTGAGATAGCCTTCGCGAATAAGCCTTGGATCGAACACAACATTGATTTACCCAAACCCATGGGCACGTTGCGTGCCATAGATGTTCGTCCGATGAACAACTCACAGGCGTTCAATACGCTGGTCGAACACTTTCCGCGCCTGGGCAAACAATCGGCCAAGGCAGTGCTTTTTTTGACTGATCCCGCATCCGAGGTTTTGCTCAAGCAAATGACGCTCAGCCTTATCAGACAGTCGAAGAAAAGCGGCGGCGCGAAACTCTTGGTCGCCTATAACGTGAGTACACAAAGCACTACGGTTCTGAGAGAACTATGAAACGCAAGGCAGATGCCTGAAATGGGTATTCAAGAAAACCCCGGAGTGGGCCGTAGCGACAGACAATCCAGGAGAGCGCCAGACGAGCATAAAAAAATGGCGGCATTGTCCAGGGACAAGCCGCCATTTTTCATACAGACCTGCGTGACTTAAAACAGCTTGCGGCCCTTGTTGGCTGCAATGCGCATGCGCAGCGCGTTAAGCTTGATGAAGCCCGCCGCGTCAGCCTGGTTGTAAGCGCCGCCGTCTTCTTCGAAGGTCGCAATATTAGCGTCGAACAACGAATCGTCGGACTTGCGGCCGGTAACGATCACGTTGCCTTTGTACAGCTTCAGACGAACCACACCGTTCACGTTGACCTGCGAAGCGTCGATCATCTGTTGCAGCATCAGACGCTCCGGGCTCCACCAGTAACCGGTGTAGATCAGGCTGGCGTATTTCGGCATCAACTCGTCTTTGAGGTGAGCGACTTCGCGGTCCAGAGTGATCGATTCGATGGCGCGGTGTGCACGCAGCATGATGGTGCCGCCCGGGGTTTCGTAGCAGCCACGGGACTTCATGCCGACATAGCGGTTTTCCACGATGTCGAGACGGCCGATGCCGTGAGCACCACCGATCTTGTTCAGCGTCGCCAGTACGGTGGCCGGTGTCATTTCGACACCGTCGAGGGCAACGATGTCGCCGTTGCGGTAGGTCAGTTCCAGGTATTGCGGGGTGTCGGGAGCCTTCTCCGGGGAGACGGTCCAGCGCCACATGTCTTCTTCGTGCTCGGTCCAGGTGTCTTCCAGCACGCCGCCTTCATAGGAGATGTGCAGCAGGTTGGCGTCCATCGAGTACGGGGACTTCTTCTTGCCGTGACGCTCGATCGGGATCGCGTGCTTCTCGGCGTAGTCCATCAGCTTCTCGCGCGACAGCAGGTCCCACTCACGCCATGGCGCGATCACTTTCACGCCTGGCTTGAGCGCGTAGGCACCCAGTTCGAAACGCACCTGGTCGTTGCCCTTGCCGGTGGCGCCATGGGAAATGGCGTCGGCGCCGGTTTCGTTGGCGATTTCGATCAGGCGCTTGGCAATCAGCGGACGTGCGATGGAAGTACCCAGCAGGTACTCGCCTTCGTAAACGGTGTTGGCGCGGAACATCGGGAACACGAAGTCACGCACGAATTCTTCGCGCAGGTCGTCAATGTAGATTTCTTTGACGCCCATGGCCTGAGCCTTGGCGCGAGCCGGCTCGACCTCTTCGCCCTGACCCAGGTCAGCGGTGAAAGTCACCACTTCACAGTTATAAGTATCCTGCAGCCACTTGAGGATCACCGAAGTGTCCAGGCCGCCGGAATACGCCAGAACGACCTTGTTTACGTCCGCCATGCCATCACTCCACGGGGTTCTACGGAAAGCCGAGGAGTCTACCGCTCAAATCCGATAATTTACAGAGGCGCGACAGCTTAAGACGACAAAGCGACAGAATCTGTCGAGAGCGCGACGATGACCGGCGGGTCAGGAAGTCGCCGCAGCATTGGCAGGCGTACTGGCTTGCGGCGCTGGCGCGGTGGTCGGCGCCACTCGTGCAAGCTTCACGCTGACCCGGCGATTCTTCGCCCGGTTAGCCGCATTGTTGTTCGGCACCAGCGGGTACTGCTCGCCGTGGAAGCGCACGGTGATCTGCGATTCGGCGATGCCGTTGGCCTTGAAGAAGTCGACCACCGCCAGCGCGCGCCGGCGCGACAGTTCACGATTGGTCAGACGATTACCGCTGTTGTCGGAATAGCCATCCAGTTCGATGTGATTGACCGTCGGGTCGGCCTTCATGAACTCGAGCATCACCTGCAGCCTGGCCTTGGCGTCGGCATCCAGATCGGTGCCTTCGCCAGGAAAGCCTATCTGCGAGTGTTTGACCTGGTCGAAATTCTGCGGCAGCAGCTTCGCCACGCATGTCTGGTATTCGTTGAACGCCTTGCTGAACTTGACCGGCAACAGACGCACTTCAGAAACCCGGCCATCGCCGGACGCACGACGCACCACCGGACTGCGCCCGTCGAGCAAACCGCTGATCAGTCCGCCGGCCTGGGATTGCGAACTGTTGAACAGCACGTTACCGGTGCCGATCCTCACGCTGCCCAAATTGATGTCGTTGCGCCCCGGCTGCCAGGGCGCGGCCGCCGCGAGCAACGTCGCCGAACCGCCGCCGAGCATGGCGTTGTAGGCATTGAGGCGGAATATCGCCTGCTCGCCGGCCTTGCGCACGAACTGGCCCGAGCCGAAATCGGTGATCGGCTGGGTCAGACGGCACTCGAACTTGTCGCCCTCGACCGTCCACTCAATGTTCTCCAGACGCGTCTGGTAGGTGAGCGCCATCGCGGGGAGGCTGGCAAACACACTGAGCAAGGCTAAATATCGCTGGCGCACGGGAGGCTCCATTGGCTTCTGTAACACAAAGACCGATTCACACTATGTTTACGGCATACCTACGGGCTATCGGAAGGTTCCGGCAAAACTTGATAGCGAGTGCCTGCAAGAGTCTTTTCCGGTAGCATTCCCCTCAGTTTGACCCGCCTGGAATCCCCTCATGTCCGACCGCCTGACCCTGCTGCGTCCCGACGACTGGCACATTCATCTTCGCGATGGTGCCGTGTTGACCAATACCGTTGCCGATGTGGCGCGCACCTTTGGCCGCGCCATCATCATGCCCAACCTGGTACCACCGGTGCGCAACGCCGCTGAAGCCGATGGCTATCGCCAGCGGATTCTCGCTGCCCGCCCGGCCGGCAGTCGTTTCGAACCGCTGATGGTGCTGTACCTCACCGACCGCACCCAGCCCGAAGAAATTCGTGAGGCCAAGGCCAGCGGTTTCGTGCACGCCGCCAAGCTGTACCCGGCTGGCGCCACCACCAACTCCGATTCCGGAGTCACCAGCATCGACAAGATCTTCCCGGCGCTGGAAGCCATGGCCGAAGTCGGCATGCCGCTGCTGATCCACGGCGAAGTCACCCGTGGCGACGTCGATGTCTTCGACCGCGAAAAGATTTTCATCGATGAGCACATGCGCCGGGTGGTCGAGCGATTCCCGACGCTCAAAGTGGTGTTCGAACACATCACCACCGGCGACGCCGTGCAGTTTGTCAACGAAGCCTCGGCCAACGTTGGCGCGACCATCACCGCGCATCACCTGCTGTACAACCGCAACCACATGCTGGTGGGCGGGATCCGGCCGCACTTCTACTGCCTGCCGATCCTCAAGCGCAATACCCATCAGGAAGCCCTGCTCGACGCCGCCACCAGCGGCAGCGCGAAGTTCTTCCTCGGCACCGACTCGGCGCCGCACGCCCAGCACGCCAAGGAAGCCGCCTGCGGCTGCGCCGGCTGCTACACCGCGTACGCCGCCATCGAGCTGTATGCCGAAGCGTTCGAACAGCGTAATGCACTGGACAAGCTCGAAGCGTTTGCCAGCCTTAACGGCCCGCGCTTCTACGGTCTGCCGGCCAACACCGATCGCATCACCCTGGTTCGCGAAGAATGGACCGCCCCAACCAGCCTGCCATTCGGCGAGCTGAACGTTATCCCGCTGCGCGCCGGTGAAAAACTGCGCTGGCGCCTGCTGGAGGAACACGCGTGAGTGAAGACCATTTCGACGACGAACTGGACGGTCAAGGTGGCGGCGGCGGTTCCCGTCATCCAATGGCAGCGCGTTTTCGCGGCTACCTGCCGGTTGTCGTCGACGTAGAGACCGGTGGCTTCAACTCGGCCACCGACGCTCTGCTGGAGATTGCCGCGACCACCATCGCCATGGATGAAAAGGGTTTCGTTTACCCGGACCACACCTACTTCTTCCGCGTCGAGCCATTCGAAGGCGCGAACATTGAAGCGGCAGCGCTGGAATTCACCGGGATCAAGCTCGATCACCCGTTGCGCATGGCGGTCAGCGAAGAAACCGCGCTGACCGACATCTTCCGTGGCGTGCGCAAGGCGCTGAAGGCCAATGGTTGCAAACGCGCGATTCTGGTCGGGCATAACAGCAGCTTCGACCTCGGCTTCCTGAATGCCGCGGTTGCGCGTCTGGACATGAAGCGCAATCCGTTCCATCCGTTCTCCAGCTTCGACACCGCGACGCTGGCCGGTCTGGCTTACGGTCAAACCGTGCTGGCGAAAGCCTGTCAGGCAGCGGACATCGACTTCGACGGCCGTGAAGCGCATTCGGCGCGTTACGACACCGAGAAGACCGCCGAGCTGTTCTGCGGCATCGTCAACCGCTGGAAACAGATGGGCGGCTGGGAAGATTTCGACGACTGATCCTCGTCGGGTATTTCCCGCGCATAAAAAAACCGGCCACATGGGCCGGTTTTTTTGTACCGCGACGTTGCGCCTTACAGGGCAGCAGCGTTCTCGGTCAGGTAAGCCGCAACGCCTTCTGGCGAAGCGTTCATGCCTTTGTCACCTTTTTTCCAGTTGGCAGGGCAGACTTCGCCGTGCTCTTCGTGGAATTGCAGAGCGTCGACCAGACGGATCAGCTCTTCCATGTTACGGCCCAGCGGCAGGTCGTTGATGATCTGCGAGCGGACAACGCCCTTGTCGTCGATCAGGAACGCGCCACGGAAAGCCACGCCGCCTTCGGACTCAACGTCGTAGGCCTTGGCGATTTCGTGCTTCATGTCGGCAGCCATGGTGTATTTCACCTGGCCGATGCCGCCGTTGTTGACGGGGGTGTTGCGCCAGGCGTTGTGGGTGAAGTGCGAGTCGATCGACACGGCGACCACTTCCACATTGCGCGCCTTGAAGTCAGCCATGCGGTTGTCCAGAGCGATCAGCTCGGACGGGCAGACGAAGGTGAAGTCCAGCGGGTAGAAGAACACCAGGCCGTATTTGCCTTTGATGGCCGAGGACAGGGTGAAGCTGTCAACGATCTCGCCATTGCCGAGTACGGCCGGGACGGTGAAGTCAGGGGCTTGTTTGCCTACGAGTACGCTCATGGATATCTCCTGGTGAATAACTTTGAAGTTCAGGGTCCGGGCCAGCCTGCCACCCTCAGGCGACAGCCCTGTGACACGAACCCGCTTCGCAAGGGCCGACCATCATACACTGCGTTTTTCGCCTGTCCTTAACGGTTTTTTGCCCAAGGCGGATAACGGACCAGCATTTTCGGGCCAGGCAATCCGCCATTAATCACCGTTCGTCAGTGACCGGCCTTTCGATCGAAAACCATTCAGAAAGCACTTTGACAATCATTCTCGTTAACATTAAGATCCATCGCAATTGAGTCACAACCAGCGACGGTTCTCACTTATGTATGTTTGCCTCTGCACTGGCGTCACCGACGGACAGATCCGCGAAGCGATCTATGAAGGTTGCTGCAGCTACAAAGAAGTCCGCCAGGCCACTGGCGTCGCCAGCCAATGCGGCAAATGTGCCTGCCTGGCCAAGGAAGTGGTTCGCGAAACCCTGACCAAGCTGCAAACCGCTCAGGCCGCGATCCCCTATCCAGTAGAATTTACGGCTGCGTAATTAACCAGATTTCGAAGAACCGGACTTTTGTCCGGTTTTTTTATGTCCGCAAATCAAGTGCTTAGGTGCCAGACGCGGAACACAAACATTCTTATTCAGATTTAATTTCATTTATTATTCAATAACTTAGGTTTGACACTTATAAGTACCCGGCTCAAACTCCGCCTTATATACGGCTATTACAGGGCAGGACTCCCATCATGAAAGGCGACATTACAGTCATCCAGCATCTCAACAAGATCCTTGCCAATGAGCTGGTCGCGATCAATCAGTACTTCCTGCATGCCCGCATGTATGAAGATTGGGGCCTGAACAAGCTGGGCAAGCACGAGTACCACGAATCCATCGACGAGATGAAACACGCGGACAAGCTGATCAAGCGCATCCTGTTCCTGGAAGGCCTGCCGAACGTGCAGGATCTGGGCAAGCTGCACATCGGCGAGCACACCCAGGAGATGCTGGAATGTGACCTGCGTATCGAGAAGACCGGCCACGCCGACCTGAAAGCCGCCATCGCCCATTGCGAATCGGTTGGCGACTTCGGCAGCCGTGAACTGCTTGAAGACATTCTCGAATCCGAAGAAGAGCATATCGACTGGCTGGAAACCCAACTGAGTCTGATCGATAAAGTCGGTCTCGAGAACTATCTGCAATCGCAGATGGGCGAAGAGTAGAAGCTGCCGCAGGCTGCGATCTTTTCAGATTGCACCGGCAACTCGCGTTAACTTTTCCAGCGCACTAAAAAGCCCCGCCCTCTTTCGAGGTGCGGGGCTTTTTATTGGCTGAAGATCAAAAGATCGCAGCCTCGTTTCACTCGACAGCTCCTACAGCAGAAGCATGTGCCGAGTGAAAGCCGGATCAGGCTTCGGACTTGGCCGCAGCCGCCTTGGCCGATGCTTCCTTGACCAGAGTCTGCAGCTCACCGTTGGCGAACATTTCAGCCATGATGTCGCTGCCGCCGACCAGTTCACCGCCGACCCACAGTTGCGGGAAAGTCGGCCAGTTGGCGTACTTCGGCAGGTTGGCGCGGATTTCCGGGTTCTGCAGGATGTCGACGTAGGCGAACTTCTCGCCACAGCCCATCACAGCCTGCGCAGCTTTCGCGGAAAAGCCACACTGTGGGGCATTCGGCGAGCCTTTCATGTAAAGCAGAATGGTGTTGTTGGCAATCTGCTCTTTAATCGTTTCGATGATATCCATGGAGCACCTCGGCTGAACTTTCCGACTCATGGGTCGGCACGGTGACGCATTGTAACGGAATCCCGAGCGCACTGCTCGGTCTCCCCGACAGGCATATTCAAGCCGCCACCACCGTCACCGGCACGCCATTGAGCGCCGCGTTGCCCGACAGCTCGTCGAGCTGGCATTCATCGGTCAGGTCGTTGGCGCTCGACCCCGGCTGACCACTGGCAATCGCCATCTGCACGCCCGGCCGAGCATGTCCCCAACCGTGCGGCAGGCTGACCACGCCCTTCATCATGTCCAGACTGCCGAGCACCTCGACCTCGATCTGCCCTACCCGCGAGCTAACGCGAACTAACTGACCATCGTTGAGCCCACGGCTGGCGAGGTCATCCGGGTGCATCAGCAATTGATGCCGTGGCTTGCCCTTCACCAGACGATGGTAGTTATGCATCCACGAATTATTGCTGCGCACATGGCGCCGGCCGATCATCAACAACTCATCGGCTGCCGGCGCCTGCAAGGCCGCAAAGCGTGCGAGATCAGCGAGGATCTCCGGCGGCGCAGCCTTCACCCGTTGATTTGGCGTCTTGAGGCGAGCGGCAAGATTCGGTTTCAACGCCCCAAGATCAATCCCGTGCGGGTGATCGAACAATGTCGCCAACGACAGCTTCCGATCGGACGCATCGCCATACAGCCCCATGCGCAGGCCCATATCGATCATCTGCGCCGGCGGCAAGGTCGGTTTCAGTTCCTTGCCGGTCTTTTCGGCGAAAGCCTTGGCCAGGCCGACGAAAATTTCCCAATCGTGCAGCGCACCCTCTGGTTTGGCGAGAATCGCCCGGTTGAAGCGAGTGACGTTGCGCACCGCGAACAGGTTGAACGTAGTGTCGTAGTGATCGTTCTCCAGCGCCGAGGTCGACGGCAGGATCAAATCGGCGTAACGCGTGGTTTCGTTGATGTACAGGTCGATGCTGAGCATGAACTCCAGACCGTCCAGCGCCTGCTCCAGTTGCCGGCCGTTGGGCGTCGACAACACCGGATTGCCGGCCACAGTGATCAGCGCGCGAATCTGCCCTTCGCCTTCGGTGAGCATCTCTTCGGCCAGCGCCGACACCGGCAACTCGCCGCCGTACTCGGGTCGCCCGGAGACCCGGCTTTGCCATTTGTTGAAATGCCCGCCCGAGGTCGATGCCACCAGATCCACCGCCGGCTCGGTACACAATGCACCGCCCACCCGGTCAAGGTTGCCGGTGACCAGATTGATCAACTGCACCACCCAGTGACACAAGGTGCCGAACGCCTGAGTCGAAACGCCCATGCGCCCGTAGCACACGGCACTCGGCGCCGCAGCGAAATCCCGCGCCAGTTGGCGGATCTGCTCGGCCGGCACCGCACACAGCGGACTCATGGCTTCGGCAGTGAAGGTTGCGACGGCTGCGCGCACTTCATCAAGGCCATCAACCGGCAAGTGGCTGTCACGGGTCAGGCCTTCGCTGAACAAGGTGCTGAGCACCCCGAACAGAAGCGCCGCGTCGCCACCAGGCCGCACGAACAGGTGCTGATCGGCGATGGCCGCCGTTTCGCTGCGCCGGGGATCGACCACCACCACTTTGCCGCCGCGCGCCTGAATCGCCTTCAGGCGTTTCTCGACATCCGGCACGGTCATGATGCTGCCGTTGGACGCCAGCGGGTTGCCGCCGAGGATCAGCATGAAATCAGTGTGATCGATGTCCGGGATCGGCAGCAGCAAGCCATGGCCGTACATCAGGTAACTGCTCAGGTGATGCGGCAACTGATCGACCGAAGTCGCCGAAAAGCGATTGCGCGTCTTCAGCAGGCCGAGAAAGTAGTTGCTGTGAGTCATCAGCCCATAGTTGTGCACGCTCGGGTTGCCCTGGTAGACCGCCACCGCATTCTGCCCGTGACGCTCTTGAATCGCCGCCAGACGCTCGGCCACCAGTGCAAAGGCCTCGTCCCACTCGATCGGCAGCCATTCGCTGCCGACCCGGCGCATCGGCTGACGCAGGCGATCGGGGTCATTCTGGATGTCTTGCAAGGCCACGGCCTTGGGGCAGATGTGCCCGCGACTGAAGGTGTCGAGCGCGTCACCCTTGATCGAGGTGATCGCAACGTTGCCATCGGTTTCGGTGGTCTCGATGGTCAGGCCGCAAATGGCTTCACACAGGTGGCAGGCACGGTGATGGAGAGTCTTGGTCATGGCCAGTCTCTGTCTTGTTCTGAGCAGGCAACGGGCATGCCTGCGGGAACAAAACTATGACCCTCGCGCAGATCCTGCGCCAGCGACGTTTGTCCTGTGAATCGACGGTTATCAGGCGAGCCGATAAGCCGTCATGATCAATTCGACGGCAGCTGCGGCGGCGCCTGCAACTGGATTTCCTGAATGGTCTCGATCTGCTCGTGAGCGATGTGCACACCGGTGAGTTCGCCGATCAGCCGCCAGTGCTCGTCGAGCCCGGCACTGATGGTCGCCATGCGATCGATCATGTGACGGCCAGCGGTCTTGACCACTTCGTCGTCGCTGCGCAGCAGTTCGAAGGACATTGAGGTCACCGACGCGGTGAGATGGGTCAAAGAGCGAGCCGTGTGACCCAGCAGTTCCATTAACAGTTTTTCTTTCGATTCCATGCGGAGGCTTCCTGCGTCGCTCGAAACTTATTTATAACCCAGCACTTTGCTTTAGCAAATGTTTCAGTCCGAGCATCCGACCAAGTGATGGCATGGCGCCACGGTCGTAAACCGACCCAAGCGACTCGATCCCCGCCACGCTGAATTGCCAAGCCCTGCAAGGCCAGTGTACAAAGAGGCTCGTGGCGGCTCTGAACCCGGCTTCATCAAACGTGCGACAGCAACATCCGACGCTCAACCGAATCCCGCAAAATCCGTAGCCTATTGGCGTAACGCGACATTTAGTGTCAATATCGCGCCTTCCCCTATTTCGTCGCCCCGTGCGGCTTACGCCGCAGGTCTCGCCCGTTGTTCCGTTAAACAAGGCTTTGAGCATCTGCGGTTTGTAACAAAAAGGTAGTCAATGATGAGCGCAAGGCACTTTCTCTCCCTGATGGATTGCACGCCCGAAGAGCTGGTCAGCGTGATCCGTCGAGGCGTTGAGCTCAAGGACCTGCGTAACCGCGGCGTACTGTTCGAGCCGCTGAAAAACCGCGTCCTGGGGATGATTTTCGAGAAATCCTCGACCCGTACCCGGATCTCCTTCGAGGCCGGCATGATCCAGCTCGGTGGCCAGGCGATCTTCCTCTCGCCGCGTGACACCCAGCTGGGCCGTGGCGAGCCGATTGGCGACTGCGCCATCGTCATGTCGAGCATGCTCGATGCGGTGATGATCCGTACCTTTGCCCACAGCACCCTGACCGAATTCGCCGCCAACTCGCGCGTGCCAGTGATCAACGGCCTGTCCGATGACCTGCACCCGTGCCAGTTGCTGGCCGACATGCAGACCTTCCTCGAACACCGTGGCTCGATTCAGGGCAAGACCGTGGCGTGGATCGGCGACGGCAACAACATGTGCAACAGCTATATAGAAGCGGCGATCCAGTTCGACTTCCAGTTGCGCGTTGCCTGCCCGCAAGGCTACGAGCCCAATCCTGAGTTCGTCGCCCGCGCCGGCGATCGCGTGACCATCGTCCGCGATCCGCAAGACGCCGTGCGCGGTGCGCACCTGGTGAGCACTGACGTCTGGACTTCGATGGGTCAGGAAGAGGAAACTGCCAAGCGCCTGAAGCTGTTTGCACCGTTCCAGGTGACCCGCGCCCTGCTCGATCTGGCGGCTGAAGATGTGCTGTTCATGCACTGCCTGCCGGCGCACCGCGGTGAAGAAATCAGCCTCGACCTGCTCGATGACCCGCGCTCCGTTGCCTGGGATCAGGCAGAAAACCGTCTCCACGCACAGAAGGCCCTGCTTGAGTTCCTCGTCGAACCGGCATATCACCACGCATGAGTCATGAATTACTGCTGAACCTGCGCAACCTCGCTTGCGGCTACCAAGATCAACGCGTGGTGCAGAACCTTAATCTGCACCTCAACGCCGGCGACATCGGCTGCCTGCTCGGCTCGTCCGGCTGCGGCAAGACCACCACCCTGCGCGCGATTGCCGGTTTTGAACCGGTGCACGAAGGGGAAATCACTTTGGGCGGCGAAACCATTTCCAGCGCCGGTTTCACTCTGGCCCCGGAGAAACGCCGGATCGGCATGGTGTTCCAGGATTACGCACTGTTCCCGCACCTCAGCGTCGCGGACAACATCGCCTTCGGCATCCGCAAGCACCCGAACAAGGCGCGCGTTACCGAAGAGCTGCTGGAGCTGGTCAACCTGAAGAACCTCGGCAAACGCTTCCCGCACGAGCTCTCCGGCGGCCAGCAACAACGCGTCGCCCTCGCCCGCGCCCTGGCGCCGGAACCGCAACTGCTGCTGCTCGACGAACCGTTCTCCAACCTCGATGGCGAACTGCGGCGCAAGCTCAGTCACGAAGTGCGTGACATCCTCAAGGCCCGTGGCACCAGTGCGATTCTGGTGACCCACGACCAGGAAGAAGCCTTCGCCGTCAGCGATCACGTTGGCGTATTCAAGGAAGGTCGGCTGGAGCAGTGGGACACACCCTACAATCTCTACCACGAGCCGGCGACGCCGTTTGTGGCCAGTTTCATTGGTCAGGGTTATTTCATTCGCGGTCAGCTCGGCAGCCCGGAATCGGTGCAGACCGAACTCGGCGAACTGCGCGGCAACCGCGCCTACACCTGGCCGGTGGGCGGCGCGGTGGATGTGTTGCTGCGTCCGGATGACATCGTTTATGCGCCGGACAGCGCGTTGAAAGCACGCATCGTCGGCAAGACCTTCCTCGGTGCCTCGACCCTGTATCGCCTGCAACTGCCGACCGGCGCGCAGCTGGAATCGATCTTCCCCAGCCATGCCGACCATCAGGTGGGTGCGAATGTCGGGATTCGGGTTGCTGCAGAACACCTGGTCCTGTTCCAGGCATCGGGCAGCACCGCGGCACAAATCCCGGCGGCGGAAAACGGCGTCCGCCGCTACAGCACCGCCCTCTGATCAAACAGAACATCGGAGTGTGGAGGTTTTTTGTGGTGAGGGGATAAATCCCCTCACTACAAAGGCTCACTCCAACAAAGTTTTGCGTTAACCGAGGATCAATGTGCCGCTGGCAACCAGCGTCGCATTGCCGCCAATCTTCACCCGCTCGCCTTCCAGCCGACAGAACAACTCCCCGCCCCGCGCCGAACGCTGGCACGCGGTCAGGCTCGACTTGCCCAGACGTTTCGACCAGTACGGAATCAAGCTGCAATGCGTCGAACCGGTGACCGGGTCTTCGTTGATACCAATGGCCGGCGCGAAATAACGCGAGACAAAATCATGCTGATTGCCGCGCGCCGTCACGATGGCGCCGAGCCACGGCAGTTTCGCCAGCGCGACCATGTCCGGTGTGCAGTCGAGCACTGCCTGCTCCGACTCCAGCACCACGAACAACTCGTTGGAACCGAGCACATCCACCGCCTCGACACCCAGCGCACGCTCGACATCCAGCGTCACGCCAATCGCCGATGGCACGATCGACGGAAAGTCCAGCCACAGGCGATCGCCTTCGCGGCTGACGCTCAACGGCCCGGACTTGCAGGTGAAGTCCAGACGCTCGACGTTTTCCTTGTAGACCTCGAACAACACGTGGGCACTGGCCAGCGTCGCATGCCCGCACAATGGCACTTCGGTAGTCGGAGTGAACCAGCGGATGTGCCACGCGGCGCCTTCGCGCACCACGAACGCGGTTTCCGCCAGATTGTGTTCGGCGGCGATCTTCTGCATCAACTCATCCGCAAGCCATGCGTCGAGCCGATACACCATCGCCGGATTGCCACTGAACGGTCGGTCGCTGAACGCGTCGACCTGATGAAACTCAAGCTGCATAACCTTCTCCCTAAGTCCGTGGGCAGAGCATGCGGCGCGGGCCGGTTCAGCGCCAGTGACAGAACCGGTCAATTTTCTTCATACAGAATTCAGCGTTACACCCGACCGATGTCGGCAAATTTGGCCTGTGTATGCTCGGCGAGTACGGCGGGCGCCAACTCGACCTCCAGGCCGCGTCGGCCAGCACTGACATAAATAGTCGCAAAACCCTGAGCCGAGTTATCGATGAAGGTGCGCAGACGCTTCTTCTGCCCCAGCGGACTGATCCCGCCCAGCAGGTAACCGGTGGAACGCTGCGCCGCAGCCGGGTCAGCCATTTCGACTTTCTTCACGCCCGCCGCGTGTGCGAGCCCCTTGAGATCAAGGCTTCCGACGACCGGTACCACCGCCACCAGCAGTTCACCTTTTTCGCTGGCAGCGAGCAACGTCTTGAACACCTGCGCCGGCTCCAGCGCCAGTTTCTCTGCGGCCTCCAGCCCGTAAGACGCGGCCTTCGGGTCATGTTCGTAACTGTGCACGCGATGTTCGGCACGAACTTTTTTCAACAAGTCCAACGCAGGGGTCATGGCAGCTCCAGGCTCGGCATCAACAGAAAAATCCTGCGCCGGATTCTAGGTCATCACGGCGCAAAAGGCTCTAGCGCAGGCCCCGTTTTCCGGGCTTTGCGCGCGAGCCGCCAGGCTATCGCCGCCGCCATCGGCAGGACCATTCAGCAGGTTGATAGTTGAATTGTGACCGATGGTTCACTTTCGACCTTTGACAGGTTTGTTTCTTGTCTATATTTTTTCGAATCTGAATAATGTAAGAATTATCGTCACCGCAGCACCCAGCAGTAAACCGGGAACAGGATGGGGATCCTGCCCCGGGGAAAATCGCGCCTTGCCCTGACGGCAAACGCGCCAGACAACAACAAAAACCGAGGTTTTCAATGACAACTGCTTTACAGCAACCATCGCTTTCCGGCCAATGCCTGGCCGAGTTTCTGGGGACTGCACTTCTGATCTTTTTCGGCACTGGCTGTGTCGCCGCGCTCAAAGTCGCGGGCGCCAGCTTCGGTCTGTGGGAAATCAGTATCATCTGGGGCGTCGGCGTGAGCATGGCGATCTACCTGACCGCCGGCGTTTCCGGCGCGCACCTGAACCCTGCCGTGAGTATCGCCCTGAGCATTTTCGCCGACTTCGAAAAGCGCAAACTGCCGTTCTATATCCTGTCGCAGATCGCTGGCGCCTTCTGCGGCGCACTGTTGGTTTACACGCTGTACAGCAACCTGTTCTTCGATTACGAACAAACCCATCACATGGTGCGTGGCACGGCCGCCAGCCTCGAACTGGCCTCGGTGTTCTCGACGTTCCCCAATCCAGTGCTGTCCACCGCCCAGGCGTTCCTGGTCGAGATGATCATCACCGCAATCCTGATGGGCGTGATCATGGCCCTGACCGACGACAACAACGGCCTGCCGAAAGGCCCGATGGCCCCGCTGCTGATCGGTTTGCTGATTGCCGTGATCGGCAGTTCGATGGGACCGCTGACCGGTTTTGCGATGAACCCGGCACGGGACTTCGGTCCGAAACTGATGACTTTCTTCGCCGGCTGGGGTGAAATTTCCTTCACTGGCGGCCGCGATATTCCGTACTTCCTGATACCGATTTTTGCACCGATTGTCGGTGCCTGCCTCGGCGCTGCCGGGTATCGCGGGCTCATTGCCCGTCACCTGAACGGCGCCACACCTGCTACAAAGGATGCAGAACCGGCCATTGACGGCAAACCAAGAACTTCTTGAAACAGTCGGCGCGGGCTCCTGCCCATTTAGAACCCGCGCCACGGCCCACTCTCCCTTATTTCGTCCAAGGCAATCGACATGACCGACATTCAGAATAAGAACTACATCATTGCCCTCGATCAGGGTACGACCAGCTCCCGCGCGATCATCTTCGACCGCGACGCGAACGTGGTCTGCACCGCCCAGCGCGAATTCGCCCAGCATTACCCGCAAGCCGGTTGGGTCGAACACGATCCGATGGAAATCTTTGCCACCCAGAGCGCGGTGATGGTCGAAGCGCTGGCCCAGGCCGGTCTGCATCACGATCAGGTCGCCGCCATCGGTATCACCAACCAGCGTGAAACCACGGTGGTCTGGGACAAGACCACCGGTCGTCCGGTGTACAACGCCATCGTCTGGCAGTGCCGCCGCAGCACCGAGATCTGCCAGCAGCTCAAGCGCGATGGCCATGAAGACTACATCCGCGACAACACCGGTCTGGTCACCGACCCGTACTTCTCCGGCACCAAGCTGAAGTGGATCCTCGACAACGTCGAAGGCAGCCGCGAACGTGCGCGCAACGGCGAACTGCTGTTCGGCACCGTCGACAGCTGGCTGATCTGGAAATTCACCGGCGGCAAAGTGCACGTCACCGACTACACCAACGCCTCGCGCACCATGCTCTTCAACATCCACTCGCTGGAGTGGGATTCGAAGATGCTGGAAATCCTCGACATCCCGCGCGAGATGCTCCCGGAAGTGAAAGCGTCTTCGGAAATCTACGGTCGCACCAAGAGCGGCATCGCCATCGGCGGTATCGCCGGTGACCAGCAAGCGGCACTGTTCGGCCAGATGTGCGTCGAGCCGGGCCAGGCAAAAAACACCTACGGCACTGGCTGCTTCCTGCTGATGAACACCGGCGACAAAGCGGTGAAATCGCAGCACGGCATGCTCACCACCATCGCTTGCGGCCCGCGTGGCGAAGTGGCTTACGCCCTGGAAGGCGCAGTTTTCAACGGTGGCTCGACCGTGCAGTGGCTGCGCGATGAACTGAAGATCGTCAACGACGCTCACGACACCGAATACTTCGCCAACAAAGTGAAGGACAGCAACGGCGTGTACCTGGTACCGGCGTTCACCGGTCTGGGCGCTCCGTACTGGGACCCGTATGCCCGTGGCGCACTGTTCGGCCTGACGCGCGGCGTGCGCGTGGATCACATCATCCGTGCCGCGCTGGAGTCGATCGCCTACCAGACCCGCGATGTGCTCGACGCCATGCAACAGGACTCCGGCGAACGCCTCAAGGCCCTGCGCGTGGACGGCGGCGCGGTCGCCAACAACTTCCTCATGCAGTTCCAGGCCGACATCCTCGGCACCCAGGTCGAGCGCCCGCAAATGCGCGAAACCACGGCACTGGGCGCGGCGTATCTGGCCGGTCTGGCGTGCGGTTTCTGGGGCAGCCTGGAAGAACTGCGCGGCAAAGCGGTAATCGAGCGCGAGTTCGAACCGAGCCTGGACGAAGTCGAGAAAGAGAAACTGTACAAAGGCTGGAAAAAAGCCGTCAGCCGCACCCGTGACTGGGCGCGTGAAGACGCTGAATAAGCCAGTCTGAAGACTGACTTAAGCTGTCCAAACAGCGTGAAAGCGTAGCGAGCGAAGGCAAGACAAGGCAAAAACAGGCGAGGACGCGGAGTTTACGGGTTTGTAAATGAGCAGTCCGAGCCTGTTTTTAACGCAGGATTGCCGAGCGCAGTAGCTTTCACGTTGTTTGGAAACTGGTCGGGAGGAGATTCCTGCGTCATCATGGGCAAATTTTGCACGGCAGCCCAAAGGAAGCCCCATGAATCTGCCTCCCCGTCAGCAGCAAATCCTCGAGCTGGTCCGCGAACGCGGCTATGTGAGCATCGAGGAAATGGCCACGCTGTTCGTTGTGACCCCGCAAACCATCCGCCGCGACATCAATCAGCTCGCGGAAGCCAATCTGTTGCGTCGCTACCATGGCGGCGCGGCCTACGATTCCAGCGTCGAAAACACCGCCTATGCGATGCGCGCCGATCAGATGCGCGACGAAAAACAACGCATCGGTGAAGCCATCGCCGCGCAGATCCCCGATCACGCCTCGCTGTTCATCAACATCGGCACCACCACCGAATCGATTGCCCGCGCCCTGCTCAATCACAACCATTTGAAGATCATCACCAACAACCTGCACGTCGCCTCGATGCTCAGTGCCAAGGATGATTTCGATGTGCTGCTGACCGGCGGCAACGTGCGCCGTGACGGCGGCGTGGTCGGTCAGGCGAGCGTGGACTTCATCAATCAGTTCAAGGTCGATTTTGCGCTGGTGGGCATCAGCGGCATCGACGAAGACGGCAGCCTGCTCGACTTCGATTATCAGGAAGTGCGCGTGTCGCAAGCGATCATCGCCAACGCGCGGCAGGTGATTCTGGCGGCGGACTCGAGCAAGTTCGGGCGTAACGCGATGATCCGTCTCGGTCCGATCA
The DNA here is from genome assembly GCF_002156405.1 of Pseudomonas sp. SCPG-7. NCBI lineage: Bacteria > Pseudomonadati > Pseudomonadota > Gammaproteobacteria > Pseudomonadales > Pseudomonadaceae > Pseudomonas > Pseudomonas sp. SCPG-7. The sequence continues at coordinate 297,181 of NZ_MVOO01000002.1, read as the reverse complement.
GCCTGATCGACTGCCTGGTGACCGATCAGCAGCCGGTGCCGGCACTGGCGCAATTGCTGAGCCAGCACAAGATTCGCCTGGAAGTCGTTTAATCCCCCAAGATCAAAAGATCGCAGCCTTCGGCAGCTCCTACATGGATCCATTTGACCTGTAGGAGCTGCCGAAGGCTGCGATCTTTTTGCTTTTAATGTTCGAATATTTTCTTTTAGCCGCCCTTCGATGAGTTTTTTCAATCGAAGGCGACTGGCTGCGCGCGTCTTTATGGGCTACCATTTTCGCAAATGAACATTTATGTTCGATTTCCAAGACAGAAAATCAAAAGAGCCCGAGGCCAGCCGATGTCCACCTCTACCTTGCGTACGCCCCCGATTGCCGAGATCTATGATGTTGCCGTGATTGGCGGCGGGATCAATGGCGTGGGGATTGCAGCGGATGCCGCCGGTCGCGGTCTTTCGGTGTTCCTTTGCGAAAAGGATGACCTGGCCAGCCACACTTCGTCGGCCAGCAGCAAGCTGATCCACGGTGGCCTGCGCTACCTCGAACATTACGAATTTCGTCTGGTGCGTGAAGCACTGGCCGAGCGCGAAGTGCTGCTGGCCAAGGCGCCGCACATCGTCAAGCCGATGCGTTTCGTGCTGCCGCACCGCCCGCACCTGCGTCCGGCGTGGATGATCCGCGCGGGCCTGTTCCTTTATGACAACCTCGGCAAGCGCGAAAAGCTGCCAGGTTCGAAAAGCCTGAAGTTCAGCGCCGACAGCGCACTGAAAAGCGAAATCAAGAAAGGCTTCGAATACTCCGACTGCTGGGTCGACGACGCCCGCCTCGTTGTGTTGAATGCGATGGCTGCCCGTGAACACGGCGCGCACATTCACACCCAGACCCGTTGCGTCAGCGCCCGCCGCGCCAAGGGCCTGTGGTACCTGAACCTGGAACGCGCCGATGGCAGCCTGTTTTCGATCACCGCCAAAGCGCTGGTGAACGCCGCCGGTCCATGGGTCGCCAAGTTCATCCGTGACGACCTGAAGATGGAATCGCCGTACGGCATTCGCCTGATTCAGGGCAGCCACATCATTGTGCCGAAGCTGTACGAAGGCGATCACGCGCATATCCTGCAAAACGAAGATCAGCGCATCGTTTTCACTATTCCGTACCTGAACCACTTCACTCTGATCGGCACCACCGACCGTGAGTACACCGGCGACCCGGCGAAAGTGGCAATCACCGACGGCGAAACCGATTACCTGCTGAAAGTGGTCAACGCCCACTTCAAGAAGCAGATCAGCCGCGACGACATCCAGCACAGCTACTCGGGCGTGCGCCCGCTGTGCAATGACGAATCCGACAACCCGTCGGCCGTAACCCGCGACTACACCCTGGCCCTGTCTGGCGGCGGCGAAGAGGCACCGCTGCTGTCGGTGTTCGGCGGCAAGCTGACCACCTACCGCAAGCTCGCAGAGTCGGCGATGGCCCAGTTGATGCCGTACTTCACCCAGATGCGCCCGAGCTGGACCGCTACCGCGACCCTGCCCGGCGGCGAAGACATGACCACCCCACAAGCCTTGAGCGCACAGATCCGCGACAAGTTCGACTTCGTCCCGAGCGAAATCGCCCGCCGCTGGGCCACCACCTACGGCAGCCGCACCTGGCGCATGCTCGAAGGCGTGGAAACCCTCGCCGACATGGGCGAACACATTGGTGGCGGGCTCTACACTCGCGAGGTTGACTACCTGTGCAGCGAAGAATGGGCGACCACGGCGCACGACATTTTGTGGCGCCGCAGCAAACTGGGCCTGTTCACCACCCCGGCCGAGCAGGAGAAACTGGCGGCCTACCTGGGCAAGGTCGAGCAGAACCGCAAGATTGAAGCGGCCTGACGTTTACAGCGCTTGAAACGAAGCCCCTGAATCTCACGATTCAGGGGCTTTTTTGTTTATCCGGGCCGGCCACTTTACCTGTGGCGAGGGAGCTTGCTCCCGCTGGGTCGCGTAGCGGCCCCATTCATAAAAGCGGGCCTGCTGCGCATTCCAGCGGGAGCAAGCTCCCTCGCCACAAAGGTCGCGCTGCGGAAAACAACCGACGATAGATCGTTCGGTTTTCCGAACGCGACCTCCTGGTCGATTCGGATAACCGGATCAATTTCAGCCAAAAACATTAACCAAAAACTTTAATTTCCTTATTAATCAATCAGTTGACCCACTACAACTGGTCTGGCACGACTCATGCTCTACACTCTCTCGACGAATGCCTGCCGTGCCAACACTTCAGGAGCCGTCAGGCATTCGAAGCACAAAAGGGCCGACGAACTGGCCCCATAAAAAAAACAATTCGAGGAAAATTTGATGCGCATCGTTCCCCCTATCCTGGGCGCAGCCATTGCGGCCGCTCTGATCAGCACACCAGTTTTCGCCGCCGAACTCACCGGCACCCTGAAGAAAATCAACGATTCCGGCACCATCACCCTCGCTCACCGCGACAGCTCCATCCCGTTTTCCTACATCGCGGATGCTTCCGGCAAGCCAGTGGGCTACTCCCACGACATTCAAGTGGCCATCGTTGAAGCCCTGAAAAAAGACCTGAACAAGCCAGACCTGCAGGTCAAGTACAACCTGGTGACCTCGCAAACCCGTATCCCGCTGATCCAGAACGGCACCGCGGATATCGAGTGCGGCTCGACCACCAACAACGCCGAACGCGCCCAACAGGTCGACTTCACCGTCAACATCTTCGAAATCGGCACCCGTCTGCTGGTCAAGAAAGACAAGGATGGCAACCCGTCCTACAAAGACTTCGCCGACCTCAAGGGCAAAAACGTCGTGACCACCGCCGGCACCACGTCCGAGCGCATCATCAAAGCGATGAACGCCGACAAGCAGATGGGCATGAACATCATCTCCGCCAAGGACCACGGCGAATCCTTCAACATGCTGGAAAGCGGCCGCGCCGTTGCCTTCATGATGGACGACGCCCTGCTGGCCGGTGAAGAAGCCAAGGCCAAGAAGCCGACTGACTGGGTCATCACCGGTACGCCACAGTCCTTCGAAGCCTACGCGTGCATGGTGCGTAAGGACGACCCGGCGTTCAAGAAAGCGGTGGATGACGCCATCGTCGGCCTGTTCAAGTCCGGCGAGATCAACAAGATCTACAGCAAGTGGTTCGAAAGCCCGATCCCACCGAAAGGCCTGAACCTCAACTTCCCGATGAGCGACAAGGTGAAAGAGCTGATCGCCAATCCGAGCGACAAGCCTGCGCCTGACGTAAAAATCTGATTCCTGACTAACCTGTCGTCTGAGGGAGCAACCTCCCTCAGACGTCTGTTACTACCTGCTGGCTTTACTGTGGAACACTCGACCAGGCGGTTTCCGAGCCGATCGCGTGTGCCCGACGTTCAACGTCGGACGGGAAAGGATCTTCCCCAAGCGGGTGCTTGTACATCGATCGATTTCGAGGGGAGACCCTAATGAATTACAACTGGGACTGGGGCGTGTTCTTCAAGTCCACCGGCGTGGGCAGCGAGACGTATCTCGACTGGTTCATCTCCGGTCTGGGCTGGACCATCGCCATCGCCGTCGTGGCCTGGATCATCGCTTTGCTGCTGGGCTCCATTCTGGGGGTCATGCGCACCGTGCCGAGCCGCCTCGTGTCGGGCATCGCGACGTGCTACGTCGAGCTGTTTCGCAACGTGCCGCTGCTGGTTCAGCTGTTCATCTGGTACTTCCTGGTGCCCGACCTGCTGCCGCAAAACCTGCAGGACTGGTACAAACAGGATCTGAACCCGACCACCTCGGCCTACCTGAGCGTCGTCGTGTGCCTGGGCCTATTCACCGCCGCCCGGGTCTGCGAGCAAGTGCGCACCGGTATCCAGGCGCTGCCACGGGGCCAGGAATCCGCTGCCCGCGCCATGGGTTTCAAGCTGCCGCAGATCTACTGGAACGTGCTGCTGCCCCAGGCCTACCGCATCATCATTCCGCCGCTGACCTCGGAATTCCTCAACGTCTTCAAGAACTCCTCCGTGGCGTCCCTGATCGGCCTGATGGAACTGCTGGCGCAAACCAAACAGACCGCCGAATTCTCGGCCAACCTGTTTGAAGCGTTCACCCTGGCCACGCTGATCTACTTCACCCTGAACATGAGCCTGATGCTGCTGATGCGCATGGTCGAGAAGAAAGTCGCGGTGCCCGGCCTGATCTCCGTGGGGGGTAAATAATGGACTTCGATTTCAGCGGCATCATCCCCGCGATCCCGGGCCTGTGGAACGGCATGCTCATGACCTTGAAGCTGATGGTCATGGGCGTGGTCGGCGGCATCGTGCTCGGTACGATCCTCGCGCTGATGCGCCTGTCGTCCAGCAAACTGCTGTCCCGCGTGGCCGGCGCCTATGTGAACTATTTCCGCTCGATCCCGCTGCTGCTGGTGATCACCTGGTTCTACCTCGCGGTACCGTTCGTGCTGCGCTGGATCACCGGCGAAGACACCCCGATCGGCGCGTTCACCTCCTGCGTCGTGGCCTTCATGATGTTCGAAGCCGCGTACTTCTGTGAAATCGTCCGGGCCGGCGTGCAGTCGATCCCCAAAGGCCAGATGGCCGCCGCGCAGGCGATGGGCATGACCTATGGCCAGACCATGCGTCTGATCATCCTGCCCCAGGCGTTCCGCAAGATGACCCCGTTGCTGCTGCAACAGTCAATCATCCTGTTCCAGGACACCTCGCTGGTCTACACCGTGGGCCTGGTGGACTTCCTCAACTCCGCCCGCTCCAGCGGCGACATCATCGGTCGTTCCAACGAGTTCCTGATCTTTGCCGGTGTCGTTTACTTCATCATCAGCTTTTCCGCCTCGCTGCTGGTCAAGCGTCTGCAAAAAAGGTTTGCCGTATGATCTCCATCAAGAACATCAACAAGTGGTATGGCGACTTCCAGGTGCTGACTGATTGCAGCACCGAGGTCAAGAAAGGCGAAGTGATCGTGGTCTGCGGCCCGTCGGGCTCGGGCAAGTCGACCCTGATCAAATGCGTCAACGCGCTGGAGCCGTTCCAGAAAGGCGACATCGTCGTCGATGGCACCTCGATTGCCGACCCGAAGACCAACCTGCCGAAACTGCGCTCGCGCGTCGGCATGGTGTTCCAGCATTTCGAGCTGTTCCCGCACCTGACCATTACCGAAAACCTGACCATTGCGCAGATCAAGGTATTGGGCCGCAGCAAGGAAGAAGCGACCAAAAAAGGTCTGCAACTGCTGGAACGCGTTGGCCTGTCGGCGCATGCCCACAAGCACCCGGGGCAACTGTCCGGCGGTCAGCAGCAGCGTGTGGCGATTGCCCGTGCGCTGGCGATGGACCCGATCGTCATGCTGTTCGACGAACCGACCTCGGCGCTCGATCCGGAAATGGTCAACGAAGTGCTCGACGTGATGGTGCAACTGGCCCAGGAAGGCATGACCATGATGTGCGTAACCCACGAAATGGGCTTCGCCCGCAAAGTGGCTGACCGCGTGATTTTCATGGATGCCGGCAAGATCATCGAAGACTGCAAGAAAGAAGAGTTCTTTGGCGACATCAGCCAACGCTCCGAACGCGCGCAGCATTTCCTCGAGAAAATCCTGCAGCACTAAAAGCACGACCGATTTGCCCTTGTGGCGAGGGAGCTTGCTCCCGCTGGGTCGCGCAGCGACCCCAAAACCTGCCAATGCGATCCATCTGAAACACCGCATTGAATGGATTTACGACTGCTTGGCAGCCGAGCGGGAGCAAGCTCCCTCGCCACAGGTTCCGCGCTCGAACAAACCAGGATGCTGTTAGCCATGCTGGTTGACCCAAGGCAACTGTGATGAAATGCGACCCCAATCTCTATCGCGCAGCGCCGCCATCACTTGCCGTGAAGCCTCGTCTGATTCGCCATCTGTTTCTGCCGCCGCTGATCATCGTGCTGATGATCGGACTGGGTTACGCCGGTTTCTGGACCAGTGAACATTTCGGCATCCGCAGCCTCAGCGAAAACGGCCAGCGCCAGCTTGAACTGCACGCGCGCACCGTCGAAAGCGAGATCAGCAAATACACCTACCTGCCCAGCCTGCTGGAACTGGAAACCAGCGTCCCGCAATTGCTGGCCGATCCAACCCCGGAACACCGGCAAACGGTCAATGCTTACCTTGAAGGCCTGAACCGGCGCAGCCGCAGTCGGGCCATCTATGTCATGGACACCACCGGCCGCGTGATGGCCACCAGCAACTGGCGCGACGTCGACAGTTACCTCGGTGAAGACCTGTCGTTCCGCGCCTATTTCCAGAAAGCCGTGCGCGGCGAGCCCGGACGTTTCTACGGCATCGGCAGCACCAGCGGCGAACCCGGTTACTACCTGGCCCACGGCCTGGAAGAGCACGGCAAGATCATTGGCGTCGCCGTGGTCAAAGTGCGTCTCGAAGCCCTGGAAGAGCGCTGGCAGCGCGCCCGTCTGGAAGCCTTCGTCAGCGACGAGAACGGCATCATCATTCTTTCCAGCGATCCGGCGCGGCGCCTGAAATCGGTGGTTCCGCTGAGCGATGAAACCAAAGAGAAGCTCGCGCGCAGCCTGCAGTATTACTGGTTCCCGCTCAACGAACTGCAACCACTGGCCCGCGAAACCCTGGCCGAAGGCGTAGAGAAACTGACCTTCCCCGCCAACAGCGAAGTGAGCGCCGATGACGACAGCATCAGCTATCTGGCTCAGACCCGGCCACTGAGCGACACACCGTGGAATTTCACCTTGCTCACGCCGTTGCAGGACCTGCGCCGTGAAGCGATCAACCAAGGCATTCTGGTGGCGGTGGCGTTCGCTCTGGTGGCGTTCCTGCTGATTGCCTGGAACGAGCGGCGCAAGGTCATCGCCACCCGCCTCGCCGCTCGCGAAGCCTTGCAGGAAGCCAACAGTCAACTCGAACGACGGATTACCGAACGCACCGGCGACCTGCGCGCCAGCAACGAACGCCTCAAGAGCCAGATCCGCGAACGACGGCAGGCCGAAGAAACCCTGCGCCGCGCTCAGGACGAACTGGTGCAGGCCGGCAAACTCGCAGCCATCGGCCAGATGTCGACCAGCATTGCCCACGAATTGAACCAGCCGCTGGCGGCGATGCGCACCCTCTCTGGCAACACCATTCGGTTCCTCGAACGCGGCCAGCTCGACGTCGCCAGCACCAACCTCAAGACCATCAACGACCTGATCGACCGCATGGGCCGAATCACTGCCAGCCTGCGCTCGTTCGCCCGACGCGGGGACGACAAGGGCCAGGCCAGTCTCGGCAAAGCGGTGGACGCCGCGCTGCAGGTGCTGGGTGCCAGGGTCGAGAGCGCGTCACTGCAACTGCATCGGCAATTCATCGACGTGCAAGTGCAGATCGACCAGACCCGCCTCGAACAGATTCTGGTCAACCTGATCGGCAATGCCCTCGACGCCATGCAGGCGCAGCCGCAGCCGGAACTGTGGCTGGAGGGTGAAGAGTTCAACGGCAAATATCGTCTGCGGGTGCGCGACAACGGCCACGGCGTCGATGCCGAGGCGCGCAAGCATCTGTTCGAGCCGTTCTTCACCACCAAACCCGGCGAACAGGGCCTGGGCCTCGGCCTGACCCTCTCCGCCAGCCTCGCTGCCGCCACCGGCGGGCACCTGGGTGTCGAACATCCGGCCAGCGGTGGCACCACCTTCGTCCTCAGTTTACCGTTGGTAAGCCCTACTCCTGCCGAGCCAATATGAACCACGACCTTAGTGTGCTGATCGTCGAAGACGACCCCCATGTGCTGCTCGGCTGCCAGCAGGCACTGACCCTGGAAGACATTCCCTGCATCGGTGTCGGCAGTGCCGAAGAAGCGCTGGAGCAGGTTGGCGACAACTTCGCCGGCATCGTCATCAGCGACATCCGCCTGCCGGGCATCGATGGCCTGGAACTGTTGACCCGCCTCAAGCAACGCGACCGCAGTCTGCCGGTGGTGCTGATCACCGGTCATGGTGACATCTCAATGGCAGTCGGTGCGATGCAGAAAGGCGCCTACGATTTCATGGAGAAACCGTTCTCGCCGGAGCGTCTGGTCGACGTCGCCCGCCGCGCACTGGAGCAACGCAGCCTCGCCCGCGAAGTCTCGTCGCTGCGTCGGCAACTGGCCGAACGCGACTCCCTCGAAGGCCGGATCATCGGTCGTTCCACCGCGATGCAGAACTTGCGCGAGCTGATCGCCAACGTCGCCGACACCTCGGCCAACGTGCTGATCGAAGGCGAGACCGGCACCGGCAAGGAACTGGTCGCCCGTTGCCTGCACGATTTCAGCCGCCGCCACACCAAGCAATTCGTCGCGCTGAACTGTGGCGGCCTGCCGGAGAACCTGTTCGAAAGCGAGATTTTCGGCCACGAAGCCAACGCCTTCACCGGCGCCGGCAAACGGCGTATCGGCAAGATCGAACACGCCGACGGCGGCACGCTGTTCCTCGATGAAGTGGAAAGCATGCCACTGCCGTTGCAGATCAAACTGCTGCGCGTGTTGCAGGAACGCACCCTCGAACGCCTCGGCTCGAACCAGAGCGTGGCGGTGGATTGCCGGGTGATTGCGGCGACCAAATCCGACCTCGACGAAGCGAGCAAGGCCGGCGAGTTTCGCAGCGACTTGTACTACCGCCTCAACGTGGTGACGCTGGAACTGCCGCCGCTGCGCGAGCGCCGCGAGGACATCCTGCAACTGTTCGAACACTTCACCCAGCAGTCGGCGCTGCGTTTCGACCGCGCGTTGCCCGAGCTGGACAACCAGACCCTGTCAAACCTGATGAGCCACGACTGGCCGGGCAACGTGCGCGAACTGCGTAACGTCGCCGAGCGCTTTGCCCTCGGCCTGCCGGCGTTCAAGAAGTCCGGCGCCAGCGGCGGCGGTCAGGGGCTGGCGTTCGCCGAAGCGGTGGAAGCCTTCGAGCGCAATCTGCTCAACGATGCCTTGCAACGCAGCGGCGGCAACCTGACTCAAGCCAGTCTGGAGCTGGGCATGGCCAAGACCACGCTGTTCGACAAAGTGAAAAAATACGGATTGAGCCACTGATGGATCTGATTCTCAAAGCCGCCCTCGGCGCAGCAGTGGTGTTGATTCTCGCCGCGCTGTCGAAGACCAAAAACTATTACATCGCCGGGCTGGTGCCGCTGTTTCCGACCTTCGCGCTGATTGCCCACTACATCGTCGGCAAGGGCCGTTCGGTCGATGATCTGAAGGCGACCATCGTGTTCGGCATGTGGTCGATCATTCCCTACTTCATCTATCTGGCGACGCTGTACGTGATGGTCGACCGCATGCGCCTGGAGACGTCACTGGCGGTGGCGGTGGTCGCGTGGTTGATCGCGGCGACCGTGCTGGTCTCGGTGTGGGTACGCCTGCACAGCTGATCACAGTCCGCGCCCACAAGGGAACCGCATTGCAAACGTAGGAGCGGGCTTGCTCGCGAAGAGGCCCGAGTCAACACCGTCAAAACCTCAGCTACAGCAGGTTGCCGCTTGCCACCGGCTCGATCTGCGCCCAGTGCGACGTGTCTTCACGATGCGCTTGCAAATACGGCAACACCGCCGCCAGCAACGGCGCCTTGAACGCCTCTTGAAAACGATGGGCCAGCCCCGGAATCAGCTTCAACTGACTGCCACGAATATGAGCCGCCAGATGCACGCCGTGCATCACCGGCAACAGCGGATCCGCCGTGCCGTGCACCACCAGGGTCGGCACCCGCAGTTGATTGAGCAACGTCACCCGGCTCGGCTCGGCAAGGATCGCCATGATCTGGCGCTTCACGCCTTCCGGGTTGAACGCCCGGTCGTAGGCCACCGCTGCCTGATGCAGCAACGCCTGCCGATCATCAGCAACCGCCGGGCTACCGAGCGCCGCCAGCAAATCGGCCTGCTGCTCCAGCGCCACTTCGCGATTCGGTGCGCCGCGCCGCGCCAGCAGTTGCACCAGCGCCGCACTCGGTGCCGGCAAACCTTCGGCGCCGGAACTGGTCATGATCAGTGTCAGGCTTTCCACCCGCTGTGGCGCCATCGCCGCCAAGTGCTGGGCGATCATCCCGCCCATGCTGGCACCCAGCACGTGAAACTGGTCGATGTGCAGCGCGTCCATCAACCCCAGCGCATCGTCGGCCATGTCGCTCAGCGAGTACGGTGCCGACACCGGCAATCCGAGCTTGTAGCGCAGCACTTCAAAGGTCAGGTTGGCGTCGGCCGGGGCCTGCCGCCAGGTCGACAGACCGACATCGCGGTTGTCATAGCGGATCACCCGAAAACCCTGCTGACACAGCGCAACCACCACCTCGTCCGGCCAGTGAATCAACTGGCCGCCCAAACCCATGACCAGCAACAGCGCCGGATCCGAAGCACGGCCGATGCTCTGGTACGCCAGGCTCACCTGGGCCAGATCGACCCGTTCAGTCGGTACATTGACGTCACAACGCGAAGCCGCCATCGACGGCAGGCCGAACAACAGCGCGGCCAACAGAAAAAATAAACGCATGAAGAAACACCGAAACGCAGAACCCCAGTAGAGCGCGAGTCTGATGAAGTTTGTTCAAGCGCGCTGCCACAGTTGCGTGACAGTTTGATGAAGTTTTCCGAGCGGTCATTCTCCGACAACGAATCAGGCCGGAACGGTCGATACATCCTCTGCAACAAAACCACTCCCCAGCGATAACCATGTACCGCATGGGCTTGTGACAGCGCGCCTCTAATAGGCATGAAAACCGGAATCACCCGGTCTGCATGCCCTCTGGAGCCCTGTCGCATGACCCATTCGCCTCCCCTTGTAACAGCCGACTTCGGCCTTGATCAGCGGCTACAGCCCAACGTCGATCAACATCTGCACCTGTTGGCCACGGCGCGCTTGAACGACTGTCACCAGCAATGGCTGGACCTCATGGCCCAGCATCCCGGGCAACCCGAAAGTGCCTGGTGGGATGCCCGCGCGCCCGGCACTGCGCTGTCACGGCGCGAGCATGCCTTGAGTCTCTATCAGCAGCACTTTGAGGCCGCGCTTCAATGGGCGGCTGCCGAAGGCAAGCTCGACACCTCACAACGCCACAGGCTTGAGCAGCTTCTCACCCCGTCGAGCCAGGTCGCGGCGGATCTGCGGGTCGCGCAACCGGTACTCAATCGTGTCGATAACAGCCGGGTGCGCCTGTACGGCACGCTGCTGCTTCAGTTGGAGGAAACGCTGCTGCTTTACCTGCCCGCACACCCACAACCGTTGCTCCGCTTCGAAAAACAGGCCGACCTTGAGCGCTGGCTGATGGATCAGCAACCGGAGCAACTGCAAGTCTCCTCGCTGGACTTCATCGAATTCGGTAGTGATCCGCTCAAGCGCGGCGTTGAACCGCTGCTGTCGAGTTCGCCCGTCACTGGCGACAACGGGATCGCACTCGACAAGTTTTTCCCGATCACGTCCGCTCTGCCGCAAAGTGCCGGGCCAAGTGTCGATGAGGTTGCGCCCTTCGGTTTGCTGATGGCCGACATTCCCCTGGATCTGCGCCGGCAGACGCTGGTGCTTGAACAGCGTGCGCTTGACCGCTTGTTTGGCGACGCCGAGCCGAACAGTCCGCAACGTCAACAACTGGCACAACGACTCGTCGCCTTGAGCGAGGCTCAGCAGGCCAGTCATGACGCGGCATCGGCCCTGCTCGACAGCCACAATCCGCTGACCCTGCTCGAATTACGCCGCCGCTCAAACGAGCATTACCAGGCCCTGCTGCAGGCGCGTATCGCAGGGCTGCGCGCGGAGGTCGAACTGCAACGGACGCTGGAGCAACTGTCCGTCGCCGAACATCGGCGAGTCATCGCAATGCTGGACGCACCGGGACACCACCTGCCGCCAACGGACGGGGTCATCGCCTGCATATCCTTGGCAACGGCAGACGACAACATCAGCGTCGTCGAGGAGCTGCCAGGTGTACTGATCATCGCCCCTCTTGCAGCGCTGGCCCCCGGTTCCACCGACAGCCTGCTGCTTTACTGGCCCGGCGAGTTTGGCGGCCTGCAACGTTTTGCTTCGCATGCGGCATTGGAGCAGAACGTGTTCAAACGCTCGCCCCAGGACGGCGGGCTGACCCTGCACCTGACACCACTGACCGATGACCCGCTCGCCTGGTCACTCGATCAGCAGCTCTATCAATGCGAACAACAGGCCGCACAGATCCTGCGCGACAACCCGCTGCCCGGCCGTGCCGGCGAGCGTCAGGCCGAGATGGAAAAGTTGCGCGAACAACACTTGCCACGCCTGACCGTGCCGATCGCGCAGGCCCGCGAACGGGCATTTGCCGAACGTCAGGCGCAAGACCGCAGCGCCGCGCTGGCCGGCAGCCTGCCCGAGTGGTTCGACAACCTCGACGCGGCGCACCGGACCACGCTCAAAGCGCTGATCAGCCACTACCTCAGCGCCATGCATCGCGCCCATGCGCTGCTCGAACGGGAGCTGCCGTCGCGTCAGGCCTTCGCCGAAAAACGCATCGACGCCCGCTTGCGCGCGGACTTCGCGCTCAAACACAGCGTGAGCGTGAGCCTCGATCTGCCCGATTCGACGGTCTGGCAAAAAACCGTGATGGAAGGGGCTGCGCCTGGCACGCCGCAACGCAATGTCCTGACCGCGAGCGACAAGCGCAGCGATCTCGCCCTCGAACAACTGGCACAGCACAACATCGATCAAGCCATGTGGTGGCGACTGTCGTTCATGCAGGCCAGGATCCGTGCCGAGGACGAAACCGATCGGCAGCGCGTCGAAGCCGGACTCAACCCGGTCTACTTGCGCAAACTGGTGACCGAGCTCGATCTGCCCGGACGTTACGAAGAACAGATTCGCCAGGTGTTTTTCGGCGCGCCGGCAGAACCTGCGTTTCAGCAGGCCTGGCGTCGCGAATGCCTGAGCGAACCATGGCGGCTGATGCTCAGGTTGCAAGGTGAATTCGCCCTGCTGCAACGGCACATCGACAGTGCCGGCCATGCCGTACTGAAGGTCGCCATCGATGCGACTTCACCCCAGGCGTATGCCGTTGATGGGAAGCGCATCGCGCTGCTGCCGGTGCAGCTGACGGTTGGTGGAGAGGACACCGCGCATCAGGGACCGAGCACGCTCGCCGGGCTGACGTTCATTGTCGAACAGAACAATGGCCTGACCCTGCTCTACCTGCCCGACAGCACCGACGCCATCTTCCTGCGGCAGTACCCGACGCTGGAACAGGCCCGAATGGATCTGTTCAGGCGTTGTATGGACAGCAAAATGGTCAATTACCTGGCCGGACGCGCCGTGAGCGGCGATTTTGCCAGCCATGTCAGCCGTATCAATCAGGCGCAATTGCGCAATTTCGACGCTCTGATCGGCGTCGGAATGGCCTGGCCGGCGACCACATCGCTGGCCATTCATCTATTGAACGTGCACATGGGTCGATTGCTGGAAGCCCATCGCAGCAGTTCGCGTTCCAACGATGCGTTGTATCTGGAACGCTGTGCACTGAAATCCGGGGCATTGTTCAACTATCTGAAAATGGCCATCGGCATGGTGCCGTTCGTGGGGGCGGCAGTGGCCCTGTATGACGCCTGGAACAGCGCCAATCTGGCCGTCGCGGCGTTCTTGCGCGGCGAGCTCGGGCATGGTCTGGCGGAGGTGGAAGCGGTGCTGCTGTCACTGATCGACGCGGCAATGGATGTGCTGCCCGGAACCGTCTCGGCCCCCGCAGCAGCACGTCTGGCCACACGTCAGCGGCAAGGCGCGGCCCTGGGCGGATTCGCCACCATGTCGTCGTCCTGGCAACGGGCCCGGCAGTCGCTCGACCGCTTCAAGGGTTACGAGTACGAATTCGACATTTCCCTGGCCGGCCTGCACCCGGCCACCCACGGTGTCTATCGCAACGTCTACCGTCACGCCGATGGCGATTTCATCGTTCGTCAGGGCCGCATTTATCGGGTTCAGCTAAGCGATGCACCGCGTGGCTGGAGGCTTTACGGCACATGGATGCGCGGCTACAAACAACCGATCGCCCTCGACGACAGCGGTCAGTGGAACACCCACTATGCGGTGCACGGCACGGTAATGGACGGTGGCGGTCCTGGCGGCGGCGCAGTGCTCGGACATCTGGTCGACGGCCTGGATCCGCTTTGGCCTGCGCCGATCCGCCAGTGGCTACCGCGCTGGTGGACCGATCGGCAACTGCGCCGGCAAATGACCCTGACCAACACCGCCGACAACTACACCCGGCGCCTCGATGCTCAGACCCGCGCCACCAACCAGTTGCTGGAGAACTATCAGAACCTCGATATTGCCCAGCGCAAGCCCCTGCAGACAGCCGTTGACACAGCCTGCCTGAATGACATCGACGTCGCGATCGCCCAATACGACAACCTTGTCGAATTAATACCTTTGAGCCACGGCCGCAAACGTCTGCAGATTGAAGCCATCCAGAGCCGCTGCGCCTGGATCGTGGTCGACCGCGCCGTGCAGCGCGTCACCGTCGCCCGCGACCGCTTGCTGGAACACCTGAACCGGATCGACGCACTGGTCGCCGAGTCCGATGCCGTGCCCTTCGACCACACCAGCGTCCATATCACACTCATGGCCCGGCGCAAGCAGGCGCGCGAGGATTTCCTCAAGGAGTTCGATCAACTGCATGCGATCACCGAGCAGGCCAGACTGTGGAACAACCGCATCAGCAACCGCGCGCAGAAAGCCCGGATGGCGAAAGACATGGCCGCTATCAACCGCAATCTGGGAGACAACACGCATCACTACCTGAGAACTGCGCATCTGCTGGAAATCATTGCCCGCTACGATGCGGTCACTGACCTGTCCTGGGCGTATTTCCATACCCAGCTCAAAGACGCCCGGACCAAGGTCGGGCGCGCGTTGCTGACCCAGCATCACCTGCCAGAGGTCAGCGCCAGCCTGGTTCAGCGCAATCGGGTCCTTGAGGACTGCCTGCAAATCTATGCCGATTTCCGTCGTCAGTTGAACGCCTGGACACTGGGTTATGCACAGCATCTGGATCTGGAACAGGTCGGGCTGTTCCTCGAGGGACTGACTCAGGTCGAAGCGCAGGCGCGGCATGCGATCAGACAACGTGCGCCAATCAAGCCGAAAGAGCCTGGCGGCAAGCAACTGTTCGAAACCGAGGACAACCAGTTGCTGATCGGCACGGAAAGCATCGACGCCGGCACCCGGGAAAAACGCATCACCATTGAAGGCATCGACGGATTCCGCGAAACCTGGCTGCCGCGCTCCGGTGGCAAATACCATCTGCAAGTGCGCACCGCCCCGACGCCAGCAACGTTGCCAACTGACGTTCAGCCACTGCTGGTCGAAGCGCGCAAACGTCTGGCAGCTGTTCCGGTTTACAGCAACAAGGTGCAGGGCTATGCCCGCCAGGACATGCTGCCGGTGGATCTGGAACACATGCTCAGCAGCGAAGCGACCGAACTGAGCACCCGTGCCCAGGCCATCGAGCGACTGTCGCCGACCGAACCGGTAGTGCTGCAACTGCACGACAAGGCCCGCGAACTGCGCCGTACCGGTCGTACGCTGCGCATTGATCAGTCACTGCGCAGCAAGACGCCCACTGAAGGCTATCTGGATTATCTGCTGCACCAGCAAGTGGTGGATATCCGCCGCGAAGGTCCGCTGCGGGCACTGGGCAAAAGGGCTGATGGACGCAAGGATTTCCTTCAGGAATACGCCGTGCGCGACCTCACCTCCACGCCGCCGCGCACGCTGTGGTACGCGCACTTTCACTACACCTCGGACAAGGTGCCGTTTGCTGACTTCGTCAAGGCGCACCTGAAATTGCCGGAGCAACGCAACCTCGGCCTGCAATGGCAGCAGGTTCAGGCCGCCAGCGGGGCACAGGTCGAGGCGATCTGGCGCGGCGATATCGGTAAACCGCTGGGTATCCGGCATTTCGCAGACCTCTAGGGCGAAAAGCAGCGGGGCATGGCGATGCCCCGCTTCTGCTCGAGTGGTCGACAGCACTGTCAACATGAGACAAACTCACCGCCTTCGAATTTGTCACAAGTTTTCCTCATGGGGCCAGCCGTGCTTGAAATCCGTCATCTGAAAACCCTGCATGCCCTGCGCGAGGCCGACAGTCTGGTCGATGCCGCCGACCGTTTGCACCTGACCCAATCGGCGCTGTCACACCAGTTCAAGGAACTGGAGGAACGCCTGGGCATGCCGTTGTTCGTGCGCAAGACCAAACCGGTGCGTTTCACCAGCGCCGGTCTGCGCCTGTTGCAACTGGCCGACGCGACCCTGCCGCTGTTGCGCGCCGCCGAGCGCGACATCAGTCGTCTGGCCGGCGGTACCGCTGGACGCCTGCACATGGCGATCGAATGTCACAGCTGTTTCCAGTGGCTGATGCCGACCATCGACCAGTTCCGTGACGCCTGGCCGGAAGTCGAACTCGACCTCGCCTCGGGTTTCGCCTTTGCCCCGCTGCCGGCGCTGGCCCGCGGTGACCTGGATCTGGTGGTGACTTCCGATCCGCTGGACATCGCCGGCATCACCTACGTGCCGCTGTTCACTTACGAAGCGATGCTCGCAGTGGCGAACCAGCATCCGCTGGCGAGCAAACCGTACATCGTTCCCGAGGACCTGCTGACTGAAACGCTGATCACCTACCCGGTGGAGCGCGACCGGCTGGACATCTTCACCCGCTTCCTCGAACCAGCCGACATCGAACCGGCGCAGGTTCGCACCTCTGAGCTGTCGGTGATGATGATGCAACTGGTCGCCAGCGGCCGTGGCGTGTGCGGCATGCCGCACTGGGCACTGCACGAATACAGCTCGCGCGGCTATGTAAAAGCCAAGCGCCTGGGCGAAAAAGGCCTGTTTGCCACACTGTACGCCGCGATCCGTGCGGACATGCTGGATGCACCGTACATGCGCGACTTCCTGCTGACCGCCAAGGACACCTCGTTCTCGACACTGGATGGGGTTAGCGCGGTGCGTTGATTCACATCCACTTGTGAGAGCCGGTTCAGTGTGGCATCAGAGTTCGCGCCACATGTGAATCTTATCGAAGTAGTCTTCACCCACCCGCACCGCCAATGGCTCAAGGCCGAACTGGATGAAGCCGCAGCGCTGGTACAGGTTGAACGCGGCGTCGTTGCCGGCGGTGACGGTGAGCTGGAGGACTTTCAGTTCGGGATGGGTTTGGGCTTCAGCGATGGCAGCCTCGACCAGTTGATGGCCCAGGCCGTGCTGGCGAAAATCGGCTGAGACGTACAGGCCGAACAAGGTCGACTTGTGGCGGGCCTTCTCTCGCGGTTCGAACGCCAGGCCGACGATGCCGGCCAGTGTGCCTGCCTCGAACGCACCGAGCACCACATCCAGCTTGCTGGTCAGCCGCGCCTCCCACCAGCTCAACGGCATCACCGCGCGCTCGCGCACGCTGGAGGTGAACGCCTGCGGATGGCGGTCGTAGGCTTCGAGCATCAGCTCGCGGTAAGCCAGCGCGTGGCTGGCGTCGAGGCGTTCGATCCACATGCTCAGGCGGTCCTGCGTTGTTCAAGCATCAGGCGCACCGCCAGACCGGCGAGTACAAACCCCATGAAGTAACGCTGCAGCGCCAGCCATGTCGGGTTGCGCACGAACCAGGAAGCAATGCCTGCCGCGAACAGCGCGATCAGCAGATTGACGCTGAAACTGACGCTGATCTGGGTCAGGCCGAGGAGGATGCTCTGGGTGAATACCGAGCCGTGTTCGGGGCTGATGAATTGTGGAAACACCGAGAGGTAGAACACCGCAATCTTCGGGTTCAACGCACTGGTGAGAAAGCCCATGGTGATCAGTTTGCGCGACGAGTCCGGGGGCAATTGCTGCGCCTCGAACGGTGAACGCGCACCGGGTTTGAGCGCTTGCCAGGCCAGCCACAGCAAATACAGCGCACCGGCCCACTTCAGTACCTCGTAGGCCATCGGCACCGCCAGAAACACCGCGCTCAAACCGGCAGCCGCGGCAAACATGTGCACGAAGAAACCACCCACCACACCGAGCAACGAGGTGACCCCGGCCTTGCGTCCCTGACAGATCGAACGCGAGATCAGGTAAATCATGTTCGGCCCCGGCGTCAGTACCATCAACAACGCGGCGGCGGCGAAGATCAACAGGTCTTGAAGCGGGATCATGGTGGACGTCCTGTGCGTGGGGGATCAGGCGATCGCGGTCAGCGAGTGGCGATAAAACGGCAGGATCAGGTCGCGTGTCAATGGCGCCAGAACGACAGCAGGATCACTGACCGGATCAATCCAGATTACTTCCTCGATTTCGGCAGCGGGCGTCACATCGGCATCGATGGTCAATTGAAAGATCTCTGCTTGCACGACAAACCCCGGCTCGTTGGCGGCGGGCGCCGAGAACTGGCCGAGAAAAGACGCCTGTGCCGGATCGATCGTCAGCCCCAGCTCTTCTTCCAGCTCGCGGGCCAGCGCGTGCACTGGCAACTCATGCGCCTCGATCTTGCCGCCCGGTTGCATGAACGCCGTGGTGCCACGCTTGCGCACCAGCAGGGTCTGGCCTTGAGGGTTGAGCAACAGCGCAGCGGCAATACGAATGAGGTTTGGAGCGACAACGGATGCAGAGGTCATGGGTCAGCCACCGGCCTGGAAAAAGCGCAAGGATCCCATGCCCGGGCTGATCACGTCACCTCACAGGTCACTCTCCCAACGCCTTGAGGGCAGTTTCATCCGCCTCCGGCAGCTTGACGAAAATCTGATACTTGCCGCCCTCCATGGCTTCAAAGGCAATCAGCTTTTCCACCAACAGCGCGCTGAGCACTTTGCCGGCGTTGAGCAACAACATGCCGTTATCGGCATTGAGATTGCGCGCCAGAATCATCCCCGCTGCCAGGTCCCGGGTGGTCAGGACCTTGACCGACGGGTCGGCCAGGGTGATGTCGCCGAGAAATGCCGCACACACCTGAATGAAATCTTCGATCAGTTGCGGGTCATACAAGCGCCCGGCGTACTGGCGCAGGTACAGCAGCGCTTCATCGCTGTTCAAATGCCGCTCGAGGATCAGGCCGCGTTGCAACTCGACGAAATCCACCGCCAGTTTCAGCAGGCGCGAACCGAACGGAATGGCCTCGCCCTTGAGCCGGTCGGGAAAGCCGCTGCCGTCCCAGCGTTCCTGGTGATGCAGGATCAGGCGGGCCGCGTCCTTCATCGGGTCCAGCGTCATCAGCAGCGATTCGCTCTGCTTCGGATAGCTGCGATAACGCTCGCGATCGGTATGACGCAGCAGATCCGAAGGCGTGGTCATCATGCCGTCGGTCCAGCTCAGTTTGCCGATGTTGTACAGCGCGGCGGCCATGGTCAGATCGCGGCTGGTGGCCTCGTCCAGAGCATGCTGTTTGCAGTAGCTGCGCACCAGTTCGATGATCTGCCGATTGGTCTGCTTGGCAGGCGGCAGACGCAGATTGGCCAGCAGCGAAAACACTTCGGTGCCGGTGACATAGCTGTGTTTGAGTTCTTCGTAGGCCAGATCGAGCATGTCGGCGGTCTGTTGCAGTTCGGCGGTACGCGCCGCGACATGCTTTTCCAGGGTGCTGTTGAGCAGTTTGAGCTGGTCGTTCTGCACTTGGGTCAGGCGCTCCAGACGCTGACGCTCCTGCTCGGAATGCTGATGGTCGAGCGCTTGGCGCAGGATCAGCAGCAACTCCTCGTCATTCCACGGTTTGCTGATGTAGCGATGAATCTGCCCGTCGTTGATCGCCTTGATGATGGCCGATGGGTCGGCATAGCCGGTGAGCATGATGCGCACGGTCGCCGGATAGCGTTGACGGACATGCGCCAGTAACGAGGCGCCATCCATGTTCGGCATGCGCGCATCGCTCATCACCAGATCCACGGGCTGCTGCTCCAGCATCTCCAGCGCCTGGGCACCGCTGGTCGCCAACAGGACGTCATAAGGTTGCCCCCGCAACAGGCGGCGCAGGCTGTTGAGGATCGATTCCTCATCATCGACCAGCAGCACCGTGGGGCGATGCGACGGCATCGGCGCGGATTGCTCTTGCATGGCATGGCCTCACGCGAAACAGAGTTAACGACACACCGACCGACCGCCCCACTGGCCCGCGCCTGAGTCCAAGGCTAGATGATTTTTCAGTGCATTCACGTAAATCTTCGTCCGGCGCGGCCAGCGCAGTACCGAGGGGCCGACTATGCTGTACACGGCAAAGAACTCCATCGGCTTACAAAACAGGCAATGGCGAGGGAAAAGGATGCCCCGGATGATCACAGCACGCCTTCCCGAGGAGGGCGCGACATGAACCCGCCCACCGCGCCGGTCAATCGCCGCGTGCTGATTGTCGACGACAGTCCGGCGATCCATGACGACTTTGCCAAGATTCTCAGCCCCGTCGTTCCCGGCGACGATGGCCTGGGCGAAACCGAGAACCTGTTGTTCGGCACCTCGTCTGTCCGGCACACCCCACACTTCGAGCTGGATTCGGCCTTTCAGGGCCAGGAAGCCCTGGAAAAACTCGAAGCCGCGCTGGCTGAAAACCGCCCCTACGCCATGGCCTTCATCGACATGCGCATGCCGCCAGGCTGGGATGGCCTGGAGACCATCGAACGGCTATGGCAAGTCGACCCCAAACTGCAAGTCGCACTGTGCACGGCCTATTCCGACTACTCCTGGGAAGACATCGACCAACGCCTGGCACTGAACGACCGGCTCCTGATTCTGAAAAAGCCTTTCGACGCGATCGAGATTCGGCAGATGGCCAGCGCCCTCACGGTCAAATGGCAAATGACCGAAGACGCCGAGCTGAAAATGAGCCTGCTGGAGCACGCAGTGCAGGAGCGGACCCGGGAGCTGTCGGACGCCAACGTGATCGTGCAGAACAGTCCGACCATCCTTTACCGCTTGCGTGGCGAGCCCTCGTTCGCGCTGATGTATATCTCCCACAACATCACCCGCTACGGCCATGTCGCCGCCGACCTGGTGGGTTCGCCCGACTGGGCGAAGGTCCTGATTCACCCGGACGATCAGGCCAGCGTCGACGCGGCAATGGCCCGGGTACTGGATCGGCATGCGTCGGGCGCGTCCATCGAATTCCGCATGCGCACCGGCCAGGGCACCTGGCGCTGGGTGGAGAACCGCTACATCCCGGTACGCGATCAGGACGGCCGTCTGCTGGAAGTCGAAGGCATCATCCTCGACATCACTGAACGTCGCCAGGCCGAGGACAAACTGGCCTTGCTCGCCCGCTCCGATGGCCTGACGGGCCTGGCCAATCGCGCCACACTGATCGAACGCCTGCACCAGGCGTTTGCCGCTGCGCGACGCGGCGCGACGCCGTTTGCGGTGTTTTACCTGGATCTGGACCACTTCAAGCGGATCAATGACACGCTGGGTCACCCGGTTGGCGATCTGCTGCTGCAGGAGGTCGCCCGGCGCATCAAGTCCGGTGTCCGCGAAAGCGACGTGGTGGCGCGTCTGGGTGGCGATGAGTTCGCGATCCTGCAACTGGACGTCAGTGACCCGACCCAGTCGGCGGCGATGGCCGCCAACATCCGCGACGCGTTGCTGGCACCCTATAACCTGGCCGGCAATGCACTGCACATTTCGGTGAGCATTGGCATCAGCAGTTACAGCGAGCTCAGTCTCGACGCCGACAGCCTGCTCGGGCAGGCCGACATGGCGCTGTACCGCGCCAAGGAAATGGGCCGCAACCAGTATCACTTCCACTCCGAGGACATCTCACGGGAAGTGGCCGAGCGCATGACCCTGGTCAGCGAATTGATAACCGCCCTTGAAGGCAATCAACTGCGGCTGCATTACGCACCGGAAGTTGATCTGCACAGCGGCAGGATTCTGGGCATGGAGGCACAAGTCCTCTGGCAGCATCCCCGGCGCGGCCTGCTGCCGGCAGCGGACTTTGTGCCGATCGCGGAGAAAACCGGCGCAATCATTCCGCTCGGACGCTGGGTGCTGGATCACGCCTGCCATCAGATGCATCTGTGGCGTAATCAAGGGGTGGCGCCGCCCGTGATGGCGATCAAGATTTCCCTGGCGCAACTCAAAAGCGGCCCGGAACTGATCTACACCGTGCTGCGCACCACCGCCCGATGGGAGCTCGCCCCCTGGGACCTGCGCTTCGATGTCACCGAGGCCACGCTGGCCCAGACCAAGTGGACGCACAACGACGCGTTGCCGCGCCTGCGTGAACTGGGCGTGACCATCGCCATCGATGATTTCGGCACCGAATATTCCTCGTTCGATTACCTGAAGACCTACCGGGTCAATCAGCTCAAGCTGGCCCAGAGCGTCATCGACAATGCCGCCCACGATGTGGCCGGCGCCAACGCCTTGCGCGCCATCGTCAACTTCGCCCGGGACCTGGACATCGGCATCATCGCTGAAGGCCAGCCGTCGCCGGATCAGCCGTGCGCGCCACCTGCCGCAACCGCGCTGCCCAGCGCGCGCGGGCTGTATTTCAGCGCGGCGGTCAACGCCGAACAGGCCGGGCGATTGCTCAAGGACAGTGCCCATCCGGCACCGAAGGAGGACGAGTGATGAAAACGCCGTTCCCCCAGACCAACCGGCGCATCCTGATCATCGACGACACGCCGGCGATTCACGACGACTTTCGCAAGATCCTTGCCCCACAGGTTCAGGACGCCGTCGATCTGAATCAACTGGAACAGACGCTGTTCGGCACCCAGCAGACGCCGCACCTGAGCTTCCAGCTCGACTCCGCTTATCAGGGCCAGGAAGCTCTGGCTCTGGTCAAACAATCGCTGGTCAACGGCAACCCGTATGCCCTCGCCTTCATCGACATGCGCATGCCGCCCGGCTGGGATGGCCTGGAAACCATCGAACAATTGTGGCGGGTCGATCCGAACCTGCAGATTGCCTTGTGCACCGCGTACAGCGACTACAGCTGGGAGGCGATGGCCGAACGGCTGGAGTTCGGCGACCAGTTGCTGATCCTGAAAAAACCGTTCGACAGCCTGGAAATCCGCCAGATGGCCAACGCGCTGACCTGGAAGTGGCAGTTGGCGCAGGACGCGGCCCTGAAAATGCTCAGCCTTGAGCAGACCATCGAGGCGCGGGTGCACGAATTGCTCAAAGTCTCGCACCTGCTGCAATACGACAGCCTCACGGAGCTGCCCAACAGCACCCTGCTGGGCGATCGTCTGAGCCAGGCGATCGCGGTGTGCCGGCGCCATGACAAGCAACTGGTGGTGATGTTCCTCGGTCTGGATCGCTTCAAGCGCATCAACAATGCACTGGGCCATCCGGCGGGCGACGAGATGCTCAAACGGGTCGCCCGGCAACTGCTGTCCTGCGTACGTGATTCCGACTCGGTGTTTCGTTATGGCTCGGACGAGTTCGTGGTGATCCTTGGCGACATCATCCATCCCCAGCAAACCCACGGCCTCGCGGAAAAACTGCTGGCCGCCATTCGCCTGCCACAAGCGATTGCTGGCCACGACGTCAGCGTCACGGCCAGTCTGGGCATCAGCGTTTATCCCGCTGACGGCCTCGAAGCCATCGAGCTGATCAAGAAAGCCGAGACGGCGATGCGCAACGTCAAGGAGCACGGCCCTGACACCATTGGCTTCTTCATCGAAGCCATGAACCAGCACGCCCGGGAACAGCACAGCATCGAGTCGGGCATCCGCCGCGCGCTGCATGAGCACGAATTCGTCCTGCACTACCAACCGAAAATCGACTTGCGCACGGCCACAGTGGTCGGTGCCGAAGCGCTGATACGCTGGCAGAAACCGGGACACGGCTGGGTCTATCCTTCGGACTTCATCCCGGTGGCCGAGGACAGCGGTCTGATCGTGCCGCTGAGCAAATGGGTGCTGGCTGAGGCCTGTCGTCAGACCCGCGACTGGCAAGTCGCCGGACTGCCGCCGATCCGCATGTCGGTCAATACTTCGCCGATCGATTTTCGTCAGCGTGACTTCGTCGCCGGCATCGAGCGCGTGCTTGAGCAGACGGGCCTGGCCCCAGACTGCCTGGAGCTGGAAATCACCGAAGGCGTGCTGATGCAAAACGTCGAGGCGACGATGACCGCGCTCAAGCGCCTGACAACGCTGGGCACGCGCCTGGCCATCGATGACTTCGGCACCGGCTATTCCAGCCTGAGTTACCTGCGGCGGTTTCCCATCGATGTGCTGAAGATCGACCAGTCGTTCATTCGCAACCTGTGCAACGACCCCAACGATGCCGCACTGGTGAGCGCCATCATCCATCTGGGCAAGAGTCTGGGGCTGAACGTCATTGCCGAGGGTATTGAAACCGCCGAACAACTGGCCTTTCTCAAGGCGCATCACTGCGAGGAAGGTCAGGGCTACTTTTTCAGCAAGGCCCTGCCGGCAGACGCGTTTGCGCGCTTGCTGGCCGGCAGCGAACCCACGCCGTGGGCGATTTGATCAACACGCTGAAAACGGTCCTGAGTCAGGGAGACGATTGCCGATGAGTCTTTTCCACCACGCCATCGTGTTGCTGCTCTGCGGGCTCTGCGCCGGGGCCAGTGCCGAGCCGCTGGACGAGCCGCTCAAACCGTTGCCCGCGGTGCCGCAGCAGGACGTCCGCCGCGTGGAACTGGGTCGGCGCCTGTTCCATGAACCACGGTTATCGATCAACAACACGCTGTCCTGTGCCAGCTGCCACCAACTGGACAAGAACGGTGCCGACAGCCGCGCTCTGTCGCTGGGCTTCGACGGTAAACCGGTGGCGGTCAACACGCCGACCGTGTTCAACGCCGCCCTCAATTTCCGCCAGTTCTGGGACGGCCGTGTCGAAACGCTGGAGGAACAAAGCAACGTCGTCATCACCAGTCCCCATGAAATGGGCAGCGACTGGCGCACGGTTATCGAGCGGATCTCGAACGACCCCGACTACCGTCGCGACTTTGCCGCCACCTACCCGGACGGCGTGACCCAGGCCAATGTCCAGCAGGCGCTGGCCAGTTTCGAACGTACTTTGCTGACGCCCGGTTCGCGCTTCGATCAATACCTGTTGGGCAACACCGACATCCTCACCCTTGAGGAAAAGTACGGCTACCAGCGCTTCAAGGAATACGGCTGCATCGCCTGCCATCAAGGGGTGAACATCGGCGGCAACATGTTCCAGAAGTTTGGCGTGTTCGGCGATTACATTGCCGATCGCGGCAACCCGACCGTGGCTGATCAAGGCCGCTTCAACGTCACCCGGGACGAAGCGGATCGTGAATTTTTCAAAGTGCCGAGCCTGCGCAACGTCGCGCTGACCGCGCCCTACTTTCACGACGGCTCGGCGGACACCCTCGAAAAGGCGGTGGATGTGATGTTCCAGTATCAGTTGGGACGCACGCCGACCGAAGAGGACAAACGGCTGATCATTCTGTTTCTCGAGACCCTGACCGGCCAAAGGGAAGGCAAGCCATGATCAACATCTCCCGTCGGCGCAGTCTGCTGTTGCTCACGCTGGTCGCTCTGGTGCTGGCTTCGATACTGCTGTTTCTGTACTTCAAGTCCAGCTCCGACCAGACCATGACCTATACCGAGTCGCGGGATCTGATCCGGCAGATCAAACAGCAGAATTCGCTGTGGGAAAACGAGATCCTCAAGGCGCGAGTGGCGCTCACCCACAATTATGATCCGCTGGTGTCACCCATGACCGAGATGAACCGGCTCTGGGCGCGCTTCGACGCGATCGAGGCCAGGCATGGCCGCAACGACTCGGCGCAATGGAACGACGCCCACGAGGGTTTTCTGCAGGCGATGCAGGAGAAGATCCGCCTGGTCGAACAGTTCAAATCGCACAACGCACTGTTGCGCAATTCCCTGGCCTTTTTGCCCACCGCCGAAGACGACATTCAGGAGCAACTCGCCAACCTGTCGGACCTGGATAAATTACAGCTGCAAAACATCACCACCGACACCTACGACCTGCTGCTCAGTGCCCTGGAGTTCGCCCAGGTCACTTCCGACGACAGGGCCGCCGACATCGAGGTCGGCCTGAACAAACTGAAGGTCAATGCGCAACGGCTGCCGACGGCGTTTGAAACCCCGATCAAAATCATGAGCAACCACATCAGCCTGATCGCGCGCGAGCAGCCGCTGGTCAATCAGTTGCTCGAAAGCATCGAAAACATTCCCGTGGCCGAGCGCCTGGATACCCTCACCACCCTGCTCGATCGCGATCAACAGCGCGCCGATCGGGTCGACCGCCAATACCACTTCTACCTGCTGCTGTTTTCGGTATTGCTGATGCTCTCGCTGGTGTGGCTGGCGATCCGCCTGATCGGCAGTTTCGCCGAGATCAATCGGGTCAACACGGCCCTGCAAACGGCCAACGATGCCCTGGAGCAACGGGTCGAGGAACGCACCCGCGAACTCAGGGACGCCCAGAGCGAACTGCTCGACGCGGCGCGTCAGGCCGGCATGGCGGAAATCGCCACCAACGTGCTGCACAACGTCGGCAACGTGCTCAACAGCGTGAACATCTCCAGCGACCTGATCACGCGCAAGCTGCGCAACAGCAAGACCCAGGGCCTGGGCAAGGCCATGCAGTTGATCAACGAACACCCGCATGACCTCGGCGCCTTTCTGTGCGAAGACCCCAAGGGCAAATTGCTTCCCGGTTACCTCAATCAGCTGGTGGGTGCGATTGCCCAGGAACAGCAGGAAATGGTCGACGAACTGAACCAGATGAACAAAAGCGTCGATCACATCAAGGACATCGTCGCCACCCAGCAGTCCTACGCCGGCGCCAACAGCATGACTGAACCGCTGTTCATCAATGAATTGCTCGAAGACGCCTTGCGCATGAACGCCGGAGCGCTGACCCGACACCACGTCACGGTGGTCAGGGAGTACGCCGAGGTGCCGCAGGTGATGGGCGATAAACACCGTTTGCTGCTGATCCTGATCAACCTCATCAGCAACGCCAAATACGCCATGTCCGACCTCAGCAACCGCCCTCGCACCATGACGCTGGCGGTAAAAATCGTCGATGACAGCTTCCTCGAAATCAGCGTCAAGGACGATGGCGAAGGCATTGCGCCGGAAAACATGACGCGGATCTTTGCCCACGGCTTCACCACCCGCAAGGAAGGCCACGGCTTCGGTCTGCACAGCTGCGCCCTGGCGGCCATCGAGATGAACGGGCACCTCACCGCGCACAGCGACGGACCGGGCAAAGGTGCGCTGTTCACCTTGCAGATTCCCCTGATCAGCGTCACGGAGAACGCATGAGCGAGCTGTCGAACCGCCGTATTCTGCTGATCGACGACATGCCGTCGATTCATGAAGACTTCCGCAAGATTCTCGCGCCACCGGCGGCGCAGTCAGTGGAACTGGACGAGATGGAGGCGGCGTTGTTTGGTGCACAGGTGCGCGCCGAACGTCCGCCGTTCGAGCTGGACTCGGCCTACGGCGGCGAGGAAGGCCTGGGCAAACTGATGCAGGCCTTGCACGAACAACGCCCCTACGCACTGGCCTTCGTCGACATGCGCATGCCCGACGGCTGGGACGGCGCGAAAACCATCGAACACCTTTGGCAACAGGATCCGCTGTTGCAGGTGGTGGTCTGCACAGCCTACTCGGATTACTCCTGGGATGAACTGCTCGAACGGCTGCAGGCGCATGACCGATTACTGATTCTGAAAAAGCCGTTCGACAACATTGAAGTGCAACAAATGGCCAACACCCTGCTGACCAAATGGCAGATGACCGAACGCGCTTCCTTGCAGATGCATCACCTGGAACATCTGGTCGATCAGCGCACCGCCCAGTTCAAGCAGGCCAGCGAAGCTCTGCAGCGCGAAATCGATGAACGCAAGCAACTGGAAAGTCAGCTGGTGCAGTCGGAAAAGCTCGCTTCACTGGGGCAAATGGCGGCTGGTGTGGCCCATGAAATCAACAACCCGATCGGTTTCATCTCCTCCAACCTCGGCACCCTTGACGGCTACTTCAATCAGTTGCTCAGCGTACTCGATGCCTGGCAGACGCTGGGCGCCACGCCAGACAGCGAATCCGTGGCCCGGCTTGAGCAGCTGCGCAAAGACGCCGATCTGGATTTTCTGCTTGAAGACATTCCGGTACTGATCCGCGAATCCAAGGAAGGCATTGGCCGGGTCGGACAGATCGTCAAGGATCTGAAGGATTTCTCCCGGGTCGATACCCATCAGCAATGGCAGTGGGCGAATCTGCAGCAAGGCATCGAGTCGACCCTGAATATTGTCGCCAGCGAACTCAAGTACAAGGCTGACCTGATCAAGGAGTATCAGCCGCTGCCGGACATCGAGTGCCTGCCGTCACAAATCAATCAGGTGATCATGAACCTGGTGGTCAACGCGGCTCAGGCCATGGGCCCCGAGCGCGGCACCATCACCTTGCGCACCGGGCAACAGCAGGACACGGCCTGGGTGGAAGTCGAGGACACCGGCGCCGGGATTGCGCCGGACATCCTGCAGAAAATCTTCGATCCGTTTTTCACCACCAAACCGGTTGGCCAGGGCACCGGGCTGGGCCTGTCCCTGTCCTACGGCATTGTCAAAAAACACGGTGGTGATATTTCAGTCCGCAGCGAACCGGGGGTGGGCACGACCTTCCGCGTCGAGTTGCCGATGCGTCAGAGCCGGCCCGCGGCCTGAGGCGCCTCAGGTCGCTTCCTGAAAATCCATCTCCGGCGGCTGCCGCCGAAAGCCGCCAGTGAGCACCGCCAGATACACCACGCCAATCGTCAGCCAGCTCAAGCCCAGATACACCGCCAGATGATCAAGGCTGACCATCAGCCACACGTCCGCCAGCAGCCCGATGAACGGGAAGACCAGAAACAGCACCAGCTCACGCGGGCCTTTTTTCTCGCCACCGATCCAGTAATGAAAAATCACCGACAGGTTGACCAGGCTGAACGCCAGGAACGCACCGAAGTTGATGAACGAGGTTGACGTGGTCACATCGAGTTTCAGTGCCAGCAACGCCACGACCGCACACAGCAGGATGCTGTTGACCGGCGTGCCGAAGCGCGCATGCAAGGTGCCGAAAAACGACTTGGGCAACACGCCATCGCGCCCCATGGCAAACAGCAAGCGCGAACCGCTGGCCTGAGCCGACAGCCCCGAAGCGAACTGGCCGACGATCAGGCCGATGAGGAAGATCGAGACGAACAGGTCGCCGCCGATGTTGCGTGCGATTTCATAGGCCGCCGAGTCGACGCTGTCGAACTGGAATGACGGGTGGGCAATCTGCACGAAGTACGACACGCCGACGAAGATCAGCCCGCCGATCAAGGTGATCAACATGATCGCCCGTGGAATGGTGCGGCGTGGGTCGCGGGTTTCTTCGGTCAGCGTACTGACCGCGTCGAAGCCGAGGAACGAATAACAGGCAATCGCCGCGCCGCTCATGATCAGCGGCATTTGCATGTCACCGTTGAAGAACGGTTTGATCGACCACAACGGCGTGCGCGCATCACCGCCGACGTAGTGCACACACAGCGCGACGAAGGCGATCAGCACCAGAAATTGCACCAGCATCAGCAAGGCGTTGATACCGTTGGCCAGTTTCAGGCCAACGATGTTGATCGCGCTGGTGATGCCGATGAACGCCAGTACCCAGATCCACTGCGGGATCGACGGGAATGCCGAAGCAAGGTACGCCGCGCCGATCAGCCAGATCGCCATCGGCAGAAACAGGTAATCGAGCAACACCGCCCAACCGGCGATGAAGCCGAGCCTGGGGCTGATCGCCTTGCGCACGTAGCTGTAGGCGGAACCGGCAACCGGGAACGCGGCGGCCATGCGCCCGTAACTCATAGCGGTGAAGAACATCGCCACCAGTGCTGCCAGGTACGCTGCCGGGACCATGCCGGCGGTGGATTGCGCGAGGATGCCAAAGGTGCCGAGGACAATGATCGGCGTCATGTAGGCGATGCCGAACAGCACCACCGACCCTAATGACAGGGTGCGTTGCAAACGAGCCATGGGCGACTTACTCCGAATGTTATTGGATTTATGGCAGAGCCGAGTTCGGCGAATGTTTCGGGTGTGGCTTTGTTTTTTTGGGTGAGTCAGATGAATCGATAAAAGATCGCAGCCTTCGGCAGCTCCTACAGGAGTACGCAGTGCAATGGTGTAGGAGCTGCCGAAGGCTGCGATCTTTTGATCTTCAGCGCGCAGGAATCAGCAACTCACGCAATCCGCACGCGTGCTCCACCACCTCCCCCGGCAGCTTCAACCGCTGATCATCCAGATAGCGGTAATCCTGGCGCGCGACCTGCAACCGGTCGAAATCCAGCTCGACGCTGAACGTCCCTTCTTCGCGCCCCGCCTCGAACAGCAACGTCCCCAGCGGATCGACCAGCGCACTGCCGCCGGCAAACATCAAGCCGTCATCCCCGGCCTCAACGCGATTGACCATCAGCGCAAACGCCTGATTTTCCTGAGCACGGGCCATGATCGCGGTGCGGTGAGTCGGGGCGTACGGGTCCATGTTGCCGTTGGTCACGATCAGCAACTCGGCGCCCAGTTGCGCCAACGCGCGGGCGGACTCCGGGAACTCGATGTCGTAGCAGATCAGCAGGCCGACGCGCACACCGTTCCACTCGCAGGTGGCGTAGCGGTCGCCGGCCTCGAACACGCCGCGATCCGACGCCCAGAGGTGGGTCTTGCGGTATTTGAGGGCGATGCCTTCGGGGGTGATCAGCAACGTGGTGTTGTAGAAGCGACCGTTGTCGTTCTCAGCCATGCCGATCACCACGGCGAGGTTGCGCTCGCGGGCAGCGGCCAGCACCGCGCGGACGGTCGGGCCATCCAGCGGCTCGGCGATCTGTGCCACGGTGTCAGCCGTCGGGAAGCCCATCAGGTGGGTTTCCGGGAATACGATCAGTTGCGTGTCGGCACCGCACGCGGCAATCGCCGCGAGGGCGCGTTCGAGGTTGTATGCGGTGCCATTGTCACGGCCCGCCAGTTGGGCGAGTTCGACTTTCATTGCGAGTCCTTGTGGTCAGGGCCGGGCGCTGAAAGATTGCCCGGTGGCTGTCTGTGGGCCAGTATGCGCAGCAAGCAACCGGCAGGGAATCACGCGGCCGGGGTAACCCGATAGGGGTAGATTCATGACCGTTTCGTTTGATGACATCACTTGGCACCGCGCCGTCGGGCAGTTGATCGACGCACTGGACAAGCCGAATTTCTGGGCACAACTGGTGCGTCTGCTCGACCAGTACGTGGCGTTCGATAGCTGGGTGGTGTTGCTGTTCAGTGCCGATCAGCACCCGCAAGTGTTCGCCGAATGCCCCGCCGAGGACGGCAGTCCCGACCCGCTGTTTCAGGATTATCTGCGCGGTTTGTATCTGCTTGATCCGTTCTACATCGCCTGCCGCGAGCAGTCGCGCACCGGGCTGTATCGCCTGTCGGAGGTGGCGCCGGAGCATTTCGAGCTGACCGAGTATTACCAGCGATACTTTCGTCTGAATGTGGTCGCCGACGAAATCCAGTTCAATTGCCAGCTCGAAGGCGAACGCACGCTGTGCCTGTCGCTGGGCAGTGAACAACGTTTCACTGGCGAACAGATCGCTTTGCTGTCATTGATCCAGCCGTGGGTGCTGGGTCTGTTGCGCCAGCGCCTGCCGTACGAAATCAACGAAACCGTGGCCCTCGCTGCCGCGCCTGCACCGGCCGACTGGCGGGTGCAACTGGAAGCGTCGGTGCAGCAACTCAAGGGTGCGCAACTGACTGCCCGGGAGCTGGATGTCGGGCGTTTGATGCTCAGCGGTTGCTCCAGTAAAGAAATCGCCCGTAAGCTGGAAATCTCCGTCGAAACCGTGAAAGTCCATAAGAAACACATGTACAGCAAGCTGGGGATCAAATCCCAGTCGGAGCTGTTTTCGATTTTTCTCCAGGCGCAGAACGCCTGAAAAGCCTTGGCATGCAGGAGACATCTGAAGCTTGGAATTCCTTGTGGCGAGGGAGCTTGCTCCCGCTCGACTGCGCAGCAGTCGCAAAACCTGGACACGCGATGCATCAGGCAGACCGTGATGGCCAGGTTTGGGGCTGCTGCGCAACCCAGCGGGAGCACGCGCCCTCGCCACAAGAACAAGCCAGTCTGCGCGCCATGGGTAATCATTGAGTCCGAACCAAGGAAACCGTATGAGCCTGTCACTCCTGAGCCGCTACGCCTTCTTTGCCGTCTGCGTGATCTTCACCCTCGCCAGCCTGCCCTTTCTCGAACACGACTGGCTGTGGCCGATCACCGCCGTCACCGGCGTGCTGAGCCTGCTCGGTCTGTTCGACCTGCTGCAGAGCCCGCACGCGGTGCGCCGCAACTACCCGATCCTGGGCAACATCCGCTATCTGGTCGAAGGCATCCGCCCGGAGATCCGTCAGTACCTGCTTGAATCCGACAGCGACGCCCTGCCCTTCTCCCGCGCCCAGCGCTCGCTGGTCTATTCGCGGGCGAAGAACGAAACCGCCGACAAACCCTTCGGCACGTTGATCGACGTCTATCAATCGGGCTTCGAATTCATCGGCCACTCGATGCGCCCGGCGCCATTGAGCGACCCGAGCAGTTTCCGCGTCACCGTCGGCGGCCCGCAATGCACGCAGCCGTATTCGGCGTCGGTGTTCAACATTTCGGCCATGAGCTTCGGCTCGCTCAGCGCCAACGCCATCCGCGCGTTGAACCAGGGCGCCAAACTCGGCAACTTCGCCCACGACACCGGCGAAGGCAGCATCAGCCCGTATCACCGCGAACACGGCGGCGACTTGACCTGGGAACTGGGCAGCGGTTATTTCGGCTGCCGTACCAGCGATGGCCGTTTCGACCCGGAACGCTTCGCCGCCCAGGCGCAGAATCCGCAGGTGCGGATGATCGAAATCAAGATGAGCCAGGGCGCCAAACCCGGCCACGGCGGGATCTTGCCCAAGCACAAAGTTACCCAGGAAATCGCCGACACCCGCGGCATCCTGATGGGCGAAGACTGCGTTTCGCCGTCACGCCACAGCGCGTTTTCCACGCCGATCGAAATGATGCAGTTCATCCAGCAACTGCGTGAGCTGTCCGGCGGCAAACCGGTGGGTTTCAAGTTCTGCCTCGGGCATCCGTGGGAATTCATGGGCATCGCCAAGGCCATGCTGGAAACCGGCATCCTGCCGGACTTTATCGTGGTCGACGGCAAGGAAGGCGGTACCGGCGCCGCGCCGGTCGAATTCACCGACCACATCGGCGTGCCGATGCGCGAAGGCCTGCTGTTCGTGCACAACACCCTGGTCGGCCTGAACCTGCGCGACAAGATCAAACTCGGCGCCAGCGGCAAGATCGTCAGCGCCTTCGACATCGCCAGCGTGCTGGCCATCGGCGCCGACTGGGCCAACTCGGCGCGCGGCTTCATGTTCGCCATCGGCTGCATCCAGTCGCAAAGCTGCCACACCAACAAATGCCCGACCGGCGTCGCCACCCAGGATGCCCTGCGTCAACGCGCCCTCGTTGTCCCGGACAAGGCCCAGCGCGTCTACAACTTCCACCGCAACACGCTCAAGGCACTGGCAGAAATGTTGGCGGCAGCCGGTCTTGAGCATCCATCACAACTGTCGGCCAAGCACTTGGTGCGACGCATGTCGGCGACCGAGATCAAGCTGTTCTCGCAGCTGCATGTGTTTCTGAAACCGGGGGAATTGCTCACCGGAGAAGTGAATGGCGAGTTTTATTCGCGGATGTGGCAGATGGCGCGGGCGGACAGTTTTGAGGCGCAGGAAATAGCCGCAGCATGATGATCGATGCGCCAGCCCGATCGGCAGGCTGGCGCTCAGCTCCGTTGCTGGCGAAACAGCACAAACCGGAAAAAGCAGTACCCCAACGTCAGGTTCAGCACGCTAAACACCGTTACCGTCAGCAATCCATGCCAGCCATGCGTATCGGCAATCACGCCGATGCCGAAGCTCGCTCCCGCCATCAGCCCCATAAACAGCAAATAGCCCAACACCGACGTTTTGCTGTCAAAGGTGTAAAGCAGGTTCACGTAAAACGAGAACGCCGCCGCCACGCAGAATGCGGCGAAGTTACTGGCTGCCTGGGTCAACCCGATGGCGCTGCATAAAACAAAAAAAATCTGCCAGTGGATAAGTGCATCAGCGATGCCAATCACTGTCAGCGCAGGAAATCCTTTCATTACGGTTCCTTGCCATGGCTTGGTCCGGCTGACCTTCGAAGCTAGGGCAAGGCGCTTGAGTGGTCTACTGTCAGAAATTACAGGTGCGGGATGGATTGCGACGGACGGTCAGGGTTACCACTGCAGCAACCTGCCGTGAGGCGGTTCCTTCATGACGATGAAAGCGTAATCGCCAATCAAGTAAATCCGGTAATACAGGCTGTCCACCAACGCAGGAAAACCCTGATAACCAACGCGTGTGGCGTTGCGCCGTTCGCGTTCGGCGACCACGTTGGTGATGCCTGCCGACGGCAGATTTTCCGCGAGGATGAAGTAGTCGACGTTGAGCAAATAGTGCAACACCGGCAGCTGTTTGAATGAACCGGCCGCACTGGCCAGCCAGCGATCGGAGTAGCTGACCGAGAGGTAAATCCGTTTCGCTTCACGCAGCTCACGATGGGCGGCGATGTCGTGGCTCAGGCTGTACAGCGCGCTGTTGGCAAAGGTTTTCTGCAGGCTCAGCACCCGGCCATAGGCGAAGGACAGCGAGAGTGTCGCCAGCAGCGCAATGATCAGCAGCAAGGGCAATCGGCGGTGCCCGGACGCCAGCGCAACGTGCGCCAGATAGAACAGCCCCAGCAGTAACACGCCGAACCCCATCAGGGTCCGCGCGCCTTCATTGAAATCCCGAAACAGCAGGGTGATTCCGGGCACCAGCAAGACCAGAACGGGCAGCGTGAGCAAACACAGCAGCAGGCTTGGCCAACGGCGTTGGCGGCCCCGAACCAGACGCAGACAGCCCGCGAATGCACACAACACCAGTGCAGCGAAAACCCACGAGTAGCCGCCGTGAAACAGCAGCGCAACATTGTGTAGCACCCGAGAGAAATTGATGCCGATCTGCAACAGCGGGTGGGTGTCCGGGTTCAGCAGATCCGTTCTTCGCAACGTCTCCATGAACGGATAAGCCGTGACGCTATAGATCAGGATGCCGAGGCCCGCTTGTGCGAGCTTCCAGCCCAGCATCCGCAAGATCTGCGGCCACTGCGTTTGCCGCTGAACAGCCCTGATCAACTCGACACCACACAGACCGAAAAACACATTGAGGCTGATCTGATACAGCCCGATCGCCAGTGCCAGCAACGCCGCCGGTACCAGCCAGCGCTGTACCCGCGATGAACCTTCGAATGTGATGGCGTAGATCACCGCGACCATGCTCAAGACCATGATCGGGCCATCGTATTGATAGGACAGGTTCTGCAGCAGAAACGGGTTGTACCAGAGCGGCAACGCGACCAGGCAACAGGCCAGCGTCGGTTCGACAAAGTAGTGAACAGTCAGCCGAGTCAGCGCCAGACTCATGGCCACGACCGCGAGCAACAGGGGTAACGGATAGATGTTCGGTGCCGCCCCGGTGAACGTCAGCGCCTGATAAAACCAGTCGGCAAACAATCGGCCCTGCCCGGCCCAGGCATTCGCGGCGGCCAGCGTGCGCCAGTTGTCGTCAATGTAGGGGAAGTCGGCGAGGATCAGCGGCAGGATGTACAGCAACGTGGCAAGCAGGAAGAACAGCACGACTTGCCGCTGACTGAGCTCTCGCTCGAGAAATGCGCTCGCCCTCATGTCTGCGCCTCGGTTACTGCCGCGCGGGATTG
Organism: Pseudomonas sp. SCPG-7; assembly: GCF_002156405.1. Lineage (NCBI taxonomy): Bacteria > Pseudomonadati > Pseudomonadota > Gammaproteobacteria > Pseudomonadales > Pseudomonadaceae > Pseudomonas > Pseudomonas sp. SCPG-7. Next base: position 261,419 of record NZ_MVOO01000002.1, on the reverse strand, counting down.
CAAAGAGATACAGGTTTGAGCCTGATCGGCCGCTTTGTATCGCTCTTTCAGACCGGCGGTAACACGGCAAAAGATCGCAGCCTTCGGCAGCTCCTACACAGGAAATGTATCAACCCTGTAGGAGCTGCCGCAGGCTGCGACCTTTTGCTTTTGCTATCGACTACATCAAGTGGCCGAACGCACCGCGCCCTGGGACGCACCGCTCGGCTGCAACTTGAACACGTAGAACAACACCGTCAGCAGCACCAGGAACGCCGGCCCCACGTACAGTGCCACGCGGGTGTCCGGGAAGTACGCCATCAGACCGACCACCAGCACCAGGAACGCCAGCGCGAAGTAAGAACTGACCGGGTACAGCCACATTTTGTATTTCAGGCCGGCACGTTCGCTGGCGCTCAAACCTTTGCGGAATTTCAGTTGCGCCAGCAGGATCATGACCCAGGTCCAGATCGCGCCGAAGGTGGCAATCGACGTCACCCAGACGAAGACTTTCTCCGGCACCAGGTAGTTGAGCAGCACACCGATCAGCAGCGCGAAAATCGACAGCAGCAGTGCCCGGCGGGGCACGCCGTTGGAAGTCTTGGCGAAACCGGCCGGGGCCTGACCGTTCTGCGCCAGGCTGTAGAGCATGCGCCCGGTGCTGAAGATGCCGCCGTTGCACGACGACAGTGCCGCCGTGATCACCACGAAGTTGATGATGCCGGCAGCGGTCTTGATGCCCAGACGCTCGAAGGTCATCACGAACGGGCTGCCTTGAGTGCCGATTTCGTTCCACGGGTAGATCGACAGGATCACGAACAACGCGCCCACGTAGAACAGCAGAATGCGCCAGAACACCGAGCCGATTGCATCGGGAATGGTCTTCTGCGGGTTCTTCGCTTCACCGGCGGTCAGGCCGATCATCTCGACACCGAGGTAGGCGAACATGACCATTTGCAGAGACATCAGTACACCGGTCACGCCGTTGGGCATGAAGCCGCCATGGGCCCACAGGTTGGAAATCCCCAGCGCCACGCCGTCGTTGCCGAACCCGAAGGCAATGATGCCGACGCCGCCGATGACCATGGCGATGATGGTGACGATCTTGATCAGGGCGAACCAGAACTCGAATTCACCGAAGGCCTTTACCGCGATCAGGTTGATCGAACCCATGCTGACCAGCGCCGCCAGGGCCCAGATCCAGCGCGGCACATCGGGGAACCAGATGCCCATGTACACGGCGACCGCCGTGATTTCCGCGACGCAGGTCACCAGCCACAGGAACCAGTAGTTCCAGCCGGTGAGAAAGCCCGCGAGCGGGCCGAGGTAGTCCTGGGCATAGCGGCTGAACGAACCGGCCACCGGGTTGTGCACGGCCATCTCGCCGAGGGCGCGCATGATCACCAGGATCGCCAGGCCGCCGAGAATGTAGGAGAGCATGATCGCCGGACCGGCCATTTCAATGGCCTTGGCCGAACCCAGGAACAGGCCGACACCGATACAGGCGCCGAGCGCCATCAGGCGGATATGCCGTTCACCGAGTTCGCGTTTGAGCGGACCGCCGTGAGCGGTCTCGCCATGGGGCAGGTGATTGCCGACTGGCATAGGGATACAACCTCGTCTTGTTATTGGATATGACCACCGAGTGGCGAAGCGTCGACCGATAGGCCTGAACTTCCCGAAACCGCGCCGGCCTCGTGGGCAAACGCGTCTCGCAGGTCCCGACCTGCAAGATCAGCGGGGCGTGCAGTATAAAAAGCTTGTGGCAGGGCTTTTCACTCTATAAACCGCAACATTCAGCGGGAAATCTCGGCATTCCGCCGGTTTACGGAGAGGCATTACCTGGACTCCGTAGGATTTTTCCCCACTAAAAAGGCCGGCGAGTATTGCACAGCATTGGTGCACCGTCATGCCCCTGTGTTGGTGGTATTGCGTAGGTGATAGCTCTAGCACAGCTGTTTCGATGTGCTTGGCTGTCTATTCCCCTGTGGCGAGGGAGCTTGCTCCCGCTCGGCGGCGAAGCCGTCGTATTACCCGCGCATGCGGTGTTTCAGACAGATCGCGATTAGAGGGATTGGGGCTGCTTACGCAACCCAGCGGGAGCAAGCTCCCTCGCCACAGGTGCAGTTTTCTTCAGAAACCACCCCCACTCAAACCCCGCACATTTTTTTCCCCATCACCAACCACCGTCTAAGCTTCAGTCAAGTCCGATCAATCTGCGTGAATGGATCAATCGACTATGGGCGCTTTGTGGCAAACCGATTCGAGTAAAGCCGTGGTTCCGACTGAACGTGTGGATGAAGCGCCTGTCCCCCCCAAAAAACGCCGCAACCGGCATGGCTGGAAGGCGTTCTGGTTATTGCTGCTGATTATTGCCATCGTCGTGGGTCTGGCTGCGAGCAAGGAGATGCGCACCTCGCGTTTTCAGGCCCGGGAGCTGAGCCAGTACGCCGCCTCGCTCAAATATCAGCTGGAACCGGGCCCCAGCGAAGCGATCCGCTACCCGGGCAACGGGCCGTTCGATCTGCGTCTGGGTTACAGCTCTCTCGATGAATTCTTGCCGCGCCTGCTCAAGCGCGACTACGTGATCACCGAGCAGACGCGGTTTTCTCCGGCGCTGCTGAGCTACACCGACAAAGGCCTGTTCGTGCCTTATTCGGAAAAGATCCAGGCCGGGCTGTCGATCACCGATTGCCGCGCTGCGCCGTTGTATCAGTACAAGTACCCGCAGCAGCTGTATTCGAGTTTTGCAGCCATTCCGCCGGTGGTGGTCAGCAGTTTGCTGTTCATCGAAAACCGCTTTCTGCTCGACCCCAAGCAACCGCTGGCCAACCCGGCGGTGGACTGGCCGCGCTTCGGCATGGCCGCCTGGTCGCAGGTGGCGAAGCTGCTGCACCTGCCGGGGCAATCGGCGGGCGGCAGCACTTTGGCGACGCAACTGGAGAAGTACCGGCACTCGCCCGATGGCCTGACGGTGTCCGGTGCGGAGAAGATCCGCCAGATGATTTCCGCCAGCGTGCGCGCCTATCAGCCCGGGCCGCAAACCCTCGGCGCGCGGCAGAACATCATCCGCGACTACCTCAACAGCGTGCCCCTCTCCGCCGTGCCGGGGCATGGTGAGGTCCATGGCATGGCCGAAGGTTTGCGGGTCTGGTACGGCAGCGATTTCAACCAGGCCAATGCACAGCTGAACAGCTCGGCCACCGACCCGAAAACCATGGCCGACAAAGGCTTGGCCCTGCGCGAGATGCTCTCGCTGATGATCGCCCAGCGCCGTCCTTCGCATTACCTGACCAAGGGCCGTGAAGAACTCGCCGACCTCACCGACAGCCACTTGCGCCTGCTCAAGCAGAACGGCGTGATCGACAGCGCCCTGGCCGATGCCGCGCTCGCGAGCAAGGTCACTTACCGCGACTGGCAGACCCAGCCGACCCTCCAGCCGATCGAAACCAACAAGGGCATCAGCGTTGCCCGCAGCCGTCTGGCGACGATGCTCAATCGCCCGCTGTACGACCTCGATCGGCTCGACTTGTCAGCCACCAGCACCTTGCAGGGCGATCTGCAAACCCAGGCCACCGACTACCTGAAAAAACTTGCCGATCCCGCGTTCGCCGGGCAGATCGGTCTGATTGGCGAACGCCTGCTCACCCCCACCAGCACCACCCAGGTGCGCTACAGCTTCACCCTGTTCGAACTGACCCCGGACGGCTCGCGGGTACGCGTGCAGACTGACAGCACCGATCAGCCGTTCGACATTAACGAGGGCAGCAAGCTGGAGCTCGGCTCGACGGCGAAAATGCGCGTGCTCACCACTTACTTGCAGATCATCTCCGAACTGCACGACAAGTACGGCGCCATGAGCGTGCCGGAACTGAAGAAAGTCGAGGTGCCGGATCAGGATCGTCTCAGTCAGTGGGTGATCGATTATCTGATCCAGAACAAGGATCACGACCTGTCGAAAATGCTCGGTGCCGCGCTCGACCGCAAATATTCCGCCAGCCCCGGCGAGGCGTTTTTCACCGGTGGCGGGCTCCATGTGTTCCATAACTTTCGCAAGGAAGACAACGGCCGCATGCCGACCTTGCGCGACGCCCTGCGCGAATCGATCAACCTGCCGTTCATTCGCCTGATGCGCGATGTGGTGCGCTACGTCACTTACTCCGGCCCCAACAGCAGCGCCGAATTGCTCAAGGACGACCGCGACCCGCGACGGCAGGAATACCTGGCCAGTTTCGCTGACCGCGAAGGCACCTCGTTCCTGCTCAAGTTCTGGAAGAAGTACAAGAACAAGGACACCCAGGCGCGCCTCGACACCTTCCTCGACAGCATGCGCCCGACGCCGATCCGCATGGCCGCCGTGCATCGTTACTTGCTGCCCAATGCCAGTCAGGAAGACTTCAACAGCTTCGTGCGCGCGCACCTCAAAGGCGCCAAGCTCACCGAAAAACTCACCGACGATCGTCTGATCCGGCTGTACGACGCCTACGGCCCGGGCACCTACGATCTGCCGGATCAGGGCTTCATCGCCAAGGTGCACCCGCTGGACCTGTGGCTGATGGGCTACCTGCTGCACAACCCGGATGCCACCTTCAGTCAGGTCGTCAAGGCCAGCCAGTTCGAGCGTCAGGAGGTCTACAGCTGGCTGTTCAAGAGCAAGCACAAGGGCGCCCGTGACAGCCGCATCCGCACCATGCTCGAAATCGAAGCGTTCCTCGAGATTCACCAGCGCTGGCAGAAAGTCGGCTATCCGTTCGACCATCTGGTGCCGTCGCTGGCCACCGCCATTGGCAGCTCCGGCGATCGCCCTGCCGCGCTTGCCGAGCTGATCGGCACCATCCTCAACGATGGCGTGCGCATGCCGACCCTGCGCATCGACAGCCTGCACTTTGCCGCTGGTACACCCTATGAAACCCGCCTGACCAACGACCCGCATGTCGGCAAACGGGTGATGCCGTCGGAGGTCGCGACGGCAATGCGCGAAGCCCTTTCGCAAGTGGTGGACTCGGGCACGGCGAAACGCGTTTCCGGCAGTTTCAAAACCGCCGACGGCACGCCGTTGGTGATGGGTGGCAAGACCGGCACCGGCGACAACCGCATCGAAGCCATCGGCTCCGGCGGGCGGATCCTCAGTTCCAAGTCGATCAACCGCACCGCGACCTTCGTGTTCTACATCGGCAACAACCACTTCGGCACGCTTACCGCGTTCGTCCCCGGGCGTTCGGCGGAGAACTTCAAGTTCACCTCGGCGCTGCCGGTGCAGGTGCTCAAGGGCATGGCACCGATCCTTTCGCCGTATCTGCAGCCGGGTACGCATACCCTGTGCCAGCCCGATCCGATGACCGCAGCACGTTAGGCTGGCGCCTGGGTGGTAACGGAGTATTTTTTGCCGTTGAATTTCCGCTGTTTCGCGGCGTAAACACGCCGCGCTTCCAACCTGTTTTTGCGCTTTTTTCGCGCCGGGTCATTTCTTAGTCTGATCGCTCCATTTTGATCAACGGACGATCAGGCCATGCCCAACCCTTCCCTGACACTGTATCGATCGCAGCAGACGCCTTCTGCCCAAGGTCATAAAAGTGTCCATCACGATCTGGTTAAAGATGCCCTTCCCGACTGGCTGTACAAGGCTTCGGCAGCACGGGTCGAATCATTGAAAAACGTCACCTTGACCATGCCTGCATGGCATCGCAGCGCTGCGGCCAGCGAGCATCAACGACTCAAGGATGAAATGCGCCAGGCATGGACCGCGCAGAACAACATCGATCGCGCACTGAGCAAGCTGCAGGATGCGCGCACCTTCGCCAGACCCTTGCTGCAACAGGCCTTGAAGACGCGCTTCGGTGTCGAGGACGATGTCGAGGACACCTGGGTGCGGCTGTACATGCCAGTCAGAACGTCCTGGTGGGCGCATGACTTTGCCAAAGGCACGCAGAGTCGCACGGTATCGCTGCTGGACGCGGCATTGCACAACTTTTCCAGCGACGAAACGTTCACTGCCGACTCCTGCTTTATCACCCGTCCCGATGCGCTCGGGCAGTTCTCGGTCAAGGCACTCAAGCACAAGATCAGCATCGAGCAATTCAAGGCATTGTGTCGCGAGCTGGATATCGGCGCGCGCTACCAGACCCACTTGCACGAATTCGTGCTTTCGAAAAACCAGGTGGCCCGTCAATACCTGCAGCTCAAGGTGACGCACAGCCAGAAACAGACACTGCGAGTCGCCGCGCGCATGGCCCTGCTCAAGGGCGACATCGACCGTCAGGCATTTGAAGTGGTGCAAGGCATGCTCGAAGACCGTGCACAAGTACTGTGGCACGGCAAGGCCGTGCGCTATCACACGTTGACGATGATGGACACACCGCTGACAGGCATTGTACTGATCAGCGCCGACCCGCTTGCCGCCACGCGGCCCGTGCCGGTTCTGGCCTATGTGCCCCACGACCCGGAACACCCACTCAAGCAATATCCCGATTCACTGGCGTTCATGGCCGAGCTGACCCGCCAGTTGCGCGACACCTCTCCGTCCTCGTCTTACCAGCGGTTTTTCAGTCAATTTGTCCCGCAGCGCCAGCGAGGCTATTTCTTCGCCCGACTGAACGAGCGCCTCAGCCATGTGACATGGCAGGCGACGTCCTCCGGGTCGAACTTGCCCAACTGGCGCGATACGCCTGTGAATCATCCCAACCTGCAATTTCGCGTAGCGCCGGTTCAACAGGATCGCGAAACACGCTTTACCGGTGACCTGTGGCAGTACCTCTACCAACAGAAACTCAACAAGATTCTCAACGATGCCCGGGAGATTGCGATAGCCACCGAATACGCCGACCGCATGGCCCGTTGGGCATGGTGGGACAATCTGGAAAAAATCCTGACGGACATGCTCAATCTGGCGATGCTGGTGGCCGTGCCCTTCGTTCCCGAGCTGGGCGTGTTGATGCTGGCCTATACCGCGTATCAGGTCACCGATCAGATTGTTGAAGGAATCGTCGACCTGGCCGAAGGTCACTTGGCACAAGCCGGTGCTCAAGCCATCGGTGTGCTGGAAAGTATCGTGCAACTGGGGATTTTCGCTGCCGGTGCCAAGCTGGGCAGCGCGGCACTGGTCAGGCTCTCGCCGTTTTTTGAAAGCCTGAAGCCGGTAAAACTCAGCGACGGCCAGACGCGCCTCTGGAACCCCGACCTCACTCCGTATCGCGTGACCGACCAGATACTGCCCGCCACCACCCGTCCCGATGCGCAAGGCTTGCACCCGCTGGGCAGCAAGCACGTGGTGAAGCTGGATCAGCAGGTGTTCGAGGTGACCCGGGATCCGCTGAGCGGTGAACACCGGATTCGTCATCCACGCCGCCCCGACGCCTACGCGCCGACGCTCAGGCACAACAGCCATGGCGCATGGGTCTGTGAATCGGAAAACCCGCGCCAGTGGCAAGGCCCGCAGTTGATGCGCCGAATCGGCCACGCCACCGATGGATTCAGCGATACGCAACTGGAACAGATTCGCCAGTTGACCGGCACCGATGAGAACATCCTGCGGCGCATGCATGTGGAAAACGCGCCGCCCCCGCCTCTGCTGGCCGATACCCTGCTGCGCCTGGCAAGCCAGCCGGCACCGGAGGACGCGGCGCCGGCTCTTTCTACCCCGGCCGCCCGGGTACTGCGTGACTGCCCGCAACTGACGCCGGTGCTGGCCGAACGTGTTATTAGCCAGGCCCGTCCTCTGGAGATGCAGCGGATCACCCTTCGACGGCAGGTGCCGCTGCGTCTGAAAAACCTGGCCCGCGAGCTGGAGTTTGAGGTGCAGTCGGTTCGAGCGGCGCAAGGGCTGCAACGCGAAGCGCTGATCACGGTCGAGAGCGAACGCCTGGCCTTGGGCGCGTTGCGTCATCACAGCGATGCCTTCGGCGCGCTGCGGATCGACATCCGTGACGGAACATTCGACGGCCCCCTGCGCAGCAGTGCCGGCGCCGAGTCGGCCGAGCGCGTCCGGGTGCTGGTGCGCACTGGCGAAAACCTTTATCAGGTGCGCGATGGCTCGAATCAACTGCTGCGCCGGGCTTGCGGTCTGTATGAAGCGATTCTCTACGCGAGCGAACATCAGGGCCGAAGCGTACTGGGTTACAGCACCCGCGACGCCGAGCAGCTCAAGCAATGGATCATTGCCAAAACCACCGCCCCGAGCGAACGGCGCACGCTGCTGGCCGAACCGCCGATCCGCCCCGTTGTTCAATTCGACACCCAACTGTTGGTGCGCGGAGGCGGTTTGAGCCGAGACGGCGCGAGCCTGCACGAACGCATCGAAGATCTGCATCCGCACTTCACTGCGCGCGAGGTCGATGCCTTCGCCGAGGCCTTGACCGAACAGGGCGAACCACTCAAAGCCATCGAGGCAATGGAGAACGATCTGGATGAACTGCGTGAAACGGTCAATCGCTGGCGCTATCAACAACCGGACACTTGGGGACCGGGCAGCCATGGCTTTCGCGATGGCGGCGGATTACACATTCACGAACGTCTGCTGGCTTGTTTTGAACGCAAGACCGAACACTTGGGACAACGCAGCGATCCATCCTCTTACGCGCTGGATCTGTCGCGCGAGATGCTTTCCCTGAACCTGGAAACCTGGTGGGCCAAACGCCCGGAGCTGAAAAAATTCCTCGACAAGGTCACCGTGCTCAAACTCGATAACACACGCTTTGCCACTGATTCCAGCGGCTTGCTCAAGGACTTCCCGCACCTGATCGAACTGAGCGCCAAAGGCTGCGACCTGCCCCGTTTGCCAGAGCGCATCGGCACGTCCTTGCGCCGGCTCGAACGTTTGCGTCTGAGCGATAACAAGATTGTGCTGGATGCCGCCACCGTCGAGCGTTTACGCAGCCTGACGTACCTGGAAGTGCTGAAACTCGATGACAACCCGCTGGGGCTGTCGCCGAACCTGTCACGCATGCCCAGGCTCAAGGTGGTGGGCCTGAAGAACACCGGGCTGACCGCCTGGCCTGAAGGCATTCTGGCCAGACCTCGTCCCCGTGGCTTATTACTTGATCTGCGCGGCAATCCGCTGACGACAATTCCGGAGGTGGTCAGCGGCTCCGAGGCACAGTGGCTGGTGGCACGTACGCGCCTGGACGTGGCCAGCCTGTCTGAGGTCAATCAGGTGATCTATCAGACCCATCGACGCGCAGTGGGCCTGCCCGAGGAGACGGTTCTGCCGGCCGATCCCACGCGCAACTTCTCGATCATTTCCGCGTTTGGCGCCGATTATTGGAGCGACGTGCCCGGTTGGGGCATCAACCGTGAAACGCCTTGGTCGGAGCTGGTGGAGGAACCGGCCGCGCAACCGTTCATGGCTACGCTGCTCGGTGTACGCGAATTCGCCGACTACCGCGCCGGCGGTGAACTGCGCCAGCAACTGATGCAGCGTGTGTGGCGCATGCTCGATGCCGTGCACCACGACAGTCGGCTGCGGGAAAAACTCTTCACCATGGTGGTCGCTCCGGTGGACTGCGCGGACGCCGGCGCTCAGTTGTTCAACCACATGGGCATCAACGTGCTGGCTTCCGAGGCCTATGCCTACGCGATCGGCCCCCGGGAACTGGAAAACAGACTGGTCACCCTGGCCCAGGGCGCGGCGCGCCTGGAACAGGTGAACGACATTGCCCGTGCGGACGTCGACAGTCGCGGCGGCAATCCTGACGATGTCGAAGTCTATCTGGCGTATCAGACCGGCCTGGCCAGACGCCTGGGCCTGCCCTGGCAGACCGAGTCCATGTTGTTCCGACCGGTGTCGGGCGTGACTGACGCGATGATTGATACGGCGTACGACACGGTGCTGGCACTGGGTGAAGGCGATGGTCTGGTGGACAAGATGCTCGAACAGGACTTCTGGCAGAACTACCTGCAAGAACAGTTTCCAGCGCGCCTGGCCTCGAACAAGCATCGCTACCTGAAGCTGTTCGAACAACTGGAAACCTTACGCGAAGTGCAGCAGGAATGGCTGGCTTCGACCACGGATCAACAGCGCGCCGAGCGGCGCAGCCGACTGCGCGAACTCGCTGCCGATCTGCCGATCCCCGACACCGTGCTGTTCGCTGATACACCGATCAGCGAAGCGACCTATAACCGCGTGCTGATCGATTTGGTGGATGAGGAAAAGGGTCTGTCCAGACGCTTGACTCGTGATGCCATGAGACGCGCCGGTTTGTAATGACGGCATGACACAAGACACCTGACGGCCTCGCGCCTTACACCTCGGAATCCCAGATCACAATGACAACCCCGGAATAGGTGCCGCCTGCACCGGGCCGCAGCATGCTGACCATTGAATGTGGCGGAACCTCGAAATGCAGCGTTCCCGGTGCCTGATCGACATAGAAACCAGGTTTGAAATATTGCTCGTTCCCCGTCCCGGGCCGCAGTCGTAAATCCCGCACGGGCTGACCGGACAGGTCGGTGATGCCGTTGGGCATACTGACGCTGATGTACAGCTCGACTCGACGATTCTCTTCCCGGTTTTCCAGAGCACATTCGCCATTCAGCCCGGGCCCGCAGCTCATGAGCATCTTGAACCGCGACGATGCCGAGATATTGAACGTCTGATCGCGGATCAAGCGCACCGGCCGACGTCCTGAATGCAGCCAGCTCTGCCAGCCGCCCTCGGGCACCAGTCGGACCTTGTCACCACCGGGAGGGATATCGACCTTGAGGGTGTGCTGCACGTCGAGATTGAAACTCAGCGCCAGTGTCGAACTGCTCGGCAGCATGACATCGCCAAAATCGAAATCGCCATTGGGACCGACGGTATACGTCAGCGAGCCAAGGTACCTGCCCGACGACATGCCCAAAGGATCCGGAGTCTCCAGTTCATAGGCGAAGTCGAGGTAGCCCAGGCGCAACCACGGGATGTCGAACTTTGCCTGCTTGGCACACGCTTCCTGCGACGGGGTTTTCCAGAAAAAACTGTAAGCGGTGGGGATAAACCAACCGACGCCACTGTACTGGCAAGGTGACGGGGCATAGACCCAGCTCAATCCCCATAAAAGATTGTGCGCGACGCGATAGTCTGCGGCGCCGCCTACCAGCTTCATGACATCTTCAGTGATGTATTCGGAGCCAATGCCGGCAATCCGTACCTTCACCTTTTCCGGCTTGCCGGTGTGTTCGTGATAGACCGTCAACTCGCGCCACTGCGCCGGCACCTTGAGCATCGCACCCTGGCGCGGTGAATCATGATTGGCACGAATGGGCGCCCGCGATTCAAACTGGATCGGAACGCGCAAACTGAACATTTCGTTATCTGCACACTGCCCCGGATTGTTCGCACAATAGCCGCTCAACGGCGTGGTATTGATAAACCGGTTTCTTTGCGGCTGTGCCGAGTCAGGCTTGAACAGCGCCGTGATCTCGACCTGTTCGGCACTCGTACGCTCGGCCGACAAACCCAGCAACAGAGCACCGCATAGCCAACGGATGACTATCATGAATGGCTTCCCAACGCTGCTCATTGCGGCGCTACCGCATTGAATATCAGGTGCACGTTGCCGTAGTAACTCCCCGGTTTGTAACCACCGGCAGGCACGATCGGCTGGATGTCCAAGGCATAACGCCCGCCGACCCTCGCCTGCTCCGCCGTGACCACCTGCCGTGGCGGCGTTTCATGCGTCAGTTGGGTGCCGGCAAAGCTCACGCGCAGATAAATGTTCTGTTCGTCGCGGCCATTGGACAGATACGGCTCGCTGTCCAGGCGGGCCTCGATGGCACTGGTGTCGTGCTTGACGTCGAACTGTTTGCGTAATCCGCCCAGGCTCTTTGTTGTCACGTTCCACGGCAGAATCTGCGGGCGATGAATCCAGTCCGTCTCGGCCGGAATCACGTAAAAACCGAGGGTCGGAATATCCACCGACACCTCGAATCGGTGCTCTTCACGCGCCGCAAACAGCGCAGCACTGCACAACGTCAGCGCACCCGCGCCCACGGCAATCAACGATTGCTTGATCATCTCAGGTCATCCCGTGATTAGTTGCCGACAACTCGCAAGGCTTTCTTGCTGTCGCCCTCGACCAGATTGAAGCGGTACTCGCGCCCGGGCTGCTTGACGAACTCGAAACTGCCGCCGCCGCGGATGTGGTGTTTGGTGATCGGCTCGCAGGCGGTTTCCTCTTTCAGGGCACAATTGCGGAACTCGTCGATCAACACCACGGTGTTGCCGTTGTTGCGTATGCGATACGTGCTCGATTGGTCCTCGATCACGCTGTCGAAGCGACTGTCTTTCGGACGTACGAAGAACACCGTGCCGAAGCCGGTCATGACGTTGACCCCGGCCGACAGGGTGTTTTTGTATTCGTCGCGTTCCTCGGCGGAAATCGCGAACTCGTCCTCTTTCTCCGGGACCACGGGAATGAAGCGCACGCGGAAGTAACGCTCGGTGTCACGGTTGCCCATCAGCAGCAAGCGAGTGCCCTGCATGCCGTTGGCCGGGACGATCAACCGTGCGGGGCTGGCTATCAGACCATCACGACGGCTGATGTCCGTCTGACTCTTGACCTCGATTTCCCGGGCGCTGCCGTCGGCGTCGTAGACGATCTCGAGAATGTCGACCTTGACGAACGCGGTGCTGTCGCCGCTGTTGAATACCCGTTTCAGGTAGGTACTTTTGTCACTGTCGAGATAGTCGTAGACGGTACCGACGTTGATCTGCGGGCCGGCATGTAGGCCGAAGGAAAAACCGCTCAAACCCATCAATAACAACAGACGTTTCATTACCTTGAATCCTTGGTCGTTGAACACAGTGCCGGCTCGAAGCTTCGCTCGGCGGCGCATCAGATTTCCGAATCCCAGATCACGTAGACCGCGCCGGCGTAAGTGCCGGCAACACCGGGTTGCAGCATGAATTCCATCTGGTGTGGCGGTATCTCGAAATGCAGCGTGCCCGGCGCACGGTCCACATAAAAACCAGGCTGGAAATACAGCGCGTTCTCCGCCCCCGGACTCAATCGCCTGTGCCTGACCGGTTGCCCGGCCATGTCCGTCAAGCCAGGAGGCAGACTGACGCTGACGTTTATCTGAACTCGCCGATGGGTTTCTCGATTCTCCAGCGCACAGTCGGGCGCCAGGTTCATTTCGCACCTCAATTGCATCTTGAATCGCGATGACGCCGAGATATTGAAGATCTGGTCACGGAACAGGCTCACGGGCCGGCGACCGGCCTGCAGCCAGCTCTGCCAACCACCGGCCGGTACTAACTGAACCTTCTCGCCACCTGGCGGGATCTCGACCTTGAGGGCGTGCTGTACATCCAGAGTGAAATGCAGCGCCAGGAAGGTGTCGTCGGGCACCATGACGTCCCCCATGTCGAAATCGGCACCAGGACCAAGCGTGTAGAGGACCTGGCCGGTATAAAGCCCGGTGGACATGTGCAACGGATTGGGCGTGCGCAGTTCATAGGCGAAGTCCAGATACTCGTAGGTCATGGCCGGGATTCGAAACATGGCCGGTTTGACGCAGTTACCCTGACGCGGGGTCTTCCAGAAGAACCGGTAGAAATCATCCGAATAGGCACCCACGCCACTGATTTCGCACGGCGACGGTGCATAGACCCAACTGCCACCCGACCACAGGGCCTGATGCCCTTCGAGTACACTGTCAGCCCCCGTCAGTCTGACGGCCGTATCACTGAGCCGGTATTGCGAACCAATGCCGGCGATCCGCACTTCAACCCTTTCCGTTTCTCCCGTTTCAGCGTTGGTCACGTTGAGCCCGCGCCAATCCGACGGAACCCTGAACATTGCAGTGTCACGTGCACTTGCATTGGGCTCCAGAGCCTTGACCGAGTTGAAGCGCAGCGGCACCCGGATGCTGAACATGTTGTAGGCCTGACACTGCTCGGGATAACTCACGCAATAGCCGCTGGAGGGCGTCTTGTTGACGAATTTGTTGCTCTGCGGATTATCTGGATCAGGGATGAACAGCGCCCTGATGTCCTGTGTCGCCGCCTCGATCGTGGGCGCCAGAAACAGCGCCAACCAGCAAAAGTATCGCGGTAGAAATGTCTTGAGATTCACCACTCAACCAGCCTCCTGTCGATTCACAGAGACATCCGCCAACGTATCCGGCGAGCAGCGCAGATCGCCGATCATCAGCACGTTGCTTTCACTGCGGTGTTTGGCGGTATCGAGCCGGAACTGGCACAACAACTGGTCGGCGTAGCGCACTTCCAGGGTCGGTGAGCCAACATGCATTTCCATCGAGAAAAACCCGTCGACCTCGCTCACCCCACGGCTGGCGTGGTTGATCACGTGGTGGCCCTTGAGCGGCCGCCCCTGCGGATCGAGCAAGCGTCCAAGCACGGTCACGGTTTTCATCACGCGCACCTTGCGGTACTCCACGCCGCCCTTGTTCAGGTGGTAGCGGGTGCGTGCCGGTTCGATATTCGCGGCGGGGGCGTGATTGCCTTCGAAGTCAAAGCTCACCGAGCTGTTCTTGTAGGCCGTCAACGGGATGAAATTGCGCCCCACCCGCAACGCCGCGCTGCCTGCGCCGAGATCGTCGGCACGCAAGGCAATGTCGTCGATGTCTGACTCGACATCGACGATCATCCCGGCGCCGCGCCCCAGATGCTGGCTGGTCATGACCAGTTGCTGGCCTCCCATGACAATCGTGCTGTCGAGATTGAGGCCGCCAGTGAAGTTGCCGTTGTAGGACGAGCGCTGAAGAAAGCCGTCGCCATTGACCTGATCGGTGCGAAAGTTGGCCAGACTCGCCAGGCCGACACCGTACGTGTCGGTCAGCGCGGTGACCGACACGCTTTGCAGAACATGGTCCTGCAGGTCTTTGCGATAGCCGAACGAGCCGTTGTTGTCGCGGCTGCCATCACGGGCGGTACGGCTGCCGATACTGGCGGACAATTGCTGGCTCGGCCCGCCCAGCGCCATGTTGATACTCAGGTCGATCCCGCGATTGCGTGCATCGCCGCTGCTGTAACTGCCCGGCCGATCGAACAGCGACAGGCGCCAATTGGCGTCGCTGCCAAACAGTTCGGTGCGTTGCGTCCAGCCCAGGTCCATGCCCACGCCTTCGACGTTGCCTTCGCTGTGCGAGACCCGCGCACTCAGGGAGTTCTTGCGACTGATGCGATGGTTGAGCGCCAGCGACGAGTTGCTGGTTTCGCCGGTGAACACGTTGCGCTGGCGTACGCGGGTGCCATCGGGCAGCGTGTCGTAGGTGTTGCGGGTGTCGAGCCAGCTGCGGTTGTGGCTGACCACCAGGCTGCCGGCGCCGTAGTTGTACAAGCCCTGCACATCGGCGCCGGTGCCGTGATCTTCGGTCTGGTAAAGGTTGGCGTAGAGGCTGATGCTGTCCGCCAGGCTCCAGTCGATCGAGCTGCCGTACTGCAACGTATCGCGGACCTGGCGCGCCGACAGGCCGAGGATCACTCGCGGGTGCAACAAATAGTTGAGCGCGGCGCCGGCGGTGAGATCGCCGCTTTGCTGTTGCTCCCAATTGCTCAGCAGTTTGCTTTCCTGCCCGGCGAACACGTTGTAGCGCCAGCGCTCGTCGAGGTTTTGCCAGTTGACCGGTTTGTAGACCAGCTCCTGAGTGGTCGAGGTGGTCTGGCCATCCTCGATCAGACGCACTTCCACCTCATAAATGCCACCGGGCAGCGGCCGGGTGTCGAGGGTCTGCAGACCGGCAGTGACTGACTGGGTATTGATCAACAGTCCATCGCGATAGATCTCCACCGATGCCTGGCGATTGGCGGTGACGAAAATCGGGTAGACGCTGGGCCGCGGGCTATCGACCGCCAGACTGTCGGAGCTGCCATACATCACGCCGACCGCCGTGTCCGGGCTGGTGCCGAACGAACGGGGCTGGCGGGTCAGGCCTTCGGAATTGGGGGTGAAATAGCCCAGACGGAAAAAACTGCCCTGCAGTTCGCGCTGGGTGTAGAGCTCGTGCACCGCGTGATAGGTCTTGGTGTCCGGCCCGCCGAGGCGCGCCAGCTGCATATTGAAGGACTGGCTCCAGTTGCCGAGACTGGCACTGGCTTCCAGACCGAAACGTCCGCCCAGATCCTGATCCTGGCCGCCGTTGAGGTTCAGCTGATTGCGCAACATCAAGCCATGGCTGCCACCTTCCGGCTGATCATGAAAACGCTGGACCTGCAGATCGCGCTCGGCGTTTGCAGTGGCGATCGACAGCAGCGAGTTTTGCAGGTTGTAATGCAACTCCAGCAATTGCTCGGGGCACTGTCCGCTGCATTTGCCGAGGGCCACACCGGGTTTGAGAATGCTGGCCCACGTTTGCTGTTCGATCGCGCTGAAACGGCTGTCACTGGTGTCAGTGAAGTCGAGCAAGGTAATGCGATCATCGCGTGACAACACAATCATTGCCTCGCCCAGCGGTTGTTGATCAAGTTCGACACGAACCGCCAAAGGCACATCAAAGAAATGCTCTTCGAAGTCCGCCGGTAGACCTTTCGCCTGAGCCAGCAAACTTCGCGGGGTATTATCGACTGGAGGCGGCGCCGCCAGTACGCTGCTGCTCAAAAGCAACGCAAGCGCAGTCGCGATGGGCGTCATCGGATACATGAATTAATACTCTGATTACCGGAAGTAAAAGCCCGGCCGGGCAACTTGCAAGTTGCAAATTGCCGACCGGTTACGCCACTTGAACAAGTAACGTCAGGTATTTCCGTTATTACTTACACCGAAGGTTCGACGACCAGCATGACCACACCGGTGTAGTCGCCTGCGGCCGGTTTGGCACCGGTGGCGCTGATCTTGAACGGTGCGCGATAACGGGTATTGGACTCGGTATCACCCACCACTTCCTGCGAAGTGGTGGTCAGTGTCTTGCCGTTGAGTTCAACCTTCAGATCGATGGTCTGGTTGCCGGCGATGAGCTTCGGCACACCTTCCAGACGCGCGTGAACCTTGCCTGCGGTATGCAGCACATCGAAGTGGCCGTTGACTTCGCGCATCGAAGCGGTCGCCGGGTTGTAGCTCATGTCCTGATCCTTGTTGACCAGATCGGCATCCACCGGCACCGCATAGAAGTCGTCAGCCGGTACGTGCGCCACGATGCTGATCGAGTGCTTGGCTTCGGTCGCGGCAAACGCCATCGAGGCGCTCATGGCCAATACAGTCAGAGGGGCGGCAAAGGCGAGTTTCTTGAACATCATTGAATACCTGTCTTATATAAATTAGTTGAGTCGTCGACCTGTCAAGGCGAACAGAACAGTCACGAGCAATCCCTGTTCACCGTTAACTTTCAACGCCGAAGCATGTTCAACCAATTTATCTTCAAAGTAAGCAGGCAACGTCCTGCGACCTTGTAGCCTGGACGCCATTAGATGAGAAAGAAAAAACCACGAAATTCAGGAAAGTTCCTGTCCGACTGTAAGATACAGGCTACAGCGCGCCACCCGAGTGACTGTACGCGCCACAACTTTGCAGCAACTTCCGTCAGACATGTACGACACTTTGCCGGAAATAAAGGGCGAAACAGAACATTAGAGACTCAGCACTAATCTGCGCCTTTGTCGGGGGATTTAATACTGCGTTTTCTTGATCATTTTCCGGTTTTTTTGGCCGCAGATTCGATCGATCAGGTGTGCACCGTTGGTCAGGCCCCCTTGCATGAGCGATAAGATATATCTTAAGTTGTATCTAAACACGACGAGAGAGAAGGAAAATGAGAGACCATCATGCCCCCCATCACCACCGCGAACACGGCGACGGCCGTGACGGCTTCGAAAAACGCCCCGGCCGTGAACGCGGCGGACGCGGCCCACGGGTGTTTGCCCCGGGCGACCTGAAATTGTTACTGCTGGCGCTGATCGCCGAACAGCCCTGCCACGGCTACGACCTGATCCGCCAGATCGAAGGCATGTTCGACGGCGCGTACAGCCCAAGCCCCGGGGTGATCTACCCGACCCTGACTTTCCTCGAAGAAAGCGACCTGATCAGTGGCGACGCCGAGGCTGGCAAAAAACGCTACAGCGTGACCGACACCGGTCGTCTGTCGTTAAGCGAGCAAGCCGTCGCACTGGACGGTGTGCGCATGCGCATCGACGTCAGCAAACGTTCGTTGCGCGGCCATGACCGGCCGCCGGAAATCCACGAGGCCGTGCACAACCTGCGCCATGCCCTGCAAATGCACCACGGGCGCTGGAGCGCCGAAGAAATCCTGCGTGTGCGTGACCTGCTCAACGACACCGCCAAAGCCATCGTCGACGGCCCCGCCGTTCAATCTGCCCCGGAGAAAGCCGAATGACTGCAGTCGATACCCAAACCATTCACCGCGTGATGCACGACATCAAACGCCGCAAGCTCGAAGTGCTGCGCGTGGTCGACCTGACCCCGCGCATGCGCCGCATCACCCTTGGCGGCCCGGAGCTGGCCGGGTTCATCAGCCTGGGCACCGACGATCACGTCAAACTGCTGTTCCCGCAGAACGCCGAACAGGCTGCAGCGCTGGAAACCATGGTGCTCGGCGCGGGCAAGGACAATGGCCCGATGCCCGAGATGCGCGACTACACCCCGCGTCGCTACGACCTGGAAAAACTCGAGCTGGACATCGACTTCGTCCTGCACGGCGATGGCCCTGCCTCGACTTGGGCCGAACAGGCCCAGCCTGGGCAATTCCTGCACATCGGCGGCCCGCGCGGCTCGATGATCGTGCCGGACATCTTCGACAGCTACCTGCTGATCGGCGACGAAACCGCCCTGCCCGCCATCGCCCGGCGCCTCGAAGGTCTGGCGGCCAATCGCAAGGCGCTGGTGGTGATCGAAGTGGAGAACGGTGCCGAGCAACAGGTGCTGGAGAGCGCGGCGCAGGTCAACGTGATCTGGGTGCTGCGTGAAGGTGGCAAGGACAACCTGCTGACCACCGTCAAACAGCTGCAGGTGCCCAAGGGCAATTTGTATGCGTGGGTAGCGACCGAGACCAAAGTCTCGCGGCAGATCCGCCGAGTGCTGCTGGATGAGCATGGGCTCAATGAACAGTTCGTCAAAGCCGTGGGCTACTGGCGGGTCGAGGGTTCTTCTGAAGAGGAATGACGTTCACTCCACCGTTAAGATGAACACCTTTGTGGCGAGGGAGCTTGCTCCCGCCCGGCTGCGAAGCAGTCGCAAAACCTGTGGTCGCGATGTGCCTGACGCATCTTGTTGTCCGGGTTGAGGGTTGCTTCGCAACCCAGCGGGAGCAAGCTCCCTCGCCACAGGTTTACACGCTATTTTTCAGCCTCACGCCAGCGATCCAGGCCGATCACCAGCAAGCCAATCAGCACAAACCCCACCAATATCCCCCCGGCATTGATGAACACCTGTGCATAACCGAGCAGTGCCACATCAATGAACGGATACGCGTACGCGCCGAGCTGATGCCCGCGCAGCAACGCGTAAATGAAATACACCAACGGGTAAATCAGCCACAGCGGCAGGTGCCAAAGGCGCAACGTGCCTTTGGGTACGCAAAACCACCAGTAGCCGAGAAACAGCAGCGGCATCACGTCGTGCAGCAGTTCGTCAGCGATAAACTGCCAGCCCTGCGGATGCCACAAATGCCGAAGCAGAATACTGTAGGCGAGACCGACCACGGCAATGCTCACGGCAATCCCGCTGCTGACCCACGGCTGCAGAAACCAGCGTCGCGCGGCGGATTCACGCCGGGTAACCGCACAGGTCAGCACGCTCGCCACCAAGGTATTGGTCAATACGGTGAAGTAACTGAAGAAGCTCACCAGCCCGCCCAGCAGACTGGCGTCGACACTCAGCCGTGCGAGGAAAATCAGGTACAGCTGAATGCTCAGCCCGGCCCAACCGAGGCTGGCGATGACCGTGATCAGGCGTCGCCGCATAACGGCGTCCATCTCAGAGCGGTCGCTTGGTGCGCATCAGTTTCACGTACAAGCGCTCGACCTTCTCCCGTGCCCAAGGCGTTTTGCGCAGGAACGTCAGGCTCGACTTGATGCTCGGATCGCTCTTGAAGCAGCGGATATCGATACGCTCGGCCAACCCCGACCACTCGTAATGCGCCACCAGCGCATTGAGGATCTGTTCGAGGGTGACGCCATGCAGCGGATCAGGAGAGTGGTCGTTCATGCCAAGCCTTTGGACGGAGTGAAAATGCACAAGCCGCGCACCTTAGCCGAGGGGCCGGTCAGGTGGAAGGCCTTGCATCAAATGTAGGCCAACCCGAGAAGATCTCAGCCTGTGGTCCGCGCCACAATGCGCCCGTTTGACGCACTGTTACCGAATCCGAAATGCTGCATGTCTGCAAAAGCCCTTTGTCTTTTTGTTACAGATCATTATCCTGCCGCCCTTCAGCTGAATCGCTTCACTGCCTGCGTCAAATTGAAGCGCTCGGTTTACCCCCGTAAAACACCAAAAAAAGACTGACCCATGCCTGATTTTTCCTTCTCCCGAGACAGCGCTATCTCAGCCTTGCGCCTGCTCGGCGGCTGCACCGCGCTCGGCTTCGCCACTTACGCCCAGGCAGCCCCCGCCTTCGACAGCGACTCACCGTGGATGCTCGGTGACTGGAACGGCACGCGTACCGAACTCGCGGAAAAAGGCTACGACTTCAAACTCGATTACACCGGCGAAATGGGCAGCAACCTGCACGGCGGCTACGACCACGATCGCACCGCGCGTTACAGCGATCAGTTCGGTCTGGGCACGCACCTGGACCTGCAAAAAATCCTTGGCTGGGACGACGCCGAGTTTCAGCTGACCCTCACCAAGCGCAGCGGCAACAACATCAGCAACGACCGGATCAACGATCCACGCGTGGGCGGCTTCACCTCGGCCCAGGAAGTCTGGGGCCGTGGCCAGACCACGCGCCTGACGCAGATGTGGTACCAGCAGAAATTCTTCGATCAGAAGCTCGACATCAAGGTCGGCCGTTTCGGTGAAGGCGAAGACTTCAACAGCTTCCCGTGCGACTTCCAGAATCTGGCGTTCTGCGGCTCGCAGGTCGGCAACTGGGTCGGCGGCATCTGGTACAACTGGCCAGTCAGCCAGTGGGCGCTGCGGGTCAAATATCACCTGACCCCAGAGTTGTACGCGCAGGTCGGCGCTTACGAGCAGAACCCGTCGAACCTCGATCGCGGCAACGGTTTCAAACTCAGCGGCAGCGGCACCCAGGGCGCCGTGCTGCCGGTGGAGCTGGTGTGGACGCCAAAGCTCAATGGCCTGCCGGGCGAATACCGCGCCGGTTACTACTACAGCAGCGCCAAGGCCTCTGACGTCTATAAAGACCAGAACGGCCAGCCTGCCGCGCTGAGCGGCGAAGCCTACCGCAGCGCGTCGAGCAAACACGGCGTGTGGTTCGGCGCGCAGCAGCAAGTCACCAGCATTGCCAGCGATCATTCGCGCGGCTTGAGCGTGTTCGCCAACGCGACGATGCACGACAAGAAAACCAACGCGATCGACAACTACGTGCAGGCCGGCGTGGTCTACAAAGGCCCGTTCGATGCCCGCGCCAAAGACGACATCGGTTTCGCCCTGGCCCGCGTCCACGTCAACCCGGCCTTGCGCAAAAACGCCGAAGCGAGCAATCAGGCGCAGGCGGTCTACGACTACGACGACCCGTCCTTTCTGCCACCGCAGGACACCGAATACAGTGCCGAACTGTATTACGGCGTGCACCTCGCCAACTGGCTGACCGTGCGCCCGAACCTGCAATACATCCGCCATCCCGGTGGCGTGAACGACGTCGATGACGCGCTGATCGCGGGGATCAAGATCCAGTCGTCATTCTAAAAAACACTGAAGAAACCTGTGGGAGCTGGCTCGCCAGCGATGCGATTTCACATTCGCCATTATCGTCGGCTGACACTCCGCCATCGCTGGCAAGCCAGCTCGCACAGGGATCGGGAAAAATTCGTTAGCTAGACAAGTTTTTATCTGAACCATACCCGCGCCCAATCGTCATCTAAAGTGACTACAGCGCGGGACTACATAAACGTCACGGAGAATCACACTATGAGCACCGAAAGTGCTTCGAGTCGGGGCCGTCTGCTACCGAGCCTGCTCGGCATTCTGCTTCTACTGATGGGCCTGGCCATGCTGGCCGGAGGGGTCAAGCTGAGCATACTCGGCGGCTCGCTGTACTACCTGCTGGCCGGTATCGGCATCGCCCTGTCCGGCATTCTGTTGCTGCTGCGCCGTCGTGCAGCGCTGGGCCTGTACGCTATCGTGCTGTTCGCCAGCACGGTCTGGGCCCTGTGGGAAGTCGGTCTGGACTGGTGGCAACTAGTGCCGCGCCTGGCCCTGTGGTTCGTCCTCGGCATCGTGATGTTGCTGCCGTGGTTCCGTCGTCCGCTGCTGCTCAATGGCCCGGCGCCGATGGGCACTGGCGGTCTGAGTGTGGCCGTGGTTCTGGCCGGTGTCACCGCTCTGGCCAGCCTGTTCACTCACCCGGGTGAAACCTTTGGTGAACTGGGCCGCGACACCGCGGACATGACCAGCACCGCACCGCAAATGCCTGATGGCGACTGGCAGGCCTATGGCCGCACCGAATTCGGTGACCGCTACTCGCCGCTGAAGCAGATCACCCCGGCCAACGTCGGCAAGCTGCAAGAAGCCTGGCGCATCCAGACCGGCGACCTGCCAACCGCAGATGACCCGGTCGAGCTGACCAACGAAAACACCCCGCTCAAAGCCAACGGCATGCTCTATGCGTGCACCGCGCACAGCAAAGTACTGGCGCTGGATCCGGACACCGGCAAGGAAATCTGGCGCTTCGACCCGCAGATCAAGAGCCCGGTGGGTTTCAAGGGCTTCGCCCACATGACCTGCCGTGGCGTGTCGTACTACGACGAAGCGGCTTACGCCAAGTCTGAAAACGCCGCGTCCGCCGTCATCTCCGAAGCCGGCAAAGCCGTTGCTCAGGCCTGCCCGCGTCGCCTGTACCTGCCAACCGCCGATGCCCGCCTGATCGCCCTGAACGCCGACACCGGCAAGATCTGCGAAGGCTTCGGCAACAACGGCGTGGTCGACCTGACCCAAGGCATCGGCCCGTTCACCGCCGGTGGCTACTACTCCACCTCGCCGGCGGCGATTACCCGTGATCTGGTGATCATGGGCGGTCACGTTACCGACAACGAATCGACCAACGAGCCATCGGGCGTGATCCGCGCCTTCGATGTGCGCGACGGTCACCTGGTGTGGAACTGGGACAGCGACAAGCCAGACGCCACCGAGCCATTGGCCCCGGGCGAAACCTACAGCCGCAACTCAGCCAACATGTGGTCGCTGGCCAGCGTCGACGAAAAACTCGGCATGGTCTTCCTGCCACTGGGCAACCAGACGCCTGACCAGTGGGGCGCTGACCGCACCCCAGGCGCCGAGAAATTCAGCGCCGGCATCGTTGCCCTCGACCTGGCCACCGGTAAAGTGCGCTGGAACTACCAGTTCACCCACCACGACCTGTGGGACATGGACGTTGGCAGCCAGCCAACCCTGCTCGACATGAAAACCGCCGACGGTGTGAAACCGGTACTGATCGCTCCGACCAAACAGGGCAGCCTGTACGTCCTCGACCGTCGTGACGGCACGCCGATCATCCCGATCAAGGAAATCCCGGTACCGCAAGGCGCCGTGAAAGGCGACCACACCGCACCGACCCAGGCCCGTTCGGACCTCAACCTGCTGGCCCCGGAACTGACCGAAAAAGCCATGTGGGGCGCGAGCCCGTTTGACCAGATGCTGTGCCGCATCCAGTTCAAGGAACTGCGCTACGAAGGCCAATACACGCCTCCGTCGGAACAGGGCAGCCTGATCTACCCGGGTAACGTCGGCGTGTTCAACTGGGGCGGCGTCTCGGTCGACCCGGTTCGCCAGATGCTGTTCACCAGCCCGAACTACATGGCCTTCGTTTCGAAAATGGTGCCACGCGAGAAAGTCGCCGCCGGCAGCAAACGCGAAAGCGAAACTGCTGGCGTGCAACCGAACACCGGCGCGCCTTACGCGGTGATCATGCACCCGTTCATGTCGCCACTGGGCGTACCGTGCCAGGCCCCGGCCTGGGGCTACGTTGCCGGTATCGACCTGACCACCGGCAAAGTCGTGTGGAAACGCAAGAACGGCACCAGCCGCGACAGCTCGCCAATCCCGATCGGTTTCACCCTGGGCGTGCCAAGCATGGGCGGCTCGATGGTCACCGCGGGCGGCGTCGGCTTCCTCAGCGGCACCCTCGACCAGTACCTGCGCGCCTACGACGTGAACACCGGTAAAGAACTGTGGAAATCGCGTCTGCCGGCTGGCGGCCAAGCGACTCCGATGACCTACACCGGCAAGGACGGCAAGCAATACGTCCTGCTCGTGGTGGGCGGTCACGGCTCGCTGGGCACCAAAATGGGTGACTACGTGATTGCGTACAAACTGCCGGAATAAGTTTTAGCGGCGGTAAGAGAAAGGCGATGCTCCGTGAGGGGCATCGCCTTTTTTGTGCCCACCCAATATCCCTTCGGCAGCTCCTACAGGAAAATGTGCTGGTCTATGGGAAATGTGTTCGTCCTACAAATGCTGGTGATTGCGCGGAGTTTTCCGACAGGTCGCGTCGGTTGTGCCTCGGAAGTTGGCTGGATAGGCTCTGGTGGTCGCTGGAAATTCAGCGGCCGGGCGTCGCGGCCCGAGCAGTTCATTCGATTTAATGCATAATCGCCGGCCCGAACTGGAGCGCTCAGGTGCTTTCGTTTGGTTTGATGGTGGCTGTGCGCGGGATACCTTCGGGTATGCCGAGATTGCCGAATGGCTCGGTCCGCGAACCCGCGTACAGCTGCCACCCTCAGTCGCGTCGCGGCGATTGAGAGTGACAGCCCCACTTCTCATTCGGAGCTTCACCATGATCAAACCCACACCCAATCCCCCCGAAACCTCCCCCTACGAATCCCTCGATTCCAGAAAACTCCACGACGCCGCCGAGCGTGCGCTGGATCACTACCTGAAACCCTCCGTCGCCGCGGTGAGATTCCACAAACCCAGCAGCATGTTCCAGGTCGCCCCGGACATGGACAACGAAAGCCTGCTGGTTCACGCCTGCGAATCACTGGCCCAAGCCAGCCTCATGACCAGCGACATCGCCGCGTACATCGACATCCCGCAGCGCCGGACGATACTGGCCATTCAGCAAATCATCATGCTCGCCGAACTGGCGGTGAACCGAGTGCTGGATAACCACGAAATCTCGCAATCTCCAACACACAACTAATCCCCTGTGGGAGAGAGCCTGCTCGCGAAGGCGCCAGCGCATTCAATATCTAAGGTGCCTGACCCACCGCTTTCGCGAGCAGGCTCGCTCCCACAGGTAAATTGAGTGCATTCAGCCAGAACATGGTCGGCTGTCAGGCCGCCATCGCTGGCAAGCCAGCTCCCACAGTTTTGATTTGTGCATGCCCCATGCGGCGCAGCCGCCCCACTCCAGGATGAGCGTTAGCTCGGCTGCAGCTCTTGATCTTGATCCACGGGCGACGTCGGAAGGCTGAGTGGAGGGGTTGATCCGGGGGGGGGGGGAGCGCAGCGACCGTTTGGCGAAGCCAAACACAGCGAGAGGAGGTGCAGCGAAGCAAACCGTAGGCGCTGCCCCCGGATCAATCCCGGAGCGAAGGGACCCCGAGCCCCAGCGAGCGGGCCGAACGCAGGAGCAAGCCTTTTTTTGCTTACTTTTTTGAGGCGTTTGTCAAAAAAGTGAGTCGCCGTAAGGGCGAAACCCTAAGTAGCCGTTACCAAAAAAACGGATATACACCCAAAACCCCAAGAACCTGGTCGGCCCAAAGGCCGCCAAGCCCAAAGCGTGACGCCTGTCAAAACCCTGAACACACAAGCAGAAACACCGCCCCCCATTGAAACCACCCCAAGCCTGCCCCATCTAAGACCCATACCCCATTGCGCAGGTGCCCCAATGAGCGACCAGCAAGAATTCCCGGACAACCCCGACGACTACACCGAAGCCGAACACATCGAACACCATTCCACCGGCAAAGGCCTCGCCCTGCCCGGCCAGAACCTGCCGGACAAGGTCTACGTCATCCCGATCCACAACCGCCCGTTCTTCCCGGCCCAAGTGCTGCCGGTCATCGTCAACGAAGAACCCTGGGCCGAAACCCTCGATCTGGTCAGTAAATCCGAACACCACTCCCTGGCCCTGTTCTTCATGGACACGCCCCAGGAAGACCCGCGCCACTTCAACACCAAAGCCCTGCCGGAATACGGCACGCTGGTGAAGGTGCACCACGCCAGCCGTGAAAACGGCAAACTGCAGTTCGTCGCCCAGGGCCTGAGCCGCGTGCGCATCAAGACCTGGCTCAAGCACCACCGCCCGCCGTATCTCGTTGAAGTCGAATACCCGCACCAGCCCACCGAGCCGACCGACGAGGTCAAGGCCTACGGCATGGCGCTGATCAACGCGATCAAGGAGCTGCTGCCGCTCAACCCGCTGTACAGCGAAGAGCTGAAGAACTACCTCAATCGCTTCAGCCCCAACGATCCGTCGCCGCTGACCGACTTCGCCGCCGCCCTCACGTCGGCGACAGGTAATGAGCTGCAGGAAGTGCTCGACTGCGTGCCGATGCTCAAGCGCATGGAAAAAGTCCTGCCGATGCTGCGCAAGGAAGTCGAAGTCGCGCGCCTGCAAAAAGAGATCTCCGCCGAGGTCAACCGCAAGATCGGCGAGCATCAGCGCGAGTTCTTCCTGAAAGAACAACTCAAGGTCATCCAGCAGGAACTCGGCCTGACCAAGGACGACCGCAGCGCCGACCTTGAACAGTTCGAACAACGCCTGGAAGGCAAAGTCCTCTCGCCACAGGCGCAGAAACGCATCGAAGAGGAAATGAACAAACTGTCGATCCTTGAAACCGGCTCGCCAGAATACGCGGTCACCCGCAACTACCTCGACTGGGCGACCTCGGTGCCGTGGGGCGTGTACGGCGAGGACAAACTCGACCTCAAACACGCGCGCAAGGTGCTCGACAAACACCACGCCGGCCTCGACGACATCAAGGACCGCATCCTCGAATTCCTTGCGGTCGGTGCCTATAAAGGCGAAATCAGCGGCTCCATCGTCTTGCTGGTCGGCCCGCCGGGCGTGGGTAAAACCAGCGTCGGCAAATCCATCGCCGAATCCCTTGGCCGGCCGTTCTACCGCTTCAGCCTCGGCGGCATGCGCGACGAAGCCGAGATCAAGGGCCACCGCCGCACCTACATCGGCGCGCAGCCGGGCAAATTGGTGCAGGCGCTGAAAGACGTCGAAGTGATGAACCCGGTGATCATGCTCGACGAGATCGACAAAATGGGCCAGAGCTACCAGGGCGACCCGGCCTCGGCGCTGCTGGAAACCCTCGACCCGGAACAGAACGTCGAATTCCTCGACCACTACCTTGACCTGCGCATGGACCTGTCGAAAGTCCTGTTCGTATGCACCGCCAACACCCTGGATTCGATCCCCGGGCCGTTGCTGGACCGCATGGAAGTAATTCGCCTGTCGGGCTACATCACCGAAGAAAAAGTCGCCATCGCCAAGCGTCACCTGTGGCCGAAGCTGTTGGAAAAGGCCGGCGTGTCCAAAGGCAGTCTGAGCATCAGCGACAGCGCGCTCAAGGCCTTGATCGACGGTTACGCCCGTGAAGCCGGGGTGCGCCAACTGGAAAAACAGATGGGCAAACTGGTACGCAAAGCGGTGATGAAGCTGATTGAGGACCCGAAAGCGGTGATCAAGCTCGGGCCGAAAGACCTCGAAGCCTCGCTGGGTCATCCCGTGTTCCGCAACGAACAAGTGCTGTCCGGCACCGGTGTGATCACCGGTCTGGCCTGGACCAGCATGGGCGGCGCCACCCTGCCGATCGAAGCCACACGCATTCACACGCTCAATCGCGGTTTCAAACTCACCGGGCAACTGGGCGATGTAATGAAAGAGTCGGCGGAAATCGCCTACAGCTACGTCAGCTCGCACCTGAAGTCGTTCGGCGGCGATCCGAAATTCTTCGACGAAGCCTTCGTCCACCTGCACGTGCCGGAAGGTGCCACACCAAAGGACGGCCCGAGCGCCGGCGTGACCATGGCCAGCGCCCTGCTCTCGCTCGCCCGCAATCAGCCGCCGAAAAAAGGCGTGGCGATGACCGGTGAACTGACCCTGACCGGGCACGTGCTGCCGATTGGCGGGGTGCGTGAAAAGGTCATCGCGGCGCGGCGGCAGAAGATCTTCGAACTGATCCTGCCGGAGCCGAACCGGGGCAACTTCGAGGAATTGCCGGATTATCTGAAGGAAGGGCTTACCGTGCACTTCGCCAAGCGTTTTGCGGATGTGGCGAAAGTGCTGTTCTGACAGAGCGTTAGCGCCTGACCTGACGCTATCGCTGGCAAGCCAGCTCCCACAGTGTTCGAGGTGCTCACAAATCCTGTGTTCACCACGTTCCCTGTGGGAGCTGGCTTGCCAGCGATGGCGTCAGTTCTGATTACACTGGACTGCCCGACTGTCACACTTTGTCTCATCTTCAGTTATGCTCGCCGTTCGTCGCCAACGTCGGAGCCGCTGACCTTATGTCCCCCACTCGCCTGTTTGTCCCCCTCGCCCTTTCTCTGCTGGCCGCCTGCGCCACGCAACCGAAACAGAACGTGACCGTGGAAAAACAGAGCGAATGCCCCGTGCGTCTCACCAACGGACAACACCTGATTGTGATGCTGCCGAGCAATCCCACCACCGGCTACCGTTGGGCGATTCAGGACTCGGCCGGTGGCGTGCTGCGCGCGCTCAGCCCCGAGGTCTACAGCAGTCCGAAAGACTCGGGGATGGTCGGTGCGGGCGGATTCTCCACCTGGCGCTTTCAGGCCTTCGCTACCGGCACCGGGCGCCTGCGCCTGACCTCGCAGCAACCTTGGGAACCGGAAGTTGAACCGGCAGAAACCTTCGACTGCGCGATTTCGGTGAACTGATCGTGGGCTGGCTGATTCTGGCACTGATGGGCGCGGCGACATTTCTCTACGGCGTCAGCACCCATGCGGCGCTGCTGTGCCTGTTGGTCAAACCGTTGCCGGTGCTGGCGCTGCTCGGCTGGCTGCACGATGCACCACCCAGCGACTATCGGCGCTGGATCAGCCTCGGGCTGATTTTTTCTCTGCTCGGTGACGTGTTGCTGGCGTGGCCGGGGGATCTGTTTGTGTTTGGCCTGGGTGCGTTTCTGGTGGCGCATCTGGCGTACCTCAAGGCTTACCTCAGCGATTGCAAACGTCTGGCGCTGTTACCGCTGCTGCTGGCGCTCGGCGTTGGCGCAGTGTTGCTGGGGATGCTGATTTCCAGTGGCTTGGGGCCGTTGTTGGTGCCAGTGATCGTCTACGGCAGCGCCATCAGCGCCATGCTCTGGCGCGCCCTTGCCCGCCTCGGCACCGACGTGCCCAAGCGCTCGGCGCTGCTGGCGGCGGCGGGTGCGCTGGCGTTCGTGTTTTCAGACAGTGTGATTGGTATTGATCGTTTCGTATCGCCATTCCACGCGGCGCCGTACGTGATCATCCTCAGTTACTGGCTGGGGCAGTGGGGGATCGCCGCTTCGGCGTTTTCCGTGAAACACCGCTAATTTTGTAGTGAGGGGATTTATCCCCGATCGGCTGCGCAGCGGCCCCGAAAGTTGTCATTCAGTTATGTCAGACAGACCGCAGCCACAGGTTTTGGGGCTGCTTCGCAGCCCATCGGGGATAAATCCCCTCGCCACGTCGGACAACCCAAGCATCCCAGCGCCACTTTGGCTAAAATGCCGGCCTTTTCCATCGACACCGCCGGAACCGCCGTGAGCAAAGAACCCGATCGCATTTTCGCCCAGCCGATGGCCCAGGTGCCTGACTTCGCCTTCAACGAGGACGTGGTGCGGGTGTTCCCGGACATGATCAAGCGCTCGGTACCAGGTTACCCGACCATCGTCGAAAACCTCGGCGTGCTCGCGGCGCAATTTGCCCAACCGAACAGCGTGCTGTACGACCTCGGTGCTTCGCTCGGTGCCGTGACCCAAGCCTTGCGCCGTCACGTGCGCACCGACGGTTGCCGGGTGATCGCGGTGGATAACTCGGCGGCGATGGTCGAGCGTTGCCGCGAATACCTCAATGGTCAGGATTCGATGTTCCAGGAGCTGCTCCCGGTCGAGGTGATCGAAGGCGACATTCTCGCCCTCGAATTCAAACCGGCTTCGGTGGTGGCGCTGAACTTCACCCTTCAATTCATCGCTCCCGAGCAGCGCACTGCGTTGCTGTCGCGCATTCGTCAGTCGCTGCTGCCCGGCGGCGCGCTGATTCTGTCGGAGAAGCTGCGCTTCAACGATGCGCAAGAGCACGCGCTGCTGACCGATCTACACGTCGCGTTCAAACGCGCCAACGGCTATAGCGAACTGGAAATTGCCCAGAAGCGCAGCGCCATCGAAAACGTCATGAAGCCCGACAGCCTCGAAGAACACCGCGAACGCCTGCTGGCCGCCGGATTCTCGAAAGTCGTGCCGTGGTTCCAGTGTCTTAACTTTGCCTCGTTGATTGCCTTGCCATGATTGATCTGTCCCCTCTCGCCCGCCGTCTAGCCGGCACACCGCTGGCCAACTGGGCCAACACCCTGCAAGGGCAACTCGACAAGAAAATGGAGAAAGGCCACGGCGACCTCGAGCGCTGGCAGAGTGCGCTGGACGCATTGCCGAAGATCCAGCCGAGCGAAGTCGATCTGCTCAACGGCCTGAAACTCGATACCGACTGCGACGACGAAACCCGCGCGCAAATGCGCACCGCGCTGATGGGCCTGTCGCCATGGCGCAAGGGGCCGTTCGACCTGTTCGGCGTACACGTCGACACCGAGTGGCGCTCGGACTGGAAGTGGTCGCGGGTCGCCCCGTATCTGGACCTGAAGGGCAAACGCATCCTCGACGTTGGTTGCGGCAACGGCTACTACATGTGGCGCATGCTTGGCGCCGGTGCCGACAGCGTGATCGGCGTCGACCCGAACTGGTTGTTCTTCTGCCAGTTCCAGGCCGTGCAACGCTACCTGTCGGAACCGAATGCCTGGCACCTGCCGTTTCCGTTCGAAGACCTGCCGCCGAACCTGGAAGGTTTCGACACGGTGTTTTCCATGGGCGTGTTCTACCACCGTCGTTCGCCGATCGAGCATTTGCTGGCGCTGAAGGATTGCCTGGTCAAGGGCGGTGAACTGGTGCTGGAAACCCTGGTGGTCGAAGGCGACAAGCATCAGGTGCTGGTGCCGGAAGATCGCTACGCACAGATGCGCAACGTGTGGTTCCTGCCGTCGGTGCCAGCGCTGGAATTGTGGTTGCGCCGGGCAGGCTTCACCGACATTCGCTGCGTGGACGTCAGCACCACGACGGTTGAAGAACAGCGCGGCACAGAGTGGATGAAGTACCAGTCGCTGAGCGACTTCCTCGATCCCGAGGATCACAGCAAGACTATCGAAGGGCTGCCGGCGCCGATGCGGGCGGTAATTGTCGCTCGCAAATAAAGCAGAATCAAAAGATCGCAGCCTTCGGCAGCTCCTACATCGATCCCTGTAGGAGCTGCCGAAGGCTGCGATCTTTTGATCTTAATCCCGGTTTGCCCGCCGCGCCCGGAAGAATTCGGTCAGCACCGCCCCACACTCCTCCGCCAACACCCCACCTTCATACAGCACCCGGTGATTCAAAAAGCCCTGGGTAAAGAACTGCCCCTGACTCTGCACAATTCCGGCCTTGGGCTCCAGTGCGCCATACACTACGCGAGCAACCCGCGAATGCACGATCAGCCCGGCGCACATGCTGCACGGTTCCAGCGTCACGTACAGCGTGCTGCCCGGCAGGCGATAGTTGTTTACGGCCTGGGCAGCGGCGCGGATCGCGACCATTTCCGCGTGGGCACTCGGGTCGCTGGTGGTGATCGGGCAGTTGTAGCCACGCCCGATGATTTCACCGTCCTGCACCAGCACCGCGCCCACCGGCACTTCGCCGAGGGCGGCGCCTTGGGCGGCGAGATCCAGGGCTTCGCGCATGAAGTCGCGGTCACGGCTGCGGTCGATGATCGCGGCGGGGCGAATCTGGCGCATCACTTCACCTCGATGGCGGCCATCAGGCCGGTTTCCATGTGGTCGATCACGTGGCAATGGAACATCCACACCCCCGGGTTATCCGCCACCAGCGCCACTTGCGCACGCTCGTTCTTGCCCAGCAGATAAGTGTCGGTGAAGTACGGCGTGATCTTGTGCCGGTTCGACGCAATCACCTTGAAGCTCATGCCGTGCAGGTGGATCGGGTGCTGATACTGGGTCATGTTCTTCAGTTCGAAGATGTAGCTCTGGCCCAGCTTCAGGCTGGCAATCGGCCGATCGGCGCAGGTCTTGTCGGTGATGTCCCAGGCCTTACCGTTGATCTGCCACAGGCTCGGCGGCTTGCCATTGTCGACATTCACCGACACCGAACCGACCCATTCGAAATTGAAGTTGAGTTTCTCGGCATTCGCCAGATCCGGCTCGGCCACCGGGTTGGCGGGCAAGGCTTTCGGCCACGCGGTCGGCGCATCGTTATTGGCCACCGAGCGCAAGGTTCCCAGACGCACCGGGCCGTTGCGCAGCGACAATTCTTCACCGGCCGGCGGCGCCTTGATCGCCAGGCAGATACGCATGCCCGGCCCCAGCCAGTATTCCTTGCCCAGCGGCCGCGGCTCGATCGGGTTGCCATCCAGCGCATAGATCTGCGCTTCGACGCCGGGAATGTTGATGCGATACGTCAGGGTGTTGTCGAGGTTGAGCAAGCGCACCCGGGTGATCTGCCCGGCCGGCAACTCGATCACCGGCGTTGGCACGCCGTTGATGGTCGACAAGCGTCCCGCCGTACCGCCACGCGCCGCTTCCCGGGGGATGCTGAATTCGACGAAATTGCCTTGCTCGTCGATGTGCCAGTTCTTCAGGCTCAAGGTCTTTTCGTACTTGAAACCGGTCGGCTCGCGCTCTTCGACGATCAACGGTCCGACCAGCCCGCGCCCCAGCTCTTCGCTACTGCTGACATGCGGGTGATACCAGTAGCTGCCGGCATCCGGCACGCGGAATTTGTAATCGAAGTATTCACCGGGCAGCACCGGCAATTGCGAGACGTACGGCACACCGTCCATCTCCAGCGGCAGGCGGATGCCGTGCCAGTGAATGGTGGTCGCCACCGGCAGGTGGTTGATAAACCGTACCCGCAGCCACTCGCCCTGACGCACGCGCAACTCGGTGCCCGGTGCCGACGGGCCGAACGCCCACGCCTCAGTCTTGTGCCCCGGCACCAGCTCAACGTCCAGCGGCGCCGCGATCAGCTCATAGTCATGCCCCGCGTCGGCGTCGGCCATCTTGCCCAGCCAGTAACGCGACGCGCCTCCCGCTCCGACACCAACGACAACAAGACCGGCCAGGCCACCGAGGATTTGGCGACGGGTAAAGGACATGAACTCAACTACCTCACAAGTCAACGACAGGCCAGCGGCCTGGAAAAGGCGAATACGATACACCTGCAACTGCGAAACAGTAAGGGCGACGCAGAGACGCACGCCGGATCGCTCATGCATATAACTATGTAGTGCACCTCCCCCGAGCGAACGGCTCATGCTCAATGCCCGTTTCTCAAGGAGTGAGAGTGTATGAATCCGAACCAACGCCGCCCGCAGCCCAATGCCGCCGACAAGGCTGCCCTCAAAGCCATCGCCACTCGCCTTATCCAGACGTGCCCCAGCCTGCAAGACACCGCTCATGACGTTGCGTCTGACTTGCTGAAAAAATACGGCATCACCGGCCTTGATCCGGACCAAGTGTATTTCCATCGCTTCGATGAGGCCCAAAGCAGTTCGAAAGCCTTTACGGGATGGGAGCATGTCCATGCAACGCCAACGTCCTCCATGACGCTGACCCAGTTGGTCATTCACCGCTTTCGCGTCGCCGATCAGGACAATGCCGATCTGCTCGACGTGTATGCCGGTTTCTATACCGCAGGTCCCAATCCAGGCACGTTCGACGAACGCAACGAAGTACGCCTGCACGGTAACGAGGTGTTGCGGGACTTCTGGAGCATTGACTTCAGCTCGCTGTACAACGAACGGCTGACGACGTTCTGGGACAATTCCGGCACTGACTTCCGTACCCTGGCCAAGTGCAACTTCCTCATCAGCGCCCTTCGGGCAAGGGACAAGCGCCAGTTGAGCGATGAGGATTTCCAGTTCGTCACCGAAGCGGCCATTGGCCCGCTCACCTGGCCGGTCAGTCTGCAATTGTTGCAAACACAGTGCCCGGGCACAGACTGTGTTCGTACCCTGGATGTCGCCGGCTACGTGGCCACCAACGTCCTTCGTTTTATCGCGCCCAAAGGCCGGCAAATCGTCTATCTGCCCGGCGAAACCGATGCCTTCCAGACGTTGGAAACGGCCACCGACATGCACTTCTGGATGTTGCAGCGGATGAACAAGGACGCAACGCGTCAGGTGTTCATGTCGCATTTCTGCCTGGCTGATCGACAACGTATTGCAGAGGACATTACCGATCTGATGAATCGCCTGGTCAGCACCTGGGGCAAATACGACCATCATTTGATCAACCAGGAAAACCGGATCATTCGCGGCGACGTTTTCAGCTGGTTGCGAGACTCGACCCAAAGCGCGATGTTCGCCGAGGCCGCACTGTCACTGACCTCCAATGGCGATCTACGGAAAAAGCTGTGGATCGGTTACCTCAGCGCCGGTGTGAAAGTACTTGGCCCGATGGCAGTCGTCGGCTGGCCCATTGCACTGCCGGTGATCGGCGCCAGCATCGCCAATCTGGGGTTGAACATTGATCAGGCCGTCAACGCCAGGACCGCCGAAGAGCGCAAGGCGGGCATCCTCGGCGCGGTACTGAGCGGTATCGACATGCTGTTCAACTTGCTCGTCCTCAAAGGCCCCGGTTCGCTCGAAGAAGTCGGCCCCGAAATCGATGCCGCCGAAGCGAAAGAAATGTCTGATCTGAAGGAGACGACACATCCGGCCAAAGCTTCCGGGCCGACACTGAGCGAAGTCAGCGTTGAAACGCCGGCCAGTCCCGAATCGACGGTGAAGGTGCCGCAAACCTTCAAAATCGATGTGCCACTGAGCGAAGACACACTGATTCGCGAACCAGGAAAATTTCAGGGTACCTACCGGCTTCCTTCCAACCCTTCATCTGCGATCAAGCTCAACGACAGTGCGTACTACGTGCGTTACGAAGCCAATTTAAATGGCCGAGGTCATTGGGCGATCATCGATCCGGCCAATCCCGATGCGTTTTCCGGCTCCATTCCAGTGCGATTGAGCCCTGCGGGCCAATGGGAAATCGTTCCGCGACTTGGGCTGAAGGGCGGCATGATCCTGCCGTCCGCTGCCGGTGCGGCTGCAACCAGTGAGCCCGCCGTCGAAGAATGGGCACGAATACCGGGTATTCATGTGCCCGGCCTCGAAGACCCGCAAATGAGGTCTTGGGCACTCGGCGGCCCCGATGTGCGCAATCTGTACAGGCGCATGTGGACCCTCGGCGACATCGACGTACGCAGTGTCGTCGGTATCGATGAAAATGCCGTTGGCAACCGCAGTGTGATGATGTCCCCGACCGACGAGCTCACGGAGTCCTTGAGCGAATTCGAACTGGATCAGGAAGAGCCCCGCAACACGCTAATCAGCGATGCGCGAGCCTACTACGAGCTCAATCCACCGACGCCTCGCCTCGCGGCACCGGCACGGGTGATCAATACGACAACCGACCTGCTCGACATTGCCTTTGCGGAAAAACCGGGACTGATCGTTGGCGAGAATCGCGGCAGTATCGGCAGCAAACAGTTCCTGATCGAAAACATGCCCGCCCTGGCTCACCGTGGCGTGAAGACACTGTACTTGCAGGAACTGCTGGCCAACGTCAATCAGCTCGACCTCGACACCTTTGCCAGAACCGGCGAAATGCCCGAAGAGCTGGAAAACTATCTGAGAAAACTCGACATCAAGGCCGGTAACGATCCCGAGGGCAAATTCAATCTGCTGGCCTTGGTCAAGTCTGCCAATGCCCAGCGCATCCGCGTTCAAGCCATCGACATGACAACGACCTACAACATCAATGAAGACCTCCTTACCCGAAATCCAGACAGCTTGATGATGAGGAAGTTTTTTGCCAGCGAAGTCATCCGGTTCAATGAAGAATCAAAAGGGCCGGCCAAATGGATTGCCTTGGTTGATCAGGAACACATGACAAGTTTCAGAGGCTATCAGGGTATCAGCGAACAGACCGACGCCATGAGCGTACGCATCAATGACGTGACACCCGGTCAGGCACAGCCCATCGGCGCCGATCCCGGATTAGCGGTGGAATACGCAGACTATCCGGACTCGCCTGTCGAGGAAGAAGGGTCGGATATCACTGGCTTCGACTCTATCCGAGACAGCATCAAAGGCGACTGGCGTGTACAAATGCAAACCCCGTGGGCCTACCGAACGCCACAAGATCTTCGCGCGCTGTTGCCGGAACCGGGAATGTTCACCTTTCAACGGTACAGAAGCAGCATCCTCGTGGTTTATCGCAACGCCAACCATCAAATGGCGGACAGCGTGATCAGAATGACTCCGGGCGGCAGGATGAATCTGGACACTCCGCTCGGGCCAATCCACGATTCCATGACGGTGGATAACCTCGCTGAACTGAAACAGGCATTGATCGAAAAAGACCTGCAGCCGATGGGCTGGCCTGAAGTCGCTGGCGAAGCACAAGGCGTGACATCGCTGCTGGAGGACCTTGCGCAAGTGCGTCCCGAGATTCAACGACCGACTCCACCCGAACACTGGCAAGCCAATGAACTGCTGGAAGGGAATACGCCCGGCAGCGAACCCGGAAAGTTTCAGGGTATCTATCGCCTCAATGCCAACCCGTCCGCTGCCATCATGCTCAATGACACCGCGTATTACGTACGTTACGAAGCCGATATCAACGGCGGTGGGCATTGGTCGATTATCGACCCGGCGAATCCCGAGCGCTTTTCAAATTCGATCCCGGTGCGTCTGAACGCCGAGGGAGAATGGGAAACGATGCCTCGCGGCGGACTCAGGGGCGGTGGCAAGACATTCCCGACTCAGGGGGCCAGCTCGACCGGCATGGCCGAGCGTGGCATGACGCCGCTACCGGTATCGCAATACGATATGCCGCCGCAACTGAAGTCGGCGTTGAAAAAAGGCGCCGCCGGAACTGACACCGACGCACTGCGTGATGCATACGACAGCCTGAGAGAGTCCGATCCTTACCGGGACTTCAAAGCCGTCAGAAAACGCCTCTATCGAGATGCCTTGCGCTTCTATCGCGAACTCGAGCTTCCCCGACGCCCGCCCACACCCGCACTGAATCACGATGCCAGCGCCGGAGAGATCGTCGAAAAGCTTCTCGAACATGCCCGAGGACTGGTTATCGGTGAGTCTCACAGTGAGATCGGCGCTAAACAATGGCTGATCGAAAACATGGAGGTGCTG
Organism: Pseudomonas sp. SCPG-7; assembly: GCF_002156405.1. Taxonomy (NCBI): domain Bacteria; kingdom Pseudomonadati; phylum Pseudomonadota; class Gammaproteobacteria; order Pseudomonadales; family Pseudomonadaceae; genus Pseudomonas; species Pseudomonas sp. SCPG-7. Next base: position 223,965 of record NZ_MVOO01000002.1, on the reverse strand, counting down.
GCCAGCCACAACGTGAAGACGCTCTACATGGAACACTTGTTGACCGACTTCCATCAGGCCGCGCTGGACTCCTACCTGCAGACCGGACTCATGCCAAAGTCGCTGGAAAGCTATCTGAAGGTGCTTGATATCGGACAAATGACCGATCCCCTTGAACGTTATACGTTTCTTGAAGTGGTCAAGGCGGCAGCAAAACAGCGAATCCATGTGCAGGCGATCGATTGCATGGCGAGCTATAGGCTCAACGGCATGACGCCCATCGCGGGCGAAGAACACTTCGTTGACGAAAACGCGCGGCAAAAAATGATGAACTACTTTGCCAGGACGATCATTCGTACCGACCAGACCGCGCGAGGTGCACACAAATGGGTGGCACTGATGGGTAATTCTCACTCCAATACCTTCGAAGGCGTGGCCGGGGTGAGCGAGCTGGAGGAAGCCATCGGTATTCGCGTTGAAGATGTCGCCGAAGGCACCTCTGGCGGAATCGAAATCGACCCTGGAAAAATCCTGCTGGCCGGCGATAGCCTGAAGGGCCGTAGCGCACTGGTTCGGGGAGACTTTCGCCTGCAGATGGAAACTCCGTGGTCTGCCCAGACCATGGCAGAGTTCGAAACGCTGTTGCCTCGTTACGGCATGTACTCATTAAAACAACAACCGCGCATGATTTTTCTGGTACATCGCAGCCGCAGCAAAGAACTGGTCCGCACGCTGATCGAGACCGATGGAGACCGTTTTTATATCGAACGCCCGAACTGGCCCTCGGTGAGCGGGAAACGCTACGGCAGTATCAGAGAACTGTTACAGGGACTGAACAATATGGGGCTGAGGTTAGCGGGTTGGTCGAAACCGCTTTAATCGGCAAACAAAAAAGCCGTGTGAAATGATTTCACACGGCTTTTGAAGTGCCAGCGTTCAAGCCATCAGACTTGGTGCGGGATCACTCCCACTCAATGGTCGCCGGCGGCTTGCTCGACACGTCGTAGGTAACGCGCGAAATGCCTTCGATTTCATTGATGATGCGGCCGGAGACGGTTTCCAGCAGTTCGTAAGGCAGGTGTGCCCAACGTGCGGTCATGAAGTCGATGGTTTCCACGGCACGCAGGGCCACGACCCAGGCGTAACGACGGCCATCGCCAACCACGCCAACCGATTTCACTGGCTGGAACACCACGAAAGCCTGGCTGACCTTGTGGTACCAGTCGGCCTTGCGCAGTTCTTCGATGAAGATGTGGTCGGCGCGACGCAGCAGGTCGGCGTATTCCTTCTTCACTTCACCGAGGATGCGTACGCCCAGGCCCGGGCCCGGGAACGGGTGACGGTAGACCATGTCGTACGGCAGGCCCAGTTCCAGACCCAGACGACGGACTTCGTCCTTGAACAGTTCGCGCAGTGGCTCGACCAGTTTCAGGTTCATCTCTTCCGGCAGGCCGCCCACGTTGTGGTGCGACTTGATCACGTGCGCCTTGCCGCTTTTCGCGCCAGCCGACTCGATCACGTCCGGGTAGATGGTGCCCTGCGCCAGGTACTTGATGTTGTCCAGCTTGCAGGATTCGGCATCGAACACGTCGATGAAGGTACGGCCGATGATCTTGCGCTTCTTCTCTGGATCGGCTTCGCCGGCCAGGTTGTTGAGGAACTGCTCTTCGGCGTTGGCGCGGATCACCTTGACGCCCATGTTCTCGGCGAACATGGCCATCACTTGCTCGCCTTCGTGCAGACGCAGCAGGCCGTTGTCGACGAAGACGCAGGTCAACTGGTCGCCGATGGCTTTGTGCAGCAGCGCCGCAACCACCGAGGAGTCAACGCCGCCGGACAGACCCAGCAACACGTTGTCGGTACCGACTTGCGCGCGGATGTTGGCGATGGCGTCTTCAGCGATCTTCGACGGCGTCCACAGGGCTTCACAGCCGCAGATGTCCAGTACGAAGCGCGACAGGATGCGACCGCCCTGCTTGGTGTGGGTCACTTCCGGGTGGAACTGCACGCCGTAGTAAGCGCGCTCGTCGTTGAACATGCCGGCGATCGGGCAGCTCGGGGTGCTGGCCAGGATGTGGAAGTCTTCCGGCATCTTGGTGACCTTGTCACCGTGGCTCATCCATACATCGAGGCCGAACAGGCCGTCGGCGTCGATGTGGTCTTCGATGCCGTCGAGCAGGCGGCTCTTGCCGACCACGTCAACGCGGGCGTAACCGAACTCACGCAGTTCGGAGCCTTCAACCTTGCCGCCCAGTTGCTCGGCCATGGTCTGCATGCCGTAGCAGATACCGAAGACCGGCACGCCCAGGTCAAACACCGCCTGCGGGCAGCGCGGGCTGTTGGCTTCGTGTACGGACTCGGGGCCGCCGGCGAGGATGACGCCTTTAGGTGCGAATTCGCGGATCGCATCTTCGTCCATGTCGAACGGGTGCAGCTCGCAGTACACGCCGATCTCGCGCACGCGGCGGGCGATCAGTTGGGTGTATTGCGAACCGAAGTCGAGGATCAGGATGCGGTGAGCGTGAATGTCGAGGGCCATGATTCAGTCTCGTCTTAAGTAATTCAGAAACAGTCGTGATTCAGAAACAACTCGGGGCTGAATAAAACAGCCCCGGTTGCTTGATGATTTGCTTGAAGCCTCAACCTACGCGGTAGTTTGGCGCTTCTTTGGTGATCTGCACATCGTGAACGTGGGATTCGGCCATACCGGCACCGGTGATCCGCACAAACTCCGGCTTGGTGCGCATCTCTTCGATGTTGGCGCTGCCGGTGTAACCCATCGAGGAACGCAGACCGCCCATCAACTGGTGGATGATCGCCGTCAGGGTGCCTTTGTACGGCACGCGGCCTTCGATCCCTTCCGGAACCAGTTTCTCGGCGCCTGCCGAGGAGTCCTGGAAGTAACGGTCGGAAGAACCTTGCGCCTGGGACATGGCGCCCAGCGAACCCATGCCGCGATAAGCCTTGTACGAACGGCCCTGGAACAGTTCGATCTCGCCCGGGGCTTCTTCAGTACCGGCGAACATCGAACCCATCATCACGCAGGAAGCACCAGCGACGATGGCCTTGGACAGGTCACCGGAGAACCGGATGCCGCCGTCGGCGATCAACGGCACGCCAGTGCCTTCAAGGGCAGCGGCGACGTTGGCGATGGCACTGATTTGCGGCACGCCGACACCGGCGACGATACGGGTGGTGCAGATCGAGCCAGGGCCGATACCGACCTTGACCGCATCGGCGCCCGCTTCGGCCAGGGCCTTGGCAGCGGCGCCGGTGGCGATGTTGCCGCCGATCACCTGCACTTCAGGGAAATTCTCTTTGACCCAGCGAACGCGGTCGATCACGCCCTTGGAGTGACCGTGCGCGGTGTCGACCACCACCACGTCCACACCGGCGTTGACCAGCGCAGCAACGCGGTCACCGGTGTCTTTACCGGTACCGACGGCAGCGCCAACGCGCAGACGACCTTGATCGTCCTTGCTGGCCAGCGGGTAAGCCTTGGCTTTTTCGATGTCTTTGACGGTCATCATGCCTTTGAGGGCAAACTTGTCGTCGACGATCAGGACTTTTTCCAGGCGGTGCTTGTGCAGCAACTCGCGGACTTCGTTCTTGTCGGCGCCTTCACGCACGGTGACCAGACGCTCTTTAGGCGTCATCACTTCGCGGACGGTGGCTTCCAGACGGGTTTCGAAGCGTACATCACGGGAAGTGACGATGCCGACCAGGTCGCCATCGTGCAGCACCGGAACGCCGGAAATGTTGTGCAGACGGGTCAGTTCGAACAGGTCACGCACCGTGGCATCAGCCTCGATGGTGATCGGATCTTTCACGACGCCGGCTTCGAACTTCTTGACCTTGCGCACTTCGGCAGCTTGCTGCTCGATGGTCATGTTCTTGTGGATGATACCGATACCACCTTCCTGAGCCATGGCGATTGCCAGACGGGCTTCAGTGACGGTGTCCATGGCGGCAGAAACCAGAGGAATATTCAGCTCGATGCCACGGGTAAGGCGGGTCTTGAGACTGACTTCGTTAGGAAGCACCTCGGAATAACCGGGCACTAGGAGAATGTCGTCGAATGTCAGAGCTTCTTGGCTGATACGCAGCATCGCGGGGGCTCCCGAGCGGGAAAATGGAAGCGCGCCATTATAGTCAGACACCCCCTGCTGTTCAATGTAAAACTCAGCTTAATATCAATGTTGCTGATATACGGAGACCCCCGCCGCTACAGCTCCACCTTGACCCAAGAGACAGGTTGATCGAGCCAATCGGCGAACTCATCGATAAAGCTCTGCTTGAACCCCGCTTCCAGCCAGTTGTTGAAGATGAACCCCAGGTTGGAAAACGCGCATTCCTGCAAGTACAGAAAGCCGTTGATGTCGTCTTCATGCCCGCATTCCGGGCAGGTGAAGTTGTCGGTACGGCCTGGAAACCAGTCTTCGAGGCTTTCGAACAGCGCTTCGCCGACTTCGCGGCGGCATTCGGCGCAACCGGCTTCTTCGAGAAAGCCCTTGGCCGGCGTGTAGATGCAACGTTTGACGATGATCTCCAGACCATTGATCGGCTCGCCAAAAGGCAATGCCTCGGGGTGCAGCACCACCGCACGTGCGCCGTCGGCAATCGCGTACGCCATGCGATTGCCGGTGCGACCGCAGGTGCTCAGCTCTTCCTTGACAATATTCTTGCGTACCAGCCAGCGCAGAATCGCCCGGGCCCGGGGTTCGTGAACCGGCAGGGTGGAGATTTTCGGGACGATGATGCTTTGCGAATTCATGGAAAGTCCTGCGGTATGGCTTCTGACGCCTTCGCGGGCAGGCCCACACACAGGGATATGCATTCCAATGTGGGAGCGGGCTTGCCCGCGAAGGGGCCCTAAAGGCCGGCAGCTTAATCCCTGACGAAATCCGGTCAAGTACTGAAATAGCGTCCGATCAACGCAATCCCGCTGGCCAGCACCAGCCACGTCACCAATCGCACAAACGCTTCACGCGACAACCGCATGGTCAAGCGCCGCCCGATCCACAGGCCCAGCGCCATGGCCGGCAACAGACAAACCGCCAGCATCAACAAGGGTAGCTCGGCATACACCCCGGCGAGGGCAAACAGGCTCAAACGCACCACGGTGCTGCAGCTGATCAGCGCACTTTGCGTGGCCCGCGCCGCGTCTTTCGGCAGGCGACTGTTGAGATAGATCGCATATAAAAAGCCACCACTGCCAAACAACGCCCCAAACAATCCGCCGACCGTGCCCATCGGCAGTGCCCACGCGGCGGACAACTGCGTCGGCCGGGTTTTCACCCACAGGCTGTAAACCGCATAAGTGCTGATGAACAGCCCCATCAACAGCAGCAACAGGTCGGATTTGAGGTTGAGCAGGAAAATCACCCCCAACGTGCACCCCACCGCCATGCACGGCAGCAGCCGCACAAACTCGGGTTTCGCCACCTCCCGGCGCGAGGGCAGCAGATTGCCGAACGCCGCGACAAAATCCAGCAGCACCAGCAGCGGCACGATTTTCGACAACGGCATGAACAGAATCAGAATCGGCCCCGCGACCAGCGCCGTACCGAACCCGGCAATCCCGAACACGATATAGGCCAGCGCGATTCCCAGTCCGATCACCACCCAGCCGCCCGCGCCCCATGTCCATTCGCTCAACAACCCAACCACACTCATCGATCCACTTCCTTTATAAGCCTGAGATGACTTTAGCCAGCGCCAAGCCTTGCGACTAATATGATCAAAGTCGCTCACCCATCTCGAAAAGGCATACCTGGTGCTTTCAACCCGTCAACTGCGCTACTTCGTGGAAATCGCTGACTGTGGCAGCTTCAGTGCAGCGGCTGAACGCTTGTTCGTCGCGCAATCGGCGCTGAGCCGGCAAATCAAGGACATGGAAAGTCGCCTGCAAACGCCGCTGTTCGAACGCACCGCGCGTCAGCCAAGACTCACCGCGGCGGGCGAGGCGTTTCTGCCACGGGCGAGAAATCTGCTCAATGAGCTGAGCAAAGCCAGCGCAATGGCAACCGAAGTCGGCAACGGGCAAGTGGGCACTGTGCGCCTGAGTCATTCCAGCACCGTGTCGATCAGCGGACATTTATTACGTCGGATCAGCACTTATCTCGATCAGCAGAATGGCGTGTCGCTGGACATCGGCAAGCTGTCCTCCGAGGCGCAGCTTGAGGAACTCGCCGAAGGACGTCTGGACATTGGTTTGTTGCGCTTGCCGGTGTTGCGTCAGCGTGAGGGCATTCACATGCTGCCTTTATTCACCGAACGCCTGCTATTGGCGGTACCGAATGAACATCGATTGGCTGACTCACCCGCTGTCGAACTGGCGCAACTGAAAGACGAGCCGTTTATCTCGATCCCGCATCCGCAACGTGGCGGACTCAGTTATCTATGCGCCGACCTGTGCATGCGTCAGGGCTTTTTTCCCAAAGCGGCGCGGGTGATGTCACGCAAGACGACGCAGTTGCAGTTGATCCAGGCTGGATTCGGCGTCGCTCTGCTGCCCGAATCGATGCAGGACATTGCTCCAGTCGGCGTACGATTTCTGCCGCTGAGCGATCCCGATTGCCAAAGCACCGTCGCCCTCGCCTATCGCCAGAACCCTGCGCCGCTGGTCCAACACTTCATCCAGACCTTCACAAATCCCCTGTAGGAGCTGACGAGTGAAACGAGGCTGCGATCTTTCGATCTTGCCCTCCAAAAAAAGATCAAAAGATCGCAGCCTTCGGCAGCTCCTACAGGGATCGTGCAATGACGGCGACAATGCCTTTAAACTGCGGCCCATGATTAAAGATCCCTTTGCAAGACTTGGCCTGGACCGAGAAGTCCTGACCGTCAGCCAGCTCAACGGCCGCGCGCGGGTGTTGCTCGAAGACGTGTTCAGCAACATCTGGGTCGAAGGCGAAATCTCCAACCTCGCCCGCCCGGCGTCCGGCCACGTGTACTTCACCCTCAAGGACAGCGGTGCGCAGGTGCGTTGCGCGCTGTTTCGCAATAACGCGGCGCGGGTGCGTCAGGCGCTGAAGGACGGTCTGGCCGTGAAGGTGCGCGGCAAGGTCTCGCTGTTCGAAGGGCGTGGCGACTATCAGCTGATTCTCGACACCGTGGAGCCGGCCGGTGACGGCGCGCTGCGCCTGGCCTTCGATGCGCTGAAGGAAAAGCTCAGCGCCGAAGGCCTGTTCAGTGCCGAACGCAAAGTGCCGCTGCCGGCGCATCCGCGACGCATCGGCATCATCAGTTCGCCGACCGGCGCGGTGATTCGCGACATCATCAGCGTGTTCCGCCGCCGGGCGCCGCAGGTGCAACTGACGTTGATCCCCACCGCCGTGCAGGGCCGCGAAGCCACTGCACAAATCGTCCGCGCGCTGAAAATGGCGGATGCCCGGGGTTTCGACGCGCTGATCCTCGCCCGTGGCGGTGGCTCGCTGGAAGACCTCTGGTGTTTCAACGAAGAAGCTGTGGCGCGCGCGGTCGATGCCTGCGTGACGCCGATTGTCAGCGCCGTCGGGCATGAAACCGACGTGTCGATCAGTGACTTCGTAGCCGACGTGCGCGCTCCAACGCCCTCCGCTGCCGCCGAATTGCTGGCACCGGATTCGAGTCACCTGATCCGTCAGGTGGAAAGCCTGCACCGGCGTCTGGTGATGCGCATGCGCGACCGCTTGATGCGCGATCGCCTGCGCCTTGAAGGCATGGCCCGTCGCTTGCGTCATCCCGGCGAACGTCTGCGTCAGCAAGCGCAACGCCTGGATGACCTGGACATGCGCATGCGCCGCGCCTTCGAGCGCCAGCTCAATACTCGCCGCGAACGCCTGATCCGTCTGGAAACCCGCCTCGCCGGGCAACATCCGGGACGCCAACTGGCAATGCTGCGCCAGCGCCTCGACAGCCTCGCCGAACGCCTGCCGCGAGCCATGCGCGAAGGTCTGAAAAACCGTCGCCTGCAACTGCACAGTCAGATGCAGACGCTGCACGTGGTCAGTCCGCTGGCGACTCTGGGCCGTGGCTACAGCATTCTGCTGGATGAACGCGGCCACGCGATTCGCAACGCCGCGCAAACCCACACCGGCCAGCGTCTGAAAGCCAGACTGGGCGAAGGCGAACTGCAAGTGCGCGTCGAGGACAATCACCTGACGCCTGTCACCCTCTCTTTACTGGACTGATCCATGCCGCGCTTTTTCGCTCCGTTATTGCTGCTGTGCCTGACCACCTTCAACGCCCACGCTGACAGCTACATCACCCGCCTGCTGAACAAACCGGTGCCGGGCGGCGTGGCGGTGGTTGATCTGGGCAGCGCCGCGCAGGCACCGAAAGCCACCTATCAAGGCAAACCGGTGCTGGTGGTCAAGGAACAGAACAACTGGCTGGCGATTGTCGGCGTGCCACTGACGGTCAAACCCGGCAGCCAGCAGATCAGCAGTGGCGGGCGCAATCTGCCGTTCACCGTCGGCAACAAGAAATACCCGGAACAGCACATCACCCTGAAGAACACTCAGCAGGTCAATCCGAATCCGGCCAACCTCAAGCGCATCGAGGGTGAGCTGGCCGAGCAGATCAAGGCTTACCGCAGTTTCAGCCCGAACACCCCGAGCAACCTGTTGCTGGACAAACCGGTCAACGGGCCGCTGTCGAGCAAGTTCGGCGTGCGCCGCTTCTTCAATGGCGAAGAACGCAACCCGCATGCAGGCCTCGACTTCGCGGTGCCGGCAGGCACGCCGATCAAGACCCCGGCGGCGGGCAAAGTGATCCTCACCGGCAACTACTTCTTCAACGGCAACACAGTATTTGTCGATCACGGGCAGGGCTTTATCAGCATGTTCTGCCACATGTCGAAAATCGATGTGAAGGTCGGCGATCAACTGGCCCGTGGTGCAGTGGTTGGCAAGGTCGGCTCGACCGGGCGGGCGACCGGGCCGCACATGCACTGGAACATCAGCCTGAACGATGCGCGGGTGGATCCGGCGATTTTCATTGGTGCATTCCAGCCCTGAATTATGTATTGAGGCCAATGGCCTCTTCGCGGGCAAGCCCGCTCCCACAGGTTTCTCGGGTGTACATAATATTCGTGTACGACACGGACACTGTGGGAGCGGGCTTGCCCGCGAATGCGGTCTATCCAATCCGAAAATACTACTGACACCCGCCCAACATCAATTGCGCCCCAATCTGACCTTACGCAAACATCAACAAGAACCACCGAATTACACGCAATAAAATTCTGCAAAATCCAGTATTTCGAGTATTCCTCTCAATTTTTTTCGACTGCTTGCCATCCTCTCCCCTCGCGGTTAGGGTTGAAGGCATGAAAACCTCTCACACCCTTATTCAGCTTCGCCAGCACCGCAGTCTGTGCCTCGTCAGCGCACGACTGCCGGGCTGAATCGCTGCGCCTCGTCCCAAGCGTTTTCCCGAACATTCGTTCCACCGGCAGGCCGCCTCTTTTCGGCCCAGACAATAAGGAATTTCCCGATGAGCATGCTCAAAGACCCGTCTTCGAAATACCGCGCGTTCCCCGTCATCAATCTGCCGGATCGCACCTGGCCGTCGAAAACCATCGACGCCGCGCCGATCTGGTGCAGCTCCGACCTGCGTGACGGCAACCAGTCGCTGATCGAGCCGATGGACGCGGTGAAGAAGCTGCGCTTCTGGAAAACCCTCGTGCAGGTCGGCGTGAAGGAAATCGAAGCCTCGTTCCCGGCCGCTTCGCAGACCGACTTCGACTTCGTGCGTACCTTGATCGAAGAAGGCCACATCCCGGACGACACCACCATTCAGGTGCTGACCCAGGGCCGTGAAGACTTGATCGAGCGCACCTTCGAATCCCTGCGCGGGGCGAAGAAAGCCATCGTTCACCTGTACAACGCCACCTCGCCGTCTTTCCGTCGCATCGTCTTCAACCAGGACAAGGACGGCATCAAGGCCATCGCAGTGAACGCCGCCAAGCTGTTCGTCAAATACGCGGCGATGCAGCCGGACACCGAGTGGACGTTCGAATACTCGCCGGAAACCTTCAGCGCCACCGAGCTGGAGTTTGCCAAGGAAGTCTGTGACGCGGTGATCGAGGTCTGGAACCCGACGCCTGAGCACAAGATGATCCTCAACCTGCCAGCCACTGTTGAATGCGCGACGCCGAACATCTATGCCGACCAGATCGAATGGTTCGGCCGCAACATCAACCGTCGTGACAGCGTGATCATCAGCCTGCACACCCACAACGACCGTGGCACCGGCGTCGCCGCCACCGAGCTGGGCCTGATGGCCGGCGCGGATCGCGTCGAAGGCTGCCTGTTCGGCAACGGCGAGCGCACCGGTAACGTCGACCTCGTTACTGTCGCACTGAACATGTACACCCAGGGCGTTGACCCTGAGCTGGACTTCTCCGACATCGACGGCGTGCGCAAAGTCGTCGAAGAGTGCAACCAGATTCAGGTGCACCCGCGTCACCCATACGTCGGCGACCTGGTTCACACCGCATTCTCCGGCTCGCACCAGGACGCGATCCGCAAGGGCTTCGCCCAGCAGAAACCGGATACCCTGTGGGAAGTGCCGTACCTGCCGATCGACCCGGCCGACATTGGCCGCAGCTACGAGGCGGTGATCCGCGTCAACAGTCAGTCGGGCAAGGGCGGCATCGCCTACTTGCTGGAGCAGGAATACGGCATCAGCCTGCCACGTCGCATGCAGATCGAGTTCAGCCAGGTGGTGCAGCGTGAAACCGACCGCCTCGGCCTGGAGATGACCGCCAAGCAGATCCACTCGCTGTTGATCAGCGAATACCTGCAAGCCAACACGCCTTACGCGCTGGTCAGCCACCGCCTGCAGGAAGAAAACGGCAACAGTGCCGTTGAAGTGGAAGTGGCGAGCAAGGGTCAGGGCGAAACCAACCTGCACTGGCGCGGCAAGGGCAACGGTGCGCTGGAAGCCCTGGTGGCCGGCCTGCCGGTCCCGGTGGAGATCATGGACTACAACGAACACGCCATCGGCGCAGGCACCAACGCCAAGGCAGCGGCTTACATCGAGCTGCGCGTGAACGGTGAACGTGCGGTGCACGGTGTGGGCATTGATGAAAACATCACCACCGCCAGCTTCAAGGCGCTGTTCAGTGCCCTGAACCGCTCGCTGAGCCAGCCTGAGGCGAAAGCAGCTTAAGCCTTCGCTGACATGCAAAAGGCCCCGGAATGCAAACGCCGGGGCCTTTTTGTTGAGGATCAAAAGATCGCAGCCTTCGGCAGCTCCTACATCGGGACAGCGTACATCCTATAGGAGCTGCCGCAGGCTGCGATCTTTGGCTTTTCAGGTGAACTCGAAGGTATCCGCATCCAGATTCGCCGGAAAGCGCTCGCGATACGCCGCCAGTGGTGCCGCTTCCAGTACTGCTTTGAACACGCCGTCGGCCTCCCCCGCCGCCAGCAACGTCTCGCCCTGGAAATCCAGCACCTGACTGTCGCCGGTATAGGCAAAGCCCTTGCCGTCGGTGCCAATCCGGTTCACCGCCGCCACGTAGCACAGGTTTTCAATCGCCCGCGCCGGCAGCAAGCGGTTCCAGTGCAGACGCCGTGCGCCCGGCCAATTGGCGGTGTACAGCAGCAGATCGGTGTCCTGAGCATCGCGACTCCACACCGGGAAACGCAGGTCGTAGCAAATCAGCGGCCGAATCCGCCAGCCCTTGAGTTCGAACTGCACCTGACGCTCGCCGGGCGTGTAGTGATTGTGCTCGCCAGCCATACGGAACAGGTGGCGCTTGTCGTAATGCCAGACTTCACCGTCCGGGCGCGCCCACAGCAGGCGATTGCGATGGCTGCCATCCGCCGCCTGAATGATCACGCTGCCAGTGATCACTGCATTGAGCTTCGCGGCCTGCGCCTTCATCCATTTGCGGGTCGGGCCATGCTCGGCTTCGGCGAGGGTCTCCGATTCCATAGAGAAACCGGTGGTGAACATCTCCGGCAGGATGATCAGGTCGGCGCCTCGGGCCTGTTCCAGCAGCACGTCGAAGTGCTCAAGGTTGGCCTGACGGTCATGCCAGGCGAGGCTGGTCTGGATCAGCGCCAGATTGAGATCGGGCAACGCACTCAGATCACGCATAGTTTTGCCGCTGCCTCGCGCAGCGTCTCCTCGCGTTTGGCGAAGCACAGGCGCACCAGGCGCTGGCCTTGCGGTGGATTCTGATAGAACACCGACACCGGAATGCTCGCCACGCCATGTTCGCGGGTCATCCAGATCGCCATGTCGACGTCGTTCAAATCAGGGCGAATCTGCGAGTAGTCGACCAGCTGGAAATACGTGCCGGTAACGCGGGTGAAGGTGAAACGCGACGGCGCCAGCAGATCGCAAAACAGGTCGCGCTTGGCCTGATAGAAACCCGGCAGCTCTTCAACGTGTTCCGGGTGCTCGGCCATGTAATCGGCCAGGGCGTATTGCAGCGGTGTCACGCCGCAGAAACTCACGTACTGGTGCACCTTGCGCAGCTCGGCGGTCAGCGCCGGGGGCGCAACCACGTAGCCGGTTTTCCAGCCGGTGACGTGGTAGGTCTTGCCGAACGAACTGACCACAAACGCACGCTGATACAGCTCTTCGTGAGCCAGCACGCTGACATGCGGCACGCCGTCAAACACCAGGTGTTCGTAGACTTCATCGCTGATCAGGTAGATGTCGCGCCCACGGATCAACGCTGCCAGTTGATCCAGTTCGGCACGGCTGATCAGCGCTCCGCTCGGGTTGTGCGGAGTATTGATGACGATCATTTTCGTGCGCGGGCTGAGGGCCGCGGCGAGCTTGTCGAAATCGATGGAGAAATCATCCGGGTTCAGTTGCACATGCACGCAGCGACCACCCGCCAACTGCGTCGCCGGTTCGTAGCTGTCGTAGCACGGGTCGAACACGATGACTTCGTCGCCGCTGTGGATAACCGCCTGAATCGCACAGAAGATCGCCTGGGTTGCGCCCGGCGTGACGGTCACTTCGCTGTCGGCATCGACTTTCACGCCGTAACTGCGCGCGATCTTCGCCGCGATCTGCTCGCGCAGCGCCGGCAGGCCGGTCATCGGTGAATACTGGTTGTGGCCGCTGGCGATATGCCGACCGACCGCGTCACGCAGGGATTGCGGGCCGTCGAAGTCAGGGAAACCCTGGGACAGGTTGATCGCTCCGGTCTGCGCCGCGAGCTGAGACATCTGCGTGAAAATAGTGATGCCGACGTTCGGCAACTTACTGGTGATCATCGAGGGGTTCCCTGCTCTACACCCGGCTCTGACGGCGGCGCGGGAGAGCCCGAGAATAGCCCATCCGGCGCCCATAAAAAAAGGGCGCTCAACTGAGCACCCTCTTTATCGCCGGACCTGTAGGAGCTGCCGCAGGCTGCGATCTTTTGATCTTGCCTTCAAAGCAAAGTCAAAAGATCGCAGGCTTCGCCAGCTCCTACACAAGCGGTTGAGCATTCCCACGAAATTGTGGGAACAATCAAATTGATCACTTCTTGTCGCGACGTTTCTTGCTGGCTTTCTTGTTGTGCGACATCAAGCGGCGCTTCTTGTTGACCTGACGGTCGGTCAGCGTGTTCTTGTTGCCTTCGTACGGGTTCTCGCCGCCCTTGAACTCGATGCGGATCGGCGTACCGACCAGCTTCAGCACTCGGCGGTAAGTGTTTTCCAGATAGCGCACATACGACTTCGGCACTTTCTCGATCTGGTTACCGTGGATCACGATGATCGGCGGGTTCGCGCCACCCAGGTGAGCGTAACGCAGCTTGATCCGGCGGCTGTTGACCATCGGCGGCTGGTGCTCGCTGACCGCGTCTTCGAGAATCTGCGTCAGGCGGCTGGTCGGCCAGCGGGTCACCGCGGACTTGAACGAGTTTTGCACCGAGGCGTAGAGGTTGCCCACGCCTGTACCGTGCAATGCCGAAATGAAGTGGATGTCGGCGAAGTCGACGAAGAACAGACGACGTTGCAGCTCGACCTTGACGAAGTCGCGCTCGCTCGGGGTCATGCCGTCCCATTTGTTGATCGCGATCACCAGCGCACGACCGGCTTCAAGGGCAAAGCCCAGCAGGTTGAGGTCGTGATCGACCACACCTTCGCGGGCGTCCATCACGAAGATCACCACGTTGGCGTCTTTGATCGCCTGCAGGGTTTTGACCACGGAGAATTTTTCGACTTCTTCGTGGATCTTGCCGCGCTTGCGCACACCGGCGGTGTCGATCAGCGTGTACTTCTCGTCGTTACGCTCAAACGGAATGTAGATACTGTCGCGGGTGGTGCCGGGCTGGTCATAGACGATGACCCGGTCTTCACCGAGCATGCGGTTGACCAGGGTCGACTTGCCGACGTTCGGACGGCCGATGATGGCGATCTTGATCCCGTCTTTTTCGCTCGGGCCAGGAATGCGCTTGGCTTCCTCACCTTCGGCGACGATCTCTTCTTCTTCGCCTTCCTGCGGCTCGTCTTCGTCACGCGGGAAATCGCTCAGTGCCGCTTCCAGCAGTTGAGTGATACCACGGCCATGAGCACCGGCGATCGGGATCGCGTGGCCCATGCCCAGCGGGGCGAATTCAGCGCGGGCCATTTCCGGGTCGATGTTGTCGACCTTGTTGGCGACCACGTGGGAACGCTTGTTACGCTTGCGCAAGTGTTCGGCGATCATCTGGTCGGCGGCGGTAAAACCGGCCTTGGCATCTACCAGGAACAGCACAACATCCGCTTCTTCAATGGCCAGCAGCGACTGCTCGGCCATTTTTTCGTCCATACCATGTTCGTCACCGGAGATACCGCCGGTGTCGATCAGAATGTAGGAACGCCCTTGCCACTTGGCCTCACCGTACTGGCGATCACGGGTCAGACCGGACAAGTCGCCGACGATGGCGTCGCGAGTCCTGGTCAGGCGGTTGAACAAGGTGGATTTGCCGACGTTCGGTCGGCCCACCAGGGCGATTACGGGAACCATGCGGCTCTCCACTTCGTTATTTCAGAAAATACAAAAGCCGCTGCGAGGCAGCGGCTGGTGCTCGGGGCAACGCCGGTTAGCGCTGCAAGCCCCGGAAATCCGGGGCCGCTTGGGGGTTAACCCCAAGCATAGTTGTTACTTGATGGTCAGGGCTTCCAGTTTGCCGCTGTTGCCATACACATAGATCGTGTTGCCCACCACCAGCGGACGGGCACGAAGGCCGTCACTGTCGATACGCTCACGACCCACAAAACGACCGTCCACCTGGCTCAACAGGTGCAGGTAACCTTCCAGGTCACCGACGGCTACGTAACTGGAGAACACTTCCGGCGCCGACAGCTGGCGGCGAGCCAGCGAGTCGTTGCTCCACAGCGCAGTGGTCGAACGCTCGTCAACGCCTTCAACGGTGCCCGAAGACAGGCTCACGTAAACGTTGCCGAAACCCTGGGCAACACCGGCATAGCTCGACGCATCGCGCTGCCAGAGTTGACGGCCGCTTTGCAGATCGAGTGCCGCGACGCGGCCCTGATAGCTGGCGACGTAAAGGGTTTCACCGGACAGCAGCAGACCGCCGTCAATGTCGACCACGCGCTCCAGTTCGGAACGACCGGTTGGAATCGCAACGCGCTGCTCCCAGACCGGCACGCCGTTGGAAATGTCCAGGGCAACCACTTTACCAGTCGACAGGCCAGCCACCGCGAGGCGGTTGGTCACGACGGGGGCGCTGGTGCCGCGCAGGGTCAGGACCGCAGGGGTACTGTCGTAAGTCCAGCGACGGTCGCCAGTGGCAGCGTCCAGACCGATCAGACGATCGTCCTGAGTCTGCACCACGACAACGTCACCGTTGTTGGCCGGCGGCGCGAGGACTTCGCTGGAAACCCTGGCGCGCCACTTCTCTTCGCCGTTGATGGCGTCGAGGGCAACGATTTCACCCTTGAGGGTACCGATCGTGACCAGACCGTAACCCACGCCAACGGCGCCGGAAACAGGCAGTTCAAGATCCTTTTTCCACTTCACGTCGCCATTGCCGCGATCCATGGCCATAACAATGCCGGTCACATCGGCCGCGTAGATGGTGTCACCATCAATCGCCGGAACCAGCATGTTATAGGTTTCGCCCTGACCGTCACCGATCGAACGGCTCCACTGCTTTTGCAGAACCACTTCTTCTTTGAAGTCGGTCAGCTCGGCCGGTGGCAGTTCTTTTTTGCTGTTGCTGCTGCAACCCGCGGCCAGAATGGCCAGAGCCAGCAATGCTGCATGCTTCCAACGGATCACGTCACGCATCCCCTTTGGCCAGGTCGTCGAGCTTGATTTGAAGGCCACCGACTGCCGCTTCATCCGACAGTGCCGCCTTGGCTTTTTGATACGCGGTGTTCGCCTCGTCGGTACGACCCAACTGAACCAGCAAGTCACCCTTGAGTTCTTCGCGAGTGGCCAGGAACGCCTTATCGGCATCGCCGTCGAGCAGCTTCAGGGCTTCATCAGCCTTGTTCTGCGCACCCAGCACCTGAGCCAGACGCTGACGGGCGATTTCGCCCAGCGCCGGGTTGGCCGGTTTGGCAACGATGGCCTTGAGTTCGGTGGCGGCGTCGTCCAGCTTGCCGCTGTCAACCGCTACCTTGGCCACGAACAAGCTGCCGTACTGCGCGTACGCGGTGCCGCCGAATTCGCTGTTGAGCTTGCCGGCCAGGTCCGCAACGCGGGCAGCGTCAGGCTTGCCATCCGGAGTCAGCGTGGTTTCCAGCAGTTGCTGATAGAGCACCGAGGCGCCTTGCGACTGGTTGCTCTGATACTTGTGAAAAGCCTGCCAGCCGAACACGATGACCAGCGCCAACAGGCCGCCGGTGACCAGAGGTTTGCCGTTGCGTGTCCACCAGTCCTTCAAATCCGCCAACTGTTCGTCTTCGGTACTCGACACCCCAATACTCCTTAATCGCTAAATCGGCTGTTTGGACAGCTTCAACCCTGCACGACGCAGGTGGCCAGGTGAGCGGCAAGCGCATCCCAGGCAATGCTTTGTTGTTCGCCCTGGCCACGCAGGGGTTTGAAACCTACCACTTGCTGGGCCATTTCGTCGTCACCCAGGATCAGTGCATAAAGCGCACCGCTCTTGTCGGCTTTCTTGAACTGGCTTTTGAAGCTGCCGGCGCCGGCATTGACTTGCAGACGCAGGTTTGGAAGCTGGTCACGTACACGCTCGGCCAGGGCCAGACCGGCCAGTTCGGCCTGCTCGCCAAAGGCGCAGAGGTAGACGTCGACCTGACGGGAGATTTCTTCCGGGATCTGCTCCAGGGTTTCGAGCATCAACACCAGACGCTCGATGCCCATGGCGAAACCGACGCCAGCGGTCGGCTTGCCGCCCATCTGCTCGACCAGACCGTCGTAACGACCGCCCGCGCAGACAGTGCCCTGGGCGCCGAGCTTGTCGGTGACCCATTCGAATACGGTTTTGCTGTAGTAATCGAGGCCGCGTACCAGTTTCGGGTTGAGCACGTACGGGATGCCAACCGCGTCCAGACGCGCCTTCAGACCTTCGAAGTGCGCACGGGACTCGTCGTCCAGGTAGTCGGCCATTTTCGGCGCATCGACCAATACCGCCTGAGTGTCGGTATTTTTGGTGTCGAGCACGCGCAGCGGGTTGGTTTTCAGGCGACGCTGGCTGTCCTCGTCGAGCTTGTCGTGGTGCGCCGAGAGGTACTCGACCAGCGCTTCACGATAGCGACCACGGGACTCGCTGGTGCCCAGACTGTTGAGTTCGAGCTTGACCGCATCACGGATACCCAGTTCGCCCCACAGGCGCCAGGTCATGATGATCAGCTCGGCATCGATGTCCGGACCGTCGAGGTTGAACACCTCCAGACCGATCTGGTGGAACTGGCGATAACGGCCTTTCTGCGGACGCTCGTGACGGAACATCGGGCCGATGTACCAAAGCTTCTGCACCTGGCCACCACCGGTGATGCCGTGCTCGAGCACCGCACGCACACACGCTGCAGTGCCTTCCGGACGCAGGGTCAGGGAGTCGCCGTTGCGATCTTCGAAGGTGTACATCTCTTTTTCGACGATGTCGGTCACTTCACCGATCGAGCGCTTGAACAGCTCGGTGAATTCGACAATCGGCATGCGGATCTGCTTGTAACCGTAGTTATCCAGCAAACGCGCGACTGTACCCTCGAAATAACGCCACAGCGGGGTCTGTTCGGGCAGGATGTCGTTCATGCCACGAATGGCTTGCAGAGACTTGCTCACTTTAAATCCTTAAATTCGTTCGGCTTTCAGTCAGGCTCAGCCGCGCGCGATGACCGCTGCGTCAGCTTCGACCTTCTCGGCCGCTTTCTCGCGGATCAGCTTTTCCAGCTCGTCCACCAGATTGTCATTCGTCAGTTTCTGCGACGGCTTGCCGTCGATGTAAATCAGGTTTGGCGTACCGCCGGTCAAGCCGATATGGGCTTCCTTGGCTTCGCCGGGGCCGTTGACCACGCAACCGATCACCGCGACATCCAGCGGCACCAGCAGGTCTTCAAGGCGCCCTTCCAGCTCGTTCATGGTCTTGACCACATCGAAGTTCTGCCGCGAGCAACTCGGGCAGGCGATGAAGTTGATGCCACGGGAACGCAGATGCAAAGACTTGAGAATGTCGTAACCGACCTTCACTTCCTCGACCGGATCGGCCGCCAGCGAGATGCGGATAGTATCGCCAATCCCCTCGGCGAGCAGCATACCTAGGCCCACGGCGGATTTCACTGTGCCCGAACGCAAACCACCGGCTTCAGTGATGCCCAGGTGCAGCGGCTGGACGATTTCCTTGGCCAGCAGACGGTAGGCTTCAACGGCCATGAACACATCGGAGGCTTTCACACTGACCTTGAAGTCCTGGAAATTCAGGCGTTCGAGGTGCTCGACGTGACGCAGCGCGGACTCGACCAGTGCAGCCGGAGTCGGTTCGCCGTATTTCTTCTGCAGGTCTTTTTCCAGGGAGCCGGCGTTGACGCCGATACGGATCGGAATCCCGCGGTCACGGGCGGCATCGACCACCGCGCGCACCCGGTCTTCACGACCGATGTTGCCCGGGTTGATGCGCAAGCAGTCCACACCCAGTTCGGCGACGCGCAGCGCGATCTTGTAGTCGAAGTGGATGTCGGCAACCAGCGGCACCTTGACCAGTTGCTTGATCTTGCCAAACGCCTCGGCGGCGTCCATGTCCGGCACCGAAACGCGGACGATGTCGACGCCGGCCGCTTCCAGACGATTGATCTGGGCAACGGTGGCCGCCACATCATTGGTGTCGCTGTTGGTCATGCTCTGCACAGCGATGGGCGCATCGCCGCCAACAGGCACGTTACCGACCCAGATCTTGCGCGAAACGCGACGTTTGATTGGAGATTCGCCGTGCATGACTTATTGACCCAACTTCAGGCGAGCAGTCTCGCCACTGGTGAACGGAGCGATATCGACCGGTTGGCCGTTGTAGCTGACCTGTGCGGCACGAGCCACACCCAGGCGTACCGCCAGTGGCGGCTTGCCGGAAACCGAGACGCTGTCGCCTTTGTGTTTCAGACCGCTGAACAATACCTTGCCGCGACCGTCGGTGACCTGTGCCCAGCAATCGGCGGTGAACTGCAATTGTACCTGGCCATCGCCGGCCGCCGGAGCAGCCGCTTCTGCGGTTGGCGCTGGAGTGGCCGCAACCACTGGCGCAGTCACGGCCGGCGCCGGAACAGCCGGAACGTTCGGTGCAGGTGTAGCCGGAGTGGCGACCACCGGGGCCGGGACATGAGCCGGGGCGGCTGGCGTTACGGCCGGTGCCGCTGGAGCCGCGGCCGGAGCGGCAGGCTCGGCACCGGTCGACTCAGCGGTGGTTTCCGACTGTGGCAGCGCCAGAGCAGTCGCGCCCTCAGCCTGACCTTCGGCCACGGCCTGGTCTTCCGGCTCGTCGATCGGGTGAATCTGCGTGGTGCCGTCGGCGCCTTCGACTTCAACGTGCTCCGGGGCGAGGCTGGTCAAGTCTTTGGTGCGCAGCGAGGTCTGATCCTGCCACCAGACGAAACCGCCGCCGATGACCGCAATCAGCAACAGCAGGCTGACGATCCGCAAAATGGTGTGGGATACCCGCACCGGCTCTTCAATACGACCCAGTGCATGCACATTGCTGCCCTGTGAGTCGGTGCCGGTGGACTGGTCGAACTGCTGGACCAGAACGGTCTGGTCCATGCCGAGCAATTTGGCATAAGCGCGAATGTAGCCACGAGCGAAAGTATGCCCCGGCAGCTTGTCGAAAGCGCCAGCCTCAAGATTGCTCAGGGAAGTCACGGTGAGGTTGAGCTTGAGGGCCACTTCGGCCAGCGACCAGCCATTGCTTTCGCGTGCCTGGCGCAAGGTCTCACCGGGATTAACGCGAGTCGCTGCTACAACTTCGGGATGCGCCGCTTTCATCATTGCTCCGACAGGTATTGCTGATATTCCGGCGTACCGGGATAGAGTCGTTTTAATTGCAGGCCGTAACTGGCGGCCTTGTCGCGATCTTCAAACACTTTTGCCAGCCGAACGCCGAGCAATAGACTACGTGCATTTTGCTCGGTTAGCAGGCTGAAACGGTCGTAATAGTCACGCGCGGGCACATAATGCCTGTCTTCGAAGGACAACTCAGCCATTTCCAGCAAAGCACGCGGTTGTTGACGGTTCAGCCGCAGGGCTTTTTCCAGTTGCTGCTGCGCCAGATCCCGCTGCCCGAGCTTCGAGGCGGTCATGCCGAGGTTCTCGAACACCCGCGAACGCTCAGGATACAGGGTATCGGCGGCTGCCTGCTCAAAACGCTCGTAGGCTTCCTTGTAACGCTGTTCTTCGTAGAGAAAACTGCCGTAGTTATTGAGGATTCGTGCATCGGCGGGACGCGAGGACAGGGCTTTGCGGAAATGCTCATCGGCCAGTTTCGGCTCCATTTCGGCCTGAAACACCAGCCCGAGGGCAGCATTGGCATCAGGATCGGAGCCGTCCAGCTCCAGCGCCTTCTTCAGCGGCACCTTGGCGCGCTCGGTCATCCCTTGCTGCAAGTATCCCAGTCCCAGCTGCACGTAGGCGGCACGCGCTTCGTCGCGGCCCTTGCTGGTCTTCATCGGGTTGTAGTCACCCGACAGGACACAACCAGCACACAGGCTGGCCATCAGCAACAGCAGCGCAAAGCGCAGGGACATAGAGATCCTCTCTTAGTTAGTGTTCGCGGCGTTCTGTGCCATATCGCTGTCGGCGCTCAACTCGCGCACGGCGATGTAACGTTCGCTGCGACGGGTGCGATCCAGCACCTGCCCTACCAATTGACCACATGCGGCGTCGATGTCTTCACCACGGGTGGTGCGGACAGTGACGTTAAAGCCGGCCTGATGCAACTGATCCTGGAACCGACGAATGGCATTATTGCTCGGCCGCTCATAACCGGAATGCGGGAACGGGTTGAACGGAATCAGGTTGATCTTGCACGGAATGTCTTTGAGCAACTCGATCATTTCCACCGCGTGCTCAAGCTTGTCGTTGACGTCCTTGAGCAAGGTGTACTCGATGGTCAGCACACGTTTCTCGCCCAGGGCGGACATGTAGCGCTGGCACGACTCGAGCAGCATCTTAAGCGGATATTTCTTGTTGATCGGCACCAATTGGTTACGCAATGCGTCATTCGGTGCGTGCAGGGACAACGCCAGGGAGACGTCGATGTGCTTGGCCAGCTCATCGATCATCGGCACCACACCCGAAGTGGACAGGGTCACGCGGCGCTTGGAGATCCCGTAGCCCAGGTCATCCATCATCAGATGCATGGCGGCCACGACGTTGTCGAAGTTCAGCAGCGGTTCGCCCATGCCCATCATCACCACGTTGGTGATGGCGCGGTCGATGGTAGCCGGAACACTGCCGAAGGATTTGTTGGCAATCCACACCTGACCGATGACTTCGGCGGCGGTGAGGTTGCTGTTGAAGCCTTGCTTGCCGGTGGAGCAGAAACTGCAGTCCAGGGCACAGCCTGCCTGGGACGAAACGCACAGAGTGCCGCGTTTGCCCTGGGGAATGTACACGGTCTCGACACAGCTGCCGGACGCCACGCGCACCACCCACTTGCGGGTGCCGTCGCTGGAAATGTCCTCGCTGACCACTTCGGGACCACGGACCTCAGCAACAGCCTTGAGCTTTTCGCGCAAGGCCTTGCTGACGTTCGTCATGGCGTCGAAATCATCGACGCCAAAGTGGTGAATCCATTTCATTACCTGACCGGCACGGAAACGCTTCTCCCCGATTGAGTCGAAGAATTTTTCCATTTCCGGCTGGGTCAGACCCAGCAGGTTTGTTTTAACAGTCGATGTCGTCATGGATTCACCTTCACTCTTTAAGCAATGCTTAGCGAGTGGTTACTTCAGTAGCTGCGAAGAAGTACGAGATTTCGCGAGCAGCAGCGGCTTCGGAGTCCGAACCGTGAACGGCGTTGGCGTCGATCGACTCGGCGAAGTCAGCACGGATGGTGCCGGCAGCAGCTTCTTTAGGGTTGGTAGCGCCCATCAGCTCACGGTTGCGAGCGATAGCGTTTTCGCCTTCCAGAACCTGGACAACCACTGGACCGGAGATCATGAAAGCAACCAGGTCACCGAAGAAACCGCGCTCTTTGTGCTCAGCGTAGAAGCCTTCAGCTTCGGCTTTGGACAGCTGCTTCATTTTCGAAGCAACCACTTTCAGACCAGCCTTTTCGAAACGGGTAACGATTTCGCCGGCAGCGCCTTTAGCAACGGCGTCAGGCTTGATGATGGAGAAAGTACGTTGAACAGCCATGGTGTAACTCCAGAAACAGTAATTTGCGAAAAATTAAACCCGCGAATTATACGCGGGTTCTTGGGTATTGCCTAACCTGCGAGGACGATCAGTCCAATTCTTCAGCCCAGAGCGTCTGAACCGCTTCCAACACTTTCTCGCCGACCCGGCCAGAGGTGTTGTCAAAATCCGGCAGCTCTTTGATCCATTGCTGCAGATCGACGAAATTGACAGAAAACGGGTCTACGCCCGGCTTGGCTTCGGCCAATTCTTCTGCAATACGTTGAACATCATTCCAACCGTAGCTCATGACAGTCTTACCAGTCAGTGCGGCGCTTCGGCCGCATGATTAAGCGAATATTTCGGGATCTCGACGGTGAGGTCTTCTTCACCAACGATAGCCTGACAGGCCAGGCGCGATTGCGCTTCCAGACCCCAGGCGCGATCGAGGAAGTCTTCTTCCAGTTCGTCGGCCTCTTCCAGCGAGTCGAAACCCTCGCGGATGATGCAGTGGCAAGTGGTGCAGGCGCAGACGCCGCCGCAGGCACTTTCCATCTCGATATGGTGTTCATGGGCCAGCTCGAGAATCGAAGTGCCAGGCTCAGCCTCGACGACCATCCCTTCAGGGCAGAACTTCTCGTGGGGCAGAAAAATGACCTGCGGCATCAGATATCCTCGATTTCATTCAGATTGCGCCCCGACAGAGCGGCTTTCACCGTCAGATCCATGCGGCGGGCAGCAAAAGCATCGGTCACTTGCGACAGACGCTTGGTCTGTTGCTCGATGGCGTAACCATCGGTGCCTTTCATCAATTCGGCCAGTTCCTGCATCTGCAACTCGATGACCATGCGCTCTTCGGCGTCGAGCAAGCGCTCGCCATCGGCCTCCAGAGCGCCCTGCACCGCCTCGATCAGACGCTGGGCATCGACTTGCTGCTCGCGCAGGACGCGGGCGACCTTGTCGTCGTTGGCGTGCTGGAACGAGTCCTTGAGCATCTTGGCGATTTCACCGTCGGTCAGACCGTAGGACGGCTTGACCTGAATGCTCGCCTCAACGCCCGAACCCAGTTCACGGGCAGACACGCTAAGCAGACCGTCGGCATCGACCTGGAAGGTCACGCGAATCTTCGCCGCGCCGGCTACCATCGCCGGAATGCCGCGCAGTTCGAAGCGTGCCAGGGAGCGGCAGTCGCTGATCAGCTCGCGCTCACCCTGCAGCACATGGATCGCCATGGCCGACTGGCCGTCTTTATAAGTAGTGAAATCCTGCGCGCGGGCAACCGGGATGGTGGTGTTGCGCGGAATCACCTTTTCCATCAGCCCGCCCATGGTTTCCAGCCCAAGGGACAGTGGAATCACGTCGAGCAGCAGCAGTTCACCGCCATCACGCTTGTTGCCAGCCAGCGTATCCGCCTGGATCGCAGCCCCGATGGCCACCACTTGATCCGGGTCGATTTCCGTCAATGGCTGACGACCGAAGGCTTCGGCGACCGCTTCGCGAACGCGCGGCACACGGGTCGATCCGCCGACCATGACCACAGCATGCACGTCTTCCAGCTCAATACCGGAATCACGCACGGCGCGACGGCAGGCTTTCAGGCTGCGGGCGACCATTGGCTCGATCAGCGCATCGAAGGCTTCGCGGCTCAGCTGCGCTTTCCAGTTACCGTAGGCGACTTCGACGCTGGGCGCATCGGTCAGGGCCTCTTTGGCCGCGCAGGCGGTTTGCAGCAGATTGCGTTGCGCACCCGGGTCGAGATCGGCGGACAAGCCGGCGCTCTCGATGATCCAGCCAGCAATCGCGTGATCGAAGTCATCGCCGCCCAGCGCGCTGTCGCCGCCGGTGGCCAGCACTTCGAATACGCCGCCAGTCAGACGCAGAATCGAAATATCGAAGGTGCCGCCGCCCAGGTCATAGATTGCGACCAGACCTTCGGCGTGTTGATCCAGACCATACGCCACCGCGGCAGCAGTCGGCTCGTTGAGCAAGCGCAGCACGTTCAGACCGGCGAGTTTCGCCGCATCCTTGGTGGCCTGACGCTGAGCATCATCGAAATACGCCGGAACAGTAATCACCGCACCGACCAGTTCGCCACCCAGGGTCGCTTCAGCACGCTGACGCAGCACCTTGAGGATGTCGGCGGAGACTTCGACCGGGCTTTTCGGGCCTTGCACGGTGTCGATGAACGGCATGTGCGATTCGCCACCGACAAAGCGGTACGGCAGTTGCTCGCCCAATTGCTTGACGTCGGACAGACCACGGCCCATCAGGCGCTTGACCGACAGTACAGTGTTCAAGGGATCGGAGGACGCGGCCAGCTTGGCCGACTCGCCAACCTCGACGCGGTCGGCGTGATAACGCACGGCGGACGGCAGGATGACCTGCCCGTCAGCGTCGGCCAGTGGTTCGGAAAGACCACTGCGCAACGCAGCGACCAGCGAATTGGTAGTGCCCAAGTCGATCCCCACAGCCAGACGACGCTGGTGTGGTTGAGGACTTTGGCCGGGTTCGGCGATCTGCAGTAGGGCCATCGTGATCAGGACTTATCTGTATATCAGGCGTGCGACCGGAGCGGCACTGGGTTAATCGTCGAGGCGCTCTTCTAACTGGCGCACTTCGTAGGTGAGCTTGTCGAGGAACTGCATGCGCCGCATCAGGCGTTCGGCCTGCTCGCGTTGCGCCGCATCATCCCAACAGGCTGCGAAGCTTTCGTTCAACTGTTCCTGAGCGACTTTCAAGCGACGCTTGAATACCGCGACACCGTCGAGGTCGGCGCTGTCCTGGAGGTCTTCGAGCTCTTCGCGCCACTGCATCTGCTGCAAGAGAAACTCGGGATCATGCACCGTGACTTCCATCGGCACTTCATGCCCGCTGATGGTCAGCAGGTAGCGTGCGCGCTGGGCAGGACTCTTGAGCGTCTGGTAGGCATCGTTGAGCCGCGCAGACTGCTCGAGCGCCGACCGCTGCTCGCGCTCGGAAGCGTCGGCAAAGCGGTCAGGATGAACACCGCGCGCCAACTCACGATAGCGCGTGGCCAACTGCTCGAGATCCAGGCGGAAGCTCGGTTGCAGCTCGAATAAAGCGAAATGACAAGGAATACCCACGACAAGCCTCAGATGTTGAAGCTTTCGCCGCAGCCACATTCACCGCGTACGTTGGGGTTGTTGAACTTGAAGCCTTCGTTCAACCCTTCCTTGACGAAATCGAGCTCGGTGCCGTCCAGGTAGGCCAGGCTTTTCGGGTCGATGATCACTTTCTCGCCGTGACTTTCGAACACCTGATCCTCGGCAACCACCTCGTCGACAAACTCCAGCACGTAGGCAAGGCCGGAACAGCCTGTGGTGCGAACACCCAGACGAATCCCTTCACCTTTGCCGCGCCCGTCGAGGGAGCGTCGCACGTGTCGAGCAGCCGCTTCTGTCATGCTGATAGCCATCGTTGACTCCTTACTCGTCGCGCAATGCTTAGATCAAGCCTTTCTTCTGCTTGTAGTCGCGAACAGCCGCTTTGATAGCGTCTTCAGCGAGTACCGAGCAGTGGATTTTCACTGGCGGCAGGGCCAGTTCTTCGGCCAGCTGAGTGTTCTTGATGGTCTCGGCTTCGTCCAGCGTCTTGCCCTTCATCCACTCGGTGGCCAGGGAGCTGGAAGCGATTGCCGAACCGCAGCCGTAGGTCTTGAACTTGGCGTCTTCGATAACGCCCTGATCGTTGACCTTGATCTGCAGACGCATCACGTCGCCGCACGCCGGAGCGCCAACCATGCCGGTGCCGACATCCGGATCTTCCGCGTTCATCTTGCCGACGTTGCGCGGGTTTTCGTAGTGGTCGATGACCTTTTCACTGTAAGCCATGGTGCTTAATCCTCACTCATCAGAGAGTCGCTCTTTAAACCCTGCAACCTTGGGTCGCAGGGTCGGTTCGCGGCGACTTGAAATCAGTGTGCCGCCCACTCGATTTTCGAAATGTCGACACCGTCTTTGTACATGTCCCACAGCGGCGACAGGGCGCGCAGCTTGGTAACAGCCTCGCAGACCTTCTGCGCGGCGTAGTCGATTTCTTCTTCGGTGGTAAAACGGCCGAAGGTGAAACGGATCGAGCTGTGTGCCAGTTCGTCGTTGCGGCCCAGGGCGCGCAGTACGTACGAAGGCTCCAGGGACGCCGAGGTGCAGGCCGAACCGGACGATACCGCCAGATCCTTGAGCGCCATGATCAGCGATTCGCCTTCAACGTAGTTGAAGCTCAGGTTCAGGTTGTGCGGAACGCGGGCGGTCAGGCTGCCGTTGACGTACAGCTCTTCCAGATGCTCGACCTGCTTGTAGAAGCGGTCGCTCAGGGCTTTGATGCGCACGTTTTCGGCAGCCATGTCTTCCTTGGCTACACGGAACGCTTCGCCCATGCCGACGATCTGGTGGGTCGCCAGGGTGCCGGAACGCATGCCACGTTCGTGACCACCGCCGTGCATGGTCGCTTCGATGCGCACACGCGGCTTGCGGCTGACGTACAGCGCGCCGATGCCTTTAGGGCCGTAGGTTTTGTGGGCGGAGAACGACATCATGTCGACTTTCAGCTTCTGCAGGTCGATCTCGACCTTGCCGGTGGACTGAGCCGCGTCGACGTGGAACAGGACGCCCTTCGAACGAAGCAGTTCGCCAATGGCAGCGATGTCGTTGATGGTGCCGATTTCGTTGTTCACATGCATCACCGACACCAGAATGGTGTCCTCGCGCAGTGCCGCTTCGATCATCGCCGGAGTGATCAGACCGTCTTCGGTCGGCTCGAGGTAGGTGACTTCGAAACCTTCACGCTCCAGTTGGCGCATGGTGTCGAGGACAGCCTTGTGCTCGATCTTGGAGGTGATCAGGTGCTTGCCTTTGGAAGCGTAGAAATGTGCCGCACCCTTGATAGCCAGGTTGTCGGACTCGGTAGCGCCCGAGGTCCAGACGATTTCACGCGGGTCGGCGTTGACCAGATCGGCCACCTGACGACGGGCGTTTTCGACGGACTCTTCAGCTTTCCAGCCGAACACGTGGGAACGGGACGCCGGGTTACCGAAGTTTCCGTCGACCAGCAGGCATTCACTCATCTTTTGCGCAACGCGCGGATCGACCGGGGTGGTCGCAGAGTAATCAAGGTAAATCGGCAATTTCATGGACTATCTCCTAAATCAGGGCTGGCGTTCCGCTAGCTCTTCGGCTGTCATTCGACGGCGGACGCTTCAATCTTGTCCAGGCGTGGCGCCTTGCTGTTGCAACGGCGCTGGTCCTGACGCTGGGCTACTTCTTGCACCTCACGGCGAGTTACAAGATCAGCCAAGCTGATACCACTTAGAAATTCGTGAATCTGCAGGCTCAGGTCGCACCACAGGTGATGGGTCAGGCAGGTGTCGCCGGAATGGCAATCGCCCTGGCCCTGGCACTTGGTAGCATCAACCGATTCGTTGACCGCATCGATCACCTGCGCCACCTGGATACCCTGCATGTCGCGCGACAGCTGATAACCACCGCCAGGACCGCGAACACTGGAAACCAGGTTACTGCGGCGCAGCTTGGCGAAAAGCTGTTCGAGATAGGACAGGGAGATGCCTTGGCGCTCGGAGATATCGGCCAGGGACACCGGCCCGTGCTGCGCGTGCAACGCCAGGTCAAGCATGGCGGTCACGGCGTATCGGCCTTTTGTAGTCAGT
Source organism: Pseudomonas sp. SCPG-7 (assembly GCF_002156405.1). Lineage (NCBI taxonomy): Bacteria > Pseudomonadati > Pseudomonadota > Gammaproteobacteria > Pseudomonadales > Pseudomonadaceae > Pseudomonas > Pseudomonas sp. SCPG-7. The sequence continues at coordinate 195,563 of NZ_MVOO01000002.1, read as the reverse complement.
CGCATGGACAATTACCACGGAGTTCGGAATGGGCGGGAGTATGCAATTCCCGAGCATTTAAGTCAACTATAAGACCTAGTGCTTTAGTCGGGTTTACCCGCAAAAGAGCGCGCGCATGATAGCAGGGTCTGCGGCTTAATGGCACACCGGTTGCCGCATGCCTGTGCAGGAGCTGCCGAAGGCTGCGATCTTTTGCTTTTGCTGCCAATCAAGATCAAAAGATCGCAGCCTTCGGCAGCTCCTGCATAGACGTGTCAGCCCGCTTTGGATTCGTCTTTGCCTTTGACGCAGGCGAAGTCTTCTTCGCGCAGCTCAGGCAGATCTTTCGCACAGTAATTACTGCCCAGATCCTTCAGCGCGCCGCACATCCCCTCCAGCCGCCCGTCCACCGCCTGCAGGTGATCGAGCAACTGACCGATGGCACGCGCCACCGGGTCAGGCATGTCTTCGCTGACGCCATAGGCATCGAAACCGATCTTCTCGGCCATGGCTTTGCGCTTGGCGTCCTGTTCTTCATCAGACTTGACGATGATCCGACCCGGAATCCCCACCACTGTGGCGCCCGGCGGCACTTCCTTGGTGACCACTGCGTTGGAGCCGACTTTGGCACCCGCCCCCACCGTGAATGGCCCGAGTACTTTGGCACCAGCCCCCACGACAACCCCATCACCCAGCGTCGGGTGGCGCTTGCCCTTGTTCCAACTGGTGCCGCCGAGGGTGACGCCCTGATAAATGGTCACGTCATCGCCGATCTCGGCGGTTTCACCGATGACGATGCCCATGCCGTGATCAATAAAGAAGCGCCGACCGACCTTGGCCCCCGGATGAATCTCGATCCCGGTCAACCAGCGCCCGAAGTTCGACACCAGCCGCGCCAGCCATTTCAGCTCGTGGCGCCACAGCATCCCGGCCAACCGATGAATCCAGATCGCGTGCATACCGGGGTAGCAGGTCAGGACTTCAAAAGCGTTACGCGCCGCCGGGTCTCGATGGAATACGCTCTGGATATCTTCACGCAAACGCTCAAACATCATTCAGTCCTTCCGCTTAAGAAGCTCACCACGGGCCGCTTTCTGGGTTTCCGTGAGGATGCCACGCAAAATATTCATTTCCGCCCGGCTGACCGAGCTGCGTCCATACAACCGGCGCAGGCGCGCCATCAAGTGCCGTGGCTTTTCCGGATCAAGAAACTCGATGGCGACCAGCGTCTGCTCCAGATGCTCATAAAAGCGCTCCAGCTCATCCATCGTCGCGAGCTCGGCACTTTTCACCGAGGCCACTTCTTCTTTCTCGATCTTGGTCGGCTGCCCTTGAGCGGCCAGCCAGGCCATGCGCACTTCATAGCTCAACACCTGCACCGCCGCCCCGAGGTTCAACGAACTGAACTCAGGATCGGAGGGGATGTGCACGTGAAAGTGACATCGCTGCAACTCCTCATTGGTCAGGCCGGAGTCCTCACGACCGAACACCAGCGCGATCTCCGCGCCCTGCCCGGCCTCCTCGACCACTTTGCTCCCGCATTCGCGGGGATCGAGCAGCGGCCAGGGAATGCGCCGGTCACGGGCGCTGGTGCCGAGCACCAGATTGCAGCCGACCAAAGCGTCTTCCAAGGTGGCGACGACTTGTGCGTTTTCAAGAATGTCCCCGGCACCGGAAGCACGGGCATCGGCTTCGTGGTGCGGAAACAGACGCGGCTCGACCAGCACCAGCCGCGACAGCCCCATGTTTTTCATGGCGCGTGCGGCCCCGCCGATATTGCCGGGGTGGCTGGTATTGACCAGGACGACACGAATGTTCTGCAACAAGGGAGGCGCTCTCGGACACAGGAAAGGGGTGCAAATCTTACAGAACAGCCTACCGTTAAGCTATGAAAGCGAACAGCGACCTTCACCTGAAGAAAAGTTCTGATAGAATGCGCGGCTTTCTTTAACAACCTTAGGTGACACATCCATGCAGCCCATGCTGAATATCGCGCTGCGCGCCGCCCGCAGCGCCAGTGAACTGATCTTCCGCTCCATCGAGCGCCTGGATACCATCAAGGTCGACGAAAAAGACGCCAAGGATTATGTATCCGAGGTCGATCGCGCCGCCGAACAGAAAATCATCGATGCGCTGCGCAAGGCTTACCCGAATCACTCGATCCAGGGTGAAGAGACCGGCATGCACGTCGGTAACGGCATCGAAGGCGAAGAGTACCTGTGGATCATCGATCCGCTGGACGGCACCACCAACTTCCTGCGCGGCATTCCTCACTTTGCGGTCAGCATTGCCTGCAAATACCGTGGCCGCCTGGAACACGCAGTGGTTCTGGATCCGGTTCGCCAGGAAGAATTCACCGCCAGCCGTGGTCGCGGTGCGCAATTGAATGGTCGCCGCCTGCGCGTCAGCGGTCGCACCAGCCTCGAAGGCGCCCTGCTGGGTACCGGCTTCCCGTTCCGTGACGACCAGATGGACAACCTCGACAACTACCTGGGCATGTTCCGCGCCCTGGTTGGCCAGACTGCCGGCATCCGCCGCGCCGGTTCCGCCAGCCTGGACCTGGCCTATGTGGCCGCCGGTCGTTTCGACGCGTTCTGGGAGTCGGGCCTGTCCGAGTGGGACATGGCGGCTGGCGCCCTGTTGATCCAGGAAGCAGGCGGCTTGGTGAGCGACTTCACCGGCGGCCACGATTTCCTTGAAAAAGGCCATATCGTTGCCGGCAACACCAAATGCTTCAAGGCAGTGCTGACGGCGATCCAGCCGCACCTGCCGGCCTCGCTGAAGCGCTAAGCTTCCCGCGAAACGCAAAAAGCACCCTTCGGGGTGCTTTTTTTATGCCTGTAACTTGATCTTCAGATCACCAAAATCTTCATGTGGGAGCGAGCCTGCTCGCGAATGCGGTGTTTCAACCGACATCAACGCTGATTGTCTGAATGCATTCGCGAGCAGGCTCGCTCCCACAAGGGGTCATAGCGCGGCCAAAAATTGCGAGCACAAAAAAGCACCCTGCAGGGTGCTTCTTGTTAAACAGTCAGCGCTTACTGACCCGGCTGATTCTGCGACAGAATCAACTTGCCTTCCTTGTCGACCGGAATCTGGTTGCCCGGATCACGATCCATCCGCACTTTGCCTTCCTTGCCATCCAGCGAATAACGCACGTCGTAACCGACGACCTTGTCGCTGATGTCATTCACCGTGTTACAGCGAGTCTGGGTGGTGGTGTAGGTGTCACGGTTCTGCATGCCTTCCTGCACCTTGTTACCGGCATAACCACCACCGACCGCGCCAGCAACTGTCGCAATCTTCTTGCCGGTACCGCCGCCGATCTGGTTACCCAGCAAACCACCCGCTACCGCACCAATCGCGGTACCGAGGATCTGGTGTTGATCCTTGACCGGTGCCTGGCGGGTTACAGCAACATCCTTGCACACTTCACGTGGAGTCTTGATCTGTGTTTTGACCGGTTCTACGGCCAGTACTTGCGCATACTCAGGGCCGCTTTTAACCAGGCTGTAGGTGGCAACAGCACCCCCGGCAGTCACACCGACAGCACCCAATACCGCACCAACCAGCAACGACTTGTTCACATGAACCTCCTGACCATCACATGCGGGACGCGCCCGCGCTTCTCCCAGCCTTGGAGCATAAAAAAAGGCGCGAGTTCAACTCGCGCCTTTTCTGGGCTGACAACCGGTGAAGCGATGGCCGTTATGGACGGTCGTCGACTTCCTTCTCGGTGTTGGCCGGAGGAATCAGATCCTCGGTGCTCAGGTTCAGCCAGATCAGCACCACGTTCGCGATGTAGATCGACGAGTAGGTACCCGCCAGCACACCGATGAACAGGGCGATGGAGAAGCCGAACAGGTTATCGCCACCGAAGAACAGCAGCGCAGCGATCGCCAGCAAGGTGGAGATCGACGTTGCCATGGTCCGCAGCAGGGTCTGAGTGGTCGAGATGTTGATGTTCTCGATCAGCGAAGCCTTGCGCAGCACACGGAAGTTCTCGCGAACCCGGTCGAATACCACAATGGTGTCGTTCAGCGAGTAGCCGATGATCGCCAGTACCGCCGCCAGCACCGTCAGGTCGAAGGTAATCTGGAAGAACGACAGGATACCGATGGTCACGATCACGTCGTGAATCAGCGAAACGATGGCGCCGACCGCGAATTTCCACTGAAAGCGGAAAGCCAGGTAGATCAGGATGCCGCCGAGCGCCAGCAGCATGCCGAGACCGCCCTGGTCGCGCAGCTCTTCACCGACCTGCGGGCCGACGAACTCGACGCGCTTGACCGTCGCCGGGTTGTCGCCGCCGACTTTCTGCAACGCGTCTGCTACCTGATGGCCCAGCTGCGGGTCTTCACCCGGCATGCGCACCAGCAGGTCGGTGGTCGCACCGAAGTTCTGCACGATGGCTTCGTGGTAACCCGAAGTCGCCAACTGCTCACGCACTTTGGTGACATCAGCCGGACGCTCGTAGGTCAGCTCGATGAGCGTACCGCCGGTGAAGTCCAGGCCCCAGTTCATGCCCTTGTGGACGACGCTGAAAATAGCCAGCAACGTGAGAAACACTGTGACGCCGAACGCGAAGTTGCGAACGCCCATGAAGTTGATTGTACGTAACATGGCAGCCCCTTAAATCCACAACTTCTTGAAGTCACGTCCGCCAAAGATCAGGTTGACCATTGCGCGGGTCACCATGATGGCCGTGAACATCGAGGTAAAGATCCCGAGGGACATGGTCACTGCGAAACCCTTCACCGGGCCGGTGCCCATGGCGAAGAGGATGCCGCCGACCAGCAGAGTGGTCAGGTTGGCGTCGAGAATCGCAGTGAATGCCCGGCCGAAGCCTTCGTTGATTGCACGCTGCACGGTCATGCCGGCGGCGATCTCTTCACGGATCCGCGAGAAGATCAGCACGTTGGCGTCGACCGCCATACCCATGGTCAAGACGATACCGGCGATACCCGGCAGGGTCAGCGTTGCCCCCAGCAGCGACATCAGCGCCAGCAGCAGCACCATGTTCACCGCCAGCGCAACGGTGGCGATCAGGCCGAAGAAGCGGTAGATGGCGATGATGAACAGCGAGACGAACAGCATGCCCCACAGCGACGCATCAATACCTTTGGTGATGTTGTCAGCACCCAGGCTCGGGCCGATTGTGCGCTCTTCAGCGAAGTACATCGGAGCGGCCAGACCACCGGCACGCAGCAGCAGCGCCAGTTCGGACGATTCGCCCTGGCCGTTCAGGCCGGTGATACGGAACTGCGCACCCAGCGGCGACTGAATGGTCGCCAGGCTGATGATCTTCTTCTCTTCCTTGAAGGTCTGCACCGGCACGTCTTTCTCGACGCCGTCGACAACCTGCTTGGTGTAAGTGGTCACCGGACGCTGTTCGATGAAGATCACCGCCATGCTGCGACCGACGTTCGAACGGGTCGCGCGGCTCATCAGCTCGCCACCGTGCCCATCCAGACGGATGTTCACTTCTGGTGTGCCGTGCTCGCCGAAACCAGCCTTGGCGTCAGTCACCTGGTCACCAGTAATGATCAGGCCACGCTCGATCTGCGCAGGTGGACGCTTGCCTTCACGGAACTCGAAGGTTTCGGAAGTGGCTTTCGAAGCCCCCGGCTCTGCAGCCAGACGGAACTCGAGGTTGGCGGTCTTGCCGAGAATACGCTTGGCTTCGGCAGTGTCCTGCACGCCCGGCAGCTCAACCACGATGCGGTTGGCGCCCTGACGCTGAACGATCGGTTCGGCAACACCCAGCTCGTTGACGCGGTTACGTACCGTGGTCAAGTTCTGCTTGATGGAGTATTCACGGATTTCCGCCAGCTTGGCCGGGGTCATCGCCAGACGCAGCACCGGTTGACCGTTGAGGTCGGCCGGAACAATGTCGAAATCGTTGAAGTTCTTGCGGATCAGCGCACGGGCCTGTTCGCGGGAGTCAGCATCGCTGAAGCCCAGCTGAATGGCGCCGCCCAGTTGCGGCAGGCTGCGATAGCGCAGTTTTTCTTTGCGCAGCAGGCTCTTGACGTCGCCTTCGTAGACTTTCAGGCGGGCGTCGAGGGCTTTGTCCATGTCCACTTCCAGCAGGAAGTGCACACCACCGGACAAGTCCAGACCCAGCTTCATCGGGTGCGCGCCGAGGTTGCGCAGCCATTGCGGGGTGGTCTGTGCCAGGTTCAGTGCGACGACGTAGTCATCACCCAATGCCTTGCGCACAACGTCTTTGGCCGGCAGCTGGTCTTCAGCCTTGGTCAGACGGATCAGGCCGCCCTTGCCGTTGGCGGCCAGCGAAGCTGCCTTGACGTTGATCCCGGATTCACGCAGCGCGGTGCTGACGCGATCCAGATCGGCCTGATTGACCTGCAGAGCCGTGCTGGCGCCGCTGATCTGAATGGCCGGGTCATCGGGGTATAGATTGGGAGCGGAATAAATCAGACCGATCGCCAGCACCGCCAGGATCAGAATGTATTTCCACAGAGGATATTTGTTCAGCATCACGCCGCCCGTTATGAACGCGGGGCGCCTTGCGCGCCCCGTCGATTGAGTAGAAGTTGGAACCTTAGATCGCTTTCAGCGTGCCTTTTGGCAGCGTGGCGGCGATGGCGCCCTTCTGGAACTTCATTTCCACGGTGTCGGAAACTTCCAGAACCACGAAGTCATCGGCCACTTTGGTGATCTTGCCGGCGATGCCGCCGGTGGTGACCACTTCGTCGCCCTTCGCAAGGCTGCTCAGCAGGTTCTTCTGCTCTTTGGCGCGCTTGGCCTGTGGACGCCAGATCATCAGGTAGAAGATGACCAGGAAACCGACCAGGAAAATCCACTCGAAGCCGCCGCCCATAGGCGCAGCAGCCGGTGCAGCCGCGTCAGCCATGGCATTAGAGATAAAAAAGCTCATTTAGCACTCCAGTTGCAAATGTTGAATCTTGGGGTCAGAAAACTCAGTCCAAAGGCGGAACGGGGAGCCCGCGTTTGGCGTAGAAGGCATCGACAAAGGCGGCCAATGTACCCTGTTGAATAGCCTCGCGCAAACCAGCCATCAGCACCTGATAATGGCGCAAGTTATGGATGGTATTGAGCATGCTGCCGAGCATTTCGCCGCACTTGTCCAGGTGATGCAGATAAGCGCGGGAGAAGTTCTGGCAGGTATAGCAATCGCAGGTCGGATCCAGCGGCGAATCATCATGGCGATGGAACGCGTTACGGATCTTCAGCACGCCTGTATCAATGAACAGATGCCCATTGCGGGCATTACGGGTTGGCATCACGCAATCGAACATGTCCACACCGCGGCGCACACCCTCAACCAGATCTTCCGGTTTGCCAACGCCCATAAGGTAACGAGGTTTGTCAGCGGGCATCATGCCCGGCAGATAATCCAGCACCTTGATCATCTCGTGCTTGGGCTCGCCCACCGACAGACCGCCGATGGCCAGGCCATCGAAGCCGATCTTGTCCAGACCTTCCAGCGAGCGCATGCGCAGATCCTGGTGCATGCCGCCCTGAACGATACCGAACAGCGCCGCGGTGTTGTCGCCATGCGCGTTTTTCGAGCGCTGGGCCCAACGCAGCGACAGCTCCATCGAAACGCGAGCGACATCTTCGTCAGCCGGGTACGGCGTGCATTCGTCGAAGATCATCACGATGTCGGAACCGAGATCGCGCTGCACCTGCATCGATTCTTCCGGCCCCATGAACACTTTCGAGCCGTCGACCGGGGAAGCGAAGGTCACGCCCTCTTCCTTGATCTTGCGCATCGCGCCCAGGCTGAACACCTGGAAACCACCGGAGTCGGTGAGGATCGGGCCCTTCCACTGCATGAAATCGTGCAGGTCGCCGTGCTCCTTGATCACCTCGGTGCCCGGGCGCAGCCACAGGTGGAAGGTGTTGCCCAGAATGATTTCCGCGCCGGTGGCCACGATGTCACGCGGCAACATGCCCTTGACCGTGCCGTAGGTGCCCACCGGCATGAAGGCCGGGGTCTCGACGGTGCCACGCGGGAAGGTCAGCCGACCACGACGAGCCTTGCCATCGGTGGCAAGCAGTTCAAAGGACATGCGACATTCACGACTCATTCTGTTTCCTCTGGGCCTGTGTGTTCAGGGGCAGTCGGGGCGGGATTACGGGTGATGAACATCGCATCACCGTAGCTGAAAAAGCGGTACCCGTTGTCGACGGCGGCTTTATAAGCGGCCATGGTTTCGGGATAACCGGCGAACGCCGAAACCAGCATCAACAGCGTCGATTCCGGCAAATGGAAGTTGGTGACCAAGGCGTCGACCACATGGAACGGCCGGCCCGGGTAGATAAAGATGTCGGTCTCACCGCTGAACGGCTTGAGCACACCATCGCGCGCGGCGCTTTCCAGCGAACGCACGCTGGTGGTGCCCACGGCAATCACCCGCCCGCCACGCGCGCGGCACGCGGCAACGGCGTCGACCACATCCTGGCCGACTTCCAGCCACTCGCTGTGCATGTGGTGATCTTCGATCTTGTCGACGCGTACCGGCTGGAACGTCCCCGCACCGACGTGCAGCGTGACGAACGCGGTCTCGACGCCCTTGGCGGCAATCGCCTCCATCAGCGGCTGATCGAAATGCAGCCCCGCCGTCGGCGCCGCCACCGCACCGAGACGCTGGGCGTAAACGGTCTGATAGCGCTCGCGATCCGAACCTTCGTCCGGGCGGTCTATATAAGGAGGCAACGGCATGTGCCCGACGCGATCGAGCAACGGCAGCACTTCTTCAGCGAAGCCCAGCTCGAACAGCGCATCGTGACGCGCGAGCATCTCGGCTTCACCACCGCCGTCGATGAGGATCTTCGAACCCGGCTTCGGCGACTTGCTGGAGCGCACATGGGCCAGCACGCGATGCGTATCGAGCACGCGTTCGATGAGAATTTCCAGCTTGCCGCCCGAGGCTTTCTGCCCGAACAACCGCGCCGGAATCACCCGGGTATTGTTGAATACCATCAAATCGCCCGGGCGCAAATGCTCAAGCAAATCAGTGAATTGACGGTGTGCAAGGGCGCCGCTCGGCCCATCAAGGGTCAGCAGGCGACTACCGCGACGCTCGGCCAGAGGGTGGCGGGCGATCAGCGAATCAGGAAGCTCGAAGGTAAAGTCAGCAACGCGCATGATGGGGTTCGTCTAGCAGGGCCGGAAAGTCTAGCGGAATTATCAAAAATTGACCATGAAACGTGATTGACCAACGGTAATCACCTCTCTATACTTCGCCGCCATTGAGCCCTGATGGCGGAATTGGTAGACGCGGCGGATTCAAAATCCGTTTTCGAAAGGAGTGGGAGTTCGAGTCTCCCTCGGGGCACCAAAATTGAGAAAGGTCTTGCTTAGCAAGGCCTTTTTTTTCGTCTGGCGTAAAAGTGGCGTATCCACGCCCATCTGCGTCATTTGTTTAGGAGAAAGGTGATGACAAGGAAGGCCGGCCCTAGCGCCATAGCGGAAAAACCAATTTTGTCAACGATTTCGAACCACACCGACGACATGTGGACAAAAAATCCGGCCCTTATCAAAAATTTTCTGGATGCGAAGCCTGAGTTCGAACAACTCTGCGCGGAAGTTGAATACATCTTGAAAAAGAAGGTGACTCAAGCTTCCATAGAAACTTCGTTTCTAGGATCGAGAGCCAAGACGCTTAACAGCTTTCTTGAAAAGCTGACTCGAAAAAGTTATTCAGATCCTTTCACTCAGATTGATGACTTTGCTGGCGCAAGAGTAGTTTGCCTCTATAATAACGACATCACCAAAGTTATCGACATTATACGAAATGAGTTTGATATAGCCGAAGAAATCAACAAGCGCGATGAACTGGAAACGAACAAGTTTGGTTACATTGGACACCACTTCATAGTACAGCTCAGCGAAAAATATTCCGGCGCAAGGTACGACGACCTGCGCAACTTAAGATGCGAAATCCAAGTCCGCACAGTAGTTCAGGACGCTTGGTCTATCATTCAGCACCACATGGTGTACAAAAAAGAATCACAAGTCCCCTCTAACTTGATTCGAAAACTCAATGGTCTAGCAGGCTTATTTGAAACTGTCGATGATCAGTTCGAATTCATCAGACTGCAGCGAGACATGTATCTAGAAGATGTCCGGGAAAGCAAAAACACTCCAAATAATTTTCTAGAAAACGAGCTGAACTACGACAGCCTAGTTGAATTCATTCAGTGGCGCTACGAGCAGGAACTTAGTAACAATGACAGAGCTAACATCCCTAAGATACTGGATGTGCTGAAAGACATTGGGATCTCCACTCTGAAAGAACTAGAAGCTCTGATCGAAAGCAATGAAAATTTTTGTAAATTAGCGATCGAGAACTATCAGAGACATTCCGCGAAAGATGATCCGAGCGGCCCACCAGCTACAATATTTCCAGTACTAAACGTAGCTATCGCGGCATCTGCAAACCCTGAGTGGCGCGCTATGTTTCCTTGGGGCCCCATCTGGAACATGGCACTAACTGATACCGACGCTCAGCTTTGAAGCTATCTATGTAGCCGCATCTCCGTCGGATGCCAGCTCTGTGAAGAAAGGCCTTGATTTTCAGGGCCCCTTTTGCGCCAACAGTTATGCGTATCGCTCAAGGCACTGTGATAGCGGTTGTCGGATGCTATCGACCAAGAAGAGCAAGCCTCTTTTGAGAGGCCGGATTATCCAAGTTAGCAAGGTGTGGCCGTGCGTGAGACACCCACCCTATGCCACGAAAAATTTTTCCCTACCCTATGCTCAAAATCACGTAAGAAGTGTAAGTGAGAGATGTAAATCCTATGTATCCCTTATAGATAGAGGGATAGAGGTCTCTCTATTACTGTAAGTGGACTGTCGGAAAGCTATTTCCCCTAACAGTCGGCGACTGTAAGTTGAAATTCTCCCAAACCATTGATTTTCATGGCTTTCTCCGCAGTCGAAATACTCCACAAAGTTTCCTACATTCACAGTGTAAGTGGCGACACCCAATGAATCTGGGGTGTTGAACCGCTTTCTGAGACGCCCAACACCACTTACACATTTGGAAGGAACTACCCAAGAAAGTTTTTTCGGCGATCGCTCAAAGCCTAGCCGTGATCGGCTCCTGAACTCCCACACGGTGTGCGAGAGTTTGCAACGCAGCCAATTACCCGAAACCCCTGCCCCGTGCGGGCTACAGCGAGTCTTCGCGTTCCCCGAAGTAAGTCAGGTGTGGCGCGAAAAAGACCCATGCCCGCCGTTAAAACCTCATGAAAACCGAGTTTTCAAAGTCTTTGACCAATCAAACCGGGGACTTCATCTCCCCCCCCGCTACCGCTACTTGCGCCTTTTTGCAACCGCACTGCATTTCTCTTCAAAACTTTGCACATTGTGAAACGCACTCCGTACTGCGAAGCCCCATGGCCTGCCTGGGCTGCCGGATCATTTGCACAACATCCCGATTTGCACAAAAAAAGGACGCAGAGCCCGTCGGAGGGAGGGGGATAAGTGATTTCCGCCTCGTTTTTTTTTGCCCGAGCTATTTTTCCGTGCGCTCGAAACGACTTGATGATGAGCGCGTGCTGGCCTATAGTGGTCATACGCCAATGACGCATATCCAGCGCAAGGGAAGCAATGATTTTCATAGAAACGCCGATCTTCACGGAAGATCTGCACGACCTGTTGGATGACGACGAATACAAGGCTTTCCAGCAGCATTTGGCTAAGCATCCAACTGCCGGTGATGTGATTCAGAATACCGGTGGACTTCGAAAGGTTCGCTGGGCTGCGAACGGGAAAGGAAAGCGTGGCGGTGTTCGGGTGATCTACTACTACATCACTGCAGCGTCACAGATTCGGCTATTGGTGATTTACCAGAAAGGCGTGAAAGACGACCTGACTGAAGATGAGAAGAAAGAACTGCGCAAACTGAATGAAAGGTGGCAATGATGGATAAAGGTCTATTCAACCGTCTGAAAGAGAGCATGGCGCAGATGAATGAAATTGATCAGGGCGAGCGTCAGCCGTCCCGGGAGTTTCATGTCGATGCTGTGCAAGTTAAAAATATTCGCAAAAGTACAGGGCTGTCCCAGACTGCATTCGCCGAAACGATCGACGTAGCTGTCGGCACGTTACGCAATTGGGAGCAAGGACGCCGAGATCCTGAGGGCCCAGCACGCGCGCTGCTGCGAGCGATCCATAACGACCCTGTACACGTTCTGGCTGCACTCAAGCCGTAATAAAAAGCCCGCCAATTGGCGGGCTCGTTATATCTTACGACTGATCCTCTCCGTCTTGTGTAAACGCTCTGAAAGCAGCTATCTCCTCGGAGATCAACATCCCTACTCGGCCTGTCTTTGCATTAAACCCTAAGTATCCCTGATCAATGATATGGTTAACTTCATCATCTACATTGTTCTCCAGCTGATCTATGATGAATGAAATAAACCTCTCAACGGTTTTATGGTCATCATGAATCGATTCGAATCGAATCGAACTGACTTCATTGAAGCACCAATAGATATGTTCCAAAAATCCTCATACTCAACAAAGAGCTGAACTTTTCCTCTGAAAAATATCTCTCCGGTTTAAAGTTTACCTACCTCGACATTGCCGTAGAGCAAGTCATTTCTTTCGCTCATTAGTTAGTGAAAGTCTTTGCATTCTCGAGACAAATAGTCAACTCCTCGAACAAACCCAAAACAATTCAAATGCAAAGATTGGACGCAGATATCTATCGGCTGTCGTATTGTATTTTGAAACAACCTATCGTTATTTTTTATTTCTGGCTTAATCAGCAAAAACAGCAAAAGATTGATAAAGGATTCGGCGAGTACAGGAAGCATAGATCTTAATCCGAACACCAAACCAACGGCCGCACTGTACCTCGTGTTTAGCGCCTGCCAGCGCTCGTTAAAATTCATCATGTCTACTTTGGTTTTAGGATGCAAAACCTGATCGGCTACTGGATTGAGGTTCAGCGCGTTTAGCTGGTTGAAGTTCTCTGCAACTGCCCGTTTTATGCGCTTAAATGGGTTAACAAATTGAGTCCAATTTTCCAGCTCCTTTCTAAATTCGCTAATCTTTTCTCCATAGTTCCCAATATCACCTTTCACCTGATTAATGAACATTTCAAGCGATAGGCCCTTACCTTTGAAATCCCCGATCAAGTGAACCTCTGACCTGAAATTCATACCCATGACAGATATCAATCCGTCATCATTCGCAAAAGTCCACTCCAAATGAATCAAATTGTTAGAGTCGTCCTTCCTGAATAGGTTTTGCAACCCATTAGGCTCGCCGTATTTTGCATAAAGATAACAATAGAGATCCAAAGGTTTTATTTCATTCGAGAATTCCCATCGCATCCCATTTTTCGGCAAGAGGCCGCCTGTTAGTATTTTTTGCGATACACCCCGTATGGATGACTTGCAGATCTAAGAAATAATTCCCTTGCATATGACCATCCATATTTTTGTGCTGAACGTTTAGCTTAGGCAGTATCGCTAAAGCGTGATCGACTTTAGCTTAGCAGCCATCAAGCCGGCAGTTGTGGCTTTGGCTGAGAAATTTGTTACATCTGACGGACTGGGCGTTGGGCCCGATATATGGGTATGCGCTGCCAACTGGAAATTCATTTCTTGTAGCAACGAAAGAGTGTCACAAACGATTTTGAACAGATTTACGTCCGAAGACCCAACCCAGTTCTTCGGCGCCTGCATACGCTGACTAATTCCCGCAACACTTTCACGCAAGCCCTCGATCCGCTCCTGCATATCACCACCTACCGCGGCGTTGTGCTTCTGACCCACAACCAGATTCAGATCTTCCTCGGTCGCCTGGTACAGATCATCCACGGCCGCCAAGCTCGTAGATCCGCCCGACAGCAGCCTGAGCGCTCCCAGCGCTTCGATCTTTTTCATACCACCCACAGTCTCGGTCGAGTGGTCATCGACGGCCCGTGTGTGGCTCTGGAACTGCTCGCGGTTGTCCAGCGCCTCAACCTCACGCTCGATCGCTTTATCCCGGATCTTGCCGTCGGTCTGGCGTAACCAATTGCCGTCCGCGTCGACGCGCTGCTGTACCGTGCCGCTGTGCTGCCACACCTGGTCATCCTTCGGCACCTTCGGCATGCTCAGCCCGTGAGGCAAGATCGATTGAATGTAGGGTTACCGTCGCATTCAGACCGTTGCCCCCTCGGGGCACCAAAATTGAGAAAGGTCTTGCTTAGCAAGGCCTTTTTTTTCGTTTGCAGAAAAGTGAACGCGTGGCGCTGGCCTCGCGCGCCCTGCACCTCCCCGCGATTTGTTTTTGATCAGAAATCCGGTACGTGAACGCTCACAACCTGCGGGCAATTTCCTTCCAGATATAGCCATAGTTGTATTTGAGCCAGAGAACCAGCGCTTTATCGAATTGCCTGCGAAACCAACTGCGCTCTCTCTCCGCCAGCCTTTCGTTGATCATGCTATTGAGCGACTCGGGGTCGAAACCCGTCCAGACAGAGGGCACGGCAGCCGCAATATTGGTGAAACACACCGGTGCGACTTCTGAATAAAGGATCTCGTACAGCACACCCGGATCGATGTTCTTTACCTGACTGGCTATGTAGTCGTAATCCACAGGGAAATCTTTGAACGGATCAGAGAGTGCGACCCTTACATCTTTCAGTTCCGGCTCACTCAGAAAATGTCCCAATGCGAAAACTCCTCCAGTTCTTCATCCAGTGAGTCAGCGACCACTCCACCTGCGACGCCACCGGCAACCGATCCAACCAAAACAACAGCTATTGCACAAATGGGAGCCCCTGGGCCACAGAGTGCGCTAACGCCCATACCCGCAAGAATACCGCCCATGGCACCACCGCCAACGATGGTGCCTTGGCGTGCCGCTCTTCTTTCGATTTGTTTGCAGCTACGTGCAGCATGGTTCATGTGGGCCGACCGCCTAGACAAGGCAGCTCAAGAGTTCGCCGCCATCGCAGCACACCTGCACGCCACGGAAAAGGCGATGGGACGTTCAAGCTCTCTCATTGACCTTTACGTTCCACTGCATGTGCCGTTCGGACCGATGTCCATCAATGAAGATACGGTCGCTGCGAAGGCATGTGCAATTTCCATTGAGCAACTGATCGCCGCTTGATTGCCCGCGTCTCGACTATCAGTCGTGACGTCCCCCCCTAAACCGGAGCATCATTCGCGGAACACCAAACGTGTTCCGCGTAACTGGTGTTCCGGTTGTTCGCATTTGGTGTTCCTCCTCTGAAAGCCTTTAAGTACTTGGCCTATAGCGTTTCTGGAACACATGGAACACATGGAACACCGTGTTTTCGCTACCTATGGATAAGCGTTCCCCTCGCCCCTTTTCACGGCGTGAACCTTCAGCGCAAGCGGACGCGACGGATCGCTCCAGATCCGCCGATCTGCTGTGTCCGATTCTTCCCAGACGAAGGAGTAGCAGCGTCAGATTTTACGGGTCCTCCCTAAGGGGGGCCCCTACACGGGTTATCAGACTCGCAGGCTTCCTCTAGCTGAGACTTTCGTAGAGATGTCCGTCTTTATAAAGGAGTTACTGCCACGCTGGCATGAGGTGTACCAAATCACTCAAAACGCTGCTCGCGTGTTAAATCTTGACTAGCCTCTTTTTCTCGCTGAGCCTTAATTAACTTCCCTGCAAGAATATTTTTCTCTTCCACTACAGCACGCACTTCTACCATTGGAAAATCCAAAAGTGCTGAAAAAGCTTTCGCCCTCAACTCTAAAACATCAGCCAATGAATTCGTCCATGATCCAGGGTAAATCTTTTCAAAAAACACTTCTATAATACCGGCTTTATTAGCAGCTGCTGCCAATACCGCTAGCGCTTGCTCACCAATTAAAAATCCTTTGGGCGAATCAATATTATGGGGACTATCAGCAACTGGCAAATACACAGTTAACGCAGAAGCGATAAACTGAAGTTTTTGTTCATCCTTGTCACACCAATCTATTAGCCGATGGACAGGCACAGAATTTAATGGAGAAGCCTCTCTAGTAATCCTATCTTTAAAAAACACATGAACTGCTTGTTCAACAGGCTTATCTTGCCGAAAAATTCTATCCAGCAACAATTCTGGAAAATTTTTAACAACAGTTTCGATTATATTTAAAATTTCAAAACTATATAAACGATACGACGTCAACCCCTCATATAGCACATCTATGATCTCGACAACTTTAGTAGTTACCACAGAGACTGAAAGACATACAGGCAACACTAAATCAATGTCATGACTGGATAGACCTCTGATATCATTCCGATGCATCGTCAATAAGATATAGAGCGAGTCAGTGCCTATAGCTACCAACTCATCCGTTGGAGAGTAACTATTACCTTTCTCCGCAAAAAACCTCATACCTAAGATATACAACGAAGTCAGAGCGCCAGATTCCAGTCTGTTTATAGATATTAATATGCGACACAAATCAGAATCAGATATATTACTGTGAGCTTGGCCATGTCCAAGCTGTCGAAAGTGCCACGCATCTACTTTTGTGCTGCCGGCCAACAAAATAAGCTTCTGTATACCCCAGTCGTCTATAGGGCTGGCACAAAGCAAAAATATGAAATAAGAAAGGAGTTCAGGTTCCTGAAGGACACATTGCAGAATTAATTGAGCACACTCTGTATCTGTGGAGTACACCTCGTTGATAAAGCCTGCAAACAAACCTAGCTCTATAGGTTCTTGTTTTTGATCTCTCATCAATTGCCAAAGATACTCAAACATTTCAAACGGATCACTACTCCCTCGCGCCAACCCTTTGCCAAACAAACGAAGTGAATCTATTTGCTTACACCACAACTTGTCTCCGATTGATTCGAGCAGCTTGTAGTCCGAGGCGACTCGGAAACCTAATGAAACAACCCTCTCATGAATCGAATCCACTCGCGCGCTATAACTACCTGAGAAACTTTCCGACTGATCCCAAGTATTGGTTAGTGCATAAGCTTCTATTTCAGCCTTGACACCTACAGGAGCCGTCAACTTTTCCAGCGTTCTTAGACGGACTAAAATCTCACCGCCAAAATTTTCACCACAAAACTTAATAGTCCGTTGTATAGACCTCCAAATTTCAGTCCATTTTCCTTTAGCACCATATTTTGCAATCACCTCCTCCAACTCTTCAATACATCCCGCAAAGGACCACAATCCCATAAAATGCCTTGCAATAAGAGTTTTCGCAAGTGACTGTAATTTTTTATCCGCAGCCGCCAAACAAGGATATAGTTGCTTTATAAACCCTCTATACCAGGCCTGACCATCACCATTAGTTACTGGAATCCAACCATATGTTCTAGTCCTCGCACCAAAATCAAAATTAGCTGAAGATGTCCAATTAGAAACTTTAAAAGCAGAGTCAAATAATTTTTCCGCAATTTCCCGATGACGAGGATCACTTGAAACAATTAGCCTCCCGGCAACTCCCTGCCGCAGCGAAGGCGATGCATTAGTTCCTGATAAATAAAGAGAAAACAGCTGCTCGAGCCTACCGACGACACTGTTATTATTCTCGCTTGCCTTCTCAGACTCAGCAAATTTCAATATAACCTGCACAGCCCTATCAAACAGATCTTCATCATAAGCAATTTTACATAACAAACTTACAAACCGACTAAAAGACTTATTATCTCTAGATGCAAAACACTTCTCACACGACGCCAATTCAATGGCATTGAGAACCACAGCAGGGAATACAGGAGCTACATATTCTAAAGCCTGCAACTGTTCATCATTACAAGCTGCTACATCCTGCAAAGGCCCTCCAGGACTAACCCAAGAGACCGCCAAATTATGAGCAAGGTCAATATCATGCAAATAACCAATTCTATGCGCACATGACACAAACAGTCGTAAATTCTCGGACCTGAATAATTCAGAATTTATCTCGCCTACTGAAACATTCTCTAATGCTCGCTTTGCCAATCGATTGGCAAGTGCATGTGGAAGCACGGCACGCCAACCCCCACGCTTTTGTGACAGTTGCCGCCTCAACAACTCTGCGTGAGATTTATAAAGTTCGCGTCGACTCGCCCCACCAATTGCAGCCAAAACTGTCAGCTCGTCATTCAACAACGCCGAATCTACATTAAATGAATACACAAGCGACAAAATCGCAGCATGCTCCATCAAGTATTCATTGCTTTGCTTTCGCTGGGTGAACAAACGATAAAAAAGCTCTTCATCAGTAAAATTTGAAAGTGTTTCACCCGCCTTTACCCGATCAGCCAACGCTAATGCGATGCGGGCGTTACCTCCGGCGAACTCTGATATCTTATGGGCATTAGGCGACCCCAGATTTGGAAATCTTTTTTGCACCAACTTTGAAACATTTTCCTCACTAGACGGCTCTATATGGAACACCATAGTTTCTTCAGGGTGATCATCAGAAATATCATACTCGATAGTTAATAAACTTAATTTAATACCCCGTTTAGAGATCAGCTTCTGCAGCCTTCGATGAACATCAGGAGGACAGTTATCCAACACAACATAGGCGCAAAAGTTATTAGCAATCAGATAGGAAACCAACTCCGAGGCAGAAGGATAGAGTTCATCACCCAAATCTGCATATATGACATCAGTAGATGGAATCACATCTTTTCCAACACCTGACTCAAATAGCGCCTGAGCAAAACGTGTTTTTCCCACTCCTGACAGGCCAGTAATACGCACTACGCTCCCAGCGTCGCGAAGCTTTTTACGCACTAAATTTATGCCATCTAATAAAGACACAGGATCGGCCATACTGGTGCTTTTATCCAGTATGCAGGGATGTTCATCCTGTAGGAATTCATCAGAGTCAACAGGAGCGGATGTCCATCGACCAAATGGAAACCAGCCTGATAATTGCTTACCTAATTTTGATCGCACCCATAATCCAACACCTGGATGTTGCCTTAGCCAAGCTGCTAAGCGATCCCTACCGTAAAAATCGACAACTAGATTATCTTTATCCGCCAAATCAACAAGTGCTGCTTTCATGCCGGCCACACGTTCAGAAAGCATTTTATTGGTGCAGTCATCTTTCCCACTTACAATTATGTAAGCGCCATTCTTGCCTACCAAGCTCTTAATAATATCCTTTTGCTGGCCCTTGTATAGCATTTCCTTCTTACATGCAGCCTTGCTCATGCTGTTTTTCTTTACTTGAAAACCAGTATTACCGCGAACTACAAAACCTGGCTTTGTGAGACTTCCTGCCTCCCTAACGTATACATCCAATCCACCATCCGGAGCCTCTTGAGCACCTCCCCAAAAAACACAGGATGGTTGAATTTCTTGTCGAGACAACTCTGCCTCACACAATCTCGCCACCAACTCTCTTAGATCGCTGTCAGTAAGACTAGATATATCTGCCGGATCAAGTTCAAAAAACTTCATGAAAGCACTCTTTTAAAGATTATTTTCGTACCCGCTACCCATGCGTCCTGCGTGCAGGCCAGATTACGGATGCAGTCAGTTTTTGAGCAAGTCTACAGGTTCAATTAGTAGCCTTAATAAAAGTAGACTAGCAATCGATATCGACCATTATGATTTCATTACCTTGTTCCAATCAATATAGTATCCAGCTTCTTGAAGTTCTCGGCCCAAAGCGTGTTTCCAATTGCCCTCCATCGATTCATAAACCACTCCGGCGTAATCAGTAGGCATTTCCAATGTCCCTCGCTTGAGCGCGCAGACTTTCCCTCGACCAAGTCGACCAATGAAATATCCGAGCTCTAGGATCACATTTTGCCGAGCACGCGGCCGGGTTTCAGGGGTGACGCCTCTTACCTGATTCGCCACATAGTCATATTCGACGGGAGAATCGTTGAATGGCTCAGAAAGAGCAGCTCTCACTTTTGTCAGTTGTGGCTCAGTCAGAAAATGCTCCAACGGAAAAACTCCTCCAGTTGCGTTGCACTGGTGTGGCCCAAATATATTGATTAGCCAAACCAGAACCTCAGATATCCGGGTCAGGTGCACGCTGGGCTTGAACACCTCCCCCAAACAAACGCTCAGCTATCTGACGACCTCGTTCCTGGCCCTCCTCCGTCAACCAGATCGATTTGTTCTTGTTTACCGGATTACTGATGAGACCCTGCTCATGCAATCGGTTCATGACTTCAAAATCGAAGCCTTTCCATGCATTGCCGTCGTCGGAACTGAACGCGGCCAGCAGGGCAAGCACAGCCTCTTCAATCAACTTTTCATCGTATTCCATGATCGTTGCTCCGCTCATGTGTCTGAATCAATGTCGAGTTTGTGTGGCACCTCAAACTCATCGATCATCCTGAGATACTCGTTCTGTTACTTAGGTCATTGAATATCCCGGCGCTGCCCGTGCAACCTGTTTTGCCAAGGGACTGCACCTGTTGCGTCCACTCAGTATAATCACGCCCGCCCGCAGCCGGTCTTCCGCCCCGTTGCGGCTATCGCTGGTCGTACAGAATTTCAAGATTCAAGCTCAAGAACCTCCAAGGCCAACCATGGAAACGTCACTGGAAACCGTCGCCCTGCTCTCCCTCAAACTCGCTTACGAGGAGGAAGGCCTGAGCCCGATTCTGCGGGATGACATGGTCATGGGTGACTATCAGAAAGACGTATTCGAACTGCTGGTGCGTCGCAGGGATGTCGAGACCATCCAGTTCAAGATGAACGAGTGCCTGGGCTTGGCGTTGGATTCGCTGGGCGGTGTCGAGAAACCGCTGGGGCGGGAGTTGCACAAGCTGTCAGCCGATTTCCGTCAGGCGCAGTCGCTGGAGCAGCTTGATCAGCCGCTTCTCGCACTCAAGGGTTATTTGAAGGACATTCTGTAATCAGACGCGCAATCTGTAGAAACAGCCCTTCGGATTAGTGCCGCACTTTTACTACTCGAATGTCGACGGGAAACCCACCTGGCCCTTCCAGCGTCTTCCAGCCCACGTATTGAAAAATCGCGTCCTGATCGATGGTCTCGCCCCTCTCCACCCTCTCTGCGCCAAGCACCGCGACCTCTTTATAGACGGCGCAGTTGCCCTCATCGGGATGGGCGGTGTAGATCACATAGGGTTTGACGTATCTCACGGCGCGGAAATGTCGGCCGCAGCCCCAATCGACCGTGATCATCAACGTCTTCAGATACGCTTCGCCATCCGTTTCCGATTCCTCGGCGAGTTCCTTGAGCTTGCCAATTCCGCCGACGTCGCTAAAGCCCAGATCGAGGGCGCGCTTGTATTCCGGGGACTTCTCGTGCTCGGCCTGAGCCTTGAAGTATTGCTGTTGAAGCTCCGCGACCAGTACCTCCTCTTCCTTGTTCCGGATCACGAACGCTTGAGCAATGACGTTTTCACAACGGGCATATTCGGGAGAGGTAAGGCTTTCCTGGGAGAGGTGATCGCGATGGACATAAACAGTGCGATTCAAACTGTCGACGCGCTCCATCGCTTGCCTGGTAGTCATGACCCCTTTTTGAACGTTGTTCACTACTTGCTGAAAACGCTCGCAATCGGCGAGGTACTCCTTCCAGGCGACCTCTGGGGTTTCATCCCAGTCGGCAAGCGCCGGGGTCATTACGATGGCGAGAAGGAACGCGCTGAGCAGGCGCGGTGTAAAAGAAACATTCGGCATGCGTAGTCCGTTACGTGTTTGAAGAAAGTGGCGCGAAGCTACTATTTTGCTATCTTGCCGTCCACTGTCGGCAAGCTGCCGAGCGTTTGTACCGCGACGGGTTTCGAAGGATGGATACGATGGATGTAGCGTTTTTCTTTATCGCCTGGATAGGCATGTGGGTCTGGGTCGTCAGGCAGCGTGGGGCTTGGAATCTGCTACTCGCCAATGTGTTGGGCGCGGCCAGCGGCATGATTGTCGGCCTGGTGGTTTCGCAGCTTTGTGTCGGTCTGTTCGGCTCTAGCCGGCCACCGGTCCCGGGGGTCATGGGATCGCTTCTGGAAATGCTCGCGACTGCCGCGGCGCTGACCGGCGTATGGATGCTGGTGGCCCGTCGCTCGCAGGTCGAACACCCTGTCGCGCGTCAGCTGCTGGCCGGCCTTTGCGGCGTTGTGGCCGGCATCACGGCGATCATGTTTTTTGTTCAGATCAATCCGCCCAATCTCGGCATGTGAATGTCTTCGTGGCGTCAGACCTCTATTTTGATATCTTGCCGTCCATCTTCAGCACTCACCGCCAGTGAGTGCTGTTTGGCAGGCTATTGAAGGGTTAAGGAAAGGATCGAATGGAGTTTCTGAGTTTTCTGGCATTTGTTGCGGCCTGGGGTTTGATGTGGCGCTGGGTGGTGAAAAACCGCGGCAGCTGGAATCTGTTTTACGGCAACATCGTTGGTGCGGCGGGTGGTTTTATCGTCGGCATGGTGGTGCTGTCGATCTTCCTGTCGTTGTTCCCGTCGGCGCATAAGCCCAAACGGGCACCCACCGAAGAGGTGATTACCCAGAACGAAGTGACCACCAGTCTGCTGCCGGAAGCCGAGTCGGATTCGACGCCCGTGGCATTGGAAAATGCTCCGGGGTTCGCCGCTATCGAGCCAGACAATCAGCCTTCGCCGCCCGACTCCGCACTGCTGCCGAACTACGCCAACCGGGCACCGAAATCGATGGCGGAAAAAACCGTTCTGGATCAGAGCGACGCGCAGGGCCGCAAAGCATTCAGCGCGCTGCGCGACAAACTTGCTCAGAATGGCGACAGCGACAAATCAATGCTCGCGTATGTCATGTGCAGCCCTTACGTGACCGGTGCCTTGCGCTTCCCGGCGTCGGCGCGCTTCGCTGACAGCACCGCCGTGGTCACCCAACGCTTCAAGGGCCAGGTCTACACCCTCAGCAACAAGGTCACCGCGCGCAACATGAATGGCGATGACGTCACTTATCGCTTCGAGTGCTCGGTGCAGGAGCAACCCGCTTCCAGCGAATGGCGACTGCTGGCGCTGAAGCTGCAGAAGGCTGACGCTTAAGCCTCGTTTAAGGGTTCAAGGCGCCGGCTGCGCTATCATCGCCAGCCTGTGCGCCTTGAGCCTTGCCTGCGAATGTCCTCGATACCTGCTGACCTGAATCCGTTGCCTCCTGTCTTGGCCGGCCCGCTGCTGCGTCGGTTGGAACCGACGCGAATCGTTCTGTGGCTGGTCGGCACCCGCGCACTGGCGCTGACCCTGCGCCTGCAAGGTGTAGGAGACATCCCTCTCGATGCCGGGAAATGCACGGTCATCCCCGTCGGCCGTCACGCGTTTGTCCATCTGATCGACGTTGTACTCGACAGCGCCCTGCCCTGCGACACGTGCATCGACTACGACCTGTTGATCGACGGCCACTCGCCCATCGCCGAATGGGCGCCGCACCTGCTGTACGCTAACGCTGGTTGTCCGAACCTTGTCGTGCGCTCACGGATCGATCAGTTGCTGCACGGCTCCTGCCGCAAGCCGCATCATCCGGCGGCAGACGGTCTGCTGTGCGTTGACCAACTGCTGTCCAGCGAAACCGATCCGCAACAACGCCCGACCCTGCTGATGATGAGCGGCGACCAGGTTTACGCCGACGATGTGGCCGGCCCGATGCTGCGGGCGATTCATGCGTTGATCGAGCACCTCGGCCTGTTCGACGAACACCTCGAAGGTGCCGTGGTCAGCGACAGCGCCAGACTCTACGAACACCCGGCCAGCTACTACCACCGCGCGGATTTGTTACCGGCGCTGGAGAGCAACGAGACCTTGCGCGAGCGATTTTTCGGCGGTGCGCGTAAGCCGATTTTCACCAGCAGCAGCGCCGACAATCACCTGGTGACCTTCGCCGAAGTGATGGCGATGTACTTGCTGGTATGGTCACCCGTTGCGTGGACGCTGATCAATCCCGCGACTCCATCGCTGACGCCTGAACGCTTGCAGCGCTACACCCTGGAGCAAACCCGCATCGATGGCTTCAAGGCCGGTTTGGGCAAGGTCGCCCGAGCCTTGGCGCATCTGCCGAGCCTGATGATTTTCGACGATCACGACATTACCGATGACTGGAATCTTTCCGCGCAATGGGAGGAAACCGCCTACGGCCATCCGTTCTCCAAACGCATCATCGGCAACGCCTTGATCGCCTACATGCTGTGTCAGGGCTGGGGCAACAATCCCGATGCGTTCAAGGATGTGCTGGGGAAAACCCTGGGGCTGAGCGCCAGCGGTGATGACCAGTATCTCGACAGCCCGGTGCAGGACGCGCTGATCGATGATTTGCTGCGCTTTCAGCATTGGCATTTCGTGCTGCCGAGCAGCCCGGCGCTGGTGGTGCTCGACACCCGCACCCGCCGCTGGCGCAGCGAGATGGCACTCAAGCAACCCTCGGGGCTTCTGGATTGGGAGGCGCTGTGCGAGCTGCAGCAGGAACTGCTGGATCATCCGTCGGCGATCATCGTGTCCCCCGCACCGATCTTCGGCGTGAAGCTGATCGAAACCGTGCAGAAGGTTTTCAGTTGGTTTGGTTATCCGCTGCTGGTCGACGCGGAAAACTGGATGGCCCACCGTGGCGCCGCGCAGGTGATCCTGAACATTTTCCGACACACCCGCACACCCGGAAACTACGTGGTGCTGTCCGGTGACGTGCATTACTCCTTCGTCTACGAAGTGCTTATCCGACACCGCAAAGCCGGGCCACGGATCTGGCAGATCACCAGCAGCGGGATCAAGAACGAGTTTCCGAAAACCCTGCTGGAATGGTTCGACCGCCTCAACCGCTGGCTCTATTCGCCGCGCTCACCGTTGAACTGGTTTACCAAACGCCGACGCATGCGCATCGTGCCCTATACGCCGGAACATGCCGAAGCGGGGGAGCGGCTGTGGAATTCAGCGGGGATCGGCCAAGTGTTTTTCAATGCGCAGGGACAGCCGAGCGAGATCATTCAGCACAATTCGAACGGGGCGGCGAAGACGCGGATGCTGGCGCCGGAGTTGGGGGATTATCCGGACTAACCAAAAGTGTTTTTCCTACATTGGGAGCACCAGATGACCACGACGCGGCGGTTTCTCACTGCCAGCGACAGTGGATGAGGATTACAACCATCTCAGAAACGTCCCCAGAGTTCTTTAGCCATACTGAATGTGCTCGCAGTAACCCCTTCTGCGAAACAACCACTGGTAGGTATCGCCTTGTCATCATGTACTCATTTCTGTACGTTCTTTGCATCCAGCGAGGACTACGACATGCAAACCATCAACTACACCACCGCCCGTGCGCATTTGGCCGAAACGATGGATCGCGTTAACGAAGACCGGGCTCCCCTTCTGGTCACACGCCAAAAAGGCGAGCCCGTCGTGATGATGTCTCTGGCTGAATACAACGCACTTGAAGAAACGGCCTACTTGCTCCGCTCTCCAGCCAACGCCGAACGGTTGATCAAATCGATTGGCGAAATGCGTGCCGGAAAAGCCAAAGTCAGGCAATTGATCGAAGAATGAAAATCGAGTTCACGCCATCAGGCTGGGAAGACTACTTGTGGTTTCAGCAGAACGATAAGGCCGGACTCAAACGTATCAATCTGTTGATAAAGGCAATCCAGCGCGAACCGTTTGAAGGGATCGGCAAGCCCGAGCCGCTCAAACACAACATGAGCGGCTTTTGGTCCAGACGAATAACGGGTGAGCATCGTTTGGTCTACAGCATCGAAGGCGGTGAGATTTGCGTCATTAGTTGCAAATACCACTACTGAATGATGTGCCCCACACCTCTGACAATCATCCCCACCTCCCGCTCATCAATCGTCAGCGGCGGCAGCAGCCGTATCGTCTTGCCCCGTGTCACGTTGATCAGCAGCCCATGATCCCGCGCCGCAATCAACGTCAGATCGCGGATCGGCTGTTTCAACTCGATGCCGATCATCAAGCCCTGCCCACGAATCGCCATCACGTTGGGGTTGTCTGCCAGTTGGGCGCGCAGGCGGGTCAGCAGGCGCTCGCCCTGTACCCGGACATTTTCCAGCAAGCCTTGCTCTTCGATGATGTCCAGCACCGTGCAGCCGACCCGGCAGGCCAGCGGGTTGCCGCCGAAGGTGCTGCCATGGCTGCCGGGCGTGAACAGGTCCGCCGCTCTGCCCCGTGCCAGACAGGCGCCAATCGGCACGCCGTTGCCGAGGCCTTTGGCCAGGGTCATGACGTCCGGCACGATGCCTTCATGCTGGAACGCAAACCACTGGCCGGTGCGGCCGATGCCGGTCTGGATCTCGTCGAGCATCAGCAGCCAGGCGTGCCGATTGCACATTTCGCGCAGGGCTTTGAGGTAGCCGGGCGGCGCCAGTTGCACACCGCTTTCGCCCTGGATCGGCTCGACCAGAATCGCCACGATGCGCGCGCCGTGCTTTTGCTGCAGCTGATCCAGCGCCGCCAGATCACCAAAGGGCACTTTGGCGAAATCCCCCGGCAGATCATTGAAACCCAACCGCACCGCCGGGCCATCGCTGGCCGACAAAGTGCCTAACGTGCGGCCATGAAACGCGTTGGCCATGACCACCACCAGCGGCTGTTCGATACCTTTGCGCCAGCCGTATAACCGAGCCAGTTTCAGCGCAGTTTCATTGGCCTCGGCGCCGGAGTTGTTGAAGAACGCCCGCTCCATTCCCGACAGCTGCGTGAGTTTGCGCGCCAGTTGTTGCTGCCAGTCGATGCTGTACAGGTTGGAGGTGTGCAGTAGCATTGCGGCCTGTTCGCTGATGGCAGCCACGATGCGCGGATGCGAGTGCCCGACATTAGTCACCGCGACGCCTGCGACGGCATCCAGGTATTCACGACCGGCCTGATCCCACAGGCGAGTGCCCAGGCCTCTGGTGAAACTCAAGGCCAGCGGTTGGTAGGTGTTCATCAGGGCGGCGGTCATGACTTCAAACTCCAGTGAAGGTCGGTGTGTTTGCAGTATGGTTAGCCACCAGAACTGGATAAACTCGGCAAAACTTCAATCATTTAACAGTAGAGCTTGATAATGGACCTGTTGCAGGCGATGAGCGTCTACGTGAAGGTCGTGGAAGCCGGAAGCATGACGGCGGCTGCGTTGCAGTGCGAAATGTCCACGACCATGGTCGGAAATCACCTGCGCGCACTGGAGCAACGGCTCGGCGTGCAACTGCTGCAGCGCACCACCCGCCGCCAGCGGCTGACCGAATTCGGCAGCGTTTACTATCAGCGCTGCCTCGACGTTCTGGGTTTGGTGGCCGACTCCGAACGCCTCGCCGAACAGGCCCTTGATGAACCCCGTGGCCTGCTGCGCATCACCGCGCCGCTGACCTTTGGCGTCGAGCGTCTGGCCCCGGCACTCAGCGAGTTTTCCCTGCAATACCCGCAGGTGAAAATGGATGTGGTGCTGACCAACAGCCGACCGGACCTGCTGGAAAGTGGCCTCGACGTGGCATTTCGACTGGGGCATTTCGAGCAGTCGAACCTGATCGCCCGACCGCTGATCGACTACACCCTCACCGTGTGCGCCTCGCCGGCCTACGTCGCCCGGCGCGGCATGCCGGTCACCCCGCAAGAGCTGCAGCAACACGACTGCCTGTCGTTCGCCTACCCTGCCGGCGACGACTGGCAATCGGTGGAAAAGCGCTGGCGCCTCAGCGGCCCGCACGGCGAGATTCTGGTGGATGTCAGCGGCCCGATGCTGATGAACACCTCTGCCGGCCTGCATCAGGCAGCGCGCACCGGCATGGGCATCGTCATGCTGCCGGATGCGCTGGTGGAACAGGACCTGCGCGACGGCAAACTGGTGACGGTGATCCCCGATTACCAGCCCCCGAGCCGCCCATTGCATTTGCTGTACGCGCCGGATCGTTATCGTTTGCCCAAACTGAGGCGCTTCGTCGAATTCGCGATGAAAACCTGGGGCAGAGCCTGACTTGGTTGCTATCGACTACGCTCCGGTGATTGCCGACAAGGATGCTGCCACGTGATGAAGAACGACCTTACCGTACGCGATCTGTTGCCCGACGAAGTGGAGCCAGTTCGGCTGTTTCTCGGCCTACATGGCTGGGGACACCGGACAGGCTCCAGCGACGACTTCACCCAACTCATCGAAAACTCGCAACGCACTGCCGTCGCGCTGAGCGGCGAGCAGATCATCGGTTTCGCCCGAGGCATCACCGATGGTTTGTCCAACGGCTATCTGTCGATGGTCGTGGTCGATGACCAGCATCGACGCGCCGGCGTCGGCCGCGCGCTGGTCGAGCATGTCATGGGTGACAACCCGGAGATCACTTGGGTACTGCGCGCCGGACGTGAAGGTGCGGAGGCGTTTTTTGCCAGTTTGGGGTTTGAAACATCGGTAATTGCCATGGAGCGACCAAGGCTCAAGCAACACATCTGAATCAGCTCCCGCTTTTCACCAACACCGGCTTCTCCTGATAACGCTGCGCAAACAACTGCTTCAACTGCGCGACCTTGGGCATGTCGTTGATCACGATGTACGGATAGCTTGGGTGTTCGGTGAGGAAATCCTGGTGATAGTCCTCCGCCGGGTAGAAGCCGTTGTAGGTTTCCAGTTTGGTGACGATCGGTTTGTTGTAGGCATGCGCCGCGTCGAGTTGGGCGATGTAGGCCTGGGCCACCCGTTGTTGATCGGCGTTGACCGGAAACAATGCCGAGCGGTATTGCGTGCCGCTGTCCGGCCCTTGGCGGTTGAGTTCGGTCGGGTTGTGGGCCACCGAGAAGTAGATCTGCAGCAGGCTGCCGTAGCTGACTTGCGTCGGATCGAAGGTGACTTGCACTGACTCGGCATGACCGGTGTCGCCTTCGCTGACCCGTTCATATTGCGCCGTATTCGCCGCGCCGCCGGCATAACCGGAGACGGCTTTCTGCACGCCTTTGACGTGCTGGAAAACCCCTTGCACACCCCAGAAACAACCACCGGCGAACACTGCGGTTTCGCTGTGCGCCTGAGTGGTTTCGTCGAGGGCCGGTGGCGGGATGACTACCGCATCCTCGGCGCCGAAAGAGAACGCCGAGCATTGGCCGATCACACCCGCCATGGCGACGGCGAGCAACACACGGCGCCAGTTGTTTTGAGCTTTCATGTTGCGCACTCCCGATCAGCCGAAGGTGAAGGCGTAAGCCGATACGCCCGGGTCAAGAAATTCGATGGTGAAGGTCCGATCCTTCACCGCATCGGTTTGCCGCACCAATTGGTACAGGCGCTGTTCGGTCACGCGACCGCTGCCATCCGCAGCGACATCCACACCATGGGCGGCACCCGGCGCCTGACCGTCAATCGAGACTTTGAAACGCACCGGTTTGCCATCCGTGCCCGGGCCCAGCACCAGATGCAGGTCGCGGGCATGGAAGCGGTAGACGATGCGGCTGGCCGGCGCGCTGGCGGTAGCGCGTTCGGCACCGACGGCCCACTGGCCACCAAGGCTCCAGTCATTCAGCGTCAGGTTGACCGGTGGGTTATAGGTCGCGACCTTGTCCGGCACCAGGCCGGTTTCCGGTACGAAATGTTCCGCACGCTGGTAGCCGACATAGGTTTCCGGTGACAGCACCTGATTCATGTCCGGCGCCTGTTGCACGCCTTGGGCATCGGCGTTGATCAAGCCGTCGGCCACGGTTTTCGCCCCGGCCTCACGCAGCAACTGCTGGATCACGCGTTCCGATTCGGCGTAGTCGCCTTCGCCAAAATGGTGGTAACGAATCCGTCCCTGAGCATCGGCAAAATAATGCGCCGGCCAGTATTCGTTGTTGAAAGCGCGCCAGATCTTGTAGTCGTTATCGATGGCCACCGGGTAGTTGATGCCCAGCTCCTTCATAGCCTTAGTGACATTGCCCACATCGCGCTCGAAAGCGAACTCCGGGGCGTGCACGCCGATCACCACCAGGCCTTGATCGCGGTACTTCTCCGCCCATGCTTTGACGTACGGCAGCGTGCGCAGGCAGTTGATGCAGGAGTAGGTCCAGAAATCCACCAGCACCACTTTGCCCTTTAATGCCTGAGCGTCCAGCGGTGGCGAATTGAGCCATTGCACGGCGCCGTTGAGCGGCGGTAACCGGCCTTCGACTGTCAATGTACCCGGAGCCTTGTCGGCGACTTTCATGGCTGCGCCCGCCGCGGGAATCTGCGCCATCATCGTGCCGTTGCCAGCGGGAGATTTGCCGGAGAGTTGACCCACCAGTGCCTGTTCAATGCCGCCCGTGGACGCCGTCGACAGCCGCGCCAACAGCCCGGTATCGAGGCCCAGCGCAATCGCCGCGACACCCGCGAGCATCGCCGCCCCCACCTCGCGCCGGATCCACTCCCCCGTACCGATCGAGCGCTTCATCAGCGCAAAGACCTTACCGCCCAGCAGCAGCGCCGCCGCCAGTGAAGTCGCGGCGCCCGCCGCGTAGGCGAGCAACAACAGCGTGGTGGCGATGCTTGCCCCTTGCAGCGCGGCGCCGGTCAGAATCAAACCGAGGATGGGCCCGGCGCACGGCGCCCAGAGCAGCCCCGTGGCAACACCGATCAGAAACGAGGCGCCGGGACGCGGACGATTGTCCTGGCCGGCGGCCTCGGACAGCCGACTGCCGGCCGACACCAGCGGCCGCGTCAGGCGCTCGGCGAGGCGCGGCAGCAGCAGCGTCAGCCCGAACAGTGCAACGAACAGCAACGCGAGCCAGCGCCCGTACTGATTGACTTGCACCACCCAACCGCCGCCCACCGCCGCCAGCGTGGCGACGAGGGCGAAGGTCAGCGCCATCCCGGTCAATAGCGGCAAGCCACTCTTGATAAACGGCTGCCCGCTGCGAGCGAAGACAAAAGGCAGAACAGGCAGGATGCACGGACTGACGATCGTCAGCACACCGCCCAGATAAGCGAGAACCAAGAGCCACATGGTGTCGTCCTGTAGAAAGTGATGGTCGAAAAAGTGCCATGGCTCATGCCGCCACGGGTTTGAACGTCATCGCCAGGCCATTCATGCAATAGCGCAGGCCGGTGGGTTTCGGGCCGTCATCAAAGACATGCCCCAAGTGCCCGCCGCAGCGCCGGCAGTGCACTTCATTGCGGACCATGCCGAAGGAACGGTCCTGACGCGTGGCCACCGCCTGTTCCAGCGGTGCCCAGAAACTCGGCCAGCCCGTGTGGCTGTCGAACTTGGTTGCCGATGAAAACAGCGCCAGGTCACAGCCCGCGCAGGCGAATGTGCCGCTGCGATGTTCGTTGTTGAGCGGGCTGGTATAGGCCCGTTCAGTGCCTTCTTCGCGCAGGATCGCGTATTGCTCATCCGAGAGCAGCGAGTGCCATTCGCTGTCGCTATGGGTCACCTCAAACGCCTCATCGGCTTGCGCCTGCTCGACCAGCGCGGTGCCCGGGGACAATTTTGGCAATACACCCGCCACCAGGGCTGCGAGCCCCAGCCCGCCGCTCGCTACGAGAATCTGTCGCCGTGAAAACATGGCCGTCTCCAAAAATTCCAGGTGCCTGTCATGGAACACAGCCTAGGCTTGGGTTGATCGCCAAATCCTCACGGGAAGTTAACGAATTCGTGATAACTCGCCCCGAGGAAAACCCGCACAATGCACTCACTGCGCCGAAGGATTGAAGTTGATGGAACCGACCAGACGCATCCTCGTGGTCGAGGATGATCAACACATCGCTGACCTGATTTGCCTGCACCTGCGCGACGAGCATTACGACGTCGTGCACAGCGCCGACGGCGATGAAGGCATGCGCCTGTTGCAGCAGGGGCAATGGGATGCGCTGATCCTCGACCTGATGCTGCCGGGCGTCGACGGCCTGGAAATCTGCCGCCGCGCCCGGGCGATGGCGCGCTATACGCCGATCATCATCACCAGCGCGCGCTCCAGCGAACTGCACCGCATTCTGGGTCTGGAACTGGGGGCCGACGATTACCTCGCCAAACCGTTTTCCATGCTGGAGCTGGTGGCCCGGGTCAAAGCCTTGCTGCGCCGGGTCGACGCCATGGCGCGCAATCTGAAGATGGACGCCGGCAGCCTCAGCCTCGATGGTCTGAACATCGACCCGATCACCCGCGACGTCACCCTCAATGGCGCGCGTCTGGACCTCACTCCGCGAGAGTTCGACCTGCTGTATTTCTTCGCCCGACAACCGGGCAAGGTCTTCTCACGCATGGACCTGCTGAACGCGGTGTGGGGCTACAGTCATGAAGGTTACGAGCACACGGTCAACACCCACATCAATCGCCTGCGGGCGAAGATCGAAAGCGATCCGGCACAACCGACCCGCATCCTCACCGTGTGGGGTCGCGGCTATAAATTCGGCACGGAACAACCATGAGACTGAACCTGTCGCAGCGCCTGTCGCTGGTGTTCGCCGTTTTGCTGCTGGTGTGCTGCGGCACCTCGGCATGGCTGCAAGTGCGCTCCAGCAAGATGCATGAACTGGAAGTGGTGCAAGGCCTGTCGCGGGACCTGGCGCAGCACATCGCCCATGACACGGTGCTGATGGACAGCAATGGCCTGATGCCCGGTGCCGTGCGCGAACTGTTCAGCAAGCTGATGCTGGTCAACCCGAGTGTCGAGGTGTACCTGCTCGACAGCGAGGGGCGGATTGTCGGCAACGCGGCGCCAGAAGGCCATCTGCGCCGGGAGACTGTCGATCTGGCGCCGATCCGCCGTCTGCTCAATGACCAGCCGCTGCCGATCCTCGGCGATGACCCGCGCAGTGCCGACGGGCGCAAGGTGTTCAGTGCCGCGCCATTGAAGGTCAACGGCAAGTCCGCCGGTTATCTGTACGTGGTGTTGCTCAGCGAAGAACACGATCGCTTCGCTGAACGGGGCGCGACCAGTGCCGCACTCAATACGGCGTTGCTGTCGATCGGGCTGGTGGCGCTGTTGTGCCTGATCGCGGGGCTCACGGCGTTCAACCTGATTACCCGACCCTTGCGCCGGTTGACCGAAACCGTCAGCCGCTTCGACATTGATGGCACGCCGCAACCTCTGCCCGCTCCGTCAGCAGCTGTGGATAAAAGCGCTGACCCGGATGAGATCGCCGTGCTTGATGGCGCCTTCCGCCAAATGCAAAAACGCCTCGGTGAGCAGTGGCGCTCATTGACCCGCCAGGATCAGGAGCGACGCGAACTGGTGGCGAATATCTCCCACGACCTGCGCACGCCACTGGCCTCGCTGCACGGTTATCTGGAAACCCTGTCACTCAAGGACGCTACGCTCACCGCCGAAGAACGCCGCCGCTATCTGGGCATTGCGCTGGATCAGAGCCGCAAGGTCGGCGGGTTGGCGCAATCGCTGCTGGAGCTGGTGCGTCTGGAACACGGTTTCGTGCAACCGGTACTGGAACGCTTTTCACTGATCGATCTGCTGCAGGACATCTTCCAGAAATTCGAACTGGCCGCCGAAGCCCGCCATGTCGAACTCAAGGCCACCTTCGTGCCCAACCTGCCAACGGTCTGCGCCGACCTCGGGTTGATCGAACGGGTGCTGACCAACCTGGTGGATAACGCCTTGCGCTATACGCCTGCGGGCGGTGAAGTCGAGCTGGATGTGAAACCCCAGGGCGCACTGGTGGAAGTAACCGTCAGCGACACCGGCCCCGGCATCGCTCCGGAGCTGCGCGAAGGTCTGTTCCTGCGTCCGTTCAATATTGGTGGGGCGCGACGCGACGGTGGACTGGGTCTGCGCATCGTCCACCGCATCCTGCAACTGCACGGGCGTGAGATTCAGTTGATCGATGTCGCCGGGCGCGGGGCGACTTTCCGCTTCACGCTGCCGACCGATCAGCAAACCGCAGAACAGTGGATGGTGCGCTCGATGAACCTGAACACGCCGGACAAATAATCCGCACCACCGGACTGTTGTTCCGTGACAATGCCGCCCCGCTCCCCTAAATTAACCGGCCTGAAAAAGACCTCGCGCTTTCTCGTTTCCACTCAAGTTAAAAAAGTAGTGAAATTTCAATGTCCGATTTCAACACCGCTGAATCCGTAGTTACCGAATCGTCCAAAGCGGAATACGAAAACTCCATCAATCTTTCACAACACCTTCCACAAGCCAAAATCATCAGCGAGATGGTGCTGGACGCCTTCCAGTCGACCCGCGAAAGCGACCAGATCCGCGAACTGCGCGCCGCGATCCGTCAGGCACACGACAGCTTCGACGACGACAAGGCCTATGAGCTGATGGGCCAGCTCAAGGCGCTGAAAGACGCCGAAGCCGCCGACCTCGCCGCCCTTGAAGACCTGAGCAGCAAGTTCTCGATCGGCCGCATCCTGTCCTGCTTCAAGGACGATCCGGCGTTCCAGGAAATCGTCTACGGCCTGGCCCTCAAGGTGCTGAACCAGACCCACCAGGCGATCAGCAACCCGAGTGGCGGCAAGGGCAAAGCCGCTCGCGCCAAGAAAGAAGTCGAAATCTTCACCATCAGCAAGGACGGCAGCAGCGTGACCCTGCCGCTGCGGACGCCGCGCTCGCGCATGAACGTTGACCGTGAGGCGCTGGAGTTCCTCGGTTTCACTTTTGTTGGTGAAGGCGAAGAAGCCGAGCTGGAAGGCGAAACATTTGTCGACAACGCCGGCACCGAACACGCAATCAACCGCAAGAACATCATCACCGCCCTGCAACAGCAGACGGCGTTCGACGGTTACAGCATCGCCGCGCAGTAATCCCGACGCCGACAAAAAAGCCCCGCTCTGAGATTCAGGCGGGGCTTTTTGTTGGGCGCCAGAGCGTCAGACTTCCGGCTGCACCGCAACGATCATGTCGACTTCAATCGCGGCGTTCTTCGGCAACTGATACACCCCGACCGTGGTGCGGGTGTGCCGGCCAGCATCGCCGAGCACATGGCTGAACACGTCCGATGCGCCGTTGGCCACCTCGCTCAGGTCAACGAAGTCCGGGGTCGACTTCACATACACCGTGACCCGTAATAACGCCCGGATCTTGTCCAGCGAACCCACCGCATCGACGATCAGTGCCAGGCAGCGCATGGCACTGATGCTCGCGGCTGCCTGGGCATCCTTGAGCGTCAACTCCAACCCCACACGACCGGGATACAGAATCCTGCCATTGACCCGCGGCACCATGCCGCTGATGTACAACTCATCGCGATGGCGGATCAGCGGCGCGTAATTGCCGCCAGCGGTGTTCTCGCCATAGATGTCGTAGTTCAGCTCTTGTGCCAGGGCAATGAAGCGTTCGTCGCAGGTCATCCTCTCAGTCATTTCGCCCAGCCTCTCGATTGATGCATGAATAACAGTGTCCCTGCGAAGTGGCATGGCGCTATCACCGTTATGGTTGGATCCAAATCTAGGGGGTTTACGCCGATATCGCAACTAAACCCTGTAGGAGCTGCGGCACGCTGCGATCTTTTGATTTTGATTGTATTTTTAAAGATCAGGATCAAAAGATCGCAGCGTGCCGCAGCTCCTACAAATGTATCGCGTCGAAGTGGCCTCTGCTCGCGATTGCCGACGCCTCGATCACCGAAAGCCAGCCAACAAAAAACCCCGCACATCTCTCAATGTGCGGGGTTTTTCGTGAAGCCATCCAGCCTTACGGCGCGTACGTCAGCAGCAGCTCGGCCGGCACCTTGAAGTCCAGGGACATCATGACGCTCAGGGCGGTGATGGTGAAGATCGAGAACACGAACAGCTTGCGTGCCCAGACCGTGTCATCCACCGCCTTGTAGCCGGTCCAGGCCATGTACAACCAGTACATGCCCATGGCCGCGGCAACGGCGAGGTAGCTCATGCCAGCGTAACCGCTGAAGGTCAGCATCAAGGTCGCCACGAGGAACGCCAGGATGTAGAGCAGGATGTGCTTCTTGGCCACTTCGATTCCGCGTTTGACGGGCAGCACCGGAATCGATGCGGCCAGGTAGTCGTTGAAACGGAAGATCGCGATGGCGTAGGAATGCGGCATCTGCCACAGGCTGAACATCACCAGCAGGGTCAGTGCGGCCATGTCGAAGCTGTTGGTTACGGCAACGTAACCGATCACTGGCGGCATGGCACCCGACAGACTGCCCACCAGCGTGCCGTGCACCGACTTGCGCTTGAGGTACAGGCTGTAGAAGCCGACGTAGATGATGAAGCCGATTACCGCGAACAGGGCGGCCAACGGGTTGGCCACCTTGTACAACAAGGCAACGCCGAGAACACCCAGGATGGTCGCGTAGACCAGGGCCAGTTTCAGGGAGATCAAGCCCTGCACCAGCACACGGTTCTTGGTGCGTTCCATCTTCAGGTCGATGTCGCGGTCGATGCAGTTGTTGAACACGCAACCGGAGGCCACAACCAGGGAAGTGCCGATCATGGCGGCCAGGAACACCGCCAGATCTACATGCCCTTTCGAGGCCAGGAAGAACCCGCCTGCCACAGAAAGCACGTTACCGAAAATGATCCCCGGTTTGGTGATTTGGATAAAGTGCTTGAGCGACATCGGGTCTACCTCACTTCGCCATCATGTACGTGTGGATGCTGAACATGATCCACAGCGACAGGCCAACCAGCAGCAGGATCACGATGGCCGTAAAGACAAACGCGATCACGTTGTTACGTTGTGCAATCGAACGGTCCAGGTGCAGGAAGTAGTACAGGTGAACGATCACCTGGATTACCGCGAACAGCAGGACGATTGCCAGCGTCGTGGACTTCGGCAAGGTCGGGTACATCACCAGGCCGAACGGGATGACGGTCAGGATCACCGACAGGATGAAGCCGATGGCGTACGACTTTACGCTGCCGTGGCCAGCATCATGGCTGTCATGGGAGTGTGCATTAGCCATTACAGGGTCCCCATCAGGTAAACAACGGTGAATACGCAGATCCACACCACGTCCAGGAAGTGCCAGAACAGGCTCAGGCAGCTCAGACGGGTCTTGTTGGTCGCCGTCAGGCCGTGCTTGTTGACCTGGTACATCATGATGCCCATCCAGATCAGACCCGCGGATACGTGCAGACCGTGGGTACCGACCAGGGTGAAGAACGCCGACAGGAAGCCGGAACGGCTAGGACCGAAGCCCTCGGAGATCAGCAGGTGGAACTCGTTGATCTCCATGGCGATGAAGCCTGCGCCGAGCAGGAAGGTCATGAACAACCAGCCCAGAACCTGCTGCTTCTTGCCTTTGTACAACGCCAGCATGGCGAAGCCGTAGGTGATCGAACTGAACAACAGCAGAGCGGTTTCGCCCAGCACGTATGGCAGTTCGAAGATGTCGTGGCCCGACGGGCCACCGGCAACGTTGTTTACCAGTACTGCGTACACCGCGAAGATCGACGCAAACAGAATGCAGTCGGTCATCAGGTAAAGCCAGAAACCGTATACGGTCATCTCGCCCGAGTCGTGGTGATGGTCATCGTGCCCATGGTCACCATGGGCGTGTCCAACATTGGTCACTAAGTTCGACATGGTTTAAGCCTGTTCCAACGAGGTTACACGGGTGGCATTGGCCGGGATTTTCCCTGCCGCGACCAGACGCTTGTGCTGCTCGGCTTCGATGCGCTCGATCGTTTCAACCGGAACCATGTAGCCCTGGTCGTCACGTGCCGCGTGGATCACGAAGTAGATGACAGTGCCGGCCAGGCTGGCGATCGCCAACCACCAGATGTGCCAGATCATCGCGAAACCGAAGACGGTCAGCAGTGCGCCCATCACCACGCCAGTGGCGGTGTTGTTCGGCATGTGGATCGGCTCGTACTTGGCCGGAGCCTGGTACGCAGTACCGTTTTCCTTGGCTTCGGTGAACGGGTCGATGCAGTCAGCCTTAGGCAGCACAGCAAAGTTGTAGAACGGAGGTGGCGACGAGGTCGACCATTCCAGAGTGTGGGCATTCCACGGGTCACCGTGTTCGCACATGTTCTCTGGCTTGTTGCGGTCACGCACACTGACGTACAGCTGGATCAGTTGGCAGGCGATACCGACAGCGATCATCACCGCACCGAACATGGCCACGTACAGGTACGGTACCCACTCAGGGTTGGTGGTGGCGTTCAGACGACGGGTCATGCCCATGAAGCCCAGTGCATAGAGCGGCATGAACGCGACGAAGAAGCCCGAGATCCAGAACCAGAACGCTGCTTTACCCCAACCTTCGTGCAGCTTGAAGCCGAACGCTTTCGGGAAGTAGAAGCCGAAACCTGCGATGTAGCCGAATACCGCGCCGCCGATGATCACGTTGTGGAAGTGCGCAATCACGAACAGGCTGTTGTGCAGAACGAAGTCAGCACCCGGAATGGCCAGCAGTACGCCGGTCATGCCGCCGATGGCGAAGGTCACCATGAAGCCCAGGGTCCACATGACCTGGCTGGTGAAGCGCAGACGGCCCTGGTAGATGGTGAACAGCCAGTTGAACAGTTTCACACCCGTCGGGATGGAAATCAGCATCGTCGCCAGACCGAAGAAGGCGTTGACGCTGGCACCCGAACCCATGGTGAAGAAGTGGTGCAGCCAAACCATGAAGCCCAGTACCGAGATCGCGCCCGAAGCGTAGATCATCGAGTGGTGGCCGAACAGTTTCTTGCCGGTGAACGCCGAGATCACTTCCGAGAAGATGCCGAATGCCGGCAGGATCAGGATGTAAACCTCAGGGTGGCCCCAGGCCCAGAACAGGTTGACGTACATCATTGGATTGCCACCAAGTTCATTGGTGAAAATGTGGAAATCCATGTAACGGTCGAGGGTCAGCAGTGCCAGGGTAGCGGTCAGGATCGGGAACGAAGCCACGATCAGGACGTTAGCCCAGGTGCAGGTCCAGGTGAAGATCGGCATGTCCATCAGTTTCATGCCAGGGGTACGCATTTTCAGCACGGTGGCGAGGAAGTTGACCCCCGTCAGCGTCGTACCCAACCCGGATAGCTGTAGCGCCCAGATGTAGTAGTCCATCCCTACGCCAGGGCTGTATTGCAGACCCGACAGCGGCGGATAGGCAACCCAGCCGGTCTTGGCGAATTCGCCGACGCCCAGGGACAGGTTGATCAGCACAACGCCGGACACCAGCAGCCAGAAGCTCAGGGAGTTCAGGAACGGGAAGGCAACGTCACGCGCGCCGATCTGCAGCGGCACTGCAAGGTTCATCAGGCCGGTGAAGAATGGCATCGCCATGAAGATGATCATGATCACACCGTGAGCGGTGAAGATCTGGTCATAGTGTTCAGGCGGCAGGTAGCCAGGCGAACCCTCGGTGGCCATGGCCAGCTGGGTACGCATCATGATGGCATCGGCAAAGCCACGCAGCAGCATGACCATGGCAACGATGATGTACATCACGCCGATTTTCTTGTGGTCGACCGACGTCAGCCACTCGGTCCACAAGTAGGTCCACTTCTTGAAGTAGGTGATTGCAGCGAACAACGCCAGACCACCGAGCGCGATCATCGAGATGGTGACCATCACGATCGGCTCGTGGAAAGGGATCGCTTCCCAACTTAATTTACCAAACATCGTTTACTCCTCTGCCCCGGCAGCTGAATGCGAATTCGAGTCCATGTCCGTTGCCGCCACTTCTTTCTCTTTCTTCTCGTGCTTCAGCGGCTTGCCCGGTTTCATGCCTTCGTACTTGTCGACGATGGTCTGGAACAGGTTCGGCGTGACCGAGGAGTAGAGCTCGACTGGATTGTTCTGGCTTGGCTTGGCAAGGGCTGCGTATTCAGCTTGTTCAAGCTGTTTAGGTGCCTTTTTGACTTCACTTACCCAGGCGTCGAAATCTTCCTGAGAAGTTGCGATCGCTTTGAATTTCATACCGGTGAAACCAGCGCCGCTGTAGTTGGCGGAGATACCGTCCATTTCAGCGTTGCGGTCAGCGATCAGGTGCAGTTTGGTGGTCATGCCCGCCATCGCGTAGATCTGGCCGCCCAGGCCCGGGATGAAGAACGAGTTCATCACGGCGTCGGAGGTGATCCGGAAGTTGACCGGGGTATGCGCCGGGAACACGATCTTGTTGACCGTGGCAATGCCTTGTTCCGGGTAGATGAACAGCCACTTCCAGTCCAGCGCAACGACTTCGATGGTCACCGGCTTGACGTCGGATTCAATCGGACGGTACGGGTCCAGTTTGTGGGTCGAAATGTAGGTGATGTAACCCAGGGCGATGATGATCAGAACCGGGATGGTCCAGACCGCCACTTCGATTTTGGTCGAGTGCGACCATTTCGGGGTGTAGACGGCATCCTTGTTGGACGCGCGGTACTTCCAGGCGAACAGGAAGGTCATGACGATAACCGGCACAACGACCAACAGCATCAGCAGCGTGGCGGTGATGATCAGGTTGCGCTGTTCCAGGCCGACCTGGCCCGTTGGATTGAGCAGGGTCATGTTGCAGCCTCCCAGCAACAACGTGCCGAGCAGCGGCACTAGGCCTAGTAATCTGGGGTACCTGTTTTTACTCATCTCACGACCTCTAAAGCAGCTTGCGCAATGCAGTTGGGTTTTGATCGCCAACACTTCACCCTGCCAAGGGTTGGCATTTTCTTTGGATTGAATAAGGGCCGCCCGTCGCGCGTCAGACGCTCGACAAAACCTTGGGACAGCGGTCAGTTCTTATTCGAATTCGTGGTCAAAGGCCTTGTTACAGACCAATTCCATTTGGTGCGGAAAGTTGGAAGGCACCGACACCTGGGTGTCTCGAAAGCCTTTCGGCCTGCTCGACACCCGACTTCCTGTCCAGTTCCTTAATAAAGGTTGAACAGTGCCGGGAATTCAGTGCGGGCGATTGTAGATAGGTAGCG
Organism: Pseudomonas sp. SCPG-7; assembly: GCF_002156405.1. Classification (NCBI taxonomy): domain Bacteria; kingdom Pseudomonadati; phylum Pseudomonadota; class Gammaproteobacteria; order Pseudomonadales; family Pseudomonadaceae; genus Pseudomonas; species Pseudomonas sp. SCPG-7. The sequence goes on along the minus strand of NZ_MVOO01000002.1, from coordinate 154,962 downwards.
CCCTATACACCATGTCTTATCCCGAAATAATTTTTATCGCTCAGAGCAACAATCCATCACCGTTTTTGCAAAGTTCCGCATGTTATCGAAATCGATTCTCAACAAAAACACCAAAAAATGTAGGCCTATACACCTCAGTTCAGACAGCTCCGAAGGCTTTTTCCCGACACCGAATTGGCGCAAAGCCCGATATTCAAAGGCCTCTGGCCATCTGCCAGAGCCTGTTAAAACTGCCTGATCTGGCACCCACGTGCAAAACCAGAAAAATGCCGAAACAGACCAATCCTTTTTTGTAACATTACGCCAATCCGGGTTGCTGAAACGCCCTGCGACACGGCGTGTGTGACAACATGTCGCACACCTGTCGCACGCTCCATTGCCGTTCGTCACGGTGATTTCACAAACTCTCTGAAATGCAAAACGCCCCGAGCGGCTGATCCGCAAATCGGGGCGTTTTCTGTATCGGCCAATCCGTCGGAGAGTTGACTCAGCGCAGTGCTTTTCGGTTACGCGAGGTCAGCAGCGGCACCAGGATCACCACCAGCACGAAGGCCACCAGCGCCCATTGCGCCAGCGACAGGCCGAGGATCGGCGGGTACGGCGTCGAGCAGAAACCGTCGACCTGGAAGCCCAGCGGGAAGATCTTCGCCAGCGGCAGGTCATCGACAATCGGCTGCAGCACATCGATGCCGCAGCTCACCGCCGGATAGAACTGGGTGTACACATGATGCCCGGCGACACCGGCGCCGGCGATCGCGCAGATCACCACCAGTACCTCAAACACCGTGATGCTGCGGCGGGTGCGCATGGCCGCGCCGATAAACGCGAACAGCGCAATCAGCAGCAATGCATAACGCTGCAGGATGCACAGCGGGCATGGCGCCTCGCCCAGCACGATCTGCATGTACAGCGCGCCACCGATCAGTGCCAGGCAGATGATGCCCAGCAGCACCAGAAAGCGCCGCTCACGTCCCAGTCGAATCGTTTCCTCGCTCATCGCGTTTCCCTTGTATGTCCATGGTTCAGCTGGCTGGCGGCTGCGCTTGCAGTTGCGCCATCAGACTGATGTTGTCTTCGATATGCCAATTGGCCGCGATGCGACCGTTGTCGATCTGATAGATATCGGTTGCCCGGAAGTCTACACGCTGGCCCTGCCCTTTGAGAGCCTTGAACGTACCGCTGAAGTGGCCGCGAAAGTGCAGATGCACCACCACGCGGTCACCGGCAATGATCATTTGCTCGATCTCGCAGCTCAGGTCTGGCACCGCCGTGCGAAAGAACTTCGACGCCAGCAACGGTCCGCTCGGGCCCTGCACCCGACCTTCGGGCGGGGTCTTGTCGACAAACTGCGGCGACAAAGCTGCCGTGGCCAGGGCCTCTTCCCCACTGTTCCAGAAACTGCCGTAACGCCGCGCCGCCAACTCCATTGCATCGCGCTGAGCCTTGGGCAGGCTCTGATCGACGACCAGGGTCTGTGGTGCGATCAACGCCGATTCGGCCGAAGCAAACGGACTGGCCAGCAAAGCAGCCGACAGGCCAAGCATTGCCAGGCTCGAACGAGAGAAGAAGATGATGTGCGACATGGGGCGATCCTGATCAGTTAAACGAACGAGCGCCTATCATCAGCATCGGGGAATAAACGATAAACCGGTTAAGAAACGATTAACCTTTAAACACTTTTTAAGAATCAAGGTTGCGTAACGGCCATCGCGGGCAAGCCCACTCCCACAGATTCAGCGTCGTTCACACATTTTGTGCACGTCACAAATCCTGTGGGAGCGGGCTTGCCCGCGATGCAGACGACTCGGTGTTTGCAATTACTCCAAAGCCGCCGCCGGCCCGAAGAACTCATAACGGCTCTGCTGCTCAGGCACACCCAGTGCTTTCAGATGCCGCTTGATCGCGCCCATGAAGCCCTTCGGCCCGAGGAAGTAAGCATCGACGTCACGTTGCGCCGGCAGCCATTCAGCCAATTGCTCTTGACTGAGCATTCCGACCTTGTCCGCCGCCGGGCTCACGCCGTCATCTTCGGCGTAGCAATAGAAGCGCTTGAGCTGCGGATGACGCGCCGCCAGCCCGTCGATCCAGTCGCGGAACGCATGCACGCTGCCGTTGCGCGCGCAGTGGATAAAGTGCACCGGGCGCTCGGTTTGCAACGCCGCTTCGAGCATCGCCAGGGTCGGGGTAATGCCGACACCGCCGCTGATCAGCACCAGCGGCTTGTCGCTGGCAGTCAGGGTGAACTCGCCCGATGGCGGGAACAGTTGAATGCTCGCGCCGACGTGCAGTTGATCGTGCAAATGGTTGGACGCACGACCACCCGGTTCGCGTTTGACGCTGATGCGGTACTGACCTTTATTGGCCAGTGCCGACAGCGAGTAATTACGGCGGATTTCTTCACCATCGAGGATCAGCTTCATGCCGATGTACTGACCCGGCTCGGCGGCAAGGATCGGACCTTTGTCCGCCGGCTCGAAGTAGAACGAAATGATTTCCGCGCTTTCCTCAACCTTGTCCACCACGATGAACTCCCGCGCCCCGCGCCAGCCGCCAAGCGCTTGTTCCTTCTGGTCGTAGATCGCCGCTTCAGCGCCAATCAGGATCTCGGCCAGTTGCCCGTACGCCGCGCCCCACGCGTTCATCACTTCCGGCGTGGCGATCTCGTCGCCGAGCACTTCGGAAATGGCGCGCAGCAGGCAGGTGCCGACAATCGGGTAGTGCTCCGGGAGGATTTGCAGGGCGACGTGTTTGTTGATGATCTTCGCCACCAGATCGCCCAACTGGTCGAGCTGATCGATGTGCCGGGCGTACATCAACACGCCATTGGCCAAGGCACGTGGCTGGTCGCCGCTGGCCTGATGCGCCTGATTGAACAACGGGCGGACTTCAGGGTATTCGGAGAGCATCATGCGGTAGAAGTGGGTGATCAGCGCTTCTCCGCCGCTTTCCAACAGAGGCACAGTGGATTTGACGATGGCACGATCCTGGACGCTAAGCATAAGAATGACTCCTGAGCTTTTTGAGAATTGCCTTAGGCTTATCAGCTTTCATGCCAGATATTTTATCGTTATAAATCAATAGCTTAATTTTTACGTAGTCATTTGGACACGAAGCACTTTATAGTCATATCGACCACATCGAGTCTCTTTGACTACATACCATGACCGCCAAATCCCTGCTCACCGCTTTACTGCCGCTGGTCTCCGACCTGTCCCGCGAACTGCCCGAAGGTGAACGCTATCGACGCCTGCTCGAAGCCCTGCGCGCCCTGCTGCCGTGCGATGCCGCCGCGTTGCTGCGCCTGGACGGCGAATGGCTGGTGCCGCTGGCGGTGGATGGTTTGAGCACCGACACCCTCGGCCGGCGCTTCAAGGTCAGCGAACATCCCCGTTTCGAGATCCTGCTGGACGGCGCCGGGCCGACACGGTTCGCCGCCGACAGCGACTTGCCCGATCCTTACGACGGCTTGGTCGATGGTCTGGGCGATCACCTCGAAGTGCATGACTGTCTCGGCTGTCCGCTGTTCGTCGACGAAAAACTCTGGGGCCTGATCACCCTCGATGCGCTCGATCCAGAGCGTTTCGAGCCGATCGAACTCGACGCCCTGCAAGCCTTCGCCAGCCTCGCCTCGGCCACGGTCAACGCCGCCGAACGCATCGAACGCCTGGCGCTGCGCGCCGAAGACGAGCATCAGCGCGCCGAGGTCTACCGCCAGGCCAGCGGTCAGCAGCAGCGCGAAATGATCGGCCAGAGCAAGGCGCACAAACGGCTGGTGGAGGAAATCAATCTGGTCGGTGGCAGCGACCTGACCGTGCTGATCACCGGCGAAACCGGCGTTGGCAAGGAGCTGGTGGCGCAGGCGATCCACGCCGCCTCGCCGCGATCCGACAAACCGCTCATCAGCCTCAACTGCGCGGCCCTGCCCGACACGCTGGTCGAAAGCGAATTGTTCGGCCACGTGCGCGGCGCCTTCACCGGCGCCACCAGTGACCGTCGCGGCAAGTTCGAACTGGCCAATGGCGGCACGCTGTTTCTCGATGAAGTCGGCGAACTGTCGCTGACCGTGCAGGCCAAGTTGCTGCGCGTGCTGCAAAGCGGGCAGTTGCAGCGGCTCGGTTCGGACAAGGAACATCAGGTCGATGTGCGCCTGATCGCCGCCACCAACCGCGATCTGGCCGAAGAAGTGCGCAGCGGCCATTACCGCGCCGACTTCTATCACCGCTTGAGCGTGTACCCGCTGCGCGTACCGGCACTGCGCGATCGCGGCCGCGATGTGTTGCTGCTCAGCGGCTTCTTTCTGGAACAGAACCGCTCGCGCATGGGCCTCAACAGCCTGCGCCTGAGCAGCGACGCCCAGGACGCGCTGCTCGCCTACACTTGGCCGGGCAACGTGCGCGAGCTGGAACACTTGATCGGGCGCAGTGCGCTGAAGGCGCTGGGCAACTGCAAGGTAAGGCCGAAGATTCTCAGCCTGAGCGCGGCGGATCTGGATTTGCCGCGGGAGGTTGTGGGTAACTCAATTGAGCCGGCTGCCGAGGTGCCCGCGATGCCGTTGATCAACGGCGATCTGCGCAGCGCCACCGAGCAATATCAGCGGCAGTTGATCAGTGCTGCGCTTGAGCGTCATCAGGATAACTGGGCGAGTGCGGCGCGGGAGTTGGGGCTGGACCGGGCGAATCTTGGGCGGATGGCAAAACGCCTTGGGATGAGATAGACCTCCATTGTGGCGAGGGAGCTTGCTCCCGCTCGGCTGCGCAGCAGTCGAAAAAACAGCGGACATGACCAACCTGATACACGGCGGTGGATGGTTATGGGAGCGCTTCGCACTCCAGCGGGAGCAAGCTCCCTCGCCACACCGTTTAACCCGGATTGGGGATTGAGCCTAAAGCCTGCCCCCGACAAGTCGATAACCCGGCATCAATAGTTTCTGGCGATTTGCACCCTCGCCCATCACCTTTTTCCACAGAAGGTTTATATGTCTTCCACCAAAGCCCGCGCAGATTCACTTTCGCTTCTGCTGTTTACCTTGCGCAGCGGCAAGCTGATGGCGATCAACCTGCTGAAAGTCAGTGAAATCATTCCCTGCCCGCCGCTGACCAAAATGCCCGAGTCACATCCGCACATCAAAGGCATTGCCACCCTGCGCGGCGCGTCGCTGTCGGTGATCGACCTCAGCCGCGCCATTGGCGAGCGACCGCTGGAAGACCCGAACGGCGGCTGCCTGATCGTTACCGACGTCAGCCGTTCGAAGCAGGGTCTGCATGTGCAGGCGGTGAGCAAAATCGTCCATTGCCTGACCACCGACATCAAGCCGCCACCGTTCGGCTCCGGCGGTTCGCGCGCCTACATCACCGGCGTGACCTCGGTCGACGGCACGCTGGTGCAAGTGCTCGACATCGAGAAAGTCATCCACAGCATCGCCCCGGCACAAATCGAAATGGCTCCGACCGACCTGAGCATGGAAGACGCCGAAGTGCTGGGCAATGCACGGATTCTGGTGGTCGACGACAGTCAGGTGGCGCTACAACAATCGGTGCACACTCTGCGCAACCTCGGCCTGCAATGCCACACCGCGCGCAGTGCCAAGGAAGCCATCGACTGCCTGCTGGATCTGCAAGGCACCGCGCAACAGATCAACCTGATCGTCTCCGACATCGAAATGTCCGAGATGGACGGCTACGCCTTCACCCGCACCCTGCGCGAGACGCCGGACTTCGCCCACCTCTACGTGCTGCTGCACACCTCGCTCGACAGCGCGATGAACAGCGAAAAGGCCCGCCTGGCCGGGGCCAACGCGGTGCTGACCAAGTTCTCTTCGCCGGAACTGACCCAGCGTTTGATCGAAGCCGCCAAACACGTCGCAGCCAACGGTCATTGAATCTTGAGCCAGACGTACTGCTTTTTGATGCGGCGCGACCTTCGTCAAGACGTGCCGCCGCCCCACTGGCCGGAAGGCATTGAGCTGAGCACCTATCGTCCGGAACTGGCGGTGGCCGTGCATCAGCTGATGCAACTCGGCTACCGCGAGGGCGGCGGTCGCGTGCCAGCGCTGGAGGAGTGGCAACAGCGCTTTGAAAGCGATGCCGAATACGATCCCGAGTTGTGCTGGATTGCCACAGACGCCGAAGGCGTGATCGGGGTGGCGCAGTGCTGGACCAGTTCCTACATCAAGAATCTGGTGGTGCATCCCCGCGCTCAGGGCTGTGGGCTGGGTCGGGCGTTGCTGTCACATGCATTCAAAGTGTTTCAGCAACGCCGTGAAGGGTTTGTCGATCTGAAGGTGCTGGAAGACAATCTGCGGGCGCAGCGGTTGTATGAAAGTGCCGGGATGTTTGTGGTTCGCCGGGAAATCGTGCCGGACTGATTCAAAGTCAAAAGATCGCAGCCTTCGGCAGCTCCTACAATGGAACGCATTCTCTGTAGGAGCTGCCGCAGGCTGCGATCTTTTAGCGATGTCTCGGCAACAAAATTCTTTAGGCATACTCCAACCTCTGGACACTCAAGACCAAGGATGCCGCCCCATGAAACCCCTCACCCTAAGCCTGCTCTGCCTCACCGCCCTCGCCTCACAGGCCCACGCCTCCAGCCCCGACGCCTGGGCCGCTTACGACAAAACCGTGCTCGCCAGTTGCACCAAGGCCAGCGGCCTGAAAGCTGCGAAACCGGTCGGCACACCCGCGCAATTCGATGACCGCGTTGGCTACACCGCCGTGCTGCTGCAAGGCCAATACCCGCAAAAACACATGAAAGGCCAGCAAGGCACTGAGCTGTGCCTGTACAGCAAAAAGTCGAAAACCGCGTTCGTCACCGAATGGGACTCGATTGGTCCGACCGCCAAGCCTTGAGGACTGGCGCACAACTTGCTTCGATCAGCCTCAGCCTGGCGACTTTATGTCGCCGTTTCACACTCTGATTGAAGATTGATCGTGCAATGAAAACGACATTTTCCTGCGTCGGTTGCGGCAAATGCTGCACCGACCACCATGTGCCCCTGACCCTCGCCGAAGCCCGCATGTGGGCGGCGGACGGTGGTCAGGTGATCGTGCTGGTGGAGGCCTTTCTCGGCAACGGCCTGGGCCTGCCGGCGCAGCAGCGTGAACACGCCGAACGGCGTTCGCTGGTGGTACGCAGCGGCACGACCGAGGCCCACGTGGCAATCACCTTTGCCGCGTACAACGTCGGGCGCTGCCGGAATCTTGACGAAGAAAACCTGTGCCGCATTTACGAACGCCGACCGTTGGTGTGCAGGATTTATCCGGCAGAAATCAATCCGCACATTCCGCTCAACCCGGCGGCCAAGGATTGCCCGCCAGAGTCGTGGCAACAGGGGCCGCTGCTGATTGTCGGCGGGGAGCTGGTCGATCAGGAACTGCTGGAGCTGATCCAGCGTTCACGTCAGGCCGATCGCGATGACATCCGCATCAAGGATGCGATCTGCGCCGCACTGGAAATTCGCACCACAGCACTCAAGGGCGACGGGTTTACCGCGTATTTGCCGCAGATGGACGCTTTTGCGGCTGTGATCGATCAGGTGTCTTCACAGCCACTGAACACAGCATCCAGTGAATGGCTGTTTCATTTGTCCGGAGACGACGTGGCCGGGCAATTGCTGGCGGCCGGTGCGCAGGTAGTGACGGAGCCGGCGCAGACGTATGCGTTCATTTCGCTGCGGGCGGCTTGATCCAGATTTTGCAGAGATCGAACTGGCCTCATCGCTGGCAAGCCAGCTCCCACAAGGTTCCATGTCATGCACAAGTCGTGTGAACACTCGAGAAACCTGTGGGAGCTGGCTTGCCAGCGATGGGGCCAGTGGGAACAGCATCAATCCTGGCCTTGCCGCCGCCCCCAGAACTCCCGCGCCAGCAACCGCAAATCCCCCGCCAACCCCGCCACATCCTCAGAGTTGCGCTGACTCAACCGCCCCTCATCCACCGTCAATTCCGACGACGTGCGAATGCTGATGATATTGCGGTTGATGTCTTCGCTCACCGCGCTCTGCTGCTCCACCGCCGCGGCAATCTGCAGGCTCATTTCGGTGATCTGCTCGACCCGCTCGCTGATCCCGTCCAGTGCCCGCGCCGCGCGCTGTGCCTGTTCGACGCTGTTCTCCACATGCTCGCTGCTCTGCTGCATCACCAGCACTGCATCGCGCGCGCCATTTTGCAGGCTGCTGATCATCCGCTGGATCTCGTTGGTCGACTGCTGCGTGCGTTGCGCCAACCCGCGCACCTCATCGGCCACCACTGCAAAACCGCGCCCGGCATCACCAGCGCGCGCCGCTTCGATCGCCGCGTTGAGCGCCAGCAGATTGGTCTGCTCGGCAATGCTGCGGATCACCTCCATCACCCCGGAAATCTCGCTGCTGTGACCTTCGAGCTGATGAATCACCTCGGTCGCCCGCCGCAACTCCTCGGCCAGACGCAACACCGCACTGCGACTTTCACCGACCAGCCAATGCCCTTCACGGGTTTCCGTGCCGGCCATGTCCGCCGCCACCGAGGCCTGCTGCGCATGGCTGGCAACTTGCGCGACGCTGGCGGCCATCTGATGAATCGCCGCCGCCACCTGATCGGTTTCCGCTTGCTGCGCCAACGAACTGCTGTAGCTGCTTTGCAAATGATCAACCAGTTGCGCCGCATGCCCGGCCAACTGCTGCGATGCATCACCGATGCGCCCGACCACCGCGCCGACCTGGGCTTCGAGCATCTGCAGGGCAAACTCGATCTGGCCGAACTCATCGCCGCGCCCGGTGTAAATGCCCTGGCTCAACGGATTGTCCGCGACCTGCCGCGCCCGTTCGCTGAGCCGCTCCAGCGGCCGCAAGATCCAGCGCACGCCCAACGTGCAGAGACTGCTGCCGACAACAAATGCCAGCCCATCGATCCACGCCGACTCCGGACGCAACCAGGCCTCGATCCCCAACACCACACCCAGCAACGCACTGGCCAACGCCGTGATCCTGCCGCGCAAACCTAACCTGAGCAGCGGCCGCCTTCCCTTCAATTCGCCACGCAACTGCGCATAAACCCGCTCCGCCGCGGCCACCCACCGCGCATCAGGCCGGGTGCGCACCGACTGATACTCCACCGCCACGCCGTTCTGCGTGACCGGCGTGACATAGGCGCTGACCCAATAATGGTCGCCATTCTTGCAACGATTCTTCACCAGCCCCATCCACGAACGACCGCTCTTGAGCGTCTGCCACATATGGGCAAACGCCTGCGCCGGCATGTCCGGGTGACGCAACAAGTTATGTGGCGTGCCGAGCAATTCGTCGCGGCTGTAACCGCTGATCTGAATGAAATCGTCGTTGGCGTAAGTGATCGCGCTGGTCAGATCGGTGGTCGAAAGAATGTTCGCATCCAGCGCCACATCGACGTTACGGCCGGTTACCGGGAGATTGATCTTCATGGAAAGCGCGCTCGTTTTATGGGAAGAGTCGGCAGGGCTGCTGACTCTAAGCGCACCAATTGGTCAAATATTGATCTGGCTCAGGATCTGAGCACTTAGCCATCACTGCGACCGAAAATCGCAGTCGATGGCTGAAGGCGGGATAAAACTCAGCGCTTGCCCATCGAACGGCGGGTACCCGGCGGGGCCATGCCCGGGGTCTTGGTGTGACCATTCTTGGCGCCGTTCTTGTACCACGGCTGATTCGAACCCTTGGCGGCCGCCAGTTCACCCGGTTTGAACGGGAACTTGAAAGCCGGGATCTCGGGTTTGGTCTCGCTGGCGTCAGTCAGCTCGGCCGGGACATCGCTCAAAGCGTCGTCAACCGGCGGTTGGGTCGGGGAAGTCATAAAAGCTCCGCAAAGCAAAAAGTCGGGCCCGAACAGTGAGCCGCGAAGGCGCGCAGTATACCTGCGCGCCCGGACTCGGCACCTGAAGATTTGCAGCGTACGCCGAACGGTTTAGAGGTAAGTGATGGTGCCATGTTTCCCAAATCGGGAATGATCGGTCCCTTTTTGGGACCGGCTAACAACAATAGCCGGCAGAAATGTGTCGCCCGCACAGACGTCTTCGCGAGCAAGCTCGCTCCCACAGGTGGAGAGCGTTTCTCTGTGGGAGTGAGCCTGCTCGCGATGAACGATGACGCGGTGCTTGGGCGGATCAAGTGCGTGGATCAACCCGATCCAGCGCCCGGTTCACCGCCAGTTCGGCAAGCATGACGATTTGCTGGATCGCCAGCGCCGTGCTGCGTTGTGGGCCGCCGAGTTCGTTGGCGAAATTGCTGGCCATGGCACTGGCAGAGGCCAACGATTCGTAAGCGTGGGCGAGCAGGGTTTCGGTGTCGATGCCTGGGTTGACCAGAAACATGGTGCTTGGCTGTCGCGGCTGGACGGGTTGCGGACTGAGGTAAAAGTCGAGCGCGCGTTTGATGGCTTCGCGGTTTTTGGCGAGGTCTTCAGCGCGGATGGCTTCGGCGAGCGGGGTTGTGGTTTCTACGGGAGGATCGGGTACGGGTTTCGACATTGAATTGATCTCTAATCATCTGATTAAAGTCATCTCTGTCGTTTCTCACGCGACGAAGAGGTGGCAGCTATGTGCGGAGTGAGAAACCGGTAAGAGATCAACCCGGCCGAACCGAAGTCCGCCCGCACACAGCCGCCATAGAAGATCGTCGGCAGCAAATAAGCTGGCGGCGATTATGGTGCGGCTGGCGCTTGATTAAAACCTCTTAGCGGGTTCTCACACCCGATCACCGATTTGCGGTGACAACCCAAGCCTAGAGACCGTGCTTCCGACGGACAACCTGAAAACCTTGTGGGAAGGTTCTGGTTTGCTCACACATTTTTAAACACAAACCCTCTCACTGTAGGAGCTGCCGAAGGCTGCGATCTTTTGACTTTGGCTTTCACAACTCAAAAGCGAGATCAAAAGATCGCAGCCTGCGGCAGCTCCTACAGGGAAAATAAGTACAACCCGCACGCGGCGCAGCCGCCCCACTCAACAGGATGAGCGCAAGCTCGGCTGCAGCTCTTGATCTTGATCCACGGGCGACATCGGAAGGCTGAGCGGAGGGATTGATCCGGGCGTGGGAGCGCAGCGACCGTTTGGCGCAGCCAAACACAGCGAGAGGAGGTGCAGCGAAGCAAACCGTAGGCGCTGCGCCCGGATCGATCCCGGAGCGAAGGGACCCCGAGCCCCAGCGAGCGGGCCGAACGTAGGAGCAAGCGTTTTTTTGCTTACTTTTTAGGCGTTTGTAAAAAAAGTGAGTCGCCGTAAGGGCGAAACCATAAGCCGCCGTTACCGCAGAAACGGATATACACCCCGGCGAAACTGACAGCGCTGACAGCCAGCCGTCACCCTCCTGACCTGCAGACAGGTTTATAAAGACAACAACCCTGCCCAAACTCCGTCCGGCGCCCACCCCGCATGCGAATCCAAAAAAACAAAGCCCTGCTCGCCATCCTGTTGATCGTCCTTGCAGGCGCAGGTCTGTGGTACGCCCTGAAACCCGCCCCGACCAAACTGGCCACCCCGACCGCCATCCCGGTCCGCGTCGTCACGGTCAGCGAAAAAGACGTCCCCCGCTACACCAGCGGCATCGGCTCGGTCCTCTCATTACACAGCGTCGTAGTGCGCCCACAAGTCGACGGTATCCTCACCAAAATCCTCGTCAAGGAAGGCCAACTGGTCAAAGCAGGCGACCTGCTCGCCACCATCGACGACCGCTCTATCCGCGCCAGCCTTGACCAGGCCCGCGCGCAACTGGGCGAAAGCCAGGCACAACTGCAAGTCGCCCTGGTCAACCTCAAGCGCTACAAACTGCTCAGCGTCGACGACGGCGTCTCCAAGCAGACCTACGACCAGCAACAGGCCCTGGTCAACCAACTCAAAGCCACCGCCCAAGGCAACCAGGCCTCGATTGACGCGGCGCAGGTACAACTTTCCTACACGCAGATCCGCTCCCCGGTCACCGGCCGCGTCGGTATTCGCACCGTTGACGAAGGCAACTTCCTGCGCATGACCGATACCGCCGGCCTGTTCACCGTGACCCAGATCGACCCGATTGCCGTGGAGTTCTCGCTGCCGCAGCAAATGCTGCCGACCCTGCAGGGCCTGATCAACGACCCGCAGCACGCTCAGGTCAAGGCCTACATCGGCGCCGACACCGACGGCGAAACCGGCAACCTGCTCGGCGAAGGTCACCTGACCCTGATCGACAACCAGATCAACGCCAACACCGGCACCATCCGCGCCAAGGCCGAGTTCGACAACGCCAGCCAGAAACTCTGGCCGGGCCTGTTGGTGACGGTAAAAATTCAGACGGCGCTGGACAAGGATGCGCTGGTGGTGCCACCCACCGTCGTCCAGCGCGGTCTCGATCAGCACTTCGTCTATCGCGTGAACGGCGACAAGGTCGAAGCCGTGCAGGTGCAGATGGTTTATCAAGGCAGCGGCCAGGACATCATCAAAGGCGTGAAGGCTGGTGATCAATTGGTCAGCGACGGCCAGTCACGGCTCAAACCCGGCTCTACCGTGCAGGTCATGAGCGAGCCGCCGCAGGTGGTGCAAGCGGAGCCCAAGCCATGAAGCAGCACAAAGGCGTCTCCACCTGGTGCATCGATCACCCGGTCGCGACGATTCTGCTGACCATCGCGCTGGTGCTGGTCGGGGTGATTGCCTTCCCGCGCCTGCCGATTGCCCCACTGCCGGAAGCGGAATTTCCGACAATTCAGGTCTCGGCGCAGTTGCCTGGCGCCAGCCCCGACACCATGGCCTCGTCCGTGGCCACGCCGCTGGAGGTGCAATTCAGCGCCATCCCCGGCATGACACAGATGACTTCCAGCAGCGCGCTCGGCTCCAGTCTGCTGACCCTGCAATTCACCTTAGACAAGAGCATCGACACCGCCGCCCAGGAAGTCCAGGCCGCAATCAACACCGCCGCCGGCAAACTGCCCAAGGACATGCCGACGCTGCCGACGTGGAAGAAGGTCAACCCGGCCGACAGCCCGGTACTGATCCTCAGCGTCAGCTCGACGCAAATGCCCGGCACCGAACTCAGCGACCTGGTGGAAACCCTGCTGGCGCGTCAGATCAGTCAGATCGACGGTGTAGGCCAGATCAACATCACCGGTCAGCAACGTCCGGCGATCCGTGTGCAGGCCTCGGCCGACAAACTGGCGGCCATCGGCCTGACCCTCGCCGACATTCGTCTGGCGATCCAGCAGACCAGCCTCAACCTCGCCAAAGGTGCGTTGTACGGCGAATCGAGCATCTCCACGCTGTCGACCAACGACCAGTTGTTCCACCCCGAGGACTACAGCCAACTCATCGTTTCCTACAAGGACGGCGCACCGGTTCACCTGCGCGATGTCGCCAAAGTCGTCAACGGTTCGGAAGATGCCTACGTGCAGGCCTGGGCCGGTGATCAACCCGGGGTGAACCTGGTGATCTCGCGGCAACCGGGGGCGAACATTGTCGAAACCGTCGACCGCATTCAAGCCGCCCTGCCCGGCCTCGAAGCCATGCTCCCGGCCTCGGTGCAGGTGAAAACCTTGATCGACCGCACCCAGACCATTCGCGCCTCGCTGCATGAAGTCGAGATCACTCTGCTGATCGCGATTCTGCTGGTGGTGGCAGTGATGGCGCTGTTCCTGCGCCAGTTGTCGGCGACCATGATCGTCTCGGCGGTACTCGGCGTGTCGCTGACCGCCAGTTTCGCCCTGATGTACCTGCTGGGATTCAGCCTGAACAACCTCACGCTGGTGGCGATTGTCGTGGCCGTCGGGTTTGTCGTGGACGATGCGATTGTCGTGGTGGAGAACATCCACCGGCATCTGGAGGCCGGCGACAGCATGCGCGAAGCGGCGGTCAAAGGTGCCGGCGAGATCGGCTTCACCGTGGTTTCGATCAGTTTCTCGCTGGTGGCAGCGTTTATTCCGTTGCTGTTCATGGGCGGCGTGGTCGGGCGGTTGTTCAAGGAATTCGCCCTGACCGCGACCTCGACCATTCTGATTTCGGTGGTGGTGTCGCTGACCCTCGCGCCGACGCTGGCAGCGCTGTTCATGCGCAAACCGGTGCACCACGCCCACGACAAACCGGGCTTCAGCGAGCGCTTGCTGGCCTGGTACGAAAAGGGTCTGCGCCGTGCCCTCGCCCACCAGAAACTGATGATCGGCGTGTTCGGCCTGTCCCTGGCGCTGGCGATTGCCGGTTACATCTTTATCCCCAAGGGATTTTTCCCGGTGCAGGACACCGGTTTCGTCCTCGGCACCACCGAAGCTGCTGCGGATATCTCCTACGGCGACATGGTGAAAAAACACCTGGCGATGGCCGAAATCGTCGCCGCCGATCCGGCCGTGCAGGCGTTCTCGCACTCGGTCGGTGTGTCCGGCAGCAACCAGACCATCGCCAACGGCCGCTTCTGGATCGCCCTGAAAAAACGCGGTGACCGCGACGTCTCGGCCAGCCAGTTCATCGACCGCATTCGTCCGCAACTGATGAAAGTCCCGGGCATCGTCCTGTACCTGCGCGCCGGCCAAGACATCAACCTCAGCTCCGGGCCGAGCCGCGCGCAGTACCAATACGTGCTCAAGAGCAACGATGGCGCGACCCTCGCCACCTGGACCCAGCGCCTGACCGAAAAGCTGCGCAGCAACCCGGCGTTCCGCGACATTTCCAACGACCTGCAACTGGGCGGCAGCATCACCCACATCAGCATCGACCGCAGTGCCGCCGCGCGTTTCGGCCTGACCGCCAGTGACGTCGACGAAGCGCTGTACGACGCCTTCGGCCAGCGCCAGATCAACGAGTTCCAGACCCAGGTCAACCAGTACAACGTGATTCTGGAACTGGACACCAAGCAACGCGGCAAGGCCGAAAGCCTCAACTATTTCTATCTGCGCTCGCCGCTGAGTGGTGAGATGGTGCCGCTGTCGGCGCTGGCCAAATTCGATGCACCGACCATCGGCCCGCTGTCGATTGCCCATGACGGCATGTTCCCGGCCGCCAACCTGTCGTTCAACCTGGCGCCCGGCGTGGCGTTGGGTGATGCGGTGATTCTGCTCAATCAGGCCAAGGCCGAAATCGGCATGCCGACCGCCATCAGCGGCAATTTCCAGGGGGCGGCGCAGGCGTTCCAGAGTTCGCTAGCGAGTCAGCCGTGGCTGATTCTCGCGGCGCTGGTGGCGGTGTACATCATTCTCGGCGTGCTTTATGAGAGCTTCGTGCATCCGCTGACCATCATCTCGACCCTGCCGGCGGCCGGTCTCGGTGCGGTGATCATGCTGTGGATCTGCGGCCAGGACTTCTCGATCATGGCGTTGATCGGCTTGGTGTTGCTGATCGGTATCGTCAAAAAGAACGGCATTCTGATGATCGACTTTGCCCTTGAGGCGCAGCGCAATCGCGGCTTGCCGCCGCAGGATGCGATTTACGAGGCGTGCCTGACGCGATTCCGGCCGATCATCATGACCACCCTCGCCGCCCTGCTGGGTGCCCTGCCGCTGATGCTCGGTTATGGCACCGGCGCCGAACTGCGCCAGCCGCTGGGGATTGCGGTGGTGGGCGGTTTGCTGGTCAGCCAGATGCTGACGCTGTTTACCACGCCGGTCATATACTTGTGGCTTGAGCGGCTGTTCCACAGGCCCAAACCTGTGCCCACGACGGCATTGGCGACTACAGACTGAGGCGGTCATGCGCGTTCTGATTATCGAAGACGAGGAAAAAACCGCGGACTATCTGCACCGCGGTCTGACGGAACAGGGTTACACCGTGGACCTGGCCCGCGATGGCGTCGAAGGCCTGCACCTGGCGCTGGAAAGCGACTACGCGGTGATCGTCCTCGACGTGATGTTGCCGGGCCTGGACGGCTTTGGCGTACTGCGTGCGTTACGCGCGCGCAAGCAGACTCCGGTGATCATGCTCACCGCGCGTGAGCGCGTCGAAGACCGCATCAAGGGCCTGCGTGACGGCGCCGATGATTACCTCGGCAAGCCGTTTTCCTTCCTCGAACTGGTGGCTCGCCTGCAGGCGCTGACCCGCCGCAGCGGCGGGCATGAACCGGTGCAAGTGAGCATCGCCGACCTGTGGATCGACCTGATCAGCCGCAAGGCGACCCGTGCCGGCACCCGCCTGGACCTGACCGCGAAAGAATTCTCGCTGCTCAGCGTGCTGGCGCGCCGGCAAGGCGAAATCCTCTCGAAAACCGCGATTGCCGAGATGGTCTGGGACATCAATTTCGACAGCGATGCGAACGTCGTCGAAGTCGCGATCAAACGGCTGCGGGCCAAGCTCGACGGGCCGTTCGACGAGAAACTGCTGCATACCATTCGTGGCATGGGTTATGTGCTGGAGAGCCGTGGTGTCCAGTAATTCGATTGCCCTGCGTTTAAGCGGGATGTTCACTTTGGTGGCGCTGCTGGTGTTTCTGTTGATCGGCGGCGCGCTGTATCAACAAGTCGACAAGGGCCTGGGCCTGCTCCCGGAAGCCGAGCTGGATGCGCGTTACAGTGTGCTTGAATCGGCGCTCAATCGTTATGGCACGCCTGAGCATTGGGTGAAGATCAACGCCAAGCTCAAGCTGCTCGGCGAAGAGGACAAGCGCATTCGTTTCTGGGTGGTCAGCGGTGATCCCGGTTACGAGTATGGCGAGCCTGACGCGCAAATCCGCGCCTTCGCCCAAGGCCCGACCGGCATGCATGATCTGCAGTTGCCTGAACATCCTTATCCGCTGAAAGTGCTGCTCACCGAGTTGCCGGCCAAGGATCAGCGCCCGCCGCTGCGGTTCATGATCGGCATCGACACCGAAACGTTCCACGAGACCCAACACAAGCTGTTGATCGCTCTCGTCAGCCTCGCGATTGTCGGTGTGCTGATGGCCTCGGCGCTGGGGTACTGGGTCGCGCGAATCGGCCTCAAGCCGTTGATCAAACTGTCGGATGAAGCCCAGCGCCTCGCGCCCCCCCTGCGGGCCGGACGTTTGCGGATGTCGCCATTGCCGCCGGAGCTAGAGCAGTTTGTCGATTCGTTCAACTCCACGCTGGAGCGGGTCGAACAGGCCTACTCGCGGCTGGAATCGTTCAACGCCGACGTCGCCCATGAACTGCGCTCGCCGCTGACCAACCTGATTGGCCAGACCCAGGTCGCATTGACGCGCGGACGCTCCGCCGAACATTACTTCGAAGTGCTGCAGTCGAATCTTGAGGAGCTGGAGCGCCTGCGTTCGATCATCAATGACATGTTGTTCCTCGCCAGCGCCGACCAGGGCAGCAAGGCGACCAAACTGACGTCTACGTCGCTGGCCGATGAAGTCGCGACTACGCTCGAGTATCTGGATTTCATCCTTGAAGACGCGCAGGTGCAGGTACACGTCAGTGGCGATGCGCAGGTGCGAATCGAGATCGCACATCTGCGCCGGGCATTGATCAATCTGCTGAGCAACGCCGTGCAGCACACCGAACCCGGCAAGGTGATCGAAGTGCGGATCGAGGTTGAGGAACATCAGGTCAGCATCGGCGTGGCCAACCCGGGATCGCCGATTGCCAGCGAGCACTTGCCGCGACTGTTCGAGCGTTTCTACCGGGTCGATGCCTCGCGCAGCAACAGCGGCAACAACCATGGATTGGGGCTGGCGATCGTCAAGGCGATTGCGCTGATGCATGGTGGGGATGTGTTCGTGCGCAGTGATCGGGGGATGAATACCTTCGGGATTTACCTCCCCGTTTAACTGAAAAGCAAAATCCCTGTGGCGAGGGAGCTTGCTCCCGCTCGGCTGCGCAGCAGTCGTAAATCCTGCACACACAGTTTGTCTGAATGAATGTGATTGACGGGTTTGGGGCCGCTTCGCAGCCCAGCGGGAGCAAGCTCCCTCGCCACAAGGAATGGCGTTCACCCGCGGTTGATCTTTGCTTTTGCTGTAACAGTCATTTATGAAAATCACGCTGTTTCCCAACGCTCGGCAACCTTATCTTTGCCCGCACCAAACAGCACTTGCCAAGCAAGAAGGTTTTCAAGATGTCCAACAGTATGGGTATTGCCAGCGCTTTCGTTTTGTCCTCATTGATCCTGTCGCCGATGGCGATGGCTGAAGAATCGCAAGCGTTCGTCGCGCAGAATGCCGCTCGCGCTCACGCCTTCGAACAGTCTCAGGCAGAAGTGATGGCCAAGTCGCAGGACGCGTCGCAAGCCCCTCAGGCCGCCACTTCCCAGGCTCAAGCAGCCGAGAAAGACAGCTGAGTCGCGCACCGCGAAACATTTCCCTCGACGCGGTTGTTTGGCTCTTCCCGTTCAACCGTCGTCCTTCCAGGCCGCTGCCTTTCAGCGGCCTTTTTTCGTTGTGGTCTGAAAGCCGTTTGGTTCGTCTGTAACAACAAGAAATATCCCGCACCTCAAGACATTGAAGTGTCAGTTGACCCAAGGAGCTCCATCGCAAGTGCGTTACCCAGTCAGCTTCACCCCGTTGTTCATTGCAATTGCCGCAACGATTGCCCCCGCCGCCCATGCCGACGAAGCCGCCAGGGAAGGTTTCGTCGAAGGCTCGAGCCTCAACCTCAACGCTCGCAACTACTACATGAATCGCAACCGCCTGCAGCAGGCGGACGATAACATCGAGTGGGGTCAGGGTTTTCTCGGGATCTTCCAGTCGGGTTACACCGAAGGCACGGTCGGCTTCGGCATCGACGCCCACGCCATGCTCGGGCTGAAGCTCGACGGCGGTGGCGGTACCGATGGTTCGAGCATCCTGCCGATCAGCGATGGCAACGGCAAAGCGCCAGGCTCGTTCTCGACCGCGGGCGGCACGTTGAAAATGCGCGCGTTCGATACCGAGCTGAAGGCCGGTGACCTGTTCCTCACCAACCCGGTGATTGCCGGCGGTGAATCGCGCATGTTGCCGCAGACCTTTCGTGGCGTGAGCCTGACCAACCACAGCTTCGACGGCTGGATGTTCGAAGGTGGCCAGGCCAGTTTCACCAAGCCATACAACCAGAGCGGTCGCCAGCGCATCGGCACTTCGTACGGCAAACTCGCCGAGGGCGACGAAAGCCGCCACCTGAACTGGGCCGGCGTGTCCTGGAGCGGCGTCGAAGGCCTGACCAGCAATCTGTACGCCGCTGAACTGAAGGACATCTGGAACCAGTACTACTACGACCTGGATTACACCTGGCAGTTGAACGATCTGGTCAGCCTCAACCCGGGCCTGCACTTCTATCACACGCAGGACACCGGCGACGCGCTGCTGGGTAACATCGACAACAACACCTACAGCCTGCATTTCACCGTCGGCATCGGCAACCACAGCGTCACCGCTGCGTACCAGCGCGTGAACGGCAACACACCGTTCGACTACATCAGCCAGGGTGATAGCGTTTACCTCGACAACTCGCAGCAGTACTCGGACTTCAATGGCCCCAACGAGCGCTCGTGGAAGCTCAAGTACGCCTACGACTTCGCCGGTCTCGGCCTGCCGGGCCTGACGTCGGCAGTTTCCTATTCGCGTGGCACCGTGGACCTGACCAAGGTCGATCCGGACAGCAAAGGCTATGCCTCGTGGTACAGCGCTGACGGTCGCAACGCCAAGCACTGGGAACGCGACCTCGATCTGAAATACGTGGTGCAGAGCGGCCAGGCGAAAGATCTCGCGGTGCGCCTGCAATGGGCGACCAACCGTGGCGGCAACGGCTACGGTGCGATCGATACCGACACCGATGAATACCGCGTGATTGTCGACTACCCAATCAACGTCTTCTAACATCACCTCAAGTCAGTCGCGACTGGCGCAGAACCTGTGGCGAGGGAGCTTGCTCCCGCTGGACTGCGTAGCAGGCCCCTCCTCGAAAGCAAGGGGGTCGCTGCGCAACCCGGCGGGAGCAAGCTCCCTCGCCACAGACGGTTCCGTGTTTGTGCAACTACTCTTATAAGTCTCAGCCCAATCGAAAGCCCCATCATGATCGCGAGCCGTACCCCACCTCTGGCGGGCAAGCCCGGACGCCCCGAATTGCTGCTGATCTGCGGCAGTTCGCTGACCGTGATCGCGATTCTGTGCATCGTCACTTTTCTGCTGATTCGTGAGCACGCCAACGCTCAGGAAGCGGCCACCCGCAGTGCCACCACCATCGCCCAGTTGATCGACGCCGACGTCCTGCGCACGGTCGAATTGTACGACCTGACCCTGCAAGGCCTGATCGCCGCCGCCCAGCGCGATGACTTGCGCGACGTCACCCCGCAGATTCGCCATCTGGCGCTGTTCGACCGCTCGACCACCGCGCGCTTCAAGGGCGACATTCTCCTGCTGGACAAGCATGGCGATGTGATTGCCGACTCATCGCGGATCGAACCCAAACCGGGCAACTTTGCCGATCGTGATTACTTTCTCGCCCACGCCTTCAACCGCGATACCGGCATGTTCATCAGCCGCCCATTCAAGACTCGCTGCGATTGCGACGACGCCAATCAGTGGCGCATCAGCTTCAGTCGGCGGATCTCCTCGGACACCGGCGAATTCGCCGGAGTGGCGGTGGCGTCGATGAAACTCGACTACTTCGATCAGTTGTTCAACAGCCTCGACATCGGCAAAGACAGCACGCTGAACATCATCAACAGCGACGGCGTGCTGCTGGCGCAGAAGCCGCATCTGCAAAGCGACTCCATCGGCAAGAGCTTCGGCAACCGACCCAACGTGGTACGGATTCTCGGCGACAAGGATGGCAGCGGCAGTTTCACCAGCACTTCGAGCATGGACCATCAGCAACGGCTTTACACCTATTCGCGGGTCGGCAACTTGCCGCTGACGGTGATGGTCGCGCTCTCCAGTGATGAGGTGTTCGGCACTTGGCGGCGCACGGCACTGTTGATCAGTGGCGCCACCGGCGTGCTGTGTGCCGGGCTGCTGTGGCTGACCTGGCTGCTCGCCCGCGAGCTGCGTTTGCGCCAGCGCGCCGAACGCGAGCTGGCGCAACTGGCTGCCACCGATGCGCTGACTGGCGTGGCCAACCGGCGGATGCTCGATCAGTCGCTGCGCCACGAATGGTTCCGCGCCCAGCGTTCGGGCAAGCCGCTGTCGGTGATGATGATCGATGCCGACCACTTCAAGGCGTTCAACGACCGTCACGGGCATCAGGCCGGCGACCAGGCGCTACGCGAACTGGCCAAGGTGATCACGGCGAACGTGCGCCGCCCCGGCGATCTGGTCGCCCGTTACGGCGGCGAAGAGTTCTCGGTGATTCTCGCCGAAACCGACAGCAGCGGTGCCCGGCAAATTGCTGAACACATTCGTCAGGCGGTGGAGCAGATGCCGAGGGTCGAGGGCGCGGACGTGGCAATGACCGTCAGTATCGGTATCAGCACTTGGACATCGGCTGTCGAGATGTCGCTGGAGCAATTGTTGTTTGCGGCGGACAAGGCGCTGTATCAGGCCAAAGAAGGTGGGCGCAATCGCGTGGTGGTGGCTGGCTGATTTTTGCGGCGATTGAACTGGCCTCTTCGCGAGCAAGCTCGCTCCCACAAAGGAACGCATTCCAAATGTGGGAGCGGGCTTGCTCGCGAAGAGGCCAGCCCAGGCAACACAAAAACCGCAGGCATAAAAAAAGGCCATCCGAGGATGGCCTTCAAAAAACTAGAGAGGTTTTTTACTTACACTGCCGCAACCGGGCGCATGTAAGAGATCGGTGCAGTGCTGGCGTCTTCGAACGTCACAACTTCCCAAGCATCTGTCTGCTCAATCAACTTGCGCAGCAGTTGGTTGTTCAGTGCATGACCGGACTTGAAGCCTTTGAACTCACCAATCAGGCTGTTACCCAACAGGTACAGGTCGCCAATCGCATCGAGGATCTTGTGCTTCACGAATTCGTCTTCGTAGCGAAGACCGTCTTCGTTCAGTACACCATCGGAATCCACCACGATCGCGTTTTCAACGCTGCCGCCGAGTGCGAGGTTGTGCTTGCGCAGGTACTCGATGTCACTCATGAAACCGAAAGTACGGGCGCGGCTGACTTCTTTTACGAACGAAGTGCTGGAAAAATCCACGCTTGCACTTTGGGTGCGGTCCCGGAAAACCGGGTGATCGAAATCGATCTCGAAGCTCACCTTGAACCCTTCGAAAGGGACGAAAGTGGCGCGCTTGTCGCCGTCTTCCACTGTCACTTCACGCAGGATGCGGATGAATTTCTTGGCGGCGTCCTGCTCTTCCAGGCCAGCCGATTGAATCAGGAATACGAACGGTCCAGCGCTGCCATCCATGATCGGGACTTCGGACGCGGAGAGCTCGACGTAGGCGTTATCGATGCCCAGGCCAGCCATGGCCGAGAGCAAGTGCTCTACCGTGTCCACTTTGACGTCGCCATTGATCAGCGTCGTCGACATAGTGGTTTCACCGACGTTTTCCGCGCGGGCAGGAATCTGCACCACAGGGTCGAGGTCAGCGCGACAAAACACAATGCCAGTGTCGACAGGCGCAGGCTTGAGGGTCAGGTAGACCTTCTCCCCGGAATGCAGGCCTACACCTGTGGCACGGATAATATTTTTCAGTGTGCGTTGTTTAATCATGGCTTGGGCCGCTTCAGCGCAAATTGCGAACTGGTATCAACAAAGGCTGGCGATAATAGCAGACCGAGCCTTTGCTGAACACCAATCACCGTCATAGCCCTGATACATTCCATCAATCGGCCTGACGACGCAGGAATGCCGGGATGTCCAGGTAATCCAGATCGTCCTGCGGGTTCATCTTCGCGGCAGTCGCAGCACCGGCCTGAGCCTGGTTGCGCATGACGGTCGGACGGTCCAGGTCACGGTAGTTCACCGCCGGAGCTTCCTGACGCGCAGGAGCCGGTTGTTGAACCTGAGCGGAAGCCATGGAGGTGTGAACGGTGTTGTCGATGACCTTCACAGGCTTCTCGATTTTCGCGCCCAGACCGGTGGCAACCACAGTAACGTGCAGTTCGTCGCGCATGTCCGGATCGATCACGGTACCGACCTTGACCATCGCGTGTTCGGACGCGAAGGCTTCGATGATGCTACCCACGTCGGAGTACTCACCCAGGGACAGGTCAGGACCGGCGGTGATGTTCACCAGAATGCCGCGTGCGCCTTGCAGGTTCACGTCTTCCAGCAGCGGGTTGCGGATGGCCGCTTCGGTCGCTTCACGTGCACGGTTCGGACCGCTGGCGCAGCCAGTGCCCATCATCGCCATGCCCATTTCGCTCATCACGGTACGCACGTCGGCGAAGTCGACGTTGATCATGCCCGGACGCTTGATGATGTCGGAGATACCGCGCACGGCACCGGCCAGTACGTCGTCAGCCTTGGCGAACGCCGACAGCAGGCTGGCGTCTTTGCCGAGAATGGTCAGCAGCTTCTCGTTCGGAATGGTGATCAGCGAATCGACGCTTTCGGAGAGCATGCGGATGCCTTCGTCGGCGATCTGCATACGCTTGCGGCCTTCGAACGGGAACGGACGGGTCACGACCGCAACCGTCAGGATGCCCATTTCCTTGGCCACTTCGGCGATGATCGGCGCAGCACCGGTACCGGTACCGCCGCCCATGCCAGTGGTGATGAACACCATGTTGGTGCCGGCCAGCACTTCAGCGATGCGCTCGCGATCTTCCAGCGCAGCCTGACGGCCGACTTCCGGGTTGGCGCCGGCGCCCAGGCCTTTGGTCACACCGGTGCCCAGTTGCAGGATGGTGCGCGCGCCGATGTTTTTCAGCGCTTGAGCATCAGTGTTGGCGCAGATGAATTCAACGCCTTCGATGTTGCTCTTGACCATGTGGTTGACAGCGTTGCCGCCGCCACCGCCAACACCGATAACTTTGATTACCGGGCTTGCGGGGATGTTGTCTACGAGTTCGAACATTTTCCCTCTCCTTACATTCTCTAGTTTTTTCGCCTACTGCATTTTTGTAGCGGTGTTGCGGTAAAGCTTTAGAAGTTGCCTTGAACCCACTTCTTCAATCGGTCCAGCAACGGCGCCTGTGGCTCATCGTTGCTGTAGCTGTCGCGGCTGCCGATGCCCGAGAACGAGATCCCGTCGGACTGCTTCTGCAGGCCGTACATCAGCAAGCCAACGCCAGTGGAATAAATCGGGTTGCGCACCACGTCATCCAGACCTTTCACGCCGTGCGGCACGCCCAGGCGCACCGGCATGTGGAAGATTTCCTCGGCGAGCTCGGTGGCACCTTCCATCTTCGAGGTACCGCCGGTCAGGACGATGCCCGCCGGGATCAGGTCTTCGTAGCCGCTGCGACGCAGTTCGGCCTGGATCAGGGTGAACAGTTCGTCGTAACGCGGCTCGACCACTTCGGCCAGGGCCTGACGCGACAGTTCGCGCGGTGGACGGTCGCCAACGCTTGGCACCTTGATGGTTTCACCGGCACCGGCCAGTTTGGCCAGGGCACAGGCGTAGCGGATCTTGATCTCTTCGGCGTACTGGGTCGGGGTGCGCAACGCCATGGCGATGTCGTTGGTCACCTGATCACCGGCAATCGGGATCACCGCGGTGTGGCGGATCGCGCCTTCGGTGAAGATCGCGATGTCGGTGGTGCCGCCGCCGATGTCGACCAGGCACACGCCCAGCTCTTTTTCGTCGTCGGTCAGTACCGAGTAGGCCGAGGCCAGTTGCTCGAGAATGATGTCGTCGATTTCCAGACCGCAGCGACGCACGCACTTTTCAATGTTCTGTGCGGCGTTGACGGCGCAGGTGACCACGTGAACCTTGGCTTCCAGACGCACGCCGGACATGCCCAGAGGCTCGCGGACGCCTTCCTGGTTATCGATCACGTAATCCTGCGGCAGGGTGTGCAGCACGCGCTGGTCAGCCGGGATCGCCACGGCCTGGGCAGCGTCAAGTACACGCTCCAGGTCAGCCGAGCTCACTTCGCGGTCACGAATCGCCACGATGCCGTGGGAGTTCAGGCTGCGGATGTGATTGCCGGCCACGCCGACGAACGCCGAGTGAATGCGGCAGCCCGCCATCAGTTGGGCTTCTTCGATCGCGCGCTGGATCGATTGCACGGTCGACTCGATGTTCACCACCACGCCCTTCTTCAGGCCGCGGGACGGGTGAGTACCGATACCGACGATTTCCAGCGTGCCGTCGTCCGCGACCTCGCCTACCAGCGCCACCACCTTGGAGGTGCCGATATCCAGACCGACGATCATTTTGCCGCTTTGCACGTTTGCCATGGGTCCTGCCTCTTCTTAATTCTTTGCGACAGCGGGTTGGGCTGTCGTCGGCGCTACTGGTTCCCGCCAGCCAACAGCGAGGCCGTTGGCGTAGCGCAGATCGATGCGCGCAATGTTCGTAATCTGGTCTTTAAGCGTCTTGTCATAGATGGCGATGAAGCGGCGCATCTTTTCCACCAGGTTGCCGCGTCCCAGCAGCAGCTCGATGCCGGGGCCGGAGCTACCGGCACCGGTGGTCAGGAACCAGCTGCCACGTTCACGCAGTTCCAGACGCGCGATCGAGAAACCCAGCGGCCGGAGCATCTGGCTCAGCACCTGATACTGCTGCATCACTTGCTGCTGGGCCCGTTGTGGGCCGAACAGCTGTGGCAGGTGTTCGTAGTTCGCCAGTTCCTTGGGCGTGAACGCCTGGCCCTGGTTGTTGAGCAGCGACTCGTCGCCCCAACGGGCCACGGGCAGTTGCTCTTCGAGGCGGATCACCACCTGGTCCGGCCACACCCGGCGTACTTCGGCGTGGGCGATCCACGGCATCTGTTCAAGCTCGGTGCGCATGCCGGCCAGATCAATGGTGAAAAAGCTCGACGCCACGTACGGGGCGATTCGCTGCTGCACCGCTTGCTGGCTGATGTAGCTCAGGTCGCCCTGCACGGCGATCTTGGTGATCGGCCGGTCGGCATACGGCAGCAAACGCTGCGCGCCTTCGTAGGTACCGAACCCCAACGCCACCAGCAGCACTGGCCAGAACAGGCTTTTCAGAAAGCCGAAATTGGCTTTCGGCAGGCGCGCAGACATCGGCTCTTTGGCCACCATTCGGCTGGCACCCCGCGGCACCGGCTTGCGGCCGGGTGCGGGTGGCTGATGTCTGAGCTGAGCGCCTTGCATGGTCTTAACCTCGCGCCTCTGTAT
Organism: Pseudomonas sp. SCPG-7; assembly: GCF_002156405.1. NCBI lineage: Bacteria > Pseudomonadati > Pseudomonadota > Gammaproteobacteria > Pseudomonadales > Pseudomonadaceae > Pseudomonas > Pseudomonas sp. SCPG-7. Next base: position 128,931 of record NZ_MVOO01000002.1, on the reverse strand, counting down.
GACCGGAGCCTTCAACACTGGCGGCCAGAATGGCCAGAACCAGTTGCTGGAAGTCCAGACCGGCAGCACGGGCCGCCATCGGCACCAGACTGTGATCGGTCATGCCCGGTGCGGTGTTCACTTCCAGGAACCAGAACTGTCCGTCGGCGTCCTGCATCACGTCCGCCCTGCCCCAACCGGCAATACCCAGCGCCTCACAGGCCTTGGCCGTGAGATCCATGAGTTCCTGCTCCTTGGCGGCATCCAGCCCGCACGGAATGCGGTACTGGGTATCGTTGGCGATGTACTTGGCGTCGTAGTCGTAGAACGTGTGCGGTGTACCCAGGGCGATAGGAGGCAACACCTGGTCACGCAGGGTGGCGATGGTGAACTCCGGACCTTGAATCCATTGTTCAACCAAGACTTGCGAATCGTAGGTACTGGCCGCTTTCCATGCGTCGATCAACTCGGACGCAGAACTCACTTTGGCCATCCCGATACTTGAACCTTCATGCGCCGGTTTGACGATCAAAGGGAAGCCCAGTTCCGTCGCCGCGGAAATACAATCGGCTTCGCTGCACAGCACGGCGTGACGCGGCGTCGGAATCCCGAGGCTGTGCCAGACCTGCTTGGTGCGCAGTTTGTCCATCGCCAGTGCCGAAGCGAGGATGCCGCTGCCGGTGTAAGGAATACCGGCGCATTCGAGCAGGCCCTGCATCGAGCCGTCTTCACCGCCACGACCGTGGAGAATGATGAACGCGCGGTCGATCTTTTCATTCAGCAGACGCTGCAGAAAATCCTCGCCGACGTCGATCCCGAACGCGTCCACGCCCGCGCTTTGCAGCGCGTCGAGCACGGCGTTACCGGATTTCAGCGAAACCTCACGCTCGGCACTCATGCCACCGAACAGCACGGCGACACGCCCGAAATCTTTCGGCGCGATGGTGGAGAACAGGTTGGCGTAGGCAGCAGTCATTTCAACTTCCCCTCGACCGACGCAGCCACGGCGCCGGCGAACAATTCACTTTTCAACAGCTTCGGCGCGAGACCGCCGATATCCCCGGCGCCCTGGCACAGCAGGATGTCGCCGGCACGCAGCAGCGGTTTGACCAGCGGCGCGAGGTCGACACCGCGCTCGATGTAGATCGGGTCGAGCTGACCGCGCTGACGGATGCTGTTGCACAGCTTGCGGCTGTCCGCGCCCGGGATCGGCTCTTCGCCGGCCGGATAGACTTCCATCAGCAACAGCACGTTGGCATCGGCCAGTACATTGACGAAATCGTCGTACAGGTCACGGGTGCGGCTGTAACGGTGCGGCTGGTAGACCATCACCAGACGGCGCTCCGGCCAGCCACCACGCACGGCTTTGATCACGGCCGCGACTTCGGTCGGGTGGTGACCGTAGTCGTCGACCAGCATCACGTTGCCGCCGTCCACCGGCAGTTCGCCATAGACCTGGAAGCGTCGGCCAACGCCCTGGAACCCGGACAGGCCTTGGACGATGGCTTCGTCGCTGACGCCTTCGTCGGTGGCGATGCAGATGGTCGCCAGCGAGTTGAGCACGTTGTGGTTGCCCGGCATGTTCACCGACACATCGAGCGGCTCGCGATCAGGACGCAGCACGGTGAAGAAGGTCTGCATGCCTTGCTGACGCACATTGATCGCGCGCACGTCGGCGTCTTCGCTGAAGCCGTAGGTCACGGTCGGACGCTTGACCAGCGGCAGGATTTCACGCACCACCGGATCGTCCAGGCACATCACCGCCAAACCGTAGAACGGCAGGTTGTGCAGGAACTCGACGAAGGTTTTCTTCAGTTTGTTGAAGTCACCGTCGTAGGTCGCCATGTGATCGGCGTCGATGTTGGTGACCACGGCCACCAGCGGTTGCAGGTGCAGGAAGCTCGCATCGCTTTCGTCGGCTTCAGCGATCAGGTAGCGGCTGGTACCGAGCTGGGCATTGGTGCCCGCGGCATTCAGACGGCCACCGATGACGAAGGTCGGGTCCAGACCACCAGCGGCGAACACCGAAGCGATCAGGCTGGTGGTGGTGGTTTTGCCGTGGGTGCCGGCGACGGCGATGCCGTGGCGATAGCGCATCAGCTCGGCGAGCATCTCGGCACGCGGTACCACCGGGATACGACGCTCAAGGGCGGTCGCCACTTCCGGGTTGGAGGTGTTCACAGCGCTGGAAACCACCAGCACGTCGGCGGTCGCAGCGTTCTCGGCGCGGTGGCCGATATAGATGTGCGCCCCGAACGATTCCAGACGCTCGGTCACCGGCGACGCTTTCAGGTCGGAACCGGACACTTCATAGCCCAGGTTCAGCAACACTTCAGCGATGCCGCACATGCCAACGCCGCCGATACCGACGAAGTGGATGCGACGGATGCGGCGCATTTCCGGTTGTGGCATGGCTTTCTGATTCTCAACCATGGGCCACCTCCAGGCAGGTATCGACCACGCTACGGGTGGCATCGGGTTTGGCCAGACGGCGGGCCGCTTGGGCCATTTCTTCGAGTCGTTGCGGTTGCATCAAGACCTCTGTCAGGCGCGCGGCAAGGTCCGCGGCACCAGTCGTTCTTTGCGGCATCACGAAGGCTGCGCCTTCACGGGCCAAATAATCGGCGTTGCGGGTCTGGTGATCGTCGATCGCGTGGGGCAAAGGCACCAGCATCGAGGGCAGACCAACGGCAGCCAGCTCACTGATGGTCAGCGCGCCAGCGCGGCACACCACCAGGTCAGCCCAGCCATAGGCCTGGGCCATGTCTTTGATAAAGGGCTGCACCTGCGCATCCACGCCGGCGGCGCGGTAGCGCTCTGCAGTCACTTCATCGTGGTTTTTGCCGGCCTGATGAAACACTTCCGGACGCAAATCGGCAGGTACTTGCGCCAGGGCTTCAGGCAGCAACTTGTTCAACGGTTCTGCGCCCAGGCTTCCGCCGAGGATCAGCAAACGCGCTTTGCGCCCCGCCAAGGCTGGTCGCGATGTTTCGAGGAACAGCTCGCTGCGCACCGGGTTTCCGGTGGTACGGCGGGTGTCCGACAGAGTAAAGGTGTCGGGGAACGCTTCACACACCCGGGCGGCGAACGGCACCAGCAACCGATTGGCGGTGCCGGCCACGGCGTTCTGCTCGTGAACGATCACCGGCACACCGGCCAGTTTCGCGGCAATCCCGCCAGGCCCGGTCACATAACCACCGAAGCCGACCACGCAGACTGGACGCAACTTGCGAATCACCGCCCGCGCCTGCCACACCGACTTGAGCAACATGAACGGTGCCTTGAGCAGCGACAGCTTGCCCTTGCCACGCAACCCGGTGGCATTGATGCGGTGCAGTTCCAGACCTGCAGCCGGCACCAGTTCGTTTTCGATTCCGCGTGGCGTGCCGAGCCAGTGCACGGTGTAGCCGCGCGCCTGGAATTCGCGGGCACAGGACAGCGCCGGGAACACGTGGCCGCCGGTGCCGCCGGCCATGATCAATACGTTAGCGCCCATGATTCGGCTCCTCGGCGAAGTCGCTCTCATGGAACTCCATCTCTTCACTGCCCAGGTGGGTTCGACTCTCCCACTCGATCCTCAGCAACAAGCCGAGGCAGGCACAGCAGATCACCAGAGAACTGCCGCCATAACTGAGGAACGGCAGGGTCAGGCCCTTGGTCGGCAGCAGGCCGACGTTCACGCCGATGTTGATCAGGAACTGACCGATCCACAGGAACGACAGACCGTAAGCCACATAAGCGGCGAAGAACTGCTTGGCCTTCTCGGCCCACAAACCGATGTACATGCCGCGAATACAGACGAAGACGAACAGTGCGACAGTGCACAGCGAACCGACGGCGCCCAGCTCTTCGGCCAGCACCGAGAACACGAAGTCGGTATGCGCTTCAGGCAGGTAGAACTGTTTCTGCACGCTGTTGCCCAGGCCAACGCCCAGCCACTCACCGCGACCGAAGGCAATCAACGCCTGCGACAACTGATAACCGGCGCCGAACTGGTCGGCCCACGGGTCGGCGAAGTTGGTCAGACGCGCCATCCGGTACGGCTGCATCTGAATCAGCAAGACCACGGCCCCGACTGCGAGAACCACCATCAGCGAGAAGCGGAACAGCCCGACTCCGCCGAGGAACAGCATCGCCGCCGCAGCCCCCATCATTACCACGGTGGCACCGAAGTCCGGCTCCATCAGCAACAGACCCGCCATCGGCAGCAGCACGATGAACGGCTTGAAGAAGCCCATCCAGCTCTCGCGCACTTCTTTCTGCCGACGCACCAGATAACCGGCGAGATAGATCACCACAAACACCTTGGCAATCTCGGACGGCTGCACGTTGAAGAAGCTGAAACCGATCCAGCGCATCGACCCGTTCACTTCACGGCCGATCCCCGGGACGATCACCATTACCAGCAGACCGAATGCGCCGATCAGCATCATCCAGCCCAGACGCTGCCAGGTGGCAATCGGAATCATCATGGTGATGATGCACGCGCCGAGGCCTAGCGCCACGTAGATCAGGTGGCGAATCATGTAATACAGCGCGCTGCCCGACTGCGCCGCCGCCACTTCGGTGGAAGCCGAGGCGATCATGATCAGGCCCAGGCCCAGCAGCGCCAGGCAACCGGCGAGCATCGGGAAGTCGAGGTCGATGCCACGCCCGGTGATGATCGGCGACGGGTATGGCTTGATGATATTGCGCAGGCTCATGCCAGATCCTCCACGGCGCGGACGAACTGGTGACCACGGTCTTCGTAATTCTTGAACATGTCGAAACTGGCGCAGGCGGGCGACAGCAGCACCACGTCACCCGGCTGGGCGACCGCGCGGCATTGCGCGACGGCGTCGACCAGCGAGGTCGCGCGAATCAGCGGCACGGCATCGCCGATAGCCTCGCCGATCTTGTCGGAGTCGCGGCCCATCAGGATCACGGCGCGGCAGTTGGCCGCCACCGGATCGCGCAGGTCGTTGAACTCGGCGCCTTTGCCGTCGCCACCGGCGATCAGCACGACCTTGCCGTCGATGTCCGCACCCAGGCCTTCGATGGCAGCCAGAGCGGCGCCGACGTTGGTGGCCTTGGAATCGTTGTAGTAACCGACGCCGTCGAGATCACGCAGCCACTGGCAGCGGTGTTCGAGGCCGGTGAAGTTACGCAGGGCATCAAGCATGGCGTCGAACGGCAAGCCGACCGCATGGCCGAGCGCCAGCGCCGCGAGGGCGTTGGCCTGGTTATGCGCGCCGCGCACTTTCAGTTCGCGCACCGGCATCAGGTTCTGGAATTCGAAGGCCAGGTATTTCTCGCCGTCTTCTTCGCGCAGGCCGAAGGCCTTGAAATCCGGTTTGTTCAGGCCGAAGGTCCAGCAAGGCTGGCCTTCGCCGATCAGCGGACGGCTGAGTGCATCCTGACGGTTGACCACGAACTGCTTCGCACCACGGAAGATCCGGTGCTTGGCCAGGTGATACGCCGGCAGGCCGCTGTAGCGGTCCATGTGGTCTTCGCTGATGTTGAGCACGGTGGCCACTTCAGCGTTGAGCTGGTCGGTGGTTTCCAGCTGGAAGCTCGACAGCTCCATCACGTACAGCTCGACGTCATCGCTGAGCAATTCCAGCGCTGGCGTACCGAGGTTGCCGCCGACCGCGACGCGTTTGCCGGCCGCAGCCGCCATCTCGCCGACCAGAGTGGTGACGGTGCTTTTCGCGTTGGAACCGGTGATGGCCACGATCGGCGCCCGCGCGTTACGCGCGAACAGCTCGATATCGCCGGCCATTTTCACGCCACGGGCGGCAGCGGCTTGCAGGGCCGGGGTCGCCAGCGCCAGGCCGGGGCTCACGTAAAGCTCGTCGGCACGGCACAGGAATTCGACGTCCAGCTCGCCACAACGCACTTCCACGTGCGGATAGTCACGCTTGAGCGTGGCCAGTTCCGGTGGATTGTCCCGCGTATCGGCGACGGCAAACGACACGCCCCGGTTCGCCAGGAAGCGAACCAGGGACATGCCGCTCTTGCCGAGGCCGACAACGATGCGGAAGTGGTCAGAAGCGATCAGAGACACTCGTTCTACCTCAGCTTCAGGGTGGCAAGGCCGATCAGCACGAGAATCACGGTGATGATCCAGAAACGGACGATCACGCGTGGCTCGGGCCAGCCCTTGAGTTCAAAGTGGTGGTGAATCGGTGCCATGCGGAACACACGGCGACCGGTCAGCTTGAAAGAGGCAACCTGGATAACCACCGACAGGGTTTCCATCACGAACACTCCGCCCATGATGAACAGGACGATTTCCTGACGGACGATCACTGCGATGGTGCCCAGTGCCGCGCCCAGTGCCAGAGCACCGACATCGCCCATGAACACTTGCGCCGGGTAAGTGTTGAACCAGAGGAATCCGAGGCCGGCACCGATCAGCGCGCCGCAGAACACGATCAGTTCGCCCGCGCCCGGCACGTAAGGGATCAGCAGGTATTCAGCGAATTTCACGTTACCCGACAGGTAGCAGAAGATCCCCAGACCGCCGCCGACCATCACGGTTGGCATGATCGCCAGACCGTCGAGGCCGTCGGTCAGGTTGACCGCGTTGCTCGAACCGACGATCACGAAGTAGGTCAGCACGATGAAGCCGGCGCCCAGCGGAATGCTGTAGTCCTTGAGCATCGGCAGGATCAGCGTGGTCTCCACCGGCGTGGTCGCGGTCATATAAAGGAAGATCGCTGCGCCCAGGCCAAAGACCGACTGCCAGAAATATTTCCAGCGGCTTGGCAAGCCACGGGAGTTCTTCTCGATCACTTTGCGGTAATCGTCGACCCAGCCGATGGCGCCGAACAGCAGAGTCACCAGCAGAACGACCCACACGTAGCGGTTGCTCAGGTCAGCCCACAACAGGGTGCTGACACCGATGGAAGACAGAATCAACGCGCCGCCCATGGTCGGCGTACCCGACTTGGACAGGTGCGATTGCGGGCCGTCGTTACGAACGGACTGGCCGATCTGACGGTTCTGCAGGGTGCGGATCATCCACGGGCCATAGCACAGCGACAAAACCAGCGCGGTCAGCACACCGAGGATCCCGCGCAGGGTCAGGTACTGGAAGACCGCGAAGCCTTTGTAGAACTGTTGCAGATACTCCGCTAGCAGCAGCAGCATTAATGTTTCTCCAGACTGGACCCGCACAGAGCCGCAACGATGTTTTCCATCGCTGCACTGCGCGAACCCTTGATCAAAATGGTGGTGTTTGTGTCCTGCTCGGCGTCGAGGGCCTGGATCAGTTCGGCTTGCGTACCGAAGTGATGCGCCTCTTTACCGAATGCGTTCACGGCGTGGACCATGTTCGGCCCGACCGCGTAAAGCGCGGAAACCTTGCCCCGGGCGTACTCGCCCACGTCGCGGTGCCCCTGCTCCGCCCAGTCGCCCAACTCGCCGATATCTCCGAGCACCAGGACGGTGCGGCCGGAAAAGCCGGCGAGTATATCAACGGCAGCGCACATGGAGGTGGGGTTTGCGTTGTAAGTGTCATCGATCACGCGCATGCCGTTCTTCGCCAGTTGCGCGACGGTGCGGCCCTTGACCGGTTGTACCGCGCCAAGCCCGGTGGCGATGCCGAACAGCGACACGCCCAGGGCGTGAGCGGCAGCGGCGGCAGCCATGGCGTTGGCGACGTTATGGGTGCCGAGCAGGTTCAGTTGAACGTGCTCCACACCTTCAGGTGTATGCAGGTTGAAGGCCGGGCAACCCCGGGCATCGGTGCTCAGGTCGCTGGCGTAGAAATCTGCCTGCGGATTGCTCAGGGAGAAGGTCAGCACCTTGCGTGCGCCGGCGCGGAGTTTCCAGATTCCGAAGGCCTTGTCGTCGAGGTTGAGCACGGCAATACCATCCGCCGCCAGACCGTCGATGATCTCGCCCTTGGCCTCGACGATTTTTTCCGGCCCGCCGAACTCGCCAACATGGGCAGTGCCAGCGTTATTGAGGATCGCCACGTGCGGCTTGGTCAGCCCGACGGTGTAGGCGATTTCGCCCAGACGCGAGGCGCCCAGTTCGATCACGGCGGCGGTGTGCTCCGGCGCCAGTTCAAGCAGGGTCAGCGGTGCGCCGAGATCGTTGTTCAGATTGCCGCGAGTCGCCAGCACCGGACCGCGGGTACGCAGGATGCTCGCGAGCATTTCCTTGACCGTGGTCTTGCCGCTGGAGCCAGTGATGGCCGCAACGGGCTGGGTGAACGCGGCACGGTTCAGTGCACCCAACTGGCCGAGGGCCTGACGGGTGTCCTTGACCAGCAGTTGCGGCAAGGTGCTGTCGGCGACTTCACGCTCGACCAATGCCGCCACCGCGCCTTTGCCGGCGACATCGTTCAAGTAGTCATGACCGTCAAAGCGCGGGCCAGTCAGGGCAATAAACAGTTGGCCAGCGGTGATAGCACGGCTGTCGATACTGACGCCATCGAAACTGGCATCGCTGCTGATCAGACGTGCGTCGAGCACGTTGGTCAGTTCGCTCAATGTCAGGGCCTTAAGCATGGGCCACCTCCCACGCGGTGAGGGCATGATCGGCCTCGACCAGATCGGAGAAAGCGTGCCGCTCGCCGTTGATTTCCTGATAGTCCTCGTGACCTTTGCCGGCCAGCACGATCACGTCATCGGCCGATGCAGCAGCGATCAGCTGGGCAATCGCCTGGCCACGGCCGGCGACGAAGGTGACTTTATCCACAGCAGTGAAACCGGCGCGGATGTCATCGAAAATCTGCGCCGGGTCTTCGGTGCGCGGGTTGTCATCGGTGACCAGTACGCGATCGGCCAGACGCTCGACCACTTCGGCCATCAGCGGACGCTTGCCGCGATCACGGTCACCGCCACAGCCGAACAGGCACAGCAACTGGCCTTTGACGTGTGGGCGCAGCGCGGTCAGAACTTTTTCCAGGGCATCCGGGGTGTGCGCGTAATCGACCACCACCAGTGGCTGAGTGCCGCCACCCAGACGCTGCATGCGCCCGGCCGGGCCTTCAAGTTTCGGCAGCACCTTGAGGATTTCGTCGAGCGCATAATCCAGACCGAGCAAGGCGCCGACCGCCGCCAGCACGTTGCTCAGATTGAAACGACCGAGCAGCGTGCTGCGCAGATGGTGTTCGCCCTGCGGCGTGACCAGCGTGGCGCGTACGCCGTGGTCATCGAACTGCGCTTCGCGGACATACAAATAGGCGCTGCTGTCGAGCAGGCTGTAACTGATCAAACGCGACTCGCGTTTTTCGCCGGCCAACTGCCGACCGAAATCGTCGTCGAGGTTGACCACGCGGCACTTCAGGTCATTCCAGGCGAACAGCTTGGCCTTGGCCTCGGCGTACGCCTGCATGGTGCCGTGATAATCCAGGTGGTCGCGGGACAGGTTGGTCATCACCGCGACGTCGAACGCCAATGCAGTGACCCGGCCCTGATCCAGACCGTGGGACGACACTTCCATGGCCACGGCTTTGGCCCCGGCCTTTTTCAGGTCGGCCAGAGTGGCTTGCATGGCGATCGGATTCGGCGTGGTGTGCAGGCCGCTTTCCAGCGCGCCATGGAAGCCGGAACCCAGCGTACCAACGATGCCGCAATGCTGACCAAGCAGATCGAGTGCCTGCGCGACCAGTTGGGTCACGCTGGTTTTGCCATTGGTGCCGGTAACACCGATCAGGTTCAAGTGATGGCTCGGCTCGCCATAAAAGCGCCCGGCGATGTCGGACAGCTGCGCCGCCAGGCCTTTGACCGGAATCAACGGTACTTCGGTGATCGGCAGCACGGTGGCGCCTTCCACTTCGTAAGCAACTGCCGCCGCGCCGCGCTGCAAGGCATCGGCGATGTGCGCACGGCCATCGAACTTGCCACCGGGCACGGCGAGGAACAGGTCGCCCGCGCGCACGTTGCGGCTGTCCAGCGCCAATTCACGGATCAACAGATCATGGCCGGCGTGGGGGAATATCTTGTTCAGACTCAGAGACATCAGCCGCGCCCTCCATTGGCTTTCAGCGGAACGACCGGGGTAGCGTTGGCCTGTTGGGTAGTCGGCAGGTTGTCCGGGGTCACGTTCATCAGACGCAGGGTGCCGGACATCACACGGCTGAACACCGGCGCCGACACCAGACCACCGAAGTAACCGGCCTTGGACGGTTCATCGATCACCACCACGATGGCGTAACGCGGATCGCTCATCGGGCCGAAACCGGCGAACAGCGAGCGGTAGGAGTTTTCGGCGTAGCCCTTGGTGCCCACCGACGTTTTACGTGCAGTACCCGACTTGCCGGCCACGTGATACGCCGGCACCTGCGCACGGAACACGCCGCGCGGTGCTTCGATCACTTGCTGCAGCATGCCTTGCATGGTTTTCGCGACCGCTTCCGGCAATACCTGAGTGGTCTGCGGCGGCTTGTCGGTTTTGATCAGCGTCAGCGGTGCGAGACGACCGTTGTTGGCCAGCGCCGAGAATGCGTGCACCAGTTGGATCGCGGTCACGGAAATACCGTAGCCATAAGACAGTGTCGCGGTTTCGGCTTTGCGCCAGTCGCGGTAGTTCGGCAGGTTGCCGACGCGCTCGCCCGGAAAGCCCAGGCCGGTGTCCTGGCCGAGTCCGACTTTCTGTGCGAGACGGTAAATGGTCTCACCGCCGATATCGAACGCGACCTTACTCATGCCGACGTTACTGGAATTGATCAGGATGCCGGTCATGTCGAGTACCGGACCTTCGGTCTTCGACACGTCCTTGATCGTGTACTTGCCGATCTGCAGCGAGCCTGGATACACCTCGACTGTGTCGGTCGGTTTCCAGCGCCCGGATTCGATCGCGGCACTCATCGAGATCGCTTTCATGGTCGAACCCGGCTCAAACACGTCGATCATCGCGCGGTTACGCATCATCGCCGGCTGCAGGTTACGACGGTTGTTCGGGTTATAGGTCGGCTGGTTGACCATGGCGAGAATCTCGCCGGTCTTCACGTCCATGATCACCAGGCTGCCAGCCTTGGCGCCGTTCTCGATGATCGCGTTGCGCAGCTCGCGGTTGGCCAGGTATTGCAGACGCAGGTCAATCGACAACGCCAAGGGCTTGCCGGCCTTGGCGTTCTTGGTGACCTGGACATCCTTGATCAGCCGACCGCGCCGATCCTTGATGACTTGCCGCTTGCCCGGCACCCCGGCCAGCCACTCGTCGTAGGCCAGCTCGACGCCTTCGCGCCCGTGATCGTCAATGTCGGTAAAGCCGACCATGTGCGCGGTGACTTCACCGGCCGGGTAGAAGCGGCGGAATTCTTCGATGCCGTAAACGCCCGGCACTTTCAGGTCGAGCACAGCCTGGCCCTGCTCAGGGGTCAGCCCGCGCACCAGGTAAATGAATTCTTTGTTGGCCTGAGCTTCGAGACGTTCGGCCAGGGCTTTCGGATCCTGCCCCAGCGCCGCGGCCAGTGCCGGCCACTTCTCTTTGGCCGTCTGCATTTCCTTGGCGTTGGCCCACAGCGTCGTCACCGGGGTACTCACGGCCAACGGCTCGCCGTTACGGTCGGTGATCAGACCACGGTGAGCAGGAATCGGGATGTGACGGAGACTGCGTGCGTCGCCCTGCCCCTTGAGGAAGTCACGGTCAACCACTTGCAGGTCGATGATGCGCCAGCAGATCGCCGCGACCATCACGCCGAGCAGAGCCACCATCAGGCGGAAGCGCCACGGGAAGAGTGCGCCTTCGAGTTTCATCATGGCGCCACCATCTTCACGTCAGCCGCGCCCGGAATGTGCATTTTCAATTGTTCGGTGGCCAGCACTTCGATGCGGCTGTGCGCAGTCCAGGTGCTTTGCTCGAGAATCAGGCGCCCCCACTCGGCCTGCGCCTTGTCGCGCACGCTGAGTTCGTTGTAAAGGGTGTTAAGCAACTGCCGGTTCCAGTGCGCGCTGTAAGACACGCCGATGGCCGACACGAGCACGCCGACAAACAGCAGCAGCATGATAAAGCTGCCGCCCGGCAGGGGCTTGGCGAAAAGCTTGCTCACCGCAACTTCTCCGCGACACGCATGACAGCGCTACGGGAACGTGGGTTGGCTTTGAGCTCGGCGTCGGAGGCCGTCTGCGCTTTGCCATGGATTTTGATTTTCGGTTCGAACGCCACGTGGCGCACAGGCAGGTTGCGCGGCAGGTTGTCGGCTTCGCCTTTCACCAGTTTGCGCATGAACAGTTTGACGATGCGGTCTTCCAGCGAGTGGAAGCTGATGACCACCAGACGGCCACCGACTTCCAGAGCATCCAGTGCGGCTTCAAGGCCGGCTTCCAGATCGCCCAGTTCGTTGTTGACGTGAATACGCAAACCCTGGAACGCACGGGTCGCCGGGTTCTTGCCCTTCTCCCACGCCGGGTTGGCAACTTTCAGAACTTCCGCCAGATCGGCGGTGCGCTCGAATGGCTTGATGTCGCGGCGCTCGGCCACGGCACGGGCCATGCGCCCGGAGAAACGTTCTTCGCCGTATTCCTTGAACACCCGGGCGATTTCTTCCACGGGCGCGGTGTTGACGAATTCGGCGGCGCTGATGCCACGGGACGGATCCATGCGCATGTCCAGCGGGCCGTCATTGAGGAAACTGAAGCCGCGCTCGGCGTCATCCAGTTGCGGCGACGACACGCCGAGATCGAGCAGGATGCCGCTGACCTTGCCGCTCAGACCCTGCTCGGCAACCACCGAACCCAGTTCGGCAAAGCTGCGCTGCACAACGACAAAGCGGCCGTCTTCGGCCGCTAGCGTTTGCCCGGTGGCAATCGCTTGAGGATCCTTGTCGAATCCGATCAGCCGGCCGTCCGGCCCGAGCTGGCTGAGGATCAGCCGACTGTGCCCGCCGCGCCCGAACGTACCGTCCAGATAGCAGCCATCAGGACGTACGGCGAGAGCCTCGACGGCTTCGTCAAGCAGTACGGTGATGTGGTTAAAGCCGCTATCAATAGTCACAGGATCAAATCACGCAGTTCGTCAGGCATGGCGCCCGGTTGTTGAATAGCAGCAAGGTCAGCGGCAGACACCGCGTTCCATGCATCCTCGTCCCACAATTGGAACTTGTTCAGTTGGCCCACCAGCATCGCTTTCTTATCAAGCTTTGCGTATTCGCGCAGACGCGGTGGAACCAGAAAACGACCACTGCCGTCGAGTTCGAGGTCGACGGCATTACCAATCAATAAACGCTGCAGGCGACGGTTCTCTTCTCGCAGCGAAGGGAGCGCACGCAACTTGGTTTCAATAATTTCCCACTCGTCGAGCGGGTAGACACACAGGCACGGATCAACGGCATCAATGGTCACGATCAACTGGCCGGAACTACGCGAAACGAGCTCGTCACGGTACCGGCTCGGCATGGCGAGACGGCCCTTAGCATCGAGACTGATAGCGTTAGCTCCGCGAAACACGTCAGCGTTTCTCCAATTTTTATCGTTTTGAGCTCAAAAAACCCACTTCATGCCACTTTCCGCCACTTGCGCACACTATAGGAATGCGCCCACCACACCGTCAAGGCGCGGATTAAAGGAAAACCCTTACAGAACGGAGATTTAGGAGCTTAAAAGGAGGGGCAACGACAATTTGGCGGATACTTTTGACCAATAACTTGATGCAGCACTGAAAGCTGCGCTCGGAAGTTAAAGTGATTTGTTAAGAGTAAGATTTTTTCGGTATTACAAAAGCGCTTCTGCTGTTGATTGAAGCAAGGTGGGAAATGGCTATTACTGCATTTGCCGCTGCCGGACTTTAGCGCAGGCCTGCCGATAATAACCAGCCCTGATGCCATTGATTCAAGCAGGGAAAGAAAAAGGTGGAGAGTCGATCTGTAAGCCGGGTTCTGTCTTGAACAGTCATTCGTCTACGATGGCCATCACTGGACATCTTTAGCAACCTACCCGGTCCCAGCGCGGGCCACGCCTTGGGACCCTATTTGGTCTTGCTCCAAGTGGGGTTTACCTAGCCACGAACTGTTGCCAGACGTGCGGTGCGCTCTTACCGCACCTTTTCACCCTTACCGGCGCCGAAGCGCTTAGGCGGTTATTTTCTGTGGCACTTTCCGTAGGCTCACGCCTCCCAGGCATTACCTGGCACTTCGCCCTATGGAGCCCGGACTTTCCTCCCCCCTCTAATTTTCATAGAGGGCAGCGACTGTCCGATCGACTCTCCGCCGCGCAGGTTAACGGCAGAGCGCCCGAAGAACAAGCGCTAATAGCCGTGAAACCCGTCTGCGCGACGGGTTACTCGCCCTTCTGCTGTTCCAGTGCGACCTGATACAGCACGTTTTTGCGCTCACCGGTGATTTGCGCGGCCAGGGCGGCAGCGCGCTTGAGCGGCATCTCTTCGAGCAGCAGGTTGAGGACGCGCATCGCCTCGCTGCTGACCGCGTCCTCGGACTGCGGTGCAGACCAGCCCGCGACCAGCACCACGCACTCGCCGCGCTGCTGATTGCTGTCGGACTCGACAAACGCCCGCAACTCAGCCAGCGGCAAGCCTTTGAGCGTCTCGAAGGTCTTGGTGATTTCCCGGGCCAGCAACGCCTGACGCTCGCCACCGAACACCGCTTCCATGTCCTGCAGGCACTCGAGAATGCGATGCGGGGCCTCGTAGAAAATCAGCGTGCGTGGCTCTTCCTTTACCGATTCCAGGCGCGCCTTGCGCCCTGCCGACTTGGCCGGCAGGAAGCCTTCAAAAATGAACCGGTCGGAGGGCAGCCCCGCCGCCGACAGCGCTGCGATCAACGCACAGGCACCCGGCACCGGCACCACATTGATGCCCGCCGCCCGCGCCTGACGCACGAGGTGATAACCCGGATCTGAAATCAGCGGTGTCCCGGCATCAGATATCAGCGCGACGTTATCGCCTGCCAGCAAACGGGTAATAAAGCGGCTACCTTCATCACGTTCGTTATGTTCATGGCACGCGGCCAGCGGCGTGGCAATGCCGAAGTGCTGCATCAAACGTGCCGAGTGCCGCGTGTCTTCGGCGGCGATCAATGCCACTTCGCGGAGGATTTTCAGAGCCCGGGCGCTGATGTCGTCCAGGTTGCCGATGGGCGTCGCCACCACATAAAGCGAGCCAGCAGCGGAATTCAAAGGACCTGGAGCAGTCAAAGCGCACACCTCATGATCGGTAAAAGCCGGCATTGTAACGCGTCACGAGGCTTGCGATGCGTTCCGGCCGACGCCGGTTTTGCGCGTCTTTGTGCGATGCCGCAACATTTGCTTCAGCTAAATTGACGGTTTCACGCCAGTAACATCGCGCCCCGGCCAGCGCTTGGGTACAATTCCACGCTAATTTGATCGAGTATCAGGAACACTTACATGATCGCTTGCCTGCGGCTGTTCACTGCCCTCTGCCTCGCTGCCTTATTGGCGGCCTGCGCCAGCTCCCCCTCCTCCAGCCTTGGCGAACTTCCACGGACTCCGGATGCCAGCATCGAGCAACTGCTCGAACAGGCTACCCAGGCCAAGACGCCGGAAAAAGCCGCGCTGTTGCGCTTGAGCGCGGCAGACCTCGCTTATCGCCAGGGCAATGCCGGCCAGTCCGCGCAGATCCTGCAACAAGTGCCGATGGAGCAGTTGAAGCCAGGCCAGCAGATCTTCGCCAGCACCTTGTCCGCTGAGCTGGCAATGACGCGTAATCAGCCTAAAGCTGCGCTGACCGCTCTGAGCCATCCGAGCCTGCAGCACCTGAGCGAAATGCCGGAAGATCAGCAAGTTCGCACCGGCACCGTGCACGCCCGCGCACTGGAAGCCGACGGCCAGACCCTGGCAGCCGCTCGTGAGCGCATCTTCATCGCTCCAATGCTCAAAGGCGAAGCCGCGAGCAAGAACCACGAAGCCATCTGGACTTTGATCGCTTCGCTGCCTACCGATCAACTGCAACCCAACACCGCCGACGATCTCGGCGGCTGGATGGGCCTGGCCCTGGCTGTGAAAACCGCCGGCACCCTGGAACAGCAGCAAGCGGCGATCGATGCCTGGCGCGCACAGAATCCAAAGCACCCAGCAGCAATCAACCTGCCGCTGCCACTGACCAAACTCAAGGAACTGGCCAGCCAGCCCCTGAGCAAGATTGCCCTGCTGCTGCCGCAAGACGGCCCACTGGCCTCAGTCGGTAAAGCGCTGCGTGAAGGCTTCATGGCGGCGCACTATCAAGCACAACAGGCCGGTCAGAAGCCACCCGCCATCGAGTTTTACGACAGCTCCAAACTGACCTCGATGGACGAGTTCTACCGCAAGGCCCAGGCCGATGGCGTGCAACTGGTGGTCGGCCCGCTGGAAAAACCGCTGGTCAAGCAATTGAGCACCCGTCCGCAACTGCCAATCACCACCCTCGCGCTGAACTACAGCGAAGGCGATCAAGGTCCGGCGCAACTGTTCCAGTTCGGTCTGGCGGCTGAAGACGAAGCTCGCGAAGTTTCGCGTCGCGCCCGCGCCGACGGCCTGCATCGCGCGGCGATCATGGTGCCGAAAGGCGAATGGGGCGACCGCGTATTGCGTGCGTTCAGCCAGGACTGGCAGGCCAATGGCGGCAGCATCGTTGCCACCGAACGCGTTGATCAGCCAGTGCAACTGGCCCAGCAGATCGCTGACATGTTCCAGCTGCGTCAAAGCGAAGCCCGCGCCAAGAGCCTGCAAAACGCTGCTGGCACCAATGTCGCCGCTCAGCCGTCGCGTCGCCAGGACATCGAGTTCATCTTCCTGGCAGCCACCCCGCAGCAAGCGCAGCAGATCAAGCCGACCCTGAACTTCCAGTACGCGGGTGATGTTCCTGTGTACGCAACCTCCCACGTGTACAGCGCCAGCGGCGATGTGAACCAGTACAACGACATGAACGGCGTGCGCTTCTGCGAAACCCCATGGTTGCTGGAAGCCAATGACCCGCTGCGTCAGCAAGTCACCGCGCAATGGCCGCAAGCGGCCGGCAGCCTGGGTCGCCTTTACGCCATGGGCGTCGACGCCTACCGTCTGGCGCCGCGCCTGGGTCAGTTGAAGGCGCTGCCGGACAGCCGCATCGAAGGTCAGTCGGGTAGCCTGGGCATGACCCAGACCCAACGCGTAGTGCGTCAGTTGCCATGGGCGCAGTTCGTCAATGGTCAGGTTCAACGCCTGCCGGACACCCCGCGCTGATGCCCGACGGCTCGCACCTGCAAAGCGGTAAAGATGCCGAGCGCCAGGCGCTCGAGCATCTGCAACACCAGGGTCTGCGCCTGCTGGCGCAGAACTGGTCATGCAAACGGGGCGAGCTTGATCTGGTCATGCTTGATGGCGATACAGTAGTATTCGTCGAAGTCCGCTACAGAAAAAACACTCAATGGGGTGGCGCGCTCGCTAGCATCGATGAGCGCAAACGGCAGAAGCTGATTTTCGCCGCACAGCATTTCCTTCAGCGCGAGTCACGCTGGGCCGATTCCCCTTGCCGCTTCGACGTGGTGGCCATCGACAGGCACCCGGATCAGTTGAACTGGTTGCAGAATGCGTTCGATGGTTGATTCTCTGCACACCACCCCGGACACTTTCACCGACAATTTTTGCTCTTTGCTTTGCGGGCTGCACATTCACGTGCCGAACAGCCGCGCTACTTAAGGTCACACAGATGGACATGCAATCCCGAATTCGCCAGCTTTTCCAGGCCAGTATCGACACCAAGCAACAGGCGATGGACGTACTTGCACCGCACATCGAGCAAGCCAGCCAGATCATGGTCAACGCCCTGCTCAACGAAGGCAAAATGCTTTCGTGCGGCAACGGCGGCTCTGCCGGCGACGCCCAGCACTTCTCCTCCGAGCTGCTCAACCGCTTCGAGCGTGAACGCCCGAGCCTGCCGGCCATCGCTCTGACCACCGATAGCTCGACCATCACCTCGATCGCCAACGACTACAGCTACAACGAAGTGTTCTCCAAGCAGATCCGCGCATTGGGTCAACCCGGCGATGTATTGCTGGCGATCTCGACCAGCGGCAACTCGGCAAACATTATTCAAGCGATCCAGGCCGCACATGATCGCGAAATGGTTGTCGTAGCTTTGACTGGCCGCGATGGCGGCGGCATGGCTTCACTGCTGCTGCCTGAAGATGTCGAGATTCGCGTACCGGCCCATGTCACTGCACGTATTCAGGAAGTCCATCTGCTGGCGATCCATTGCCTCTGCGATCTGATCGACAGCCAACTGTTCGGGAGTGAAGAATGACCCCTAATCGCCTTGGCCTTCTGGCCTTGACCCTGTGCCTCGGCATCAGCGGCTGCACCTCGGTGGTGAATGCCAGCCGTGAAGCGCCGATTGAAGACGACCGCGGCACCCGAACCTTCGGCAGCAAAATCGACGACTCGCTGATCGAGACCAAAGTCGGCGTCAACGTGGCCAAGGCCGACCCCGGCCTGGACAAGGACTCGCATATCGTCGTCACCAGCTTCAACGGCGTGGTGCTGCTCGCCGGCCAGACTCCGCGCGAAGACCTCAAGGCCAAGGCCGAACAGGCCGCCGCCAACGTGCAGCGCGTGAAGAAAGTGCACAACGAACTGCAAGTGATTGCACCTTCAAGCTTCCTCGCTCGCCAGAACGACGCCTGGCTGACCACCAAGATCAAGACCCAGATGCTGACCGACGCCAGCATTCCCGGCTCGCGCATCAAGGTCGTGACCGAGAACGGTATCGTTTACCTGCTGGGCCTGCTGACCAAACAGGAAGCACAACAGGCAACCAACCTGGTGCAAGGCGTTGCCGGCGTGCAGAAGATCGTGAAGCTGTTCGAATACATCGACTGATACGCGACGAGCAGATACAAAAAAGGCGATCCATCCGGATCGCCTTTTTTATTACTTCACCACTTTCAAGCTTGGCCGGCCGCTTGGTCGCGGCGGCTCGCTGCCCGGTGGCGGCAAGTCGTCATCGGGCTCGATATCGTCTTCGTCATCCATCGGCGACTCGAGATCGAACACCATGCCCTGCCCGTTCTCCCGGGCGTAGATGCCCAGAATCGCGCTGATTGGCACATAGAGACTATGCGGAACGCCACCGAAGCGACCCTCAAAGGTCACCACGTCGTTGTCCATGTGCAAGTGCCGCACGGCACTGGGCGAAATGTTCAGGACAATCTGCCCGTCGCTGGCGAAACCTTGCGGCACCTGCACTGCCGGGTATTCGGAATTGACCAGCATGTGCGGGGTGCAATCGTTATCCACAATCCACTCGTAGAGCGCGCGGACCAGATAAGGTCGACTGGAGTTCATAGCGGCTCCTTAAGCCTTAGCGCATATCGCGTTCGACGCCAGACAGACTCGCCTGGAAAGCCTCACGCGCAAACTGGCGCTCCATATAATCAAGCAGCGGCTTGGCCGGCCGCGGCAGTTCAATCCCCAGAATCGGCAAACGCCAGAGTATTGGCAATAGGCAGCAATCCACCAGACTTTGTTCCTCACTGAGGAAAAACGGCTTGTCGGCAAACAACGGCGACACGCCCGTCAGGCTTTCACGCAATTCCTTGCGTGCCACGACACGCGCGGCTTCCTTGGTTTTCGGATCCAGAATCAGATCCACCAGACCACACCAGTCGCGCTGAATACGGTGAATCAGCAGACGGCTGTTGGCACGCGCCACCGGGTAAACCGGCATCAGTGGCGGATGCGGGTAACGCTCATCCAGATATTCCATCACCACGGTCGACTCCCACAACGCCAGGTCGCGATCGACCAGTGTCGGGAGACTGCCGTAAGGGTTCACCTCAATCAGTTTAGGCGGCTGGCGGCCAGCTTCCACGTAAATGATTTCGGCGCTGACACCCTTCTCTGCAAGCACGATGCGCACTCGGTGGGAATAGTGGTCGGCGGGGTCGGAGTAACAGGCCAACCGATTGGTCACGCCCATGGCGATCCTCCTCGCTTGTTGAAATGATTGGAACCGGAAAAACGCGCGCGCCCAGAGGGCGCCTCCCGCAATGCCTGGCGAACCAGACATTGCGTTATCGGAGGCGCCCTTGGGCGCGCGCGATTAACAGCAATGCTTGAAGCGTATCAGTGCACGTCTTTCCAGTATTCACGCTTGAGCAGGTAGGCGAACACAAAGAAGAACGCCAGATACAGCAAGACGTAAGTACCGATGCGCTGATGTTGCAGCTTAACCGGGTTAGCCGAGTAAGCCAGGAAGGTTACCAGATTCTTGACCTTCTCATCGAACTGCTCTTCGTTCAGAGCACCGGTTTTCGGCACGATGGTCAACTGATCGCACGCTTCATGAGTCAGCGGCGTACCGGTCAGCGGATCGTATTGCTTCTTGCCGTCCTCGACGATCTGCACTTGCTTGCAGCCCACCACCTGACGACCTTGCAGGCCGACCAGCACGTTAGGCATGCCGACGTTTGGGAAGACCTTGTTGTTCACGCCCCAGGGACGCGCCGGATCTTCGTAGAACGAGCGCAGATAACCATAGAGCCAGTCGGTGCCACGCACGCGCGCCACCAGGGTCAGGTCCGGCGGTGCCGCACCGAACCAAGTCTTGGCGTCTGCCGGCTGCATGCCGATGTTCATGTGGTCGCCGATCTTGGCGCCGGTGAACACCAGCTTCTCGAGCATCATGTCGTGGGGAATGCCGAGGTCATCGGCCACCCGTTCGTAACGCTGGAACTTGGCACTGTGGCAACCCATGCAATAGTTGGCAAAGGTGCGCGCACCGTCCTGCAGGGCAGCTTTATCGGACACGTCGATGTCGACTTTTTCCAGCTCCGGACCACCGTGTTCGGCGGCGAAAGACAGCACAGGCAGCGCAGCAAAAATCAGAGCAAAAAATAACTTTTTCATCAGCCAGTCACCCTTTCCGGAACCGGTTTGGTCTTCTCGAGCCTGGTGTAGAACGGCATCAGAATGAAGTAGGCGAAGTACAGGAAGGTGCAAATCTGCGACACCAGCGTGCGCTCGGGCGTCGGGGCCAGTACGCCCAGAATGCCGAGGATCACGAAGGAAATGCAGAACACCAGCAGCCAGATTTTGCTCATCCAGCCTTTGTAGCGCATCGATTTGATCGGACTGCGGTCCAGCCACGGCAGCACGAACAGCATGGCAATCGAGGCCCCCATGGCGATCACGCCCATGAGTTTGTCCGGGATCGCACGCAAGATCGCGTAGAACGGCGTGAAGTACCAGACCGGGGCAATGTGCTCAGGCGTCTTGAACGGGTTGGCTTGCTCAAAGTTTGGCTTTTCGAGGAAGTAGCCGCCCATTTCCGGGAAGAAGAACACGATAAAGCAGAAGATGAACAGGAACAACACCACACCGACGATGTCTTTCACGGTGTAGTACGGGTGGAAGGCAATGCCGTCCAGCGGGACACCGTTTTCGTCTTTGTGCTTCTTGATGTCGACGCCATCCGGGTTGTTCGAACCGACTTCGTGCAGCGCCAGAATGTGCAACACCACCAGACCGAGAATCACGATCGGCAGCGCCACGACGTGCAGTGCGAAGAAGCGGTTCAGAGTGATTCCGGAGATCAGGTAGTCACCCCGAATCCACTGGGTCAGGTCGTTGCCGATCACCGGAATCGCACCGAACAGCGAGATGATCACCTGGGCACCCCAGTAGGACATCTGCCCCCAAGGCAGCAGATAACCCATGAAGGCCTCAGCCATCAGCGCCAGGTAGATCAGCATGCCGAACACCCAGACGAGCTCACGCGGTTTCTGGTACGAACCGTAGAGCAGGCCCCGGAACATGTGCAGATAAACCACGATGAAGAACGCCGAAGCGCCGGTGGAGTGCAGCAGACGCAGGATCGAGCCGTACTCGACGTCGCGCATGATGTACTCGACGGAAGCGAACGCCTCTTCTGCCGACGGGGTGTAGCTCATCGTCAGCCAAACACCGGTGACGATCTGGTTGACCAGCACCAGCAGTGCCAGCGAGCCGAAGAAATAGAAGAAGTTGAAGTTTTTTGGCGCGTAATACTTGCTGAGATGGTCTTCCCACATTTTGGTCGCCGGGAAGCGCGCATCCACCCAATCCATGAACTTGCTCATCACGCTTTCTCCGTATCGACGCCAATGACAATCAGGTCATCGGTCTCATAGGAATGCGGGGGAACTGGCAGGTTCAAAGGCGCGGGTTGCGACTTGTAGACGCGGCCAGCCAGATCGTAGTGGGAACCGTGGCAAGGGCAGAAATAGCCGCCGACCCAGTCTTTACCCAAGTCCGCAGGCGCCACTTCGGGACGGAAGGTGGGAGAGCAACCCAGGTGAGTGCAGATCCCGATCAGCAGCAGGATTTCCGGCTTGATCGAGCGCACTTCAGGATCGACATAAGTAGGTTGCGTGGAGTTTTTGGAAGTCGGATCGGAGAGCTGGCCCTCGATCTTCTTGAGATTCCCCAGGATTTCCGCAGTACGGCGGACAATGAACACCGGCTGACCGCGCCATTCGGCAATCATCTGCTGTCCTGGCTCGATCTTGCTGACATTCACTTTCACCGGTGCACCGGCGGCTTTCGCCTTGGCACTGGGAAACCATGACCCCACGAACGGGACCGCAGCCCCCACCGCTCCTGCAGCACCCACCACGGATGTGGCTGCTACCAAGAAGCGACGCCGGCCTGCATTCACGCCGTCATTGCTCATTCAGTCCTCTCCCATCAGCTTTGTGGCCTGTTAAATCAGGCATCTACTAAATAAATCAATGTTACTTATAAAAATTTTGCCGAGATGGTAATGAAAAGCCCCAATTCTGACAAGGGAATTACCCGGGGCTCCCACCCTCAAGCCTTGTAGTATAGGGGGTCTACGAATGTGGCAAGTTGTCACAGCGCAATTCTTTAATAAATCGCAGGCATAAAAAAACGCCCGGTTCCGTGAGGAATCGGGCGTTCTTTTTTGAACGTGGAAACGAATTAACGCTTCGAGTACTGCGGACGCTTACGCGCTTTACGCAGACCAACTTTCTTACGTTCAACTTCACGAGCGTCGCGAGTAACGAAGCCAGCTTTGCGCAGAGCGCTACGCAGGGTTTCGTCGTAGTCCATCAGAGCGCGAGTGATGCCGTGGCGGATTGCGCCAGCCTGACCACTTACACCACCACCGATGACAGTGACGTAGATGTCGAACTTCTCGACAGTCTCGGTCAGTTCCAGCGGCTGACGAACTACCATGCGGGCAGTTTCGCGGCCGAAGAACGAGTCCAGGGAGCGGTTGTTGATGGAGATGTTACCAGTACCCGGACGCAGGAAAACGCGTGCGGTTGCGGTCTTGCGACGGCCAGTGCCGTAATTTTGAGTCGCCGACATAATGAACTATTCCGTTAAATCTTCAGTTCTTGGGGCTGCTGAGCAGTATGAGGGTGTGCAGCGCCCGCATAGACTTTCAGCTTACGGTACATGTCACGACCCAGCGGGTTCTTAGGCAGCATGCCTTTAACCGCGGTCTCGATCACGCGCTCAGGGGCCTTGGCGATCAGCTTTTCAAAGTTGATCGACTTGATGCCGCCCGGGAAACCGGAGTGGGAGTAGTACATTTTGTCAGTGGTTTTAGCGCCGGTTACACGGATCTGCTCGGCGTTGATTACGACGATGTAGTCGCCGGTGTCAACGTGA
Source organism: Pseudomonas sp. SCPG-7 (assembly GCF_002156405.1). NCBI lineage: Bacteria > Pseudomonadati > Pseudomonadota > Gammaproteobacteria > Pseudomonadales > Pseudomonadaceae > Pseudomonas > Pseudomonas sp. SCPG-7. The sequence continues at coordinate 105,409 of NZ_MVOO01000002.1, read as the reverse complement.
GGAGTGTACTCAGGCTTGTGCTTGCCACGCAGACGGCTCGCGATTTCGGTGGCCAGACGACCCAGGGTCTGACCAGCAGCGTCGACGACAAACCAGTCGCGCTTTACTGTTTCCGGTTTAGCAGTAAAAGTTTTCATTCTTTATAGCCTCAGGGGCCGCCTGTAAATAAGACGGCGGATCTTACTGAATAGTGCGTACTTTGACAAGTCAAAGGCAGCCGGATACAGACGCTTTCGGGGGCTCGGGTCGGCGCGTCCGTTCAACGGCAAGATTCTTCGGCGGCGGCGCATCACTTCCACTGCAGAAAGAGGTCGGCAATTATGCAGATTGCGAAAAAAATTTCAACCTGCTTTTATGCTTGTTTTGCCCAAGGAGCACCCGATGGACTATCGCCAGCTAGGCCGTACCGACCTGAACGTGAGTGCAATCTGCCTCGGCACCATGACCTGGGGCGAGCAAAACACTGAAGCTGAAGCCTTCGCCCAGATCGAGCGGGCCAAGGAAGCCGGGATCAATTTCATCGACACCGCCGAGATGTACCCGGTGCCGCCGAAAGCCGAAACCTACGCCACCACCGAGCGCTACATCGGCAATTATTTCAAAAGCCGTGGTGATCGTGCCGACTGGATCCTCGCCAGCAAGATCGCCGGCCCGGGCAACACCATCGACTACATCCGCGACAAAAACCTGCGCCACAACCGCCAGCACATCACTGAAGCGGTGGATGCCAGCCTCAAGCGCCTGCAGACCGATTACATCGACCTCTACCAGTTGCACTGGCCGGAGCGCAGCACCAACTTTTTCGGACAACTGGGCTACAAACACAAGATCGAAGCCAACCTGACGCCGCTCGAGGACACCCTCGAAGCCCTCGATGAGCAAGTGAAGGCCGGCAAGATCCGCCACATCGGCCTGTCCAACGAGACGCCGTGGGGCACCATGCGCTTCCTTGCCCTGGCCGAAGCCCGGGGCTGGCCGCGCGCGGTGTCGATCCAGAATCCGTACAACCTGCTCAACCGCAGCTTTGAAATCGGCCTGGCGGAAATCGCCATCCGCGAACAGTGCGGCCTGCTCGCCTACTCGCCGCTGGCATTCGGTTTCCTGTCCGGCAAGTACGAAGGCGGCGCGCGTCCGCCGAAAGGTCGCCTGAGCCTCTACAGCCGCTTTAGCCGCTATTTCAACGCGCAATCGCAAGCGGCCTGCAGCCGTTACGTGGCCCTGGCCCGTGAACACGGTCTTGATCCGGCGCAGATGGCCCTTGCATTCGTCACCCAGCAACCGTTCGTCACCAGCAACATCATTGGCGCCACGACGCTGGAGCAACTGGACAGCAACATTGCCAGTTTTGATCTGAAGCTTTCCGATGAGGTGCTGGCGGGGATTGAGGCGATCCACAAGGATCATCCGAACCCGGCGCCTTGATCGGCCGTTAAAAGCTTCGCGAGCAGGCTCGCTCCCACAGGTACAGCGTGATCCTTGTGGGAGCGAGCCTGCTCGCGAAGGGGCCCGTCAATTCACTGCAGAACTCACAGCGACCGCGCAATGATCTCCTTCATGATTTCATTGGTACCGGCATAGATCCGCTGCACCCGTGCATCCGCCCACGCCCGGGCCACCGGGTACTCCCACATGAAGCCGTAGCCGCCATGCAACTGCACGCACTCGTCGAGCACCTTGCATTGCAGGTCCGTGCCCCAGTATTTGGCCATCGCAGCTGTCGGCACATCGAGCTTGCCCTGCAGATGCAGTTCCAGGCACTTGTCGACAAATACTCGGCCGATCTGAATCTCGGTAGCCATCTCCGCCAGTTTGAAGCGGGTGTTCTGGAAATCGGCGATCGCCTTGCCGAACGCCTTGCGATCACGGGTGTAATCCAGCGTCCATTTCAGCGCAGCTTCGGCTGAGGCCAGACCACCGATCGCTACCGTCAGTCGCTCCTGTGGCAATTCCTGCATCAAATAAGCGAACCCTGCCCCGGCCTGCCCCAACAGGTTTTCTTTCGGCACGCGTACGTCCTGGAAGAACAATTCCGACGTGTCCTGAGCCTTCATTCCGACCTTCTCCAGGCGTTTGCCCTTCTCGAAGCCCGGCGTATTCGCCTCTACCACAAACAGGCTGGTGCCTTTGGCGCCGGCCTTGGGATCGGTTTTGGCGACCACGATCACCAAATCAGCGAGAAAGCCGTTGGTGATGAAGGTCTTGGAGCCGTTGATCACGTACTCGTCGCCGTCCAGCACGGCGGTGGTCTTGACCCCTTGCAGGTCGGAACCGGCACCCGGCTCGGTCATCGCAATCGCGCTGACCATCTCGCCCGAGACCAGTTTCGGCAGGTATTTTTGCTTCAGCGCTTCACTGCCGTAATGCAGGATGTATGGCGCAACGATGTCCGAATGCAACGAGAAACCGATCCCGGTCAGACCCAGACGACCGACCTCTTCGATTACCACTGCGCTGTACAGAAAGTCCGCGCCCAGGCCGCCGTACTCTTCCGGAAGGTGCGAGCAGAGCATCCCCGCCTCCCCCGCCTTATTCCACAGTTTGCGGTCGATGTGGCCTTGTTTCTCCCATTGCGCATGGAACGGCACGGCCTCTTTTTCGAGGAAGGTTCGTACGCTGTCGCGGAACAATTCGTGCTCGGAGCTGAACAAGGTTCTGGGGATCATGCGGCACCTTTCATTGTTGTTGGAGGAATATGGCCTTCAGAGACTAAGCCTCACCTCCGACACAGGACACTGGACACATCCGACAAAAAATAAGACGATCCAGCCGTCTGGTGACCACTTTCCCTTATAAAAACAAAACAAAAGTTGAATTATGTCCAAGCAAGTCTCCACGCCCTTGCGGCGCGTCAGCATCCTGGCAATCGACCGGGTTTTCGCATCCACTCTCATGCAGGCCAAGGATTTTTTCCATCTGGCCAGCCTGCGTTACGGTAAGCAACTGGGTCACGGCCTGACACCGGCGTTCGAAACCCGGCTGGTCAGCCCCGACGGCAAACCAGTGAACAGTTTCAGTGACGTGATGATGCCGGTGGACGGCGGCCTGGAAAACGCCGACGTCATCATCCTCCCGGCGTTCTGGGACGATTTCGATACGCTGTGCAGCCGTTATCCACAGATCCTGCCGTGGCTGCGCGAGCAGCACGCCCGTGGCGCCGTGCTCTGCGGCGAAGCCACCGGGGTATTCTGGCTGGCCGAGGCCGGGCTGCTCAACGGTAAGGAAGCGACCACTTACTGGCGCTTCTTCAATGCCTTTGCCGAGCGCTTTCCCAAGGTGTACCTCAATCAGGACAAGCACCTGACCGACGCCGATAACCTTTATTGCGCCGGCGGCACCACTTCGGCCTGCGACCTGTATATCTACCTGATCGAACGCTTCTGCGGCGCCAATGTGGCGCAAGCCGTGGCCCGCGACATTCTGTATGAAGTGCAGCGCAGTTATTCGCCGGGACGTATCGGTTTCGGCGGACAGAAGCTGCACCAGGACGTGATCATCCTGCAGATCCAGCACTGGCTTGAAGAGCATTTCGCCGACAAGTTCCGCTTCGAAGACGTGGCCCGCGAGCACGGCATGAGCATCCGCAACTTCATGCGCCGCTTCCAGACCGCGACTGGCGACAAGCCGCTGCACTACCTGCAACGCCTGCGCATCGAGACTGCCAAAGGTCTGTTGTCGGGCAGCCGCAAGAGCATCAAGACCATCAGTTATGAGGTCGGCTACGACGATGCGAGCTTCTTTGCGCGGCTGTTCCGCCAGCACACCGAGTTGTCGCCGAACCAGTATCGGCAGCAGTTTCAGCAGGCTGCGTAGGCCCCTGAGCAAATACAAAACCTGTGGGAGCTGGCTTGCCAGCGATGGCGTCGTGTCAGGTGATATCTATTTCTCTGACATACCGCTATCGCTGGCAAGCCAGCTCCCACAGGGATTGCAGTGCATTAGAGATTTTCTTCAGCACAAAAAAAGGGCCTGCAATCGCAGGCCCCTTTTTTGTGCTGAATCCACTTAAGGCTTGTGCGCCCGCGAAAGGAATTCGTGTGATTGCATCTCCAGCAAACGGCTCAGCGTACGCTGAAATTCGAACGTCAGGCGCCCGCCGGTGTACAGGTCTTTCAGCTCGACTTCGGCAGAAATGATCAGCTTGACGTTACGGTCGTAGAATTCGTCGACCATGTTGATGAAGCGTCGGGCGATGTCGTCGGTGGTGACGCTCATCTGCTCGACGCCACTGAGCAGCACCGCGTGGAAGATCTTGCCCAGCTCGATGTAGTCGTTCTGGCTGCGCGGGCCGTCGCACAGTTCGCGGAAGTCAAACCAGGCCACGTCGTCACAGGTGCGCAGGGCACGGATTTCGCGGTTCTCGATGATCAGCACATCGTTTTCCACCGCCGCCGTGCATTCCGGCGTCAGGGCCTTGAAGCTCTTGCGCAGGCTTTCGTGGGCCGCTTCGTCCAGCGGATAGTGGAACAGTTCCGCTTGCTCGAGGTGACGCAGACGGTAGTCAACACCACTGTCGACGTTGACGATTTCGGTGTTCTGCTTGATCAGCGCAATGGCCGGCAAGAAACGCGCGCGCTGCAGGCCGTCCTTGTACAGGCCGTCCGGAACGATGTTCGAGGTCGCGACCAGGGTCACGCCGTTCTTGAACAGCTCTTCCATCAGCGTGCCGAGGATCATCGCGTCGGTGATGTCCGAGACGAAGAATTCATCGAAGCAGATCACTCGCGACTCGGTCGCAAAGCGCTTGGCGATGATGGTCAGCGGGTTTTTCTCGCCGCCGAGGGTTTTCATCTCTTCGTGCACGCGCTTCATGAAGCGGTGGAAGTGAGTGCGGGTCTTTTCCTTGAACGGCAGCGCTTCAAAGAAAGTGTCGACCAGGTAAGTCTTGCCGCGCCCCACGCCGCCCCAGAAGTACAGGCCCTTGACCGGCGTCTGATCCTTCTTGCCAAACAGCTTGCCCAGCAAACCCGGCTTGTTCTGCTCGGCCGCGATCAGATCGTCGTACAGGCGCTGCAGATGACGCACAGCAGTTTCCTGCGCGGCGTCATGGAAGAAGTCCGGGCGTTTCAGATCAGCTTGGTATCGTTCTAGGGGCGTCATAATTCGTTAGCAAGGCAACAAAAACGGGCCGTCACTGTAGCGACGGCCCGTGGGAATGGCAATCAGCCCTTGGTCGGGCCGCACCGTTGTTTAGTCCTGAACCGGGGTCAGCGCTACGCGCAAAGCTTCGATCGCGGCGTCCCGCGCAGCAGCATCAGCGAACGCCGGGCTGTCGCCAACGCAATCACCTTCCAGCCACACGCTGAAGCTCAGGTCTTGATTGCGGATGTCCAGCGCCTGACCGGTTTGCAGTTGCTTGGTCACCTGGCCGGCTGTTTTGCCGTCGGCAAAGTTGCGCGACAGCAGCAGTTGCTCGCCATCGGCCGCCAGCAGGCGGAAACGGAAGCTGCCGTCGTCTTCACGGAAGCTGACGAAACGTGCAGCTTTCGCGGCTTTCTTCTTGGTGGTCGCCGCGACTTGCACCTGATTGACGAACGAACGCAGGCCGACCGCTTCACGCAGTTCGTTGAGGAACGGCGTCGCCACCGCACGGGCCTTTTTCGCGCCGTGTTGCAGGATGTCTTCCAGATCCGCCGGACGCTCGATCAGTTGGTGATAGCGTTCGCGGGACTCGCCCAGTTCATTGTCGAGCAACTGGAACAGACGATTTTTCGCCTCACCCCAACCCAGACCGCCGAGCAGTTCACTGCGGAATTCGTCAGCCTGCGCCGGTGTGGCGAACGCCTGGAACAGGGTGAACAGGTGCGAGTTGTCCGGATCTTTGGCTTCGCCCGGCGCTTTGGAGTCGGTGACGATCCGCGAGATCGCGTCCTTCATCTCTTTGGCGCTCGAGAACAGCGGGATGGTGTTGTCGTAGCTCTTCGACATCTTGCGACCGTCGAGGCCTGGCAACGTCGCCACGCTTTCCTCGATCAGCGCTTCAGGCATGGTGAAGAACTCTTTGCCCTGGCCGAACAGGTGGTTGAAGCGCTGGCCGATGTCGCGGGCCATTTCCACGTGCTGGATCTGGTCACGACCGACCGGCACCTTGTGCGCGTTGAACATCAGAATGTCCGCCGCCATCAGCACCGGGTAGCTGTAGAGGCCCATGGTGATCCCGGCATCCGGGTCTTCACCGCTCTCGACGTTCTTGTCCACCGAGGCCTTGTAGGCGTGCGCACGGTTGAGCAGGCCCTTGGCGGCGACGCAGGTCAGCAGCCAGGTCAGCTCGGGAATTTCCGGAATGTCGGACTGGCGATAGAAGGTCACACGGTCGACATCCAGGCCACCGGCCAGCCAGGTCGCGGCGATTTCCAGACGCGAGCGCTGGATGCGCAGCGGGTCATCGCATTTGATCAGAGCGTGGTAGTCGGCCAGGAAGTAGAACGAGTCGGCATTGCTGTCGCGGCTGGCGAGGATCGCCGGGCGGATGGCGCCGGCGTAGTTGCCCAGGTGCGGCGTGCCGGTGGTGGTGATGCCGGTGAGGATACGGGTACGGTTCGTCATGGGTAATCGCTTGTCAGACTGCAATCAATTCGAGAGACGCGGCAGGATCAGATCCTTGAGATCGGTCAGCTTGCCATGAAAAAAGTGTCCGCATTCTGCCACTTTCAGCAGCTCATGGGGGCGCTGGAGTTGTTCCGACCAGTCGTAGACCAATTGTGGATCGATCACTTCGTCGGTTTCCGGCTGGATCACGGTCAGCTCGCCGTGCTGTGGCAGTTGATCCTGATCGCCCAGGCGCATCACCGCCGGCGCGACCATGAACAGCTGCTTGAGCTGCACGCCTTGGGCTTCGAGACGACCGCCGAGACTTGCTGCAACAAATCCGCCGAAGGAGAAACCGAACAGGGTCAGCGGCAGATCCGGGTGTTTTTCCCGCAGCCAGGCGGCAGCGGCCTGGGCGTCGTCGACTTCACCGCTGCCCATATCGTGGGAGCCTTCGCTGGCACCGACGCCGCGATAGTTGAAGCGCAAAGTAATCAGGCCGGCGTCGCGCGCAGTGCGCTGCAGGGTCGAGACGACCTTGTTGAGCATGGTGCCGCCCTGCACCGGGTTCGGATGGCAGATCAGCGCGATGCCGATTGGCTGCTCGTTATCGAGGTACAGCGCTTCGATTTGGCCGACTGGGCCATCAATCACTACAGGGGTTTCACGCATCAGCAAGGAAGGAACTCCGTGACCTCGAATCGGGTCGACTCGTCTAGCAAATTGTCTGTGCCAATCTATTGCGAGTGAATCGCGGTATACAGCGCAGGTTCGAGCCGTTAACGTAAAGCAAAGCCGTTTATAGAGGAAGGACTCGTGGAACACTCGCTCTTAGTTTGGTTGTTACCGACTCTTGCCCTGGTTGTGGGTGTCGCCATTGGATTCCTGATCGCTCGCGTCGCACCGAATGCCGCGCCGAGCCGCACGCAGCGTCAACTGGATGATATCCAGGAGCGTTTCGACAGCTATCAAAACGAGGTGGTCACCCACTTCAACAGCACCGCGATGCTGGTCAAGAAGCTGACCCAGAGCTATCAGGAAGTGCAGGATCATCTCGCCGAGGGCGCCAACCGCCTGGCCCTGGACGAGCAGACCCGTCAACGTCTGATCGCCGCTTTGCACGCCGATGCCGCGCAGGCACCGCGCGAACGCCTGACGCCGCCGCGCGATCAGGAGCCGCCACGCGACTACGCACCGAAAGCCCCGAACTCGCCTGGCATGCTCGATGAGCATTATGGCCTGAAGAAGTAATCAGTCTTCGCTGCAAGCAAAAAGCCCCCGGACAATTCGGTTGTCCGGGGGCTTTTTTTGTATCTGATGATTTGAGGGTGATTGGTCCGGCCCCTTCGCGAGCAAGCCCGCTCCCACAGGGTCATGTGGTGAACGCAGATTCTGTGAACAACACCCATCCCTGTGGGAGCGGGCTTGCTCGCGAAAGGGCCAGCACGGGCAACCCGCAAAAAAATGCCCGGTCACAAGACCGGGCATTTCTTCACTCAAGCATTCACTTACGGATACTGCTGAACCGTACCCGGCTGTTGCTGCTGACCACCATACTGCTGACCCGGAATCGCCTTCAGGTTGACCTCGACGCGGCGGTTCTGCGCGCGGCCATTGACGTCACCGTTGCTGGCAATCGGGTTATCCGGGCCGGCGCCACGGGCCGACAGGTTGGCACCGCTGACACCTTGCGAGGTCAGGTAAGTGGCCACGCTCTGCGCACGACGCTGGGACAGGTCCATGTTGTGCTGGCGGCTGCCGGTGCTGTCGGTGTAGCCGACGATTTCGATCTGGTTCTGGTTGAACTCTTTCAACGAGTTCGCCAGGTTGTTCAGCGGCTGGTAAAAGCTCGGTGCGATGTTCGCCGAATCGGTGGCGAAGGTGATGTTGCCCGGCATGATCAGTTTGATCTGATCGCCTTGGCGCTGCACTTCAACCCCGGTATTGGCCATGCTGGCGCGCAGCTTTTTCTCTTGCTGGTCGGCGTAGTAACCGTAACCGGCGGCCGAAGCACCGACCACCGCCGCGCCGATCAAGGCGCCCTTGCCACGGTTGTTGTGGTCGATGGCGGCACCTGCCAATGCACCGGCCAGAGCGCCGAGGCCACCGTATTTGGCAGTTTTGCTCATGCCTTGCGAGCCACCGTCGGCCTGCCCCTGATTGTCATACGGGTTGGGCGAGGCGCAACCGGCCAACATGGCCACAGCGGTAGCAACAATAATCAAACGAGGCGTGGTGAACATGAAGAGCTCCTGGTTTTTGCATTTTGTGTGGCAGCGGCCCTAGGCAATAGACCTGCGCGGGCGTTGGATCATGACAATGCCGAAAAATTCCGCCGCACACTCGTGACAAAATGTTTAGGCGCGCACGAACGGGTTTTCGCGCATTTCATCTCCGAGACGCGTGTCCGGACCATGCCCGGCAACCACGATGGCGTCTTCGTCGAGCGTGTACAGCCGCTGCTTGATCGATCGCACGATGGTCGCCTGATCGCCGCCCCACAAATCCGTGCGCCCTACCCCGCGACGAAACAACGTGTCGCCGGCAATCAACAGCTTAGCCTCGGAAAACCAAAAGCTCATGGAACCGGGCGTATGTCCCGGCGTATGCAGCGCGACACCACAGCCGCAAGCCAGTTCTTCATCGTCGCTCAACCAGCGATCCGGCGACGGCACCGGAGTGTACGGCACACCAAACATCTGGCATTGCATCTCAAGGTTGTCCCACAGGAACTGGTCTTCCTTGTGCAGATGCAAGGTTGCGCCGGTTTTCTCTTTCATCTGCCCGGAAGCGAGGAAGTGATCGAGGTGCGCGTGGGTGTGGATGATGCTGACGACTTGCAGACCATGGGCATCAAGGCGCGCCATGATCAGGTCAGGATTGCCGCCCGGGTCAACGACGATGGCTTTTTTAGTGATCGGGTCGCCGATGATCGTGCAGTTGCACTGGAGCGGGCCGACGGGAAAGGTTTCGCGGATGAGCGCAGGGCTGGGAACAGTCATGAAAGATCCTGAATCGGTTAAGCGAGTGAGTACGCCAGACGAATATGTCGACTCAAAATTCTACTGCACTCGTCGACATAATGACCGAAGGCGAATATTGGACGCCACTCATCAAAAATAATGGCCAAGTGATGTCACTTGTATAATTTCTGATGCAAAATCGCGCATTTGTAGCGGTCGCATTCGGGAAGGGCCGCAGCGCACTCAGGAAAAATGTATGCCTAGTCCATCCGGTATCACTTTAAGTCTCACTTCCAAACTGACTGGCATAAATGCGCTCGACAGTTTGCTTTCAGGTTCTTATTGGGCGGGCGTCAATTGGCCTTTCGACGGCCCGACCAAGCTGACTTACAGCTTTATCGAGCCTAACACTTCGTACTTCCCGACCAACTACAGCGCCGACAACGAATACAAGTCCATCTACTCGCTGTCTGGCTATCAGAAAAACGGCATCATCAGCGCGCTGGCCACCTGGAGCGCTGTGGCAAACATCACCTTCACACAGACCTCCGACGATATCTCCAATGTCGGCGACTTGCGGTTCGGTGGTTATGGGCTGATGGGCAACGAGGCTGCTGCCTGGGCGTATACGCCCTCCAATACTCCCAACGGCGGTGATGTCTGGATCGGCGAACCGACGACTGACTACCCGATCAAGGGTACCTACGACTACATGACCTACATCCACGAGATCGGTCATGCTCTGGGCCTCAAGCACCCGTTTTCTGCCAGTGGCTCGAACCCGACGATTCTCAATCCGGCATTGGACGACGTCCAGTTCACGGTCATGAGCTACAACAATAGCTATTCATATCAACCGATGACTCCGATGGTGCTGGATATCCTCGCCATCCAGGCGCTTTACGGCGCCAATATGAATTGGCAAACCGGTGATAACGTCTACTCCTGGAAAGCTTACGAGCCCGTTTTCGAAACCATCTGGGATGCTGGCGGCAACGATACGATCGATGCGAGCTCGCAGGCGGACCAGGTCGACATCAACCTCAATGAGGGCACCTACAGCAAAATCGGATTGCCCAACGTCATCGGCGGGAGCGTATTCCAAAGCGGACTGGGCATTGCCTATGGCGCCAAGATCGAAAATGCGATTGGCTCGAACTACAACGACATCTTGCGCGGCAACAGCCTGGACAACGTCCTCAATGGCGGCACGGGTGTGGACTGGATGTATGGCGGTGCCGGTAACGATACCTACTACGTCGACAACCGGGATGACCGGGTCTACGAAACAGGAACATCGGCGAGCGAAATCGATTCGGTCTTTGCCACGACCAGCTACAGCCTGTATGGCTATGAAAACGTGGAGAACCTCACGCTTCAGACCAACGCCAACATCAATGGCTACGGCAACGACTCGAACAACGTGATCACCGGTAACGCCGGCAATAACATTCTCGACGGTTACGGCGGTGCTGACACCCTGATCGGTGGAGCAGGTAACGATACCTATGTCGTCGACAACCTCGATGATGTCATCCTCGAAACCAGCACCGTAGCAAGTGAGATCGACACTGTACGGGCCTCGGTGAGCTGGACACTGGGCGCGAACCTGGAAAATCTCGAACTGGCGGGCAGCGGCAATATCAACGCAGTCGGTAACAGCCAGAACAACGTCCTGACCGGCAACGAAAGCAACAACGTACTCGACGGCCAGGGCGGGCTGGATACCATGATCGGTGGCGCAGGCAACGACGCCTACATCATTGATCAAGTGGGTGAGCTTGAACTGGCAAAAGAAAACGCCAATCAGGGTAGCGACACCCTGATTCTTAACTATGGCGTGCAGGTCAACACGCTTATCGATTTGAACAGCAGCACGCTGAACAACTTCGAAAACGTCACGATCAACGGCGCGGGTGCCTTTGATGTGCTGGGTAACAGCCAGGACAACTATCTGGTCGGCAATAGCTTCGCCAACACCCTGCAGGGCGGCGCCGGCAACGACATGCTTGATGGCGGTGCCGGAGCGGACACGCTGATCGGTGGCACAGGCAACGACACCTATGTCATCAACAGTCTGGAAGATACGCTGATCGAATTGGCGAACGAAGGCAATGATGTGGTTCGCTCGTCGGTCAATTACACCCTGGCGGCCAATATCGAGGAAGGATTGCTGCTGGGTAGTGCGGCGCTCAACCTCAACGGCAATGAGCTGAACAACGTTCTGACCGGTAATGACGCCAATAATGTTCTCGATGGTGGCCTGGGCGCCGACAAAATGGTCGGAGGACAAGGCAACGATATTTATATGGTCGACAATGTCGGCGATCTCGTGGTTGAAAACGGCTTCTTCGACTACGACGAGGTGTATACCTCCATCGACTACACCCTGACTGCAAACGTCGAGACGCTGGTGCTCATGGGCTCAGCCAACCTCAACGGCACCGGCAACTACAGTGACAACCGCATCACGGGCAACGCTGGCAATAACGTTCTTGATGGCGGCATGGGCGCAGATACTTTAATCGGGGGTCAGGGCAACGATACCTACATCGTCGACGACGCCAGCGACAAGATCGTTGAGCAGGCCAACGAAGGTTACGATGTCGTGCGGTCCTCAGTGAGTTATGCACTGAGCGCCAACATCGAGGACGCCATCCTGCTGGGTACTGCCGCACTGAACCTGCAGGGCAACGACCTTAACAACGTCCTGAGCGGCAACGATGGCGACAACACCCTCAATGGCGGCCTCGGCGCCGATACCATGATCGGTGGCGCCGGCGTCGATACTTACTACGTCGACAACGTCGGCGATGTGATCATCGAAACCGACAGCTCGCCAACCGCCTACGACCGGGTGTTCTCCTCCATCGATTACACCCTGGGCAACAATNGACGGCGGTCTGGGCGCCGACACCCTGATGGGTGGCCTGGGCAACGACACTTATGTGGTCGACAACGTCGGCGACACCATCAGCGAAACCAGCACCCTGGCCAGCGAAATCGATACCGTCTGGTCATCGGTCAACTGGACGCTGGGCGCCAACCTGGAAAACCTGTACCTGGCGGGTACCGCTAATCTCAATGGCACCGGCAACAGCTTGAATAACATGCTCACCGGCAACAGCGGCAATAACATCCTCGACGGAGGTGCTGGTGACGACACGATCGATGGCGGCCTCGGCGCCGATATCATGATCGGTGGCGCCGGCGTCGATACCTACTACGTCGACAACGTTGGCGACGTGATCATCGAAACCGATGCTTCGCCAACCGCCTACGATCGGGTGTTCTCCTCTATCGATTACACCTTGGGCAACAACGTCGAGAACCTGCTGTTTGTCGGCAATGCCAACCTGCGCGGGATCGGCAGCGACGTCGCCAACCGCATGACCGGCAACGCTGGCGACAACTACCTCGACGGCGGTCTGGGCGCCGATACCCTGATGGGTGGCCTGGGCAACGACACTTATGTGGTCGACAACGTCGGCGACACCATCAGCGAAACCAGCACCCTGGCCGACGAGATCGATACCGTTCGTTCGTCGATCAACTGGACACTGGGTGCCAATCTGGAAAACCTGGTGCTGACCGGCACCGACGATCTCAAAGGTATCGGCAACAGCCTGGACAACATTCTCATAGGCAACAGCGGCAATAACTCCCTCGAAGGAGGCGCTGGCAACGACATCCTCGACGGCGGCCTGGGTAGCGACTTGATGAGAGGGGGGGCCGGCTCCGACACATACTATGTCGACGATATCTTCGACTTCGTCTTCGACATGGGCGCCATGCCAAACGACGTCGATCTGGTGATCTCGTCCATCGACTACACCCTCGATGCCTCCATTGAGAACCTTACCCTTGCAGGTGTCGATAATCTCAATGGCACGGGCAGCGAAAAGAACAACGTTCTGGTCGGCAACACCGGCAACAACATCCTCGATGGTGGTGCCGGCATCGACACCATGATCGGTGGCGCCGGTAATGACATCTACATCGTGGACAACTATCAGGATGTGGTGACCGAGCAGGTGGGCGAAGGCCATGATCTGATCAGAACCAGTATCAGCTACACCCTTTCGGCCAACGTCGAAGACTTGACGATGCTCGGCAATGATTCCTCGACACTGACTGGCAATGCCTTGAACAACGTGATCAGGGGCAACTCCGCAACCAACTACATCGACGGCGGACTCGGTGCGGACACTATGATCGGCGGCGATGGCCACGACGCCTACACCGTGGACAACATCAACGATGTGGTGATTGAACTCGCCAACGAAGGTATCGACACCGTCAACACCAGTATTGACTACACACTGGCGGACAACGTCGAAGACGGCCAGATGATTGGCAATGCCGACCTGAACATGACCGGCAACGCCCTGGATAACGTCTTGCACGGCAACGAGGGCAACAACATCCTGGCGGGCGGCCTCGGCGCTGATCGCATGATTGGCGAGGGCGGCGACGATATCTTTATTGTGGATAACGTCAATGACCTCGTCTTCGAGTTCCAGAATGGCGGCCACGACCTGATCCGTACTTCGGTCGACTACAACCTTTCGGATAACGTCGAGGACGGCACCCTGCTCGGCAGCGCAGACCTGACAATGTGGGGCAACAACCTCGACAACATTCTGACGGGTAACGCCGGCAACAACGTACTCGGCGGCAATGGCGGAACCGATAAACTGTTCGGTGGGGACGGTAACGACACACTATACGGTGGATGGGGACACAGCACATTGACGGGTGGCAGCGGGGCTGACACCTTTGCCATCACTAATATGATCAATCTCGGAATTGAATTCGGCAAAGGCTCTTCGCAAAATGTCATTGCCGATTTCAACGCACTGGAAGGAGACAAGATCGATTTCTCCAAATTCGACATTGACCCGATAACCCTCGGCTACCAACACTTGACGTTCATTGGCTCCAATGAATTTACCGGACTGGGGCAACTGCGGTTTGCAGATAACGTCCTGTCGGGCAACCTGAGCGCAGACGCTGGGGGTCACTTCGAAGTGCAAGTGGTGGGTGTCAGCTCGCTCAGTGCGAACGACGTCATCGTCTGATCCCATTGCTGTCTGAAACAAAGCTGAAAAATGAAAACACCCCGCCAAGGCGGGGTGTTTTTTTTCCGCTAGGCCAGCAAGCCCAGCTCTTTGGCGCGCGCCACTGCCTGAGTCCGCCGCTCAACCCCCAGTTTGCTGTTGATGTGGCTGGCGTGAGTTTTGACGGTGTGCAGCGAAATGAACAACTGTTCGCTGATTTCCTGGTTCGAACACCCCTGAGCGATCAAGCGCAGTACCGCCAGTTCGCGACTGCTGAGCTGTTCGGTGACGGTGGACTCCAGCATCTGCCGGGCAGCCGGCGGGGGCAAAAGCTCAAGCAACTGCCGGCCTGCCAGTCCGGTCGAAGCCACAAGTTGTGCACGCAACCAGTCCGAGTGCTCCTTGGCCAATCCATCGAATGGCTGCAACACGCCACCAGCCGCGAGCTCCAGCGCCTGACTCAATGTCTTGCGTGCTTCCGGCTCGCGCCCGCCCGCCAGCAGCAATGCAATCTTCTGCGTCAACGCCATCACACTGAGTAACTGCCGGCCGGTTTGCTGGCCGTTTTCGTGCAGCACGTCCAGCCGCGCTTCAGCAAGCATTGGCTGGCATCGCGTCATGTCGAGCAACGCCTGTTGCAGCTCCACATGCAATGGCAACTGTGGATGAAACTCCGGCGGCGCCGCTGCACGCTCGCCGGTGTAGGTCTGACCAAGACGCGCCAGCCAGGCCTCGGCCAGATCGGTTCGGCCCTGCGCCAGCCACAGTTCGCATTTGACCAGGGTGATCATTGCCAGATAGTAGATCGGCGGGACGTCCCAGATGTGCATCAGGCGCTCGGCTTCGGCGAGTTCGGCAAAGGCCTTGGCAAACTCACCTGAGCTGCCGTCCAGACGGGCGATCACGCAATGTCCGATCAACACACTGATATCGCGACAGGCCCGCGCTTCCGCCACACCGCTCAGCAACCGCGCCCGGGCCTGCTGGGGTTGCAAGCGCATGGACAACAGAAAACCTTCGTACAGCGTCAGCCGCGCACGTACCGCATACAGACGTTGCGGGGACAGTCCCCGCAACCGTTCCAGGCCCTGATGCACCTCATCCAGCGCGCGCAATATTTCCCCGCGCGACTGCAGTACCCGTGCCCGGTCGTAATGCGCCAAGGCTTCGAACAACGGATTGCCAACCCGCTGCGCCAGCTCGAGGGATTCGCGGTTCAGGCCCCGGGCGCGCCACAGGTCGCCGTCGGCGATCGCCAGATTGGACAAGGTCGACAGGCACATCAGACGTTGCCCGTAACGTTTTACCGGCAGACTTTCCAGCGCTTCGCTGCAATAGCGGTGAGTCAGTTCACGCTGGCCACGGCCCCGGGCGATGATCCCGCTGAGCGCCAGCCATTGTGCAAGCATCGACTTCTGCGCAGAGGCCGAAGGCGCCGGCAGGAAGCGACTCAAATGACTGGCCAGCTCTTCAGCGGCATCCAACTGACAGGCCAGCCCCAGCGCCCAGCTGTACAGCACGATCAAGCGTGGCGTGCTGATCAGCAGGCTGTCGGGCAAGTCCATCTTCCAGCGCAGCAGCATGCCCACGTTCTGCTCGGCCAGCAGTTGTTCCTCGGACAGGTTCTGCACCAGATTCGCCGCCACATCCAGGTGGCCGGCGCGCAAGGCTTGCTCCACCGCTTCGTCGAGCAGCCCTTGAGCATTGAACCAGCGGCAGGCGCGCAGATGCAGGGTCGCCGCCGGCACCAGCGTCTGGGTCACGGGCCGGCTGCGCAGCAGATCGGAAAACAAATGGTGATAGCGATACCAGTGACCGTGCTCGTCCAGTGGTACCAGGAACACCTGATGCGCCAGCAGAAACCGCAGGATTTCGGCGCTGTCGTGGGCTTCACGCACCGCGTCGCACAGCTCGCTGCAGAAGCGTTCCTGAGGCGCGGTGTCGTAGAGAAATGCCTGTACCTCGGCGGGCAGGCAATCGATGACTTCCTCCAGCAGATAGTCGCGAATCAGCCCCTCCCCGCCGTTCAGCGCTTGCGGTAAGGCGGCCTCGCTGCCGGCTTCAGATGCCGCCAGCAACCAGAAACGCAGCCCGGCCACCCAGCCTTCGCTGCGCTGGATCAGATTTTCCAGGGCTTCACCGCGCAATGAACTGCTGTGTCGATCAAGCAGGGTCAGTGCTTCGTCATGGGTCAGACGCAGATCCTGCTCGTGCAGTTCCAGCAGTTGTCGCGACAGGCGCAGGCGCGCCAGATGCCAGTCCGGACGCTGCCGACTGGTGACCATGACCAGCAAGCCATCGGGCAAGTGATTGAGGAAAAACTGCAGGCAGCGGTCGAGCACCGGGCCTTGGGCGAGATGGTAATCATCGAGCACCAGCAGCAGTGGCGCCGTTGGCTGCAGTTGCAGCGCCAGCTCATCGAGCAAGCCGTCGAGCCATTCTTCGAAGGCAAACGGCTGATGGCGCTGGCGCATCTTCAACAGGCCCAGCGCGCGACTGCCCAGATTCGGAAAGTAGTCCTGCAGTCCTTCCAGCAAGCGCTCGAGAAAACGTCCCGGATCGTTATCCCGCGGGCTCAGGCCCAACCAGAGGCTTCGCCAGTGCGCTGGCAGGCTCTGACAGAACTCCACCGCCAGCGAGCTCTTGCCGAAGCCTGCCGGCGCACAGACCAGCAACAGGCGCCCCGCAAGCCCCGCACTCAGGCGCTCACACAGACGCGGTCGCGACACATGGCCGTCGGGCAACGGCGGGCGAAAAAAACGCCCGTCCAGCGTCGCAACGGCAGCGCTTGCAGGATCCGGAAGCGGGGACAGATCAGTCATGGCCGGCTCTTGTTTGAATGGCGGTTGGCGGCGTAGCAGATGTCCGCAGACTAGCGGTAAACGTAGAGGGTTTGAAGGTTATTGCTACAAATGGCTACAAAAAGACTACGAGCCAGCAGACGCTCGTTCACAAAAGCGCGACGCAAAAAAACGCCCCGAACCAGTCGGGGCGTTTTTTCGAGGATGCGGCCTCGGGTCAAAGCTTAGCGGATACCGTCCTGGCCCAGGTTGCCCGGCTGGAATTCGCTCTTGGTGGCAGAGAAGCCGAAGTCATACGCTGATTTCTCTTCGTTCTTCATGCCCAGTGCCAGGTAACGGCCCGATTGCAGGTCGTACAGGGCTTCCAGCGCGTACCACGGCACTTGCTTGTCGTAGTAATCCTCGGCATGCGCCTCGGCCACACGCCACAGCTGACCGCGACCGTCGTAATGGTCGATGACCGCTGCCTGCCAGGTGTCTTCGTCGATGTAGAAGTCACGTTTGGCGTAGATATGGCGCTGACCCGGTTTCAGGGTCGCCACCACGTGCCAGACCCGACGCAGCTCGTAACGGGTCAGATCCTGATTGATGTGGCCAGCCTTGATGATGTCGGCGTACTTGAGGGTCGGCGAGTCGATCTTGTAGCTGTTGGAGGCGATGTACATCTCTTTCTTGCCTTCCAGCGCCCAGTCGTAGCGATCCGGCGCACCGTTGTACATGTCGAGGTTGTCGGAAGTGCGCAGGCCATCCGCGGCAGTACCCGGCCCGTCATAGGACACTTGCGGTGCCTGACGCACACGGCGCTGGCCAGTGGCGTAGACCCACGCCTTGCGCGGTTCCTTCACCTGGTCGAGGGTTTCGTGCACCAGCAGCACGGTACCGGCCAGACGTGCCGGCGCGGTCACTTTCTGCTTGAAGTAGAACAGGATGTTGCCCGGGTTGGCCGGATCGTAATCCTTCATCTTGTCGCGGAACACGAACTGGTCCTGGAAATACACCAGGCTGAACGAGCCGTTGGTTTGCGGCGTGGCCTGGGTGACCAGACGGGTCACGCTGCCACCGCGATAGCGGGTGATGTGGTTCCAGATCACCTCCAGACCGCTTTTCGGAATCGGGAACGGCACGGCGGTGTCGAAGTTTTCCAGACCGTTACCGCCGGCAACCAGATTGGTGGTAGTGGCGTTCTTCCTGATCGCGGCAAACACGTCATCCGGCACGGTCGAACCGCGATGGGACGGGTACACCGGCATCTTGAAGGTATCCGGGTAGCGCTTGAACATCGCGTACTGGCCCGGAGCAAGCTTGGCCTTGTACTGCTCGACGTTCTGCGCGGTGATGGTGAACAGCGGTTTTTCACTGCCGAACGGGTCGGACAGGAAACCCTTGCTGTCGACGGTACCGGCATTTTTCGGCAGCGGTTTCCAGGCCGGGATCGAACCGTCGGCGTTACCGGCCATTTCAGCGCCCATCGGCGTCAGGCTCTTGCCCAGTTTGTCGGCTTCGGCGGCGGGAACGGCCGCCATGACGCTGGTCGCCAGCAGCGACAGCCCCAGAACACCGGCTTGGAACAGACTCTTTGTTATTTTCATATGTGTGTTCGTCCTGAAAAAACTGTGCTTAGAAGTTCACGCCAACACTGAGGGCAACGAAGTCACGATCGTCCACGGTCGTGTAGTCGCCGCCAAAGAAGTTGGTGTAGGCCAGGCTCGCCGTGTAGGTGTTCTGGTATTCGGCATCCAGACCGAGACTGATCGCCTTGCGACCTTCCTCGAAGTTGCCGCCAGGGCCTGGCGAGTAGCCTTTCACGTCATGCGACCAGGCCACGTTCGGCTTGAGGTTCACACCGGCGAACACGTCGCTGTAATCCCAGATCGCACGAGCGCGATAGCCCCACGAGGTCGAGGTGGTGAAACCGTCGTTGTTGCAGTTGCTGGACACGTTATCGCGCGACGCCCCCGGACCGGCACCGTTGATGGTCGAGGTGTTGAGGATCTGCGAGCAGGTGTTCAGACCGCCAGTGGCAGGCAACTCACCCGGGCCGAACACCGGGTCGCGGCCGTAACGGGCTTCGGACTTGCTTTCCAGACCACCGACGTGGGTCACGCCGACTTCACCCACCAGGGTCAGACGGTTGGCGCCCATCACCTGATCGAAGAAGTGCGTCAGGGTGGTTTGCAGTTGGGTGATCTCTTTGCGGTTGTAACCGTGCAGGTCCTGGCCCGGCACACCGTTGAGGACCGACGCATTGGTCAACGCGCCACCCAGCGGACGCACACCGGCGAACAGAATGTCGGTGGAGTTCAATTGCACCGGTGCGTTCGGCCGGTAGCTGACCTCACCGCTCCACGCCGTACCGGTAGGCAGGGTGGTGGAGAAGCTCAGACCGTAGAGGCGAATGTCTTCAGGGTATTCGATGAAGTATTCCGAGTTGCCTGCCACGACCAGCGGGCCCAATGCCTGGAACGGCCCTGGCAATGCCTTGACGCCGTTATAGATCGACTGTGGCGCGCCGGTGGCGCTGAAGATCGGCGCGCGGCTGTGATAGTTCATGAAATAGGCACCGAATTCGGTGGCCAGCGGGTCGAACATGTACTTGGCGGAAACGCCCCACTGTCCGCTGTCACGCGCATTGCGGTTAGGCGCACGGCGTACCAGCACGCCTTCTTCGTTGACGTCGACACCGGCGTTGGCCAACGGCCCGAGCGCAATCCCCGGAATGGTCGAACGCTTGTTCAATACCCGCAGGTTGTCGTCGCAACCGGTGGTGACGATGTCCGGCTGCGAGAAGAACGTGCCGCAGTTGTCGGTGACGGTCTTCTGCCAGTCGATCTGATAGAAACCTTCGGCAGAAAGGTTTTCGGTGAGGCTCTGCGACACGTAGAACATGTTGACCGGGATCAGACCTTCCTTGATCTCGGCACCCGGACGACGGAACGCGGACACGTCGATCGGGTTGATCGAGTTGATGCCACCGCCGATGAAGGTACTTTCGCCCCAGTTCACAACCTGCTTGCCCAGGCGCACCGAACCTGGCTCATCGGCAATCGAGTAGTTGTGGTAAACGAAGGCGTCGAGGATCTGCCCGCCGGAAGAACGCGCCGCCACATCGCGGTTGTGGTTGCTGACGTCCTTGTATTCCAGATCCTGGTTCTGCAGCGCGAAGTCGTACCAGTATTTGCCCCGGACGAAGACCCCGGTGTCGCCGTATTTCAATTCGAGATCATGGATGCCTTTGAAGATCTTCGAGAAGGCTTGCCCGCTCTTGAAGTTCAGGTGGCCGTTGTCGGAGGTCTGGGACAGGCCCTTGCCGCCGTTGTTGACACCAATAAGGTCCTTGTTCGGCTGCTGAGTCGAGATACTCATGCCCAGGGAGAGCGAAGAGTCGAACTGACCTTCGATTTCACCGACGTTGAAACTGACGCCGAATGCGGGCCCGGCGAGCGTAGAGGCAAGACTGACGGCCAGAGGCAGTTTAGCCCGGCGCCAGAACTGGTTTACTGATGTCATCGACGCTACTCCATGTGCATTATTGTTATGGCATTGAGTACTTTTAAAAACGCCTGGAAGACCGGGAGCCAGTAGCCGCCCGACGTCACTCCAAAGTTGCATCGCCCCGTGTCGTGCGTGTGCCCCGTTCTTAAAAATCCTTGAGCGGACTATAGCCAGCAGGCGGGTATCGCTTGATCCCTCTAAAGTGTGATTTGCAGCTGCCGACCACTCTGGAACAGTCCTTTCGCCAGTCCGACAGATGTCGGCTCGGCAAGGATGGCTGATTTTTTCGATTTAACAAGCCAAGCGCTTGCTTGGTGGGTCTGGCGCGCCGTTTTCGGCGCGCCAGCAGACACTCAAAGTGTCGAGAGGAAGGTGCTGTTGTTGGCCTGCCATTCGGTGATGTCGAGGCGGATGCGCTTCTTGTCGAGCTTGCCGACGCTGGTCTTGGGAATTTCCGTAACAAGGGCGATCTGGCTCGGGATCGCCCACTTGCTCAAGTGCCCCAGTTCCACGAACGGCTTGAGGTGTTCCTTGAGCTCGCGCGCACCGATCTCGTGCCCTTCGCGGATCACCAGCAGTGCAAACGGCCGCTCGCCCCATTGCGGATCGGCGATGCCCACCACTGCTACTTCACGTACCGCCACATGACGGCTGATCAGGTCTTCGAGGTCCAGCGAAGAGATCCACTCGCCGCCAGTCTTGATCACATCCTTGATGCGGTCGCGGATGTCGATCACGCCCATGCTGTCGAGCGTTGCCACATCGCCGGTGTGCAGCCACCCACCGGCCCACAGTTCGGCGCCCTTCTGCGGTTCGTTGAAATAGCCTTCGGTGAGCCACGGCGCACGCAGCACCAGTTCGCCCTGGGTTTCGCCGTCGGCGGGGAGGAAGTTGCCCTCGGCGTCGACAATCGCGGCTTCCACCAGCGGCCCCGGCACACCGGCCTTGATCCGGTAAGTGGTGCGCTCATCTTCAGTGCCGGCCATCAATTCATCGTTGAGGTGCGCACACGAGACCAGCGGCCCGGTCTCCGACATGCCGTACGCCGCCGTCAACTGAATGCCCCGGGCCTTGGCGGTTTCATACAGCGTGCGATTGAGCGCACTGCCGCCGATGACGATTTTCCAGCCGCCGAAATCGGTGCCCTGCGCGCCTTTGGCGTTGAGCAGCATTTGCAGGATGGTCGGCACGCAGTGGGAGAACGTGACCTTCTCCTTGCGCCACAGCTCGACCAGGAACTCCGGGTCGTAACGCCCCGGATAAACCTGCTTGAGCCCGAGCATCGTCGCCACGTACGGCAGGCCCCAGGCATGCACATGGAACATCGGCGTGATCGGCATGTACACATCGTTGGTGCCGAGCAGGCGCACGCTGTCGATCGCGCCCATGATCGTCGACACGCCCATGGTGTGCAGCACCAGTTGCCGATGGGTGAAATACACGCCCTTCGGATTGCCGGTGGTGCCGGTGGTGTAGAACGTGGTGGCGACGGAGTTCTCGTCGAAATCCTGAAAGTCGTAGTGCGCACTGGCGGCGGCCAGCAGTTGCTCGTACTCGCCGACCAGGTTCGGCAACTCGGCGGTCTTTTCCGGCAGATCGGTCAGCAGCAGGGTCTTCTCCACCGTGGTCAGGTGCGGCGCGATGGCCTGATACAGTCCGACGAACTCGCTGTTGACCAGCACGAAGCGGTCCTCGGCGTGGTTCATGGTGTAGAGGATCTGCTCCGGCGACAGCCGTACGTTGATGGTGTGAATCACCGCGCCGATCATCGGAATGGCGAACATGCATTCCAGGTAGCGATGGCTGTCCCAGTCCATCACCGCCACGGTGTCACCCGCCTTCACCCCGGCCGCCGTCAACACATTGGCCAGCCGCGCAATCCGCTCGATCAGGGTCGGATAGCTGTAGCGCAACTGGTCTCGGTAGATGATCTCGCGGGTTTTCTCGTAACGGGCGCCGGACATCAGCAACCGCTTGATCAGCAATGGATACTGGTAGGCCCCATCGGCCGGGGGAATGACGCGAGTCTGCAACATATGAATCCCTTTTCTGGCTGCACGGTGTTGGCGTAGAGAGCATTACTCTAGAGCCGTTATACCCCAGCCAAATCAGCCGAAGGAATGATTTGCACAGCCGTACAAATGCTAGCTTTGCGCCAGCATTTGCCGGTATTTCAGCGCCGATCAGGCCGTTTGCCCTACAGCAGCTTCGGAAGGCGTCCGTGGGAAAACCAGCGCAGCAAGGAAGGTCAATGCGCCGAAACCCGCCAGAATCAAGTAAAGCCCTACGAAACCATGACGCGGCTCGACATAGGCAATCAGCGGAATCGCTGTCGCACTGGCGCCGAACGACAGGCAGTAACGCAGGGCGAAGACCCGTGACTGCCACTGCGGCGCGACAAAATTGGCGACCATCGAGTCGTTCACCGTGACCTGACCGAACACCACGAACATGAACGCCGCACCGAGCACGATCACCGCCCAGCCATCGACATGGGCCATGCCGTACAGCAACGGCGCCTGAAACAGCGTCAGCACGAGAAACGGCCATTTCAGACTGATCCGGTGCAGCACTTGACCGATGCTCAGCTGCGCCACCGCACCGAAGGCATACGCCAGGCTGACCACCACGCCGAGGGTTTGCGGCGAGGCGAACAAGTCATGCAGACGTTCCTCAAACAGCTTCGGGTAGGTCATGGTGGTGGCGTTGAACACCACACCGCCGGTGGCCGTCGCCAGTGCCAGCACACCAAACACCATGAGCATCGAAATCCGCTGCCCGGCAGCGCCCTTCAGTGCGGTGTGTGGACGCTGCGGGATCGGCTCTTCGCGCACCTGCACGGCAAAGCCGATTCCCAGCATGATCGCCACCACGCCCGGTAACACAAAGGCCGAACGCCAGCCGAACTGCGCCACCAGCAACCCGGTGACCAGCGCCGAGAACGCCACGCCGAGGTTGCCCCACATGCCATTGATGCCGATCTCCCGCCCGCGATTCTGCGCGTAGGCCACCAGCATCGCGGTGCCCACCGGGTGGTAGATCGCGGCGAAAATTCCGATCAGGGTCAACCCGATCACCAGCATCGTCGGGCTGGTGCTCAGCCCGGTGAAGATCGCCGAGGCGCCGATGCCGAAGAAAAACACCAGCATCATCTGCCGCCGACTCCAGTGATCGCCCAGCCAGCCGGCGGGTAACGAGCAGGCGCCAAAGGCAATGAACCCACCCAGGGACAGACCGATCAGCGCGGCGTAGTCGAGACCAAAGGCCTGGGTCATGCCGAGCACGGCGGCGGGGAAAATCAGCATGAACATGTGATCGATCACATGGGCAGCATTGACGTAGCGGATCACGTTTCGAGATTGATTCATGGCAGCACGCTTGTGTTTGTTATGGGTGGAGGGTTGTCAGCGGCTTTATGCTAAGTTGGCGAAAAAGCGCATACCTGCCAACCAGGTCATCGAATCCGACATGTTAATCAGCCACTTCGAACACGGCCCGGTGAGTGCCTATCCCCGGGATTATCTGGACGGCGCGCACCAGCCGCTGCACCTGCACCGCGAGGCGCAGTTGCTGTATGCCGTCAGAGGGATCATGCGGGTGGTCACCGGCCTCGGTGCCTGGGTGATTCCGCCAAGCCGCGCGGTATGGATTCCACCGCAAGTCGCGCACGAGATATTCATGTCCGGCGATGTGCAGATGCGCTCGCTGTTCATTGCCCCCGAGCTGTCACCGGCCAGCCTGCAACAGTGCTGCGTGCTGGCGGTGACGCCGTTACTGCGCGAGCTGATCCTGCGCGCCGTACAAGGCCCGCCGCACGCGGACAATCCGCTGATCCAGCAGTTGATGCTGGAAGAGCTCGCCAGCCTGGAAAACCTGCCGCTGCACATTCCAATGCCCACCGACCGACGCCTGCAGAACATCTGTCTGGCGTTGCTGCACACCCCGGATCACCCCAACACCCTGGAAGACTGGGCGCAGCAGGTCGGCGCCAGCTCACGCACTCTGGCGCGGCTGTTCCAGCGACAACTGAAGATGAGTTTCAACGCCTGGCGCCAGCAACTGCGCCTGATGGAAGCGCTGCCGCGCCTGCTCGCCGGGGACAGCGTGCAGCGCGTGGCGCGGGACCTAGGGTACGGCAGCGCGCGGGCGTTCAGCGCGATGTTTCGCCGGTTGCTCGGGGAGAATCCCCGGGAGTACCTGAATAATCTGAGCAAACTCAGCCAACTCGTGTAGGAACTCCCCATCTCCCTGTGGGAGCGAGCTTGCTCGCGAAAGCAATCTTCCAGTCACCTGTGATATCGACTGATCCGACGCCTTCGCGAGCAAGCTCGCTCCCACAGTTTTGATCGGGCTTCAGCTCTTAGTGCATCTCGGTAAACGCGATTTTCACGCCGAGAGCGATCAGTACCGCGCCCATGGTGCGGTCGAACCAATGGCCCATGCGGGCAAAACCGGCACGTACACGTTGCTGACTGAACAGCATCGCCACCAGACAGAACCAGGTCGCAGTCGCCACCGCCAGGTAAACCCCGTACCCGGCCTGCACCGCCAGTGGCGTGTGCGGGTTGATCACCACGGTAAACAGCGACAGGAAAAACAGCGTGGCTTTCGGGTTCAGGCCATTGGTGACGAAGCCTGAAGTGAAGGCGCCGCGCGCGGTACGCACGCCAGCTTCCTTGTGCAGGTCATCGGTAACGGTTTTCGCCGGCTGCGCGCGCAAGGCTTTGAAGCCGATGTACAGCAGGTAAGCGGCGGCGGCCCATTTCAAGGCGTTGAACAGCACAATCGACTGCGACACGATCAGGCCGATGCCCAGCAGCGAATAACCCACATGCAGGAAAATCGCCGTGCCCACACCCAGCGCGGTCCAGGTGCCGGCGCGACGACCATGGGTCACGCTCTCGCGCACCACCACGGCAAAGTCCGGGCCGGGGCTGGCCACGGCCAGCAGGTGGATCAGGGCAACGGTCAAGAACTCGGTCCAGTACATGGGGGCTCCTCTGGAAGTAATCAGTCAAATCGGACTCATGGCGCAGATGTTTTCCCTGTGGGAGCGAGCTTGCTCGCGAAAGCGGTGTGTCAGACAACAGCAATTCGCTTGATCCGCCCTCTTCGCGAGCAAGCTCGCTCCCACAGGACTTGTGAGTACCTCTGGCTTTGAGTAACCAATTGTTTCATCTGGTAGGCTCGGCAGATTACGCCTTCCGTTCCAAGCACAAAAGGTACAGTTGATGACGAACCCGCGCCGCGCCGTATTCCTCGATCACCCGTCACTGGATCTCGGCGATCTCGACCTCAGCCCATTGCACGCCTGCTTCAGCGACCTGCAACTGTTCGCCCAGACCGCACCGGAACAAGTCGCCGAACGCCTGCACGGTGCCCGCGTGGCGATCACCAACAAGATCCGCATCGACGCCGCCGCGATGGCCGCCAATCCGGATCTGCAACTGATCCTGATTACCGCCACCGGCACCAACAACGTTGATCTGGACGCGGCTCGCGTCCACGGCATTACCGTGTGCAACTGTCAGGGTTACGGCACGCCGTCGGTGGCGCAGCACACGATCATGTTGCTGCTCAACCTCGCCACCCGCCTGGCCGATTATCAAAAAGCCGTCGGCGATGGTCGCTGGCAGCAAGCCAGACAGTTCTGCCTGCTGGACTACCCGATTGTCGAACTGGAGGGCAAAACCCTTGGCCTGCTCGGTCATGGCGAACTCGGCGGCGCGGTCGCAAGGCTGGCCGAAGCGTTTGGCATGCGTGTGTTGCTCGGGCAGATTCCCGGCCGCCCGGCACGCCCGGATCGTCTGCCCCTGAACGAACTGCTGCCGCAGATCGACGCCCTGACCCTGCACTGCCCGCTTAATGAACACACCCGACACTTCATCGGCGCCCGCGAGCTGGCGGCGATGAAACCCGGCGCCTTTGTGGTCAACACCGCTCGCGGTGGTTTGATCGACGAGCAAGCCTTGGCCGATGCCCTGCGCAACGGTCACCTCGGCGGTGCAGCGACCGATGTGCTCAGTGTCGAACCGCCGGTCAACGGCAATCCGCTGCTGGCGGGCGATATTCCACGGCTGATCGTCACTCCGCACAACGCCTGGGGCAGTCGCGAAGCACGGCAGCGTATCGTTGGCCAATTGACCGAAAACGCCCAGGCGTTCTTCAGCGGTACAGCGCTGCGGGTCGTCAGTTGATAAACTGCGGCACTTTTTTTCCAGGGAGCAGTTATGGATCCGCGCAGTGAAGTACTGCTTCGTCAGGCAGAGTTATTCCAGGGTTCGCTGTTGCTGGCCGGGTTGCCCGCCGACGATTTGCTCGGGCGTTTGCCGAATGCGTTCGGCTGGTGCTGGCACGCCGGCGATCAGGCCGCACTCGATGCACGTTTCGAAGGTCGCAGCCATTTCGGCGTAAACGTGCCGGAGCGCGAGTTCGACAGCGCCGTGGTGTTTTTGCCCAAGTCCAAGGACCTGACCGACTACATCCTCAACGCGGTGGCCGCACGTCTGCCCGGGCGCGAAGTGTTTCTGGTCGGGGAAAAACGCAGCGGAATCGAGGGTGCATCCAAGCAGCTCAACCCGTTCGGCAAGCCGCGCAAACTCGACAGCGCGCGCCATTGCCAACTGTGGCAAGTGACCGTGGCCAATGCGCCGGAAGCCAAATCGCTGGAAAGCCTGGCGCAGACTTACGAGCTGCCGCTGGCCGAAGGCCCGCTTAAAGTCATCAGCCTGCCGGGCGTGTTCAGTCATGGCCGACTGGATCGTGGCAGCGCGCTGCTGCTGGAGCACCTGGACAAACTGCCGAGCGGTCATCTGCTGGATTTCGGTTGTGGCGCCGGGGTTTTGGGCGCGGCGGTCAAACGGCGTTATCCGCACAATCAGGTGACCCTGCTCGACGTCGATGCCTTCGCCGCCGCCAGCAGTCGTCTTACTTTGGCGGCCAACGGTCTGGAAGCCGAAGTGCTGACCGGTGACGGCATCGATGCTGCACCCATGGGTTTGAACGCGATTCTGAGCAACCCGCCGTTCCATGTCGGGGTGCATACGGATTACTTCGCTACCGAGAACTTGCTGCGAAAAGCAGCCAAACATCTGAAAAACGGCGGCGAACTGCGCTTGGTTGCGAACAGCTTCCTGAAGTATCAGCCATTGATCGAAGAGCATCTGGGCGTGTGCGCGATCAAGGCCGAAGGCAATGGTTTCCGGATTTACCGGGCCAAGCGCGGCTGAAAATTAGCACTTGCCGAATGGATTCTGCCTAGGCAGAATCCGCTCCGTCCTAGGGGAGTAGTCTCCCACGAGCGCCAAGCTCGTCCGGCATACGTCAACATACTTGATCCTCAGATCATGGCGTATGCGACCCAAGCGTCCGCACCAGACGGATCGCAGGGTTTGACAAGACCTATGACACGCACACCTTACCCGGGGCGGGAAGGCTGTACGTGTCATAGCCGTGTCGACCCGCCCCTTAGGAAAATCCTGATGCTGGACTCGTTACTCGTTCCCACCGCAATCGTTGCCTTGGCCGAAATCGGCGACAAGACGCAACTGCTCGCGCTGATTCTCGCCGCTCGCTTTCGCAAACCCTGGCCGATCATTGCCGGTATCGTCGCCGCGACCCTGGCCAACCACGCAGCAGCCGGTGCGGTAGGCGCCTGGTTCGGCAGCTTCTTCTCCGACTCGGTGTTGCACTGGATTCTTGCCGCGAGCTTCGCCGCCACTGCCCTGTGGACGCTGGTCCCGGACAAGATGGATGACGATGAAGCCAGCACCGCGCGCAAGTTCGGCCCGTTCCTGACCACGCTGATCGCGTTCTTCCTGGCGGAAATCGGTGACAAGACCCAGATCGCCACCGTGATGCTGGCGGCGCAATACCCTGAGCTGTGGCTGGTGATTATCGGCACCACGGCAGGCATGCTGATTGCCAACGTGCCGGTGGTATTGGCGGGTAACTTTGCTGCGGAGAAATTGCCACTGACGTTGATCCGTCGCCTGGCGGCCTCGGCGTTCTTCATCCTGGCAATCGTCGCGGTGTACAAGGCAATGCAGAGCAGTGGCTGGGTTTAATTCCAGCCTGAAGTAACACTGAACTGTGGCGAGGGAGCTTGCTCCCGCTGGGCTGCGGAGCGGCCCAACCTCTGCAATTGCGGTTTAACAGTTTCACCGCTTTTGCTGCATTTACGACTGCTTCGCAGCCGAACGGGAGCAAGCTCCCTCGCCACAATGGCCCGATCTATCTCAGGACTTCGGGGCTTTTTCGTACAACGGCATCACCTTCGGAATTGCCGCCTGCAACGAAGCGATTCGGCTGGACGAGGCCGGGTGAGTGCTCATGAATTCCGGCGGTGCGCCTTCCGAGGCCTTGCTCATCTTGTTCCACAAGGTGATCGCCGCATTCGGGTTGTACCCGGCGCGGGCGGCCAGTTCGAGGCCAATCAGATCGGCTTCGTTTTCATTGGCGCGGCTGTTGGGCAAGGTCATGCCGTAGTTGGCCACGGTGTCGGCCAGCGCCAGGCTGTCCTGGCCCAGACCGAACAGCGCACCGGCACCCTGCTTGGCCATTTCAATGCCATAAGCCTTGGACATCGCTTCACGACCGTGCTCGCGCAGGGCGTGAGCGATTTCGTGGCCCATGACTGCGGCGATTTCATCGTCGGTCAGCTTCAGGCTGTCGATCAGCCCGGTATAGAAAATGATCTTGCCGCCAGGGCCGCAGTTGGCGTTGAGCTCATCGCTCTTGATCAGGTTGACTTCCCATTGCCACTGCGCGGCATCCGGGCGGAAGTTCGGTGCCTGGGCGATCAGCCGGTTGGCAATCGCCTGAACCCGCTTGGCCTCCGGGCTGGTCTTGTCCAGCACGCCTTTGCTCGACGCCTCGCCGACGGTCTTCTGATAGGACTGGGCATACATCTGGTCGACCTCTTGCGAGGACAGCATGCTGAACATGTACTGCTTGCGCTCCACGCCCACGGCTCCGCCGCTGGTGGTGTTGACCGACTGACAACCGGCCAGCAACAGCGCTGCGCTCAGTGCACTTACAACCAATGTCTTGTTCATTCAAAAGCTCCCTGAAAACCTGCCGCGTATCGTAGGGGGTGAATTGTATCGGCGCCAGATACAACAGACGTGTTGCAGCGTCTTTCGGAAGTTTCCCACCGCTGTTGTCGTAAAAAATTCACAGCAACCGGCAAGCCTGCTGCCGCTGCGTCGTGCACCGATCCATTTGCGACATCATCCGCCGAATGTTCCGCTCGCCACTCATGGCGCAATGCCTGCTGCCGATACAACAGCGCAGACGTCCTCTTGCGTGCGGAGCTCCCATGAAGTTCAAGTCGATCCAGTTTTCCGTCGCCGCCCTGGCCGGCGCCATCGTCCTCAGCGTGGTTGCCGCGCTGGTGCTGTACGCGCTGTTTTCCGGTGCCCGCACTCAAGACATGGTGCAGCAGCGCACTCAGGCGCAGTTCGAACAAGTCATCGAACAACGCCTGACCTCGTTGGCGCAGACCCAGGTCAGCCAGATCCAGCGCGAACTCGAAGCGCCGCTGCTGATTGCCGGCGGACTGGTGCGGGTCAACACGCTGCTCGGCACACCGGGCGCCGACGGCCAGCCGCGCCTGAGCGTCAGCCGCGAGCAACTGATCAGCCTGATCAAGGAAAACGTCGAGCAGAACCCGAAAATTCTCGGCACCTACATCGGCTGGGAAAAGAACGCACTGGATCACAATGACGCAGCCTATGTTGGCAGCGCCGTGATCGGTATCGACCCTGCCAACGGACGCTTCCTGCCGTGGTGGTTCCGCAATACCGACGGCAGTCTGGGCGTGGACAAACTGGCCGATGTCGACGATCAGAAAACCCTGTCCACCGGGGTGCGCGCCAGTGAGTATTACCTCTGTTCCAAGGAAACCAAAAAGCCCTGCGTGATCGATCCGGCGCCTTACAAAGTCGGCGACAAAGTCGTCATGCTCGCCTCGTTCATTGAACCGATCATGCTCAACGGCACTTTTCAAGGCATCGTCGGCGCCGACCTGTCGGTGAACTTCATTCAGGACATGCTCCTCGCCGCCAACCAGAAGCTGTACAGCGGCGCCGGGCAAATGGCCCTGATCGGCGGCAACGGGCGGATCGTGGCCTACACCCAGGACCCGAGCAAATTCGGTGAAAAGGTCAGCGACATTCTCGACGCCGAACAGATTGCCAACATGGCCAATCTCAAACGCGGCGAAGTCACCTACTCGGTCAACAAGGACAAGGGCCGCATCGAGTTGTACCTGCCATTCGGCATCGGCCAGACCGACGCGCGCTGGACCCTGATGCTGCAACTGCCGCTGAACGCGGTAATGGCCGATCTGCAGAAACTTCAGGCCGACCTCGATGCCCAGCGCAAATCCGACACCTTCGGTATGGCCATGGTCGGCCTGATCATCGCCGGCATCGGCCTGCTGGTGATCTGGCTGGTGGGCCACGGCATCGCCCGCCCCCTGAAGCAGATGGTCGCCATGCTCGATGACATTGCCAAAGGTGAAGGTGATCTGACCCGCCGCTTGAGCAGTGATCGCAGCGATGAACTCGGCTCGATTGCCAAAGGCTTCAACACCTTCCTCGCCAAGTTGCAGGCGATGATCACGCAGGTGGTGACGTCGGTGCAGAGCGTCAGCGATTCCTCCGAACACACGGCCGACATCGCGATTCGCACCAACATCGGCATTCAGAAACAAATGGCCGAGATCGATCAGGTCGCCACTGCCGTGCAGGAAATGACCGCCACTGCGCAAGACGTGGCGCGCAACGCCACCCAGGCAGCGCAAGCCGCCAGCCATGCGGATCAGGCCGCTGGCCAGGGCATGCAGATCGTCCGTGATACCTCGAATTCGATTGGTGCGCTGGCGCTGGAAATCGGCAAAGCCGTGGGCGTGGTGCAGACCCTGGCCAAGGACAGTGAAAACATCAACGCGATCCTGACGGCCATTCGCGGGATCGCCGAGCAGACCAACCTGCTGGCGCTGAACGCGGCGATCGAAGCGGCGCGTGCCGGCGAACAAGGGCGCGGCTTTGCCGTGGTGGCGGACGAGGTGCGCAATCTGGCGCAGAAGACCCAGAAGGCCACCGAAGAAATCCAGAGCATGATCCAGCAACTGCAACAGGGCACCCGCGACGTAGTGCGGGTCATGGAGGACAGCCAGAACCGCACCGACGAAAGCGTGCAGCACGCGGCGAAAGCCGCCGAGGCGCTGGAGACGATTACTCAGGCGGTGTCGGTGATCAATGACATGAACACGCAGATCGCCAGTGCCGCTGAAGAGCAAAGCGCCGTGGCGGATGACATCAACCGCAACGTGATCAATATCGGTCAGGTGGCCAATGAAGTGGCGGGCGGTGCGGATGAGTCGAGTTCGGCGAGTGCCGGCCTGACCAAACTGGCGGAGCAGCAGCGGCGGTTGATCAATCAGTTCAAGGTTTAACAGCAAGATCAAAAGATCGCAGCCTGCGGCGGCTCCTACAGAATCGATGCAGGAGCTGCCGCAGGCTGCGATCCTTTCGCTTTCACATCAACCCGGGGTCAGACACTCCGGCCCATTGAGCTTCGGATCATTCACCAGATTCGCCAGCACCCGCTCGCGCAATGCCGCCGGCTCACTGGCGAGCAAACCCTGCAGCACATGCAGCGGCGTCGCGGGATCGAGCCAGGCCGCCTGCCCCGCCTCATCGAGAATCAACGGTCGGCGCTGACTGGCCGCCGGCTGCGTGATGACGGCGGTGCTCAGCCACACCTGCTCCTGCACCGGATACGCCTCCCAGATCGCCGCGAAAAACAGCGATGAACCCTCACCCGGCGTCAGCCAGTACGGGCGCTTGCGCAGATTGCCACGCCATTCGTAGAAACCGTTGGCCGGCAGCAGGCAACGACGCAGGCGCAGCGCTTCACGGAACATCGGTTGCTCGGCGACCGTTTCCGCCCGGGCATGCGCCGGGGTTTTCGACAGATCGGTCAGCCACGGCGGCGTCAGCCCCCAACGGGCGCGGGCCAGCGTGCGTTGGCCGTCGGCCTCGGAGCGCAGCATCAACACCGAATCATTGGGAGAAATATTCCACTGCGCCTGCTGATCGGCGGGAAATCCGGGCAGGGCCGCGAAGTCGCGGTTCCAGCGAAACAGGGCATAACGTCCACACATGGGGCAACACGACTCAGCAATAAAACGAACGTCAGCCTAACAGACCAGCGTCCCGGGGAAGCTCTCCGGTTCATCGCCGGGCAGCGGCAGCGCGGCATTGTACGCGGTGATCAGCTCGCGGGCGTATTCGGCCTGATCGTTTTCGACCGACAACCCCAGCAGACCAAAAATCGGCAACTCCCCCGTGCCGCCGAGCAGATCCCGGCCCACCAGGTGCGCCTCGATGCCTTCGCTGGCGAGCATGCCCTTGAGCATCTCGCCTTCCATCAGGTTTTCCGGCTCGTAGATTCGCTGCATGGGCGCCCCTCACTCGTTTTCGCTAAAGACTTCCAGAAACCAGTCCTCGCCATGCACCTGCAAGACAAACGTAATCGGTCGACAACACACCTGACAGTCCTCGATGTAGGTCTGATCGCCGCCGGACAAGTCCACTGTCGTCTCTACCTCTTCACCACAATACGGACATTCATACAGTGCGCTTTCCAGCATCGCGGTCTCCCAGGTGACTTGTGCGTATAATCGCCGGTCTATTTGCAGGGCTATTTTTGTCTGGCTACTTTTTCAGACCGTGCCCCGTTGGTTTTCGATCAAAACCTTTACTTACCCTAGCCGTTTCCAACAAGAGAGCATGATGGGCGAATTCGATGCCATCCGACCTTACGACGACAGCGAAGTACCTGTGGTACTGGCAAGACTGCTCGGCGACAAGGCGTTTCTAGATATCCTCACCCACTTCCGCTTCCCGCGTTTTGCCGGTGCCTTCGGCTGGATGCTCAAACCACTTATAGCCCATCGGCTGCGTCGTGAGTTCGCCAGCGTGACCTCGGTGGCGACGTTGCAGGACAAGATCGAGTCCTACGTCGACCACACCATCGAGCGCGCCACCGACGGCGTGACCTACACGGGTGTCGAGCAATTCAAGTCCGGCAGCGCTTATCTGTTTATCGCCAACCACCGCGACATTGTGATGGACCCGGCCTTCGTCAACTATGCGGTGTACCACGCCGGCCTGCCGACGCCGCGCATCGCAATCGGCGACAACCTGCTGCAAAAGCCTTTTGTCAGCGATCTGATGCGCCTGAACAAGAGCTTCATCGTGCACCGTTCGATCACCGGGCGCCGCGAGAAGATGGCGGCGTATCAATTGCTGTCAGCGTACATCAACCACTCGATCCGCAACGATTGCGCCTCGATCTGGATCGCGCAGGCCGAAGGCCGGGCCAAGGACGGCGACGACCGTACCGAGTCGGCGATCCTCAAGATGTTCCACATGAGCCGCAAGGACGAGCCGTTCGGCGAAGTGATCCAGTCGCTGAACCTGACCCCGGTGTCGATCAGTTACGAATACGACCCGTGCGACCAGGCCAAGGCCCGCGAGCTGTATATCCGCGCCACCACCGGCACCTACGCCAAGGCACCGGGCGAGGATGACGTGAGCATCGCCAAGGGCATTACGGGCTACAAGGGCCGGGTGCACGTGAACTTCGCCGCGCCAATCACCGAGCTGTTCGAAGACACCAAGCAATTGGCGGTCGAGATGGACAAGCAGATTCTCGGCGGTTATCGCCTGTTCCCGGTGCATTACCTGGCATACGCGCAGTGGGCCGATGCCGATCCGCAACTGAACGTGCCGAAGGCTGCCGAGCTGTTCCCCGCCGACGAACTGGCCAAGGCGCAGGAAGAATGGCAGAGCCGTCTGGACGCCTGCCCTGTAGAGCATCGTCCGTATCTGGTGCTGCAATATGCGACGCCGGTGCGCAATCAGTACCGGGTGAAGGCTGGGTTACCGTTGTAAAACAAAAGCAAGATCAAAAGATCGCAGCCTGCGGCAGCTCCTACACCAATCTCCTGTAGGAGCTGCCGAAGGCTGCGATCTTTTGCTTTCAGAAGCGGGTGCTGATCCAGGAGACGATCAGGGCCAGGCCGAGGCAGGCAAAACCGAAGCGGTAGAAAAAGCGGTTCATGCGCAACGTCGCCCAATCCAGAATCGGTTCGGCGTTGGGTTGGGCCTGGCGCTGAGCGGCGATGCTGGCCATGGCGCGTTGTTCACGACGGCGAGTCGCATGCAGCAGCCAACTGCCGGGGAAGGCCAGTGCCAGCGCCAGCAGATTGATCAATTTGGCGGGATGGGCGGTAAACAGCGTCATCAAGTGCAGCGACATCACAGACCTCGGATCTGAATCAGTGTGGCAGGCGCCCGATCGACGACTGCGGCGCGGATTCTACCGAAACACTCCGCCACCACCCTACCCTTTGCGACAAATAACCTGACAATCGACCGATGGCTGTCCTGTGTCACGGCATCGTCATTTACATCGGCCACCATGCGCGCCTCGAAACACACATGGAACGCGACATGCTGCACGCCGAAAACCAGGATCGCCTGTACCTCATCACCCCGACCGACGAACAACAAAGCCTCGTCGGCAGCCTCGCCTTCAATGTTCAGGATCGCCACTGGCTGGTGTATTGCGCCCTCGGCGGGCATCAGCATGCGGATTTGCCGGAGACTGACCTGCTGACCGGTGTGAGCGTTCTCGACTTCTACTCCCAGGCCGCCTGACCCACATCGTCCTCTGTAGGAGCTGCCGCAGGCATGAAAAAGCCCGGCGCCATCACTGGCACCGGGCTTTTTCACATCAGCCGAACAGCTTACTCGGCGAGGATCTGACCCACGGTCGGGTCCTTGAACAGGCGAGTCAAGGCGTCGCTCAACACGTCGCTGACCAGCTTGGTGTTGGTTTCCTGGTTCGGCGCCATGCCGAACCGCTGGTCCAGCGAAGCACCGTAGCGGCCGCTGTAACGACGGTTGCCGCTCTGCACGTCGGAACGGAAGGTCGCGCCGATGGTGGCCTCGGTCACGTACATGCCTTCTTTCGGCGACTGGTACTTGAGCTCGGTCAGGGTCACGGTCAGCTGCGGCGCATTCATCGCGTTGCTGGTCGGGGTGAAGCCGAGCAGCCGCACGGCGGCTTCAGCCTGGGCCTGCAACTTCGGCAGGATCTGCTCGCGCTGTACGGTGATGGCGCTGGTTTCCGGGTACAGGCCGCCACGGGTGCCGAGGGTTGGCGACGGACGACCGTCAACCACGCGCACCACCACTTGCTGGCCATGGCCGACCGGGGCCAACTGCGTGGTCAGCTTCGGTTCCGGGCTCAGTTGTTGCGGGCTGTGGGCGCAGCCAACCAGGGTCAAACTGGTCACAGTGATCAAACCGAACAACAGGCGTTGCAACATGCTCTTTTCTCCAGAATCAGGCACAAACAGGCCGGCAGTATAGCGGTGGGCCACTGCGGGTAACCAGCACTCGACAGTGAATACTCAAATGTCTGACCCAGCCGAGAGAATGCGGTTCCTGTCACAGATTATTCACCGCCCATACACCTTGGCGTCACGGCCGCCTGGCAAGCTTCAAACCAGTCCCCAACAAGGTACTTGCCATGCGTTATCTGATCTCGTTGTTCGCTCCACGTCCGCTGCACCGCAGCTTCGCCCTGCTGGATCGCAACGGCCACTGCCAGGCCTTCAAACAGTGCAGCCTCAAGCCAATGGGCGACGGCTGGGTGGAAATCGAAGAAATCCGCCTCAACTGGTTGCACCAGCCGCTGCCCGCCAGCGCCCGGGTCATCGAGCAACAACCTCGCGCACGTGCCCAGGCGATGTTGAGCATCTGACCGGATGCCTAATAAAAGTCATTAAACTCGACCAACTGCCCGCATTTCTTCGATACAATCTCCCCCCGATTATAAGGACGTCTCCTGATCGGGCCCCGCAACACCGGCAATGCCCTGCATTCGCCATCAAAATCGCCCACAGAGAGCCGCCCACACAGATCGAGTGAAGTTGGCGCGCTTGCCTGTTCTTCCGGCAAAACCCCCGCTTTTCGCGAATCTGCAGAGCTGTCATACGCTCGGCCACCGCGTTGTTTTGCCTTTGCGGGCACGGTGCCAGGCCTGGACAGCCCTTTTTTGAGGTTCACGTCTTCAAAAGAGCGTGAAAAAAACGGGTTTTCACAACTTCACAAGAGTGTGGCGAGCAAATGAATAGTTTTGCGTCTGAACATGCACCATTAGCGTCTGTAACAGCCCAACGACACAGGACCGGGGATACCTCGAACATCGGAGCCTGAAGCCTGTCCGCTACGGATTTGGTTGCACAAAACGGATGTCTCGACCATAAGTCGAATTGCCAGCCGCGTGCTGAAATGAGTTCATGCAACTCTTGAAGCCAGGCCGCATGCATCCGTCGAAGTTGCGAAAAATTGCGAAGATTCGGACATGACGAACCTGACCATGGGTTATCCGGGGCTTAACTGACCTGCCCCGCCACTCCCTGGCAGCCATGCCGACAATTTGGTGCTGCAGATTTTGGAGACGCGTTAAATGGCGCATAACGAAGCAGTCGACGTAGTTCTGGTTGGGGCCGGCATCATGAGTGCCACCCTGGCAGTACTGCTCAAAGAACTCGACCCGACGATCAAGCTGGAAGTCGTCGAGTTGATGGATTCCGGGGCCGCGGAGAGTTCCAACCCGTGGAACAACGCCGGTACCGGCCACGCCGGCCTGTGCGAGCTGAACTACACGCCGCAGGCCGCCGACGGCAGCGTCGACATCAAGAAAGCCGTGCACATCAATACCCAGTTCGAAGTGTCCAAGCAGTTCTGGTCGTACCTGACCAAAAAAGGCACCTTCGGCTCGTGCAAGTCCTTCATCAGCCCGGTGCCGCACCTGAGCTTCGTCCAGGGTGACAAAGGCGTGTCGTTCCTCAAGGAACGCTTCAACGTGCTGCACAAGCACCACGCCTTCGCCGACATGGAATACACCGAAGACAAGGCCAAGATGGCCGAGTGGATGCCGCTGATGATGCCGGGCCGTTCGCCGGACGAAGTCCTGGCCGCGACCCGCGTGATGAACGGCACCGACGTCAACTTCGGCGCCCTGACCAATCAGTTGCTCAAGCACCTGACCAGCGCACCGGACACCCAGGTCAAATACTGCAAGCGCGTGACCGGCCTCAAGCGTAACGGCGCCGGCTGGACCGTCAGCATCAAGGACGTCAACAGCGGCAACAGCCGTGAAGTCGATGCCAAATTCGTCTTCCTCGGCGCCGGTGGCGCGGCCCTGCCGCTGCTGCAGGCTTCGGGCATCGAGGAAAGCAAAGGCTTCGGCGGCTTCCCGATCAGTGGCCAGTGGCTGCGTTGCGATAACCCGGAAGTGGTCAAGCACCACCAGGCCAAGGTCTACAGCCAGGCCGCGGTGGGTTCGCCGCCCATGTCCGTGCCGCACCTGGACACCCGCGTGGTCGACGGCAAGAAATCCCTGCTGTTCGGGCCATACGCCGGTTTCACCACCAAGTTCCTCAAGCACGGCTCCTTCATGGACCTGCCACTGTCGGTTCGCGCGGGCAACATCGGGCCGATGCTGGCAGTGGCGAAAAACAACATGGACCTGACCAAGTACCTGGTCAGCGAAGTGATGCAATCGATGGAGCAGCGTCTGGACTCCCTGCGCCGCTTCTACCCGGAGGCGAAAGCCGAAGACTGGCGCCTGGAAGTGGCCGGCCAACGGGTACAGATCATCAAGAAGGACCCGAAAAAGGGCGGCATCCTGCAATTCGGTACCGAGCTGGTCGCAGCGAAAGACGGCTCCCTCGCCGCCCTGCTCGGCGCTTCGCCAGGCGCTTCAGTGACCGTTTCGATCATGCTGGAACTGATCGAGAAATGCTTCCCGGCCAAGGCCAAGGGTGAGTGGGCGGCCAAACTGGCGGAGATCTTCCCGGCCCGTGAAAAGGTTCTGGAAACCGATGCTGCGCTGTATCGCAAGATCAACACGCAGAACAACATCGCCCTGGAACTGGTTGAAGAAAGCAGCGAGACCCCAAGCTTCGCTTGATCTTGCGACATGAAAAACGCCCCGTACTCAGTGAGTGCGGGGCGTTTTTTTTGGCCGAAATTTGAAACTCTGACCTCTGTGGCGAGGGAGCTTGCTCCCGCCGGGCTGCGCAGCGGCCCCAAAATCTCGTGAGCGCTGCGCACTCAAGCGGGAGCAAGCTCCCTCGCCACAGGGATGATCTTAACCGCGCGCCTTGTCGATCAGCTCAATGTACTCGGCCGCGTTACGCTGATCCTTGATCAGATCAACAAACGTCTGGCCCTGTTCATCCTTGCCATCAACGTCGTAACCGGCAGCCACGAAGAACGTCAGGAAGCGCTCGAAATCGTCGATGCGCAAACCACGATAGGCCTTGATCAGTTTGTGCAGCGACGGCGAAGTGGCGTCGACCGGCTCAAAATCGAGGAACAGCTTGATCTGCTCATCGCCGATCTCGTCACCAATCACCTGTTTCTTATCTTTACGCATTGCCGACTCCAGCTCGCAGACATTACACGGGGCGGGCAGTTTACCCCTGCCCAGCCACAAGGCTCAACGCGCACGAACGGCCCCGGTGTGCAGATCGGCCCAGATGTGGCCGTTGGCGTAACTGAGGAACTGTACATACACGGTGTCGTTGCGCAGCAGATCGACCACCACCCGGTATTGGGCCAGCGGGTAGAACAGGGTCAGGGTCTTGCTCTTGTCGTCATAAACCGGTTTTTTCAGGCTTTTGCTTTCGCCATCGAAATTGACCAGCACCTGGGTGATGGTTGCGCCCTTGTTCAGCGACTTGCCCTTGAGGCGGATCATCAGCGGTGAGGTCACCGGAATCGGCTGCTGATTGGACTGGCGTTGCGCACCGACCACCACCGAATAATCGGTGACCTGCAGCAGTTGTTGCTGCTCGGGTTCGGCATCACGCAGGGTCAGGTCGTCCGGCGGTAGAAACTGACTGTGCATCGGCGCCGGGGCGGCGGCCAGAGGCAGGCTGAGGGTCAGCAACAGGGCGGCAAAGCTGCGGATCAAGAGGCTCATGGCAGGCTCCGGGGGCAGGGCCGAGCACT
Source organism: Pseudomonas sp. SCPG-7 (assembly GCF_002156405.1). NCBI lineage: Bacteria > Pseudomonadati > Pseudomonadota > Gammaproteobacteria > Pseudomonadales > Pseudomonadaceae > Pseudomonas > Pseudomonas sp. SCPG-7. The sequence continues at coordinate 65,459 of NZ_MVOO01000002.1, read as the reverse complement.
CTAGCATGGGATTAAAAGCAAAAGATCGCAGCCTTCGGCAGCTCCTACAGGGTGTACATCAATCCCCCTGTAGGAGCTGCCGAAGGCTGCGATCTTTTGATCTTGCTTACATGCCTTTAACGGCAAAGATCCCGTTGGCGTTGCGCCAGTAGCCTTTGTAGTCCATGCCGTAACCGAAGATGTAGCGGTCAACGCATGGCAGGCCGACGAAGTCTGCCTTCAGGTCAGGACGTGCCTTGCGGTCGTGGTCCTTGTCGATCAGCACGGCGGTGTGCACTTTGCGCGCGCCGGCGTGTTTGCAGAAGTCGATGATCGCGCCCAGGGTGTGACCTTCGTCGAGGATGTCGTCGATGATCAGCACGTCGCGGTCGATGAACGAGACTTCCGGCTTGGCTTTCCAGAACAGGTCGCCGCCGCTGGTTTCGTTGCGATAACGGGTGGCGTGCAGGTAGGAGGCTTCCAGCGGGAACTGCAGATGAGTCAGCAGTTTGCCGGAGAAGATCAGGCCGCCGTTCATCACGCAGAACACCACCGGGTTGCTGTCGGCCAGTTGTTCGTTGATGTGTGCACCGACGCGGGCGATGGCGGCCTCGACTTCAGCTTCGGTGTACAGGCAGTCAGCCTCTCGCATGATTTGACGGATATGCTCGAGATCAGCGGACATGGCGCTCTCCAGGGGTGGCGGAATTGGAAAAGCGGGCAAAGGTACGCATCCCGCGAGGTCGAATCAAGCGTTAATGGACTAACGTATTCAATGTCCTATAGGACATCACCCTCGGATAGATTAATCTAGGCCGGTTTTTTTGCCCGCCGCCGGAGTTTTTCCATGCCCATCCTCGAGATCCGCCATCCGCTGATCCGCCATAAACTCGGCCTGATGCGCCGCGCTGACATCAGCACCAAGAATTTCCGTGAGCTTGCTCAGGAAGTCGGCGCCCTGTTGACCTATGAAGCTACCAAAGACCTGCCCCTGGAAACCTACGATATTCCAGGTTGGTGCGGCACCGTGTCGGTGGAGAAAATCGCCGGCAAGAAGATCACCGTCGTGCCGATCCTGCGCGCCGGCATCGGCATGCTCGAAGGCGTGCTGAGTCTGATCCCGGGCGCCAAGGTTTCCGCAGTGGGCGTCGCCCGCAACGAAGAAACCCTGCAAGCGCACACCTACCTGGAAAAACTGGTTCCGGAAATCGACGAACGGTTGGCGATGATCATCGACCCGATGCTCGCCACCGGCAGCTCCATGGTCGCGACCATCGACCTGCTGAAGAAAGCCGGCTGCAAGGACATCCGCGCAATGGTGCTGGTCGCCGCGCCGGAAGGCATTGCTGCCGTAGAAAAGGCTCACCCGGACGTGACCATCTACACCGCGTCCATCGATGAGCGCTTGAACGAGCACGGTTACATCATCCCTGGGCTTGGCGACGCCGGTGACAAGATCTTCGGCACCAAGCAGAAGGACGCGTAAACATGCAGCAAGAGTTCAACGATCCGCTCTGGCGCACGGTGCTGTCCGGTGCCCAGATGCTGTTCGTGGCTTTCGGCGCCTTGGTGCTGATGCCGCTGATCACGGGTCTTGACCCGAACGTGGCACTGTTTACCGCGGGTTTAGGGACGATCCTGTTCCAGATCGTCACCGGGCGTCAGGTGCCGGTGTTCCTCGCGTCGAGCTTTGCCTTCATCACTCCGATCATTCTCGCCAAGGGCCAGTTCGGCCTCGCCGCGACCATGGGCGGCGTGATGGCGGCCGGTTTCGTCTATACCTTCCTCGGCCTTGCCGTGAAGATCAAAGGCACCGGTTTCATTGACCGTCTGCTGCCACCGGTAGTGATTGGTCCGGTGATCATCTCCATCGGCCTGGCCATGGCACCGATTGCCGCGAACATGGCAATGGGCAAGGCGGGTGATGGTTCTGAACTGATCCACTACCAGACCGCGATGATGATCTCGATGCCGGCGCTGCTGACCACGTTGATCGTGGCGGTGTTCGGCAAAGGCATTTTCCGCCTGGTGCCGATCATTTCCGGGGTGCTGGTCGGTTTTGCCATGTCGTTTTATTTCGGCGTGGTCGATACCGCGAAGATTGCTGCCGCGCCATGGTTCGCCCTGCCGCACTTCACGGCACCCGAGTTCAACTGGCAGGCGATCCTGTTCATCGTTCCAGTGGCGCTGGCGCCGGCCATCGAGCACATCGGCGGCGTAATCGCAGTAGGCAGTGTGACCGGTCGTGACTATCTGAAGAAGCCGGGCCTGCATCGCACCCTGCTGGGTGACGGCATCGCTACCACGGCCGCCGGCCTGTTTGGCGGCCCACCGAACACCACCTATGCCGAAGTGACCGGCGCGGTGATGCTGACCAAGAACTACAACCCGAAAATCATGACCTGGGCGGCGATCTTCGCCATCACCCTGGCGTTCATCGGCAAGTTCGGCGCGCTGCTGCAAAGCATTCCGGTGCCGGTGATGGGCGGGATTCTGTGCCTGCTGTTCGGCTCGATTGCCGCGGTGGGGATGAACACCCTGATCCGTCACAAAATCGATCTGGGCGAAGCGCGCAATCTGGTGATCGTCTCGGTGACCCTGGTGTTCGGCATCGGCGGTGTGCTGGTCGGCACCGGCACTGGCCCGGACGACTTCGGCCTCAAAGGCATCGCGTTGTGCGCGGTGGTGGCGATTGCGCTGAACCTGATCCTGCCGGGCAATGACAGCTGGAAGCACAAGAAGGCGGATGAGCCGCTAATCTAAAATCTGCTCATGACCTTTGGCGAGGGAGCTTGCTCCCGCTTGACTGCGAAGCAGTCATAAACTCGGCGGATGCGGTTTCCTGTGAACCGCGTTCGCAGGGTTTGGGGCTGCTTCGCAACCAGCTCCCTCGCCACAACAGCTACAGCGCCAACGGCGCTCTCTCGCACAGGGTTGCCAACGCCTTCGCCCATTGCGGGTCGTCATTCAGGCACGGCACCAGCACCAGCTCCTCGCCCCCCGCCTCGCGGAACTGTTCCTGGCCGCGATCCCCGATCTCTTCCAGCGTCTCGATGCAATCGGCGACAAACGCCGGGCACATCACCAGAATCTTTTTCACGCCGCTTTTCGCCAGCTCATCCAGCCGCGCCTCGGTGTAGGGTTCGATCCACTTGGCCCGCCCCAGACGCGACTGAAATGACACCGACCATTTGCCATCGGCAATGCCTGCGCGCCTGGCGAACTCAGAGGCGGTGCGTAGGCACTGGGCGCGGTAACAGGTGGCCAGTACTGCCGGCGAGGCATTCTTGCAGCAGTCTTCGTTTTTGAGGCAGTGATTGCCCGTCGGATCGAGCTTGGTCAGGTGCCGCTCTGGCAAGCCATGGAAGCTCAGCAGCAAGTGATCGTAGTCCTGCTGCAAGTGCGGTTGGGCGCTGGCGACCAGTGCATCGAGGTATTCCGGCTGATCGTAGAACGGTTGCAGCACCGACAGTTTCACGTCGAGCTTGTTCTCGCGAATCACCCGCTTGGCTTCTTCGATCACCGTGGTGGTGGTGCTGTCGGCGAACTGTGGATAAAGCGGCGCCAGCGTAATGCGCTTGTGCCCGGCGGCGACCAGTTGCAGCAATTTCGTTTCAATCGACGGCTCGCCGTAACGCATGGCCAGTTCCACCGGGCCATGGGTCCAACGGGTTGTCATCTGCTGCTGCAGACGACGGCTCAGCACCACCAGCGGCGAACCCTCCTCCCACCAGATCGACGCGTAGGCATGGGCCGATTGTTCGGGGCGCTTGATCAGGATCAGCGACACCAACAGCCGCCGCACCGGCCACGGCAGGTCGATCACGTACGGGTCCATCAGAAATTGATTGAGGTAGCTGCGTACATCGGCCACCGAAGTGGAGGCCGGGGAGCCCAGGTTGACCAGAAGCAAGGCGTGATCGGTCATGCATCGTCCTATTTCAAAGGCGGCCGGAGAGATCATCCAGAGCCGCGCGCAAATCCGTGAACTGGAAAGTGAAACCCGCTTCCAGCAAGCGTGCCGGCATGGCGCGTTGGCCACCCAGCAACAGCAAAGACATTTCGCCAAGCCCGACCTTCAGCGCCAGGGCCGGCATCGGCATGAACGCCGGACGATGCAGCACGCTGCCCAGCGTCTTGGCAAACTCGCGATTGCGCACCGGTTTCGGTGCGCAGGCATTATAAGGACCGCTCGCCTGATCGCGGTGCAGAAGAAAATCAATCAGGGCGATTTGATCATCAATATGAATCCATGGCATCCACTGCCGACCATTGCCCAAAGGCCCGCCCAGCCCAAGCTTGAACGGCAGCAACAGTCGCGACAAAAAGCCGCCCTCGGCTGATAGCACCAGCCCGGTTCGTACCAGCACCACGCGCACGCCCAATGCTTCGGCACGCTGCGCGGTTTCCTCCCAGGCGATGCACAACTGGCTGGCAAAATCGTCGATCACCGGCGGTGAGTCCTCGGTCAGCTCGCGCTCACCGCCGTCACCGTACCAACCGACTGCAGAACCGGAAATCAACAACGCCGGTTTCTGTTGTCGTGTTTCCAACCAGGCCAGCAGGGTTTCAGTCAGGGTGATGCGGCTGCTCCACAACAACGCTTTGCGCCGATGGGTCCATGGCCGATCCGCGATCGGTGCTCCAGCCAGATTGACGATTGCGTCCAGTGGCTCGTTGCCGAAGTCTTCGAGACGGGCAATACCGCGCACCTGCGCACCGCAGATCTGCGCGACTTTCTCCGGACGCCGACTCCACACCGTCAGTTGATGGCCTTGCCTGGACCAATACTGACAGAGCTGACGTCCGATCAAACCAGTACCGCCGGTCAGCAATATGCGCATGACATCTTCCTCGCGTGGCGTTTTACCCGGATCACTAGTCTATTTTTATAAGCAGGGATCTTTTCTATCGGGCAGGCTCTATTGTTTAACCATAGGCCAAGCTGTCAGAACGAGAACGCTAGAAGTTATACCAAAAAACAAAATTGTACAGGTTTCATTGACGGCGTAGTCTGTACAGAAAGGTAAACGAGGCCCCTATGACTGTACCTATCGCAATCATCGGCACCGGCATCGCCGGACTCTCCGCCGCGCAAGCGCTGACAGAGGCCGGACACACCGTCCAGCTCTTCGACAAAAGCCGCGGCAGCGGCGGGCGCATGTCGAGCAAACGCAGCGACGCCGGTTCTCTGGACATGGGCGCGCAATATTTCACCGCCCGCGACCGGCGTTTCGTCACCGAGGTGCAGCGCTGGCAGAGCCAGGGCTGGGTCGCCGAATGGCAACCGCAGCTCTACACCTGTCAGGGCGGGCAATTGAATCTGTCGCCGGACGAGCAGACCCGTTGGGTCGGCACGCCGCGCATGAGCGCCATCACCCGCGGCTTGCTCAATGGCCTGGAAGTGCACTTTGCCTGCCGCATCACCGAGGTGTTTCGCGGCGAAGAACATTGGCATTTGCAGGACGCCGAAGGCTTCACCCATGGCCCCTTCAGCCATGTGGTGATCGCCACCCCGGCGCCGCAAGCCACCGCATTGCTGGCCGCCGCACCGAAACTCGCCGGCGCGGCCGCCGGGGTGAAAATGGACCCGACCTGGGCCGTCGCCCTCGCCTTCGATACTCCACTGGACACACCGATCGAAGGTTGCTTTGTGCAGGACAGCCCGCTCGACTGGCTGGCACGCAACCGCAGCAAACCGGGACGTGACACGACGTGCGACACCTGGGTGCTGCACGCCAGCAGCGCCTGGAGCCGGCAACACATCGACCTGCCCAAGGAAGCGGTGATCGAGCAACTGCACGGTGCCTTCGCCGAACTGCTGCACAGCGCCATGCCCGCGCCGACCTTCAGCCTCGCCCACCGCTGGCTCTACGCGCGCCCTGCGACCGGCCACGAATGGGGCACGCTGGCCGACGCCGATCTGGGCCTGTATGCCTGCGGCGACTGGTGCCTGTCGGGGCGCGTCGAGGGGGCCTGGCTCAGCGGCCAGGAAGCTGCACGCCGTTTGCACGAACACCTGCAATGAACCGCATCAATCCGCAAAAGCTGCTGCTCTCGAAGTGGACAGCAGCCCACCCGCAAAACCGTGAAAAGCATTTTCTGGTCACCGAGCTGTTCCGTGATGAGGAAGGTACGGTGCTGGAGGTTGAATTGCAGGCGGTGCTGACCAAGCGCGCCGAACGCCTCGGTTGGCAGACGCTTAAAGACAACACTCACTGGTTATCCGGCTGGAAATGATTTCCCGGTGGGACGTTAAACCTGGAAAAACTTATACAAATGAGTTGACTTGTACACGCATGAATCTATGCTGAGGAAAAGTTGTACAGAAATAAATACCTGTACAGGAATAGATTCGAGGTGTGCATGTCCGATCTTTCTGCTTTGCGGCCCAAAATCGCCATCAGCGCCTGCCTGATGGGCGCCGAAGTGCGCTACAACGGCGGGCATAAGGAATCGCGGCTGTGCAGCCGCACCCTCGCCGAGCATTTCGAATTCGTCCCGGTTTGTCCTGAAGTCGCGATTGGCCTGGGCATTCCTCGCGAGCCGATCCGCCTGGTCGGGGATCCGGACGCTCCTGAAGCGGTCGGCACCGTCAACCCGCAAATCAATGTCACCGAACCACTGGCAGCCTACGGGCAGAAAATGGCCGGCGAGCTCAATGACATCTGCGGCTACATCTTCATGCAGCAGTCGCCTTCGTGCGGTCTGGAGCGGGTCAAGGTCTATCACGCCAACGGCGCGCCGGTGAACGGCGGCGGCCGTGGCATCTACGCTCAGGCGTTCTGTGCGCAGCACCCGGATCTGCCGGTAGAAGAAGCCGGACGCCTGAACGATCCAGTGCTGCGGGAAAACTTCATCACCCGCGTACTCGCCTACAGCGCCTGGCAACAAGTGCTCAAACAAGGCTTGAGCCGCCGCGCACTGACCGAATTCCACTCGCGCTACAAATACCTGTTGATGGCGCACAACCCTGAACAATACAAAGCCTTGGGCAAATTGCTGGGCAACATGGCCCAGACCGATCCGGTCGAACTCGGCCCGCGCTATTTCAGCGAGTTGATGAGCGCGTTGAAGAAATGCGCCACCCGCCGCACTCACAGCAACGTCCTGCAGCACATCAGCGGCTATCTGAAACAGGCGATCAGCCCTGAAGACAAACAGGAAATGCAACATGTCATCGGCCAGTACCGTCACGGCATCGTGCCGCTGGTGGTGCCGCTGACCTTGCTCAAACATCATTTTCGCCAACACCCGGACCCGTACATCGCACAACAGGTGTACCTGCAGCCGCATCCGGAAAACCTCAGCCTGCGAAACGCCATTTGATGAACGACACACTCGACAGCAGCGCCCGGGAAGACCTCGGTGCGGACTTCAAGAAAGCCCTCGACGAGGGCTGGCTGCCCATCCGCGAAGTGGCGCGGCAGACCGGCGTCAACGCCATTACCCTGCGCGCCTGGGAGCGCCGTTACGGGTTGATCGTGCCGCAGCGCACGCCCAAGGGCCATCGCCTGTATTCCAGCGAACATGTGCAACGCATCCTGACCATTCTGACCTGGCTCAACCGAGGCGTGGCGGTCAGTCAGGTCAAACCGTTGCTCGACGCGCCGCAAGCTTTTACCGAGACGGTGGAGAACGACTGGCAACGACAGCGTCAGTCCTTGCTCGGCGCCGTCATCCAGCTCAATGAGCGCAATCTCGACGACAGCATCAACCAGGCCATGGCCCTGTACCCGCCACGCACGCTGTGCGAGCAATTACTCCTGCCGCTGCTGGCCGAACTCGAACAGCGCTGGCAAGGACAGTTCGGTGCGCAGATGGAGCGTGTGTTCTTTTATTCGTGGTTGCGCAGCAAATTTGGCGCGCGCATCTACCATAACAATCGGCAATTGCACGCTGCACCGCTGCTGCTGATCAATCACTCGGACCTGGCGCTGGAACCACACCTGTGGCTCTGCGCGTGGCTGATCAGCAGTGCCGACTGCCCGGTACAAGTGTTCGACTGGCCTCTTCCGGCCGGAGAACTGGCGCTGGCGGTCGATCATCTGCAAGCGCGAGGAGTGCTGCTGTATTCCAGCAAGGCAATGAACCTGGCGCAGTTGCCGAAACTGCTGAACGGCATCAGCGCGGCAAAAATGCTCGTCGGACCAACGGTATGCATCCACCAGACCGAGTTGTCCGTAAGAACCCTTGAGATCGCTGATTTGATCCTGGCCGAAGATTCGCTCTCGGCCCATCAGGTACTCGTTCAGCGTGGGCTGATTTAATGGAAACCGCGATGCAATTGATCTGGCTGCGCAGCGACTTGCGCCAACATGACAACACCGCCCTCGCGGCTGCCGCTGCGCGCGGCCCGACGGTTGCCGTGTATCTGTTGAGCCCGCAGCAGTGGCTGGAACATGACGACGCGGCGTGCAAGATCGACTTCTGGTTGCGCAACCTGCGTGAATTGAGTGCCATCCTTGGTGCGCTGAATATCCCGTTGCTGCTGCGCACTGCCGACCATTGGGATCAGGCCCAGGCGGTGTTGCTTGAGCTTTGCCGGCAACTGAACGTGGAAACCGTGCACGTCAATGAAGAATACGGCGTTCACGAAAGCCAGCGCGACGCCGCAGTCGCCGCGACCCTGAAGACCAGAGGCATTGCTTTTCACAGCTACCTCGACCAACTGCTGTTCAGGCCCGGCACGGTACTGACCAAAACCGAAACTTACTTTCAGGTGTTCAGCCAGTTCCGCAAGGTCTGCTATGAGCGCCTGCATCGCTCGGTACCAGCGTTGGTAAAAGCCCCCGGCAAGCAAGCGAAGCTGAATATCGACAGCGATCCGGTGCCGGCCTCAATCAAAGGTTTTGCACCACCGAGCGAGTCATTGCGCGCCCTGTGGCCGGCAGGCGAGCAGGAAGCCCGGCGCCGTCTCGACACCTTCGCCGACGCGCAAATCGACTACTACCAGAGCGAACGCGACTTCCCGGCCAAACCCGGCACCAGTCAACTCTCGGCCTATTTGGCTGCCGGGGTGATTTCGCCGCGCCAATGCCTGCATGCAGCCCTGCAAAGCAATCAGGGCGAGTTCGACAGCGGCAAGGTCGGCGCGGTGACGTGGATCAACGAGCTGCTGTGGCGTGAGTTCTACAAGCACATTCTGGTGGGTTATCCACGGGTGTCGCGTCACCGCGCGTTTCGCCCGGAAACCGAGGCCCTGGCCTGGCGTGATGCGCCGGACGATCTGGCCGCGTGGCAAGAAGCGCGCACCGGTTTGCCGATCATCGATGCGGCCATGCGCCAACTGCTGGAAACCGGCTGGATGCACAACCGCCTACGGATGGTGGTGGCGATGTTCCTGACCAAAAACCTGTTGATCGACTGGCGTGAGGGCGAGCGTTTTTTCATGCGTCACCTGATCGACGGCGACCTGGCAGCGAACAACGGCGGCTGGCAATGGAGCGCTTCGACCGGCACTGATTCGGCACCGTATTTCCGTATTTTCAATCCGATCAGCCAATCGGAAAAATTCGACAGCGAAGGTGTGTTCATCAAGCACTGGCTGCCTGAACTGGCCGGCCTGAACAAGAAGGAAGTACACAACCCGGCCAGCGCCGGCGGACTGTTCGGCGTGGCGGATTATCCGGCGCCGATCGTCAATCTGGGGGCCTCGCGCGAACGCGCGCTGGCGGCCTTCAAGAACCTGCCGGCGCGTTCGTCCATGGAAGATGCCCATGAGTGAATTCCTGCGCCGCTTCGCCCGTCAGTTCGCCGAGTTGAACAAAGACAACTTGCAACGCCTGAGCGACCTGTACAGCGAGGACATTCACTTCACCGATCCGCTGCATGAAGTGCAGGGGCTCAAGCAACTGCGCAACTACTTCAGCGAGCTCTACGCCAACGTCAGCGAATTGCGCTTCGACTTTCACGGTTTCGACCAGATCGCTGACGGTGAAGGTTACCTGCGCTGGGTCATGAGTTACCGCCACCCGCGCCTGGCGGGTGGTCAGTTGATTCGCGTCTCCGGGTGTTCACACCTGCTGTGGCGCGACAAGGTTTATCGCCACCGGGATTATTTCGATGCCGGGGCCATGCTGTATGAACATTTACCCGTATTGGGCCGGGTGATCGCCTGGCTGAAAAGGAGAATGGGATGAGTCGTACACCTCCACGGCGGTATTGGCTGACCGGTGCCAGCAGCGGCATCGGCGCAGCGCTGGCCGAAGAGATTCTGAAAAGCGGCGCGCATCTGGCCGTCAGCTCGCGTCAGGTGGCACCGCTCAAAGTGCTGTCGCAACGCTATCCGGGGCAAGTGCTGGTGGTGGCGGGCGATCTGACCAACAGTCAGACCGTGCGCGAAATCGGTCAGCAGATCGAACAGGCCTGGGGTTCACTGGACAGCGTGATTCTTAATGCCGGTACCTGCGAATACGTGGACGCCCGACAGTTCGATGCCTCGATCATCGAACACGTGGTGCGCACCAATCTGCTCGCCAGCAGTTACTGCATCGAAGCCGCCTTGCCGTTGCTGCGCAAAGGCACCACGCCGCACTTGGTCGGGATGGCCAGCTCGGTCACCTATCTGCCGCTGCCCCGGGCCGAAGCCTATGGCGCATCGAAGGCAGGGCTACGTTACCTGTTTGAATCGCTGCGTATCGACCTGGCGGTCGAGGGCATCGACGTCACGATCATCAGCCCGGGCTTTGTCGAAACGCCACTCACCGCAAAGAACGACTTCCCGATGCCGTTGAGCTGGCCTGTGGATAAAGCCGCGCGGCATATCTTCAGCCATCTCGATAACCGGCCTCTGGAAATCGCTTTTCCGGCACTGTTCATGGCGGCACTGTGGCCCCTGTCGAAACTGCCAGCGCGTCTGCAACTGGCGATCGGCAAGCGCATGGTGCGCAGCAACCCACCGCTGCGGGACCCGATATGAAGATTGCCATTGTCGGCAGCGGAATCGCCGGCCTGACCTGCGCCCACCTGCTCAATCGCCGACACGACATCACGGTGTTCGAGGCCAGCGACTGGGTCGGCGGTCACACGCATACCGTGCAGGTGACCGTCGATGGCCGCGAATACGCCGTGGACACTGGGTTCATCGTGTTCAACGACTGGACCTATCCGAACTTCATTCGATTGCTCGGCCAGCTCGGCGTGTCGTTCAAACCGACGGAAATGAGCTTCTCGGTCACCGACCCGGACACCGGTCTGGAATATAACGGCAACAACCTCAACAGCCTCTTCGCCCAGCGCAGCAACCTGCTGTCCCCGGGGTTCTGGGGGATGTTGCGCGACATTCTGCGCTTCAATAAAGAAGCCCAGCGCGACCTCGCCGAACAGCGTATTGCCGCCGATACCACGCTCGACGATTACCTCAAGGCTGGCGGTTATGGCGAACGTTTCATCCTGCATTACATCGTGCCGATGGGCTCGGCGATCTGGTCGATGCCGATGGCCGAGATGCTCAATTTCCCGCTGCAATTCTTTGTGCGCTTCTTCAAGAATCATGGCCTGCTGTCAGTCAGTGATCGCCCGCAATGGCAGGTGATCGAGGGCGGCTCCAGTGCCTATGTCGCGCCACTGAGCGCAGCGTTCCAGGACAAGATCCGCCTCAGTTGCCCGGTGACGCGCATCGATCGCGATGAACACGGCGTGGTTATCCACAGCCCGGCCGGCATCGAGCGTTTCGACAAAGTCGTGCTTGCCTGCCACAGCGACCAGGCCCTGCAATTGCTTGGCACGCCAAGCCAGGCGGAACGCTCGATCCTCGGCGCCCTGCCCTATGCCGATAACGAAGTCGTGTTGCATACCGATACCCGTCTGCTGCCGACCCGCAAACTGGCGTGGGCCAGCTGGAACTATCGCTTGAGCGGCGCCGGCCATACCCACGCGGCCGTCACTTACGACATGAACATCCTGCAGGGCATTCAGAGCGACACCACGTTCTGCGTCAGCCTCAACCAGAGCGCCGGGATCAGCCCGTTCAAAGTGCTGGCCAAATACACTTACGCCCACCCGCAATTCAGCCTCGCGGCGGTCGCGGCGCAGAACCGCTGGGCCGAAATCGACGGTCAGCAGCACACCCACTACTGCGGCGCTTACTGGGCCAACGGTTTTCATGAGGACGGCGTGGTCAGCGCGTTGCGCGTGGCCGCCGCGTTCGGGGAAAGCTTATGAACAGCGCTCTGTACAGCGGCTGGATTGGCCATCGGCGCTTTTCGCCCAGACGCCACGAATTCCGTTACCGGATCGGTCTGTTGTACCTCGATCTGGCGGAACAGGACGCCGTGTTCGAACTGTCACCGTTTGCCAGTCGCAGCCGCTTTGCACCGTTTTCGTTTCGCGAAACCGACTACCTGAAAACCTTCACCGGCAGCGGCATGCGCCTGATCGATGCGGTGCGCCAGCAGGTCGCAACCGCCCTTGGCTACCAGCCGCAAGGTTCGGTCTGCCTGCTGACCCAGCCGCGCAGTTGGGGTCTGGCGTTCAATCCGGTGAGTTTCTTTTATTGTCACGAGGCCGACGGGCAACTGGCGGCGATTCTCTGCGAAGTGACCAACACGCCGTGGCGCGAACGTTATCACTACGTATTGCCCGCCCGCACGCCGACCCACTTGCAAGACTTTCATCAGCATTTCGCCGTGGCCAAGGCCTTTCATGTTTCGCCGTTCCTACCGCGCGATCTGGAGTACCGCATGAGTTTCAGCCCGGCCGCGCAAAACCTCGGCGTGCACATGGCCGACTGGCAGGGCGACCTCAAGCTGTTCGACGCCACGTTGAACTTGCAGCGCGAGCCCCTTGATCGCCGCAGCCTGCACCGCTACTTGCGGCGCTTTCCGTGGATGACCGCGAAAACCTGTCTGGCCATTTATTGGCAAGCCCTGCGCCTGTTGCTCAAACGCGCGCCGATTTTTGCTCATCAGGCTGCCGACGGCAGCTTCCAAATCGCCACTGTGCCTCCCAAGGAGCACCGCCATGAAATCCTCTAGCCTGACTGTCAGTCGCTTCAGCACCAACGGCTTGACCGGCTCGCTGCTGCGGCGCGGCGTATTGCGGCAACTGAGCCGACTCAAACACGGGCAGTTGTTGGTGGTCGAGGACGGCGAGCGCCTGATGTTCGGTACGCCGGGCAGCCACCTGCTCGGTGAAATCCATGTGCAAGACGCGGCGGTGTGGGGCATGGTCGCCGGTAACGGCTCGATTGGTGCCGGCGAAGCATTTATCCACGGTTACTGGAATTCGCCGGACCTGACCGCGGTGGTGCGCGTGTTCGTCAGCAACCTCGACGTACTCGACGCCATGGAACGCGGCCTGGCCCGCCTCAGCCGGCCACTGGTGCAAGGCCTGCACTGGCTCAACCGCAACACGCGCAAGGGCTCGCAGAAAAACATCGCGGCGCACTATGACCTGGGCAACGATCTGTTCGAACAGTTTCTCGACCCGACCATGATGTATTCAGCCGCACAGTTCCTCACGCCCGAGGACAGCCTGGAACAGGCCCAGTTGAACAAGCTGGAACGGATCTGCCAGAAGCTCGCGCTCCAACCCGAAGACCACCTGCTGGAGATCGGCACCGGTTGGGGCAGCATGGCGCTCTACGCCGCGCAGCATTACGGTTGCCGCGTCACCACCACGACCCTGTCGAAAGAGCAGTACGCGTTTACTGCCAAGCGCATTGAAGCCCTGGGGTTGCAGGATCGGGTGACGCTGCTGCTCAAGGATTACCGCGACCTCACCGGCGAGTACGACAAACTGGTGTCGATCGAAATGATCGAAGCGGTCGGCCATCGCTTTCTGCCGACCTACTTCAAACAATGCGCGCACCTGCTCAAGAGCAACGGCCTGATGCTGTTGCAGGCAATCACCATTCGCGAGCAGCGCTACGAACAGGCCAAGCGCGGCGTCGACTTCATCCAGCGCTACATCTTCCCCGGCGGCGCCTTGCCCTGCGTACAAAAAATGCTTGAAGTGGTCAGCCGCGAAACCGACATGAACCTGTTGCACATGGAAGACTTCGGCCTGCACTACGCCCGTACCCTGCGCCTGTGGCACGAAAACTTTCGCCGCGCCCACGGCCGCTTGAGTGAATTGGGTTACGACGATTACTTCCTGCGGCTGTGGGAGTTTTACCTGTGCTACTGCGAAGGCGGGTTTCTAGAGCGCACCATCGGCACGGCGCAATTGCTGCTGGCGAAACCGGCGGCCATGCCGGCGCCGTTGCTCGGCCGCTTCGATGCTTGAGCGAGTGGCCAATGCTGTGCTGTTTCAGGTCGGCTGGCTGGCCTGTGTCATCGGCGGCAACAGTCTGTGGCTGCTGCTGGCGCTGGCGGTGCTGGTGATTCATCTGGGCTGGATCAGCAGTTGGGCGGCGGAAGGTCGCCTGATCCTCAGCGTGGTGATTGTCGGCACGGCGGTAGACAGCCTGTTGCGGGCTGCCGGGGTGTTCGAATTCCAGGATCTGTCGCCACTGATTCCGCTGTGGCTGATGCTGCTCTGGGCCTTGCTCGCCACCACGTTGCGTCATTGCCTGCAATGGAGCGCCCGTCCCTGGTGGCTGGCCAGCGCACTCGGTGCAGTGGGCGGCGCCGTATCCTATTACGGCGGCGGACATCTGGCCGGCGTGCGATTCCCCTACGGTGAAGTGCCGACCCTGATCGGCATCGGCCTGCTGTGGGCCCTGCTGTTTCCGTTGTTGCATGCCATGGCGCGGCGCTTGAGCCACTGAGCGTCTGTCAGACCTTTCACACGATACCCGGCGGCTGCCTTACACTGCCCGGCATGAAAACCATTCCCCACCAGCAAATCACCGAGCCAGCGGTCACCTGTTCGACCTGCGCGGCGTGCTGCTGCCAGCTTGAAGTGATGCTGATCACCGACACCGGCGTGCCTGAGCGCTTTATCGATACCGATGAGTGGGGCGGTGAAGTCATGCTGCGTCTGGACGACGGCTGGTGCGCGGCGCTGGATCGCGACAGCATGATGTGCACGATCTACGAACGACGTCCGCTGATCTGTCGCGAGTTCGAGATGGGTGCACCGGAGTGCATTGAAGAACGCAAAGGCATTGCCACGGCCTACCGTTGATTAGATGCAAAAAGATCGCAGCCTGCGGCAGCTCCTACAGGGGATTGGGTTTTCCTTTAGGAGCTGCCGCAGGCTGCGATCTTTTGATCTTGCTTACAGCGGCATCGTGTAATGCAGCGCGTAGCTTTCTACACCGTCGTTACTGCTGGCCAGGCCGGCGTTGGAGTAGTGCGTCGCACGGATCCCGACTTCATGCCCGCCATTGAAGCGCAGGCCAAAACCGATGCGGTCTTCGAACTGGAAAGAGCCGCCGATGTTGTTGCTTTCATATTTGGTGTTGGAGAACGCTGCGACACCAATGCCCGCTTCAACATACGGCTTGACCGACTGACCGGCAAACTCGTAAACGAACACCGGCGAGAACGACAGGCTGTTGTTGCTGGAAGTCTTGTCACCCTCCCAATACGTGTAGGCACCGCTCCAGTAACCGGTCAGGCGACCGACGTCACTTTGCAGCCAGCTCTTGTCCCAATCGAAATTCATGCCCAGGCGATACGTCATTGTCGAATCGCTGGTCGCACCCACTGCAAACTCAACGCCTGCCGCTTGTGCGGTAATACTTTGCCCCATCAGTGCAGCCGCAATCGCGGCCAAGCAGAATAGTCGCTTCACTTTGAAACTTCCTTTTCCGGAACGATCGTTTGGTTTTTTAGTAAACCCAGCGGTATAGAAATCAGCGCTTGAGCAGAAGTTCAGCTGACTTTTTAGATATTTCACATTTTTTTTACAAGGTGAATTTTTCGACGTCGCCGACGGCCTGGCCCAACAGGGGCAGGATTTTGCGAAAGGACGCCGGATCGGCGCTGGTCCAGAATCTGACTGGCTGGTTCGGTCCGTCGGCGAGCAACCCGCGCTCGACCAGCAGCCGCTGCAACTGGCGGGCGACGGCGGCACCGGTGTCGATCAGGCTGATGCTTTCGGGGAGCATCGACTTGAGCATCGGTTTGAGAAACGGATAGTGGGTGCAGCCGAGGATGATCGTGTCGCAACCATTGGCCAGCAGCGGCTCGACATAGTGCTGGAGCAATGCGCGCAGCTCGGCGCTATGCAGATCGCCGCTTTCAATCAGCTCGACCAGACCGGGGCACGGCTGGGTGATGACGCGAACATCGGTGGCGAAACGATCGAGCAACGCGGCGAACTTGGCGCTCTGCAACGTGCCGGTGGTGGCAAGTACGCCAACCACACCGCTACGGGTCGCGGCAGCAGCAGGTTTGACCGCAGGCTCCATGCCGACAATCGGCCACTCGGGGAAATCCCGGCGCAGATCGGCAACAGCGGCCACCGTCGCGGTGTTGCAGGCAATCACCAGGGCCTTGGCGCCCTGCTCGCGGAAAAAACCGGCCATCACCATGCAGCGCTGGCGGATGAACTCAGGGGATTTTTCGCCGTAGGGAATGTGCCCGCAATCGGCGAAGTACAGCAGTGACTCATGGGGCAGCAACCGCTGGATCTCGGCCAGTACCGACAAGCCGCCGACACCGGAATCGAACACCGCGATCGGTGCCTCACGCATCGTGCGATCCGCAGACGCTGCAGCCCGGATCGCGCTTGACCCGCAGCTCACGAAAGCGCGAACCCAAGGCATCGATCAGCAGCAAGCGGCCTACCAGTGGTTCGCCGAAACCGACCAGCACTTTCAAGGCCTCGAGCGCCTGAAGACTGCCGACCAGGCCCACCAGTGGCCCGACCACACCCGCCTCGCTGCACGTCAGTTCGGCTTCGCTGCCATGCCCGTACAGGCAGTGGTAGCACGGACTTTCCGGGCGACGCGGGTCGAACACCGCCAACTGCCCTTCCAGACGAATCGCCGCGCCGCTGACCAGCGGCTTGCGCGCGGCCACGCACGCGGCGTTGACCGCTTCGCGGGTGGAGAAATTGTCGGAACAGTCGAGTACCAGATCCACCGCCGACACGGCAGCGGCAAGGGAGTCCTCGTCCAGCGCCTGACGGTGCGGCACCAGTTGAATCTCGGGATTGATCGCGCCGAGGCGCTTGAGCGCCGAGTCGACCTTGCTCATGCCGACGCTGTCGGTGTCATGAATGATCTGACGCTGCAGGTTGGTCAGGTCGACCGTGTCGAAATCCGCCAGATGCAACTCACCGACACCGGCCGCCGCCAGATACAGCGCGACCGGCGCACCGAGACCGCCGAGGCCGACGATCAGCACGCGGCTGTCTTTGAGCTTCAGTTGCCCATCGATGTCGATGTGTTGCAGCAGAATCTGCCGGCTGTAGCGCAGCAATTCCTGATCATTCAGCACGGCAGGCGCCCCAGGCTGATCCGTTGATGGCCGCCTAGATCGGTGCGGCTGTGGACTTGTTCAAAACCGCGAGTGAGCAGCAGATCACGCACGGCCTCGGCTTGATCATAGCCGTGTTCGAGCATCAGCCAGCCGCCGGCTTCCAGATGATCCGGGGCCTGGGCGACGATCAGGCGCAGATCGTCGAGCCCGTCGACACCGGCCACCAGCGCACTGGCCGGTTCGAAGCGCACGTCGCCCTCGACCAGATGCGGGTCGGCAGCGGCGATGTAGGGCGGGTTGCTGATGATCAGATCGAAGCGCTGGCCTTGGAGGGCGCTGAACCAGTGGCTGCTCAGCACCGTGGCGTTGTTCAGGCTCAGGCGCTGGCGGTTGCGTTCGGCCAGGGCCACGGCTTCCAGCACGCGATCCACCGCCGTGACTTGCCACGCCGGGCGTTCGCTGGCCAGGGCCAAGGCAATCGCGCCGCTGCCGGTGCCAAGATCGAGCACTTTCGCCGGCGTTGCCGCCAGCAGCTCCAGCGCAGCTTCGACCAGCAATTCGGTGTCCGGGCGCGGAATCAGCGTGTGCGGCGCGACTTCCAGATCGAGTTTCCAGAAACCCTGCTGACCGAGGATGTAGGCCACCGGCTCGCCACTTCGACGCCGTTGCAGGTACTCGGTAAAAATCAGCACCGCTTCGCTGGGTACGATGCGCTCGGGCCAGGTGTGGAGGAAGCTGCGCGACTTGCCCAGTGCCGCCGCCAGGAGCAATTCGGCATCCAGGCGCGCCGTTGGCGAATCCGGCAGTTCGGCGGCACGCAGCAGACTGGCAATGATGGTCATTTATTCACCTATCGCTGCAAGCTGGTCGGCCTGGTATTCGGCCAGCAAAGGCTCGATCACCGCTTCAACGCCACCGGCGAGGATTTCATCCAGGGAGTACAGGGTCAGGTTGACGCGATGGTCGGTGACCCGGCCCTGAGCAAAGTTGTAAGTACGAATACGCTCGGAACGGTCGCCGGAACCGACCAGCAGCTTACGCTCGCTGGCAATCGCATTGGCCGCTGCGGCGGTCTGCTGGTCGTTGAGCTTGGCCGACAGCCAGGCCATCGCCCGCGCACGGTTCTTGTGCTGGGAACGTTCTTCCTGGCACTCGACGACGGTGCCGGTCGGTATGTGCGTGATGCGGATCGCCGAGTCGGTGGTGTTGACGTGCTGACCACCGGCCCCGGAGGAGCGGTAAGTGTCGACACGCAGATCCGCCGGGTTGATCTCGATGGCTTCCCGCTCGTCCGGCTCGGGCAACACCGCCACGGTGCAGGCCGAGGTGTGGATACGGCCCTGGGATTCGGTGGCGGGTACACGCTGTACTCGGTGCGCGCCGGACTCGAATTTCAGCTTGCCGTAAACGTTGTCGCCTTCAATGCGGGCGATGACTTCTTTATAGCCACCGTGCTCGCCTTCGTTTTCCGAAAGGATCTCCACGCGCCAGCCACGCCGTTCGGCGTAACGCGAGTACATGCGAAACAGATCGCCGGAGAAGATCGCCGCTTCGTCGCCACCGGTACCGGCGCGGATTTCGAGAAAGACGTTACGCCCGTCATTGGGATCCTTGGGCAGCAACATGCGCTGCAGATCATCTTCCAGTCTGATCAGTAATTCCTTGGCTTCGCGGACTTCTTCCACGGCCATTTCACGCATGTCCGGGTCGCTGTCCTTGAGCAGCGCCTGGGCGCCTTCAAGATCACTTTGTACGCCGAGCAGCTTTTTATAGCCTTGTACCACCGGCTCGAGTTCGGCGTATTCCTTGGAATAAGCGCGGAATTTGGCCTGGTCGGCAATGACTTCGCCGTCGCCGAGCAGCGCGGTCAGTTCCTCGAAACGGTCCTGGAGGGTATCCAGCTTGTTGAGCAGTGACGCTTTCATTGCGGTTTTTTATCCGAAAAACTATCCGGTGAGCCCTCGAGGGCGAAGAGTTCCTGGGCCATGGCCAGCGCATCGAGGCGGCCTTCGGCAGAAAGCTTTTTCAACTGCACGCTGGGCGCATGCAGCAGTTTATTGGTCAGGCCACGGGCCAGTTGCCCGAGCACCTCTTCGGCGTTACCGCCGTTGGCCAGCAGACGCAGGGCCTTTTGCAGCTCCTCGTCGCGCAGGCGCTCGCTTTGTTGCCGATAAGCCTTGAGCACATCGACCGCCGCCAGCTCACGCAGACGCACCATGAAATCGTCGGCGCCGACCGAGACCATCTCTTCCGCCGCCTGGGCTGCGCCCTGCCGACTCTTGAGGTTCTCGGCAACCACTTCGTGCAGATCGTCGACGCTGTACAGGTAAACGTCGTCGAGTTCGCCGACTTCCGGCTCGATGTCGCGGGGTACGGCGATGTCGACCATGAAGATCGGCTTGTGCTTGCGCTGCTTCAGCGCGCTTTCGACGGCGCCTTTACCGAGGATCGGCAACTGACTGGCGGTCGAACTGATCACGATATCGCTGCGCACCAGTTCTGCCGGAATGTCCGATAGCAGCACCGCATGCGCGCCGAACTGCTCGGCCAGCAGGCTGGCACGTTCCAGCGTACGGTTGGCGACCACGATGCGCTTGACCCCCAGCTCGTGCAAATGGCGGGCGACCAGCGTGATGGTCTCGCCGGCGCCGATCAACAGGGCCTGGCTGCGCTGCAAATCACTGAAAATTTGTTTGGCCAGGCTGACGGCGGCAAACGCCACGGACACCGGGTTTTCACCGATGGCGGTGTCGGTACGCACTTGCTTGGCGGCGTTGAACGTCGCTTGAAACAGCCGCCCCAGCAGCGGGCCGATGGTGCCCGCCTCACGCGCCACGGCGTAGGCCGATTTCATCTGGCCGAGGATCTGCGGTTCGCCCAGCACCAGCGAGTCGAGCCCGGAGGCGACGCGCATCATGTGACGAACTGCCGCATCATCTTCGTGCACATAAGCGCTCGCACGCAGCTCATCGAGGCTTAAATGGTGATAATCGGCCAGCCAGCGCAGAACCAGATCAGCGGAAATCTGATCCTGTTCTATATAAAGCTCACTGCGATTGCAGGTGGAGAGGATCGCAGCTTCGCGGCTGTCGGTGAGTCGGCAGAGCTGCTGCAAGGCCTCCACCAGCTGCTCAGGGGTAAAGGCCACGCGCTCGCGGACGTCTACTGAAGCAGTCTTGTGGTTAATACCGAGTGCAAGGAAGGCCATTCAAGGTCGCTGATGGTGACGTGAAGCCGGCAATTGTCCTACTTCGTCAGATTCAGAACAACTACCGCTGACTATTGCCCCAATTGTCGGCCACTATAAAGGCCACATTCGAGACTCGGTTATGTTTGACCGAAGGCTTGTGTCATGATGATCCGACCGCAGGTTAGTCGTCCTTCTCCTATATGAATAGATCTTCCGCGTTGCTCCTTGCTTTTGTCTTCCTCAGCGGCTGCCAGGCCATGGCACCCGTTTCGCCGGACGGTACCCCGCCGGTCGAAGACACCACGCCCGCGCCTGAAAAACCCAAGGTTTACAGCTCGTTCAGCGAGGAAACCGTCTTCAGCCTGTTGAGCGCCGAACTCGCCGGCCAGCGCAATCGTTTCGACATTGCCCTGGACAACTACGTGACCCAGGCGATCAATACCCAGGATCCGGGGGTTTCCGAGCGCGCGTTCCGCATCGCCGAATACCTCGGTGCCGACCAGCCTGCGCTGGATACCGCGCTGATCTGGGCAAAAAACGCCCCGGACGACCTCGAAGCGCAGCGCGCCGCTGCCGTGCAACTGGCACGCGCCGGGCGTTACGACGACTCCATGGTCTACATGGAGAAAGTCCTGCAGGGCAAGGGCGACACTCATTTCGACTTCCTCGCACTGTCGGCGGCCGATACCGATCAGGAAACCCGCAACGGTTTGATGAAAAGTTTCGACCGTCTGCTGCAGCGCCACCCGAAGAACAGTCAGCTGATTTTCGGCAAGGCCCTGTTGCTGCAACAGGACGGCGACAATAAAGCCGCCCTGAGCCTGCTCGAAGACAACCCGCCGGAAGAAGGCGAGATTGCTCCGATCCTGTTGCGCGCGCGCCTGCTGCAAACTCTGAATCGTGGCGACGAAGCATTGCCACTGCTGCGCAAAAGCATCAAGAAATACCCGGACGACAAGCGCCTGCGCCTGACGTATGCGCGCACCCTGGTCGAACAGGACCGGATGGACGACGCCAAAGTCGAGTTCTCCACCCTGGTTCAGCAATACCCGGAAGATGACGAACTACGTTACTCGCTGGCATTGGTCTGCCTGGAAGCCAAGGCCTGGGACGAGGCCAAAGGTTATCTGGAAGACCTGATCGCCCGGGAAAGCCACGTCGATTCGGCACACCTTAACCTCGGCCGCATCGCTGAAGAGCGCAACGATCCACAGGGCGCGCTGATCGAATACGCCCAGGTCGGCCCTGGCAATGACTATCTGCCGGCGCAACTGCGTCAGGCGGACATTCTGATGAACAACGGCAAGACCGCCGAAGCCCAGAGCAAACTGGCGGCCGAGCGCGATGCCCAGCCGGATTACGCGATCCAGCTGTATCTGATCGAATCCGAAACCCTGTCGGCCAACAAACAGGACGACAAGGCCTGGAAAACGCTGGATAAAGCCTTGCAGCAATACCCGGACGATCTGAATCTGCTCTACACCCGGGCCATGCTCGCGGAAAAACGCAATGATCTGGCGCAGATGGAAAAAGACCTGCGCCTGATCATCAAGCGCGATCCGGACAACGCCATGGCACTCAATGCACTGGGCTACACCCTGTCCGATCGCACTACCCGCTATGCCGAAGCCAAAGCCCTGATCGAACAGGCGCACCAGATCAATCCGGAAGACCCGGCGGTACTCGACAGCCTTGGCTGGGTGAATTTCCGCATGGGCAATCTGGACGACGCCGAGAAGTATCTGCGTCAGGCTCTCGAGCGCTTCCCGGACCACGAAGTCGCCGCGCACCTGGGCGAAGTCCTGTGGGTCAAGGGCAATCAGCGCGAAGCCAAACAAGTCTGGGGCAAATTCCTCAAGGATCAGCCCGACAGCACCATCCTGCGCAGCACCATCAAGCGCCTGACCGGATCCGAGACTCTTTAACTCATGTTTTTGCGCCACGTTATTGTTTTCAGTTTCATCGCCCTGCTCGCCGGTTGCGCGGGCTTCGGCGCTCGCGAATCGGTCGAGGGCCACGGCAGTCCGGCTCAGTGGGCCGCAAACAAACAACAGCTGACCGGCCTCGACGGCTGGCAGATCGACGGCAAGATCGGCATCCGCGCACCGAAAGATTCCGGTAGCGGCACGCTGTTCTGGCTGCAACGTCAGGACTACTACGACATTCGTCTGTCCGGCCCGCTGGGTCGTGGCGCGGCGCGTCTGACCGGGCGTCCGGGCAAGGTCTCGCTGGAAGTCGCCAATCAGGGCCGCTATGACGCCGAGTCGCCAGAAGCGCTGCTCGAAGAGCAACTGGGCTGGAAGTTGCCCGTGTCGAATCTGGCCTGGTGGGTCCGTGGCCTGCCGGCACCCAGCAGCAAAAGCCGTCTGACCCTGGATAACGACAGTCGCCTGGCCAATCTGGAACAGGACGGCTGGAAGGTCGAGTACCTCAGCTACGCCGAGCAAAACGGTTACTGGCTGCCCGAGCGAATCAAACTGCATGGCACCGATCTGGACGTGACGCTGGTGATCAAGACCTGGCAACCGCGTAAATTGGGGCAATAACCCATGACCGCTCCACGTCTGACGCTGCCGTCGCCGGCCAAGCTCAATCTGATGCTGCACATTCTCGGGCGCCGTGCAGACGGTTATCACGAACTGCAGACGCTGTTTCAGTTTGTCGATTACGGCGACGAAATCACCTTCGCCGTGCGCGACGACGGCGTGATTCAGCTGCACACCGAATTCGCTGGCGTGCCCCACGACAGCAACCTGATCGTGCGCGCGGCGAAACTGCTCCAGCAACAGTCCGGCTGCACACTGGGCATCGACATCTGGATCGACAAGGTGCTGCCGATGGGTGGCGGCATCGGCGGTGGCAGCTCGAACGCGGCCACTACCCTGCTCGGTCTCAATCACCTGTGGCAACTGGGCTGGGATGAAGATCGCCTCGCGGCACTGGGCCTTTCGCTCGGCGCTGACGTGCCGGTTTTCGTTCGTGGTCACGCGGCATTTGCCGAAGGCGTGGGCGAAAAACTGACCCCGGTCGACCCCGAAGAACCGTGGTATCTGGTGCTCGTGCCGCAAGTCTCTGTAAGTACGGCAGAAATTTTTTCCGATCCTTTGTTGACACGTAACACGCCGCCCATTAAAGTGCGCCCCGTTCCCGAGGGAAACAGTCGAAATGACTGCTTGCCGGTGGTTGCAAGGCGTTATCCAGAGGTACGTAACGCATTGGATTTGTTAGGTAAATTTACCGAAGCAAAACTCACCGGAACTGGAAGTTGTGTGTTTGGGGGCTTCCCAAGCAAAGCTGAAGCTGATAAAGTCTCGGCCCTTCTTACAGAGACCCTTACAGGGTTTGTAGCAAAAGGAAGCAACGTTTCGATGTTGCATCGCAAGCTGCAAAGTCTGCTCTAAAAGGAATCAAGTGCCAGGCACTTGAAGCAACAGATACAGGGGCGTCGCCAAGCGGTAAGGCAGCAGGTTTTGATCCTGCCATGCGTTGGTTCGAATCCAGCCGCCCCTGCCATTTTCTATACTCATCCAGGTTACCCTCAGCCTCTAGGTACTGCGCGTGTCCAAGATGATGGTCTTTACGGGGAACGCTAACCCCGATCTGGCTCGGCGTGTTGTACGTCAGCTGCATATCCCTCTCGGTGACATCTCTGTCGGCAAGTTTTCCGACGGCGAAATTACTGCCGAGATCAATGAAAACGTTCGCGGTAAAGACGTTTTCATTATTCAGCCGACTTGCGCTCCGACCAACGATAACCTGATGGAACTGGTAGTGATGGCTGATGCCTTCCGCCGCTCCTCGGCTACTCGTATCACTGCTGTTATTCCTTATTTTGGTTATGCCCGTCAGGATCGCCGTCCGCGTTCCGCACGTGTGGCTATCAGCGCGAAAGTCGTTGCTGACATGCTTACCGTAGTCGGCATCGACCGTGTGCTCACGGTTGATCTGCATGCTGACCAGATTCAGGGCTTCTTCGATATACCGGTAGATAACATCTACGGCTCCCCGGTTCTGGTGGATGATATTGAAGATCAGCGCTTCGAAAACCTGATGATCGTGTCCCCGGACATTGGTGGCGTCGTGCGTGCACGTGCCGTTGCCAAATCCCTGGGCGTGGATCTCGGGATCATCGACAAACGCCGTGAGAAAGCCAATCACTCTGAAGTGATGCATATCATCGGTGATGTCGAAGGGCGTACCTGCATTCTGGTCGATGACATGGTCGATACCGCCGGCACTCTGTGCCACGCGGCCAAGGCCCTGAAAGAGCATGGCGCAGCCAAGGTCTTTGCCTACTGCACACACCCTGTGCTGTCGGGTCGGGCCATCGAGAATATCGAAAATTCCGTGCTGGACGAGCTGGTGGTGACTAACACCATCCCGCTGTCCGCTGCAGCACAAGCCTGTGCACGTATCCGTCAACTGGATATCGCACCGGTTGTTGCCGAAGCGGTTCGCCGCATCAGCAATGAAGAATCGATCAGCGCGATGTTCCGTTAAGGGCCCTGCCCTTCTCGAAATGTCTCGTTGACGAAAAGCGCCCCGCCCCGGCATACCTGTCGGGGCGGGGCTTTTTTGCCCATACCGTGTTTGGCGCTGGTCGCAAACGCCGCTCGGTCATGGCTATTTTGGAGATACAAAATGAACGATTTTACTCTGAATGCTGAAGTGCGTTCCGACCTGGGGAAAGGTGCGAGCCGCCGCCTGCGTCGTCTCGCCGCTCTGGTTCCAGCTGTTGTTTACGGTGGCGACAAAGCCCCTGAATCGATCAGCATGCTGGCCAAAGAAGTTGCCAAACTGCTCGAAAACGAAGCGGCTTACAGCCACATCATCGAGCTGAACGTTGGTGGCAAGAAACAAAACGTCGTGATCAAGGCACTGCAACGTCACCCGGCCAAAGGCCACGTGATGCACGCTGACTTCGTACGCGTAGTCGCTGGCCAGAAACTGACCGCTATCGTTCCTGTGCACTTCATCAACGAAGCTGCTCCAGTGAAGAAAGGCGGCGAAATCTCGCACGTTGTTGCCGAGATCGAAGTTTCCTGCCTGCCAAAAGACCTGCCTGAGTTCATCGAAGTCGACCTGGCTAACGCTGAAATCGGCACCATCGTTCACCTGTCGGACCTCAAAGCTCCTAAAGGTGTCGAGTTCGTTGCTCTGGCACACGGCGATGACAAGGCAGTAGCCAACGTCCACGCTCCACGTGTTGCTCCAGAAGCTACCGAAGAAGGCGCAGCAGAGTAATTTCACTCTGTTCGTCGGAGTGAGTGAAACATCGCGGACTGGAACGTAGCGAGAAAGCGGGCGGGAACGCGGAGTTTACATTCATGGTAAATGAGCAATTTTCGTCCACTTTCGCCGCCTTCACTGATCGCGGCGATGTCAAACACCACTCCAAGGAAGGGCCCCTATCGTGACTGCCATCAAACTGATCGTTGGCCTGGGAAATCCAGGCGCCGAATACGAACAGACCCGGCATAACGCAGGGGCCCTTTTTGTTGAGCGCATCGCCGCCGCGCAAGGTGTGAACCTTGTGGCCGATCGCAAATATTTCGGCCTGACCGGGCGCTACTCGCATCAGGGTCAGGATGTTCGTCTGCTGATTCCCACCACCTACATGAACCGCAGCGGCCAGGCCGTGGCGGCACTCGCCGGTTTCTTCCGCATCAAGCCTGAAGAAATCCTGGTGGCGCACGACGAACTCGACCTGCCTCCTGGCGTCGCCAAGCTCAAGCAGGGCGGCGGCCATGGCGGTCACAACGGGTTGCGCGACATCATCGCGCAACTGGGCAATCAGAATACGTTCTACCGCCTGCGGCTTGGCATCGGCCACCCGGGCGTCGCCAGTATGGTTTCAAATTTCGTCCTGGGTCGTGCGCCACGCGCCGAACAGGAAAAACTCGATGCCAGCATCGACTTTGCCCTCGGCGTGCTGCCGGATATCCTCGCCGGTGAATGGAACCGCGCGATGAAAAACCTGCACAGCCAGAAGGCCTGACTCTAATCCGAGGGGAAACACCATGGGATTCAATTGCGGCATCGTCGGCCTGCCTAACGTCGGCAAGTCCACCCTGTTCAACGCCCTGACCAAATCCGGTATCGCGGCCGAGAACTTCCCCTTCTGCACCATCGAGCCGAACAGCGGCATCGTGCCGATGCCGGATCCGCGTCTGGACGCTCTGGCGGCCATCGTCAATCCGAAGCGCATCCTGCCGACCACCATGGAATTCGTCGACATCGCAGGCCTGGTAGCCGGCGCCTCGAAAGGTGAAGGTCTGGGCAACAAGTTCCTGGCCAACATCCGTGAAACCGACGCCATCGCTCACGTGGTGCGCTGCTTCGAAGACGACAACGTGATCCACGTGTCCAACAGCGTCAACCCGAAGCGCGACATCGAAATCATCGACCTGGAACTGATCTTCGCCGACCTCGACAGCTGCGAGAAGCAACTGCAGAAAGTCGCGCGCAATGCCAAGGGTGGTGACAAGGACGCAGTGGCTCAGAAAGCCCTGCTGGAGCAATTGATCCCTCACTTCACCGAAGGCAAGCCTGCGCGCAGCCTGATGAAGAACATGAGCGCCGACGAGAAGGCGATCATCAAGGGTTTCCACCTGCTGACCACCAAACCGGTCATGTACATCGCCAACGTCGCTGAAGACGGTTTCGAGAACAACCCGCACCTGGACGTGGTCAAGGCCATCGCCGAAGAAGAAGGCGCCATGGTGGTTCCGGTGTGCAACAAGATCGAAGCGGAAATCGCCGAACTCGAAGACGGCGAAGAGAAGGACATGTTCCTCGAGGCCCTGGGCCTGGAAGAGCCTGGCCTGAACCGCGTAATCCGCGCCGGCTACGAAATGCTGCACCTGCAGACTTACTTCACCGCCGGCGTCGAAGAAGTCCGCGCCTGGACCGTCCGCGTCGGTGCCACCGCCCCCCAAGCTGCCGGCGTGATCCACACCGACTTCGAGAAAGGCTTCATCCGCGCCGAAGTCATCGCCTACAACGACTTCATCCAGTACAAGGGCGAAGCCGGTGCCAAGGAAGCCGGTAAATGGCGCCTGGAAGGCAAGGACTACATCGTCAAGGACGGCGACGTGATGCACTTCCGCTTCAACGTGTAAGCGACACGCCCAAGAAAAAGCCGCGTTTGATACGCGGCTTTTTTGTGCCTGAAATTTACTGCTGAACATATTTCCCCTGTAGGAGCGAGCCTGCTCGCGAAAAGGGAGTGTCAGTCACACCTCTGTGAATACCACACCGCATTCGCGAGCAGGCTCGTTCCCACAGTTGGAAGTGATGTGGGGTCAGGCCTTTTTAGTGCGTGGCAAGAAGATCGCCAGCACGCCAAACAACGGCAAAAACGAGCACAGGAAATACACGTACTCAATCCCGTGCACATCCGCCAGATGCCCGAGCAACGCCGCGCCGATCCCGCCAAAACCGAACATCAAGCCGAAGAACACCCCGGCGATCATCCCGACATTGCCCGGCACCAGTTCCTGCGCGTAAACCACGATCGCCGAGAACGCCGAGGCGAGGATGAAGCCGATCACCACACTGAGGACAGAGGTCCAGAACAGATCGACGTGCGGCATCAGCAAGGTGAACGGTGCCACGCCGAGAATCGAAAACCAGATCACCGCTTTACGCCCGATCTTGTCGCCAATCGGCCCGCCAAAGAACGTCCCCGCCGCCACCGCACCGAGAAACAGGAACAGGTGCAACTGCGAACTGGCCACCGACAGGTTGAACTTCTCGATCAGGTAGAAGGTGAAATAGCTGGTGAGGCTGGCCATGTAGAAATACTTGGAGAACACCAGCAGACCGAGCACCACCAGCGCACTGATCACCCTGCCCTTCGACAACCCGTGAGTCGCCGCCTGCCCGGCCTTGAGCTTGAACAGGTTCAAGTGATGGGCGTACCAGCGGCTGATGCGGTACAGCACGAACAGCGCAAACACCGCGAACAGACCGAACCACGCCACGTTGCCCTGACCGAACGGAATGATGATCGCCGCCGCCAGCAACGGGCCGAATGCAGAGCCAGCGTTACCACCGACCTGAAACGTCGATTGCGCCAGACCAAAGCGTCCACCCGAGGCCAACCGGGCAATTCGCGAGGCTTCGGGGTGGAAGGTCGAGGAACCGATACCGATCAATGCCGCCGCCAGCAGAATCAATGGAAAACTGCCGACCACTGACATCATGACGATGCCAATCAGCGTGCAAATCGAACCTGCCGGCAACAGCCACGGTTTCGGATGGCGGTCAGTGTGATAACCGACCCACGGCTGCAGCAGCGATGCGGTCAACTGGAAGGTCAGCGTGATCAGCCCGACCTGAGTGAAGCTCAAGCCATAGTTGGCTTTGAGCATCGGATAGATCGACGGCAGCACTGACTGAATCAGGTCGTTGATCAAATGCGCCAGCGCCACCGCGCCGATGATACGCATCACCAACGGGCTGCTTTGGGAAGGAGAGGACGCCGAGGCAGCGGCGGTCTGAGCGTTGCTGATAGCCATGGAAGTTTCCGTACAGCAGATGGGTGCACGCGGGCAGGTGCGTCAATGTGCCATTTTTCGGTGCACCAACGCCATCCCCTTAGCCAGCTAACTAACGTCCAGTTCGATGACTCATCAATCCCTGTAGGAGCTGCCGCAGGCTGCGATCTTTTGATTCTGTTTTTAAAAGGGCAAGATCAAAAGATCGCAGCCTGCGGCAGCTCCTACAGGTGGAAAGGGTGATAGCTCAACGCCATGGTCTGAATCTTGCCTTGCTTCTCCCCTCGAACGCGGCGGCCTTACAAAGGTCGCCGAGAATGGGAAGTTTCGCTACAGAGCCGGCCTACCGAGCGGGCGAGAGTGAACTTTCGAGGCCTTTTAGCAGGGCACAACATCGAGGTCGCACGACCGCGATGCACGCCGTTGGTGCGTGGTGTCCAGAGGAGTCATGGGGCATGCAGGCTTTCCTTTCACCGGGGATCAAATTGCTGGGGCGGTTTGGCTTCGCGCGTAAATTTCAGCTGTTGTTTCTGCTGTTCATTCTGCCGTTGGCCGGCAGCCTGTTGATGATTGGTCAGGACTATCGCGACAAGCTCAATCTGATTGCCGGTGAGCGTGCCGGCGTGCGCCAGTTGCTCAGCCTCGATGCCCTGGACAACCTGCTCGCCGCCCAGCGTGACCGCGCCGCCCGTTGGCGCGCCACCGAAACCAATCGCCAGCCGACCCCGGCCACCCTCGCCGCCATGGCTGCATTTGACGCCGTGCAACCGGCCCTCCAGCAAGCCACCAGCGATCTGGGCAACGCGCTGAACAAGGAAGGCGCCGAAGGCGAAACCCTCGCCCGCTATCAAGCCCTGCAAACCGCGCTCGGTGGTCTGGACTCGAAAAGCCTGAGCAGCGTCGGTTGGTGGCCGGACGGTTACGATCGTTTCACCAACGCCCTCAGCGCCCTGCAAGCGTTGCGCGAGCAAATCGTCATGGACAACCGCCTGACGCTGGCGCCATGGCTGGAAACCTATTTGCTGACGCAGATCTCCACGCAGCACGCACCGGATCTGATCGAGCGCGTGGGCCGCCTCGCCGCCGTCGGCCAGGCTTCGGTGGTCTCGGGACAGTTCACTTTGCAGAGTCGCTTGCAACTGCGCGATCTGCGTGGCCGCATCGGCGACGCCCGCGAGCAGCTTGTCAAAACCGCAGGCCTGCTCGAAGCGCGTCTGCCGAGCGATCTGCACATCTGGGCCGGTCAGTATCACGACAGCCTCAAGCGCCTTGATGCCGGGCTGAAGGTGCTGGATGACGGCGTGTTTGGCGGCAGCATTACACTCAAACCGGAAGACTTCGAACGCAACCTTGATGCTCTGCTGGGCGATCTCGCCTCGTTGCGCCAGCAATCACTGCTGTCGCTGGATCAGCGCCTGGACGCCTACCACGCTTCGGCGATTCGCCAGTTCATCGTGGTCGCCGCAGTGTTCGGTTGCCTGCTGCTGGCGGCGCTGTACCTGTTCGTCTGCCTGCAAGCCTCGATCCGCCGCAGCGCCAGCGGCATTACCCTGCTTGCCGAAGCCCTGCGTGACGGCAATCTCAGCCTGCAAGTCCCGGTGGTGGGCCGCGATGAGCTGGCGGCGATCAGCACCGCGCTCAACGTCGCGGTGGTGCAACTGCGCGCCAGCATGCTCGGGGTCGATCACGAAACCTCGCAACTGAGCCACGCGGTGCGCAGCCTCAACGATCACTCCAGCGGCGCGCTGAGCGAAGTCGAAGCGCAGCAGTTACAGATCAGCCAGATCGCCGCCGCTGCGACGCAACTGGCCGCCACTTCGCAAGGTGTGGCGCAGAGTTGCGAACAGGCCTCCGGCAGCGCCCAACAGACCCGGCGCATCGCTGCCGACAGCAGCCGCGACAGCCAGCGCACCACGGCGAGCATTCAGCAGCTCAACCAACGGCTGAACGACACCGCAGCGGCACTCGGTCGTGTCAGCGAGCAAGGGCAGCAGATTCAACTGGTGGTCGACACCATCCGTGGCGTCGCCGAGCAGACCAACTTGCTCGCGCTCAACGCCGCCATTGAGGCCGCGCGCGCTGGCGAACAGGGACGCGGGTTTGCCGTGGTCGCCGATGAAGTGCGCAGCCTGTCGCAGCGCACCCAGTCATCCACCGCGCAGATCGCCGGCACCGTCGACAGCCTGCGCGCCACAGTCAACGAGGCGGTGAGCCTGATGGAAGCCGCCTGCGGCCAAGCGCAATCGGATGCCGACGCCGTGACCGGTCTTGGTGAACGTCTCGGCGAAATCGCCAGCGCGGTACAGAGTGTCACTGACACCCTGGCGCAGATCGCCACCGCCGTGGAAGAACAGGCGAGCACCGCCGATGAAGTCAGCGGCAATATCCAGCAGGTCGATCAGGCCGCGGTGCGTCTGCTTGAAGGTGCCCGCGCAGTGAATCTCGCGGCGGATACCCTGAGTCAGGGCAGCAAGGCTCTGAGCGACAACACCGCACGCTTCCGCCTCAGCTGATCCGCGCTTCGGGGAAGTCCGCTTCCAGCTCGGTCTTCAGCCACTGGATAAACCACGCCACATCCGCCGACAGTTCGGCGGACGGCGTGAGGACCCGGTAGCTTTCCAGCTTCACCTGCGCGTCCACCGCGCGCACCAGTTTGCCGGACTTGAGCTCCTCGCGAACCAGCACTTCATTGGCCAAGGCAATGCCCTGCCCGCTCTCGGCCACCGACAGCGCGTGATCGTTGTTGACATAGAGCATGTCGGAATTGAGGTGAATATCCAGGTTGTGGGCAGCGAACCACAGGTTCCACCACTCGCCGTCATCGACGTGGATCAGTTCATGGCGAACCAGATCTGCCGGGCCGATCACAGGCTCGATGCTGGCGAGGTATTGCGGGGTGCAGATCGGAAACACCCGCGGGCAGATCAATGCTGCACGGGAGTCGGCGTACTGCCCGTCAAGGCCATAAACGATGCCCAGATCGGCACTTTTGCCGTCGACTTCGGTGAAGGTCGAGTTTGGCTCGATCGCCAGTTTCAATCCCGGTCGCAGATGCCGCAGGGTTTCGATCCTTGGCATCAACCAGCGCTTGGCAAACCCTGGCACCACCATGATCCGCAACCAGCGCTCGGCATCTTTCGGCCGCGCCTCCTTGCCGGCTTCAATGATCAACTGCAACGCCGCGCTGATCTTGCGGTGGTACTTCTCACCCGCCGGCGTCAAATTGACCCCGCGCGAGGTGCGTTCGAACAGCTGAATGCCCAGCCAGTCCTCCAGCAACTTCACATGCCGACCAATCGCCGGTTGGGTCACGTGCAGGGCTTTCGAGGCTTCGACGTAGCTGCCCAAGCGCGCGGCGGCATCAAATGCACGCACCGCGTTGAGCGGCGGCAAACGGTGGTCGGGCATGATTCCTGGCACCTTTGGCTGTTAAATTAACTAACAGCTGCCATGTTTAAATTGAAGTGTCGCCTCACGCAAGCACTGGCTGATAATCGAGCCACAGCAGAACAATAAAACAGCTGGTTTCACCCCGTACGCAATCTCGATCCTGCCCAGAAAAATAATATCCATGGCCCGACGACTTCGCTGATTCGCAGCGCAATCGCAGGCGATGGGGGAATCGGAGGTAACGCATGAATGCCCTGCATTCGCTGCAAACGCTGGCGGTGTCGATCCGCTCGGTGCGCAAGGTTTACGGTGATCCGGACACCGGTCCGGTGGCGTTGAAAAACATCGACCTGGACATCCGCGACAACGAATTCTTCACCCTGCTCGGCCCTTCCGGCTGCGGCAAGACCACCCTGCTGCGGATGATCGCCGGCTTCGAGTTTCCTACCGAAGGCGAGATCCTGCTGTACGGCGAAAACATCGCCGACCGACCGCCGTTCCTGCGCCCGGTCAACACGGTGTTCCAGCATTACGCGCTGTTCCCGCACATGACCATCGCCGAGAACCTGGCCTTCGGCCTCGAATCGCAGCCGATGGGCAAGGTGCTGAACAAGGCGCAAATCACCGAACGCGTGCGGGAGATGCTCGCGCTGGTGCAGATGGAGCGCTTCGCCAATCGCAAGCCGGCGCAGTTGTCCGGTGGCCAGCAACAACGCGTCGCCCTCGCCCGCGCCCTGGCACCGCACCCGAAAGTATTGCTGCTCGACGAACCCCTTTCCGCGCTCGATCTGAAGCTGCGCCAGGCCATGCGCGAAGAGCTGAAAACCATTCAGGCCAAGACCGGCATCACCTTCATCTTCGTCACCCACGACCAGGAAGAAGCGCTGACCATGTCCGACCGCATCGCCGTGTTGTCCGAGGGCGAAGTGCAGCAGGTCGGCCGCCCGGAAGATATCTACGAACGCCCGCGCAATCGCTTCGTCGCCGACTTCATCGGCGAAACCAATTTCATCCAGGGCGCGGTGACGAAGATCGAGGACGGCATGGCCTGGTTCGCCGGGCCGGCCGGGCACCCGCTGCCGGCGCAAGCGTGCAGCGACGTGGCGGTCGGCGCCAGCGTGACCTTGTCGGTACGCCCCGAACGCCTGCATCTGGTGCCTGCCGCGACCGAGGCCGCGCTGCCGTGCCGGATCGAAGCGCAGATTTACCTCGGCACCGACCTGCAATATCAGGTCAGCCTCAGCGACGGTTCGCGCCTCACCGTGCGCACGCCCAACTGCGTCGACCAGAGCCTGCGCTTTGCGGTCGGCAGTCAGGCCGGTCTGTTGTTCGACCGCGGAAGCGCCAGCGTCCTGCACGATTGAGCCCGAGGAGTTGCCATGCACGCCTTACCGATTGCCAACACGCTGGAACGCCGCAAGGCTTTCCAGAGTTTTCTCGGAGTCAGCCCGGCGCTGGTCGCCATCGGCCTGTTTCTGCTGGTGCCGATCCTGATCGTCATCGGCTATTCGCTGATGGAAGCCAACCCCTACGGCGGGGTCAATAAAGTTTTCAGCAGCGATGCCTACACCTCGTTGCTGTTCGAACGCCAGATGGACGACAGTCTGGCCTTTGCCGATTCCTACCTGATCATCGCCCTGCGCTCGGTCGGCATTGCCGGGCTGACCACGCTCATCACGCTGTTGATCGGCTTCCCGGTCGCGGTATGGCTGGCGATGCAACCGGCGCATCGGCGTGGTCTGCTGATCTTTCTGATCACCGTGCCGTTCTGGGCCAACCTGCTGATCCGCACTTATGCGTGGATTCTGCTGCTGCGCAACACCGGGGTGATCAACAACAGCCTGATGGGCATGGGCGTCATCCATGAGCCGTTGCAACTGTTGTACACCGACGGCGCAGTGCTGCTGGGGCTGGTTTATACCTACGCGCCGTTCGTGGTGTTGCCGATCTACGCCACGCTGGAAAAGATGGATATTCGCTTGCTCGAAGCCGCTCAGGATCTGTATGCCGGCCGCGTGCGCACTTTGCGCAAAGTCGTCCTGCCAATCGCTAAACCGGGAATTCTCGCCGGCGCCATCCTCACGTTCGTGCCGTGCCTGGGCGCGATGATCGCCCCGGAACTGCTCGGCGGCGGCACGCGGATGATGCTCGGCAACCTGATTTTCCGGCAGTTCAGCGATGCACGTAACTGGCCGTTCGGCGCCGCGCTGTCGCTGGTGCTGATGGCCGCCGTGATGCTGGTCTTGACCGTGTATGCCTTGCGCGCCGAGCGCCAGCGCATCGCCAAAGGAGGTGCGTAATGCTCGCGCTATTCAAACGCAAAGGGCTGGGCGTGCAGGACTTTCCCGGTTTCGGCGGCTTCAGCTTGCTGTTCTATCTGTACCTGTACGCGCCGATCGTGGTGCTGGTGGTGTTCTCGTTCAACGCCAACCAGTCCGCGACGGTGTGGACCGGTTTCAGCCTCGACTGGTATCGCGCCGCGTTCGCCAATCAGGCCTTGCGTCAGGCCGCTGGCAACAGCCTGTTGATCGCGGTCTGCGCGAGCATGATCGCCACGGCGATTGCCACCCTCGCCGCCCTCGGCACCTCACGCGGCGCCAAGTTCAAGGGCCTGCAATTGTCGATGGGCGCAATCATGTTGCCGCTGGTGCTGCCGGAAATTGTCGTCGGTGTGGCCACGCTGGCGCTGTTCTCCACCATCGGCCTGTCGTTGGGCTACGGCAACTTGATCATCGCCCATACGGTGTTCTGCATTCCGTTCGCCTACCTGCCGATTCGCGCGCGCCTCAACGACATGGACCTGTCGCTGGAGCAAGCCTCGGCCGACCTGTATGCCGGCCCGTGGCGGACCTTCCGCAAGGTGACCTTGCCGCTGCTGATGCCGGGAATTTTCTCCGGGCTGATGCTGGCCTTCATCGTCTCGCTGGATAACTTCGTGATCTCGATGATGGTCGCCCAGGCCGGTACGACAACGCTGCCGATCTTCATCTTCGGCCTGTTGCGCATGGGCGTGACACCCGACGTCAACGCCGTGTCGACCCTGATCCTCGGCGTCTCGGTGCTGTTTGTGAGCCTCTCTTACCTGCTGGGCAAAAAGAACGCCTGAACCTTCCAAGAACTGTGGGGAAATAACATGAGCAAGTGGATAAAAAGCGTCGGCACTGCGTTGTTCCTGACTGTGCCGCTGGCGATGACCGGCAGCGTTCAGGCTGCGGAAAAACTCAACGTGGTGAGCTGGAGCGGGTACTTCTCGCCGGAGATTCTCGCCAAGTTCCAGAAGCAGACCGGTATCGAAGTCACCGTCGATTCCTACGACTCCAACGAGACCCTGCTGGCCAAACTGAAACAGGGTGGCGCCGGGTATGACGTGGCGATTCCGTCGCACCAGTTCATCCCGATCCTGATCAAGGAAAACCTGTTGGAGCGCTTCGACCCGGTCAAGGAGCCGTACTACGCCAGCGTTGTGGATAACCTGAAAAAACCGAGTTGGGACCCGGAGGGCGCGTACTCGGTGCCATTCATCTGGGGCACCACCAGCGTGGTCCTCGACACCGCGCGCTACAAAGGCCCGACTGACAGCTACAAGGTTTTATACGAGCCGCCATCCGAGTTGCAGGGACGGATCAACATGTTCGACTCGACCAGCGAGATGGTCGACATGGCCAGCCTCTATCTGAATGTGCCGCTGTGCAGTGAAGACCCGAAACAGATGCAACAAGTGCTGACGCTGCTCAAGGCGCAGAAGCCGTTCGTCAAGACTTACAGCTCCAAGGCCGGCTCGATCCGCGAAA
This sequence comes from Pseudomonas sp. SCPG-7, assembly GCF_002156405.1. Lineage (NCBI taxonomy): Bacteria > Pseudomonadati > Pseudomonadota > Gammaproteobacteria > Pseudomonadales > Pseudomonadaceae > Pseudomonas > Pseudomonas sp. SCPG-7. Next base: position 29,290 of record NZ_MVOO01000002.1, on the reverse strand, counting down.
ACCTCGCCTCGGGTGAAATCGACATGTCGATGTTCTGGGGCGGCTCATCGATGCGCGCCCGCGAGATGAAACCGAGCCTGAAATACCTGTACCCGAAAGAAGGCGTACTGGCCTGGGTCGACAACATGGTCATCCCCACCGGCAGCAAGAACCCGGCGAATGCCAAGGCGTTCATCGCCTTCCTCAGCCAGCCGGAAAACGCGGCGATGACCCAGAACTTCCTCAAGCACCAGAGCCCGATCAAAGGCGTCGAACCGTTCCTCGATGCGGCGCTCAAGGACGCGCCGGAATTGCACATTCCCGAGGGTACTCACGTGGTGTTCAGCAAGACCTGCGGCGAAGGCGCCATCCGCCTCGCTGACCGTCTCTGGACCAACCTGATGCGTTGATTCCTGCCGCCCCGGCATGACGCCGGGGCGTTTCTTCAGCCGTCTGAAAGGCGCCGTTGTCATGAACTCCAATAACATCAGCGAACTGGTCCTTTTACAGGCCCACGCACTCGCCGACCGCATCCGCCTGCGCCAGGTGTCCTGCCGCGAAGTGATGCAGACTTATCTTGCCCATATCGAACGCTTCAACCCGCAGGTCAACGCGTTGATCAGCCTGCAGGCACCGGATGTTCTGCTGGCCCAGGCCGATGCGCGCGACGCCGAACTGGCGCGTGGCGAATACCGTGGCTGGATGCACGGCCTGCCCCACGCGATCAAGGATCTGTCGCTGACCCAAGGCATCCGCACCACGCTCGGCTCACCGTTGTTCAAGGACTTTATTCCCGAGCGCGACGGCATTATGGTCGAGCGGATCAAGGCTGCCGGCGCGATCATCATCGGCAAGACCAACACCCCGGAATTCGGCCTCGGTTCGCAGAGTTACAACACGCTGTTCGGTGCTACCGGCTGCGCTTATGACCCGAGCAAAACCGCCGGTGGCAGCAGCGGCGGCGCAGCAGCGGCGCTGGCGATGCATCTGGTGCCGGTGGCCGATGGCAGCGACATGATGGGTTCGCTGCGCAACCCGGCGGCGTTCAACAATATCTTTGGTTTCCGCCCTTCTCAGGGCCGCGTGCCGTTTGATGACAGTGCCGATCTGTTTTTCGATCAACTTGGCTATGAAGGACCGATGGCCCGCAGCGTGCGCGACGCGGCGTTGCTGCTGTCGGTGCAGGCCGGGGGCGATGCGCGGGCGCCGCTGTCCATTGCAGAGTCCGGTGAGGTCTTTGCGGCGCCACTGGAGCGAGATTTCAAGGGCACGCGATTGGGCTGGCTGGGAGACTTCAACGGTTATCTGCCGATGGAAAACGGCGTTCTGTCGCTGTGCGAGAAGACCTTTGCCGACTTTGAAAGCCTTGGCTGCCACGTTGAATCCGTTCAGCCGGGGTTCGCGCCTGAGCGGTTGTGGAGCAGTTGGCGGACGTTGCGGCACTGGATGGTCGCGGGGTCGCTGGGCGCAACTTATGCTGATCCACAGAAGCGCGAGCTGCTGAAACCGGAAGCCTGCTGGGAAGTGGAAAACGGTCTGAAGCTTTCGGCGAGCGAAGTGTTCGCCGCGTCGGTGGTGCGCAGCGATTGGTATCGGGCGATTTCCCGGTTGTTCGAACGCTACGATTACCTGCTGCTGCCCAGTGCACAGGTCTTCCCGTTCGATAAAACCCAGCCTTGGCCGACGTCTATCGAGGGCGTGAGCATGGACACGTATCACCGCTGGATGGAGGTAGTCATCCCCGGCACGCTGTCGGGTTGCCCGGTGGCCAGTGTCCAGGCCGGCTTCAATGCACAAGGGTTGCCGATGGGGCTGCAGATCATCGGCAAGCACCAGGCCGACTTCGCGGTTCTGCAACTGGCGCACGCCTATGAACAGGCCAGCCGCTGGTTCGAACGTTGTCCTTCGCCCCTGCTGAGCCAGTAATTTTGATAAACGGTTGAAAGCGTAGAAAAAATTTTTAAATTTACGCTTGACGCTTTTCCATTTCAGGGGAATAATGCGCGCCACTTGGCTACATAGCTCAGTTGGTTAGAGCATAGCATTCATAATGCTGGGGTCCGGGGTTCAAGTCCCTGTGTAGCCACCAAGTACTAAAAACGGCTTACCGAAAGGTAAGCCGTTTTTTTATGCCTCGAGAAAACCACCCTCCCGTGGCGAGGGGATTCATCCCCGATGGCTGCAAAACCGACCTTCGCCATCCAGTTGCCATTCCCTTCCCCATAATTCCTGATTGGCCTTGACCAAGGTTAATGGCACGTCAACAAACCGGGAAAGCACTGCAGGAAAAAGGTGCGCGCGGTGTACGAATTGGATTTTTCGTAAAACCTCGCACTTGAAACCCACCCCATCGGTTTGCCCCGATTCCCCGTTGACCGACAAGCTCCCTTGGCTCGTTTCAAAGCCATACAGGGAGTTGGCATGGCTCGATTCAAATCTCTCTTCAATGAAGATTGGCTTTGGAAACGTCCGAGAAGGAACGGCTCATGGGCCGCTTGGAATCCGCCTCCCCCGCCGGAGCCGGTGTACATCGAAAAGGATGAATGGCCAACGCCCAAGCCCCGCGAAGATCAGGTGTTCGCCAAGTCCTGCACGCCGGATAACTGGTGTCGAACGGACGCCGGCACTACGCCAGAGCCCGCCGCCAATTTCGGCAAGATCATGGTCGCGGGGGCCATGCTCTTTCCCTCAGCCAGCACCGCGGTAGCGACTGCGCTCGGCGCCGACCTGGCTTTGGGGCGCATGGCCGGCGGCGGAATTCTGCAACAACGCCTCAACTGGGCCATTCGTGGTGCAGGCGGCGCGGCCAGCGTATTCATCCTTGGGATGCTGCCGACCCGCATGAGCGACGGCACATTGCACACCGACGAACAGCTGCGCCGCATGAGCCGCGCCAGCACTCGCGTGCGCTTCCAGTTTCGGCGCGATGCCCAAGGCGTCATGCAGGTTTACGGCATTCATTCCGGCGCTTCGGGCGATGACTCGGTCCGTACCGTCAACGTCGAGTGGAACAGCGACAAGACAGCCATGGAGGCCAGGCTCAACGGCATTACGATTTTGTGGACGCCGCAACGCGGGCCACTCGGTTCAATGCCGCCGCTGGTTTATCCGGAACACGGCGAGCAACTGAACACGATCCTTGTCCACCCGATTCCCGAGAACACTGATACCCAGATAGAAGGCCTGCCCGGCGAAGACATTACCGCCGAGGATTGTATTCTGGTGTTTCCGGCGGACACTGGGCTGAAGTCGCTTTATGTGGTGTTTTCGAGGCCGGCCAGGCTGATGCCGGGGACGGTGACGGGGGTGGGTGAGGATGTTTCGGGGGTATGGCTTGCTGGAGCGGGAACGGGGATCGGTGCGCCGATTCCGACACGGATTGCGGATAGGCTCAGGGGGAAGGAGTTTTCAAGCTTCGATGCATTTCGGAAAGCATTCTGGCAGGCCGTGCGGGATGATCCAGCCCTGTTTAATCAGTTCAATGTGGATGCCCAAGATCGTTTAGTGTCAGGCAATGCTCCCGCCGTTCGAGATAGAGAGGCCGTTGGCACACGAGGCGTATTTGAAATACACCACGTCGAGCGGATCGTAGACGGCGGCGCTGTGTACGACATAGACAACCTCCGCATCAACACCCCTAGAAATCACATCAGCCAGCACAAAAAGTAGTGAACGCACATGGTAAAAATATCCGAATACACAGAAACCGAATTTATCCGCTTCATTGAAAAAATACGGGCAACCAACAAATGTGGATCGGATACGGAGCTTGGTGAACTGCTGGCGCAGTTCAGAACGCTAACCGGTCACCCGGATGGAACCGACCTGATTTTTTATCCCGAGCCAGGAGCAAACAGCTCTGCTGAGGGCATTGCGAAGACCGTAAAGGAGTGGCGTGCCACTAATGGACTTCCGGGCTTCAAGCAATAGATGTCGAACCCCAAAATATGATCATCAAACGCAGCTTTTCGGACTACACCGAACAAGACTTCGTTGAATTCGTGGACGAGATCAGAAAAGAAGACAAGGCGCCCACTGATGAGCGTGCAGACGTCTTAGTGCGGCACTTCAACTCGATTGTTGGTCATCCAAGCGGGATGGACCTTATTTACTATCCAGAACCCGGAGCGGACACGTCGTCCGCTGGTATAGCTCGTACAGTTGCAGCATGGCGTGCTGCTAATGGTCTGCCCGGATTTAAGCAATAAGCGTTTTTTATCCCTCGAGACACACCGAACCCGTGGCGAGGGGATTTATCCCCGACAGGGTGCGCAGCGCCCCTTTTCCCCATAAAAACCGAACGGGCCTGCTGCGCAGTCCATCGGGGATAAATCCCCTCACCACACTGCCAAACCTGACCTGTGTAGGTAGCTCTGCCGCCAGGGCCATCACCCCCTTCAACCATATAGATATTCAAGAAAGCCAAGTACGAACTACATCACATCGAGCATATCCAGCATGGAGGTGCGGTTTATGATGTGGATAACCTCGCTGTGATGACTCCGAAACGACATATAGAGATTCACACGGAATAAAAATGTCTACTAAAAACAACTTCTCGGATTACACGGAACAAGAGTTCCTCGGCCTGCTTGAGCGCATCATGGGAAATGATGAGAGCGAGGAGGAAGAAGGCAGACTTGTATTTCACTTCAACTCAATTTGTGGACATCCGAAGGGACCCGACTTGATTTTCTACCCTGAGGACGACGCTGACGATTCAGCAGAAGGCGTGACCGAAACCATTAAAAAGTGGCGCGCTGCCAATGGACTACCCGGCTTCAAGCAATAAGCAACTTCATCCCCGAAGAAAGCCACAATGCCAAACCTGACCTATTCAAGCTGCTCTGCCGACAGGGCCATCAATCCCTTCGCCCAGATCTGCCGAGTGCGCAACCCGACCATCGCCCGCCAATCCGGATCGGCCGGATAGAACTGCTCCAGCAGCTTCAACTTGATCGCCCGCCCCGTCGCATCCAGCGGATCGCCATGCAGGTGCAGCCATTGGTCATCGCGCAAATAACGATGCACCTCCGGCCCCGGATACGTTCCGCACTCAATCACGAACGGCATCAGTTGCACACCCGGTAATGCGTTGAGCAACGCCTGCGAGGTGTAGCCGGTCGCCGTCGCCGCGACACCGGTTTCGCTCAACGTTTGCGCGCCGGTGTGCAAGGTGTAAAGCCAAGGGCCGTAGATCGATTGCGCTTGCGCCAGCGCCGGATAAGGCGCTTGGGTGATGGTCAGCAACATCGGATGGCCGTACTCGCCAGCACCGGTGTGCAGGTCGAAGCACATCACGGTTTCAGCACCGGTCAAATGCGCGTCGATGATCTGATGCAAGGTGCGATTCGACCAGCTCGGTGCGCGGCCGCCATAGAACAGTCCATCGGGATGACTGTGCTGACCGCCCTCGACAATCGACATCACCGCCGGCCAGCCATGTTCGGCAATCTGTGCGTCGAGCAAGGCATCGGCCTGCGCGCGCTGCGGTCCGTGCAAATCGGTGCAGGCGTAGATCTCGTGCAGCGTGGCGTAGGCGCGGTTATCCGGCAACGGTCTAGTGAAATCCAGATGATTGCGGTTGAGGTCGATGTTGTCTTCGTTGACCCGGCGCAGCCACGCGGTGCCCCATGGGTTGATCAAGTGGATCATCACTACCGCAACATCCTTGGGCAGCGAGCCGGGAACGAAAGTTTGCAGCCAGTCGATCTGGCAATCCGAACCGTAATAGCCCTCGACCCCGTGAGTGCCGCTGAGTGCCACCAATCGACGTTTGGCCTGCGGATCACCGAGCACAGCGACGTCGGTGCTCAAGGGTTCACCGAAGGGGCCGCAACGCGGATGGGCGTACGAGGTGAGCGTGGCTCCGGCAGTTTGGGCGGCGGTCAGAAACTGTTCGCGCTGATCACGGTAACTGGACTCGGTGGGAAACTCGCTGTGCATGTCGGCCTCTTGTTGGTTTTGTAGGTGTGGGAGCGAGCTTGCTCGCGAAGGCGATTGCGCATTCAACATTTTGGTTGCCTGACACGCCGTATTCGCGAGCAAGCTCGCTCCCACAGGGGCTTTGTTTCAGTTCGATCAATTTGGCATTGACCCTAGCGAACATCCGCCCCGAAAAGAAAGGCAAAAATGCCCGGCGGTTTGCGTCGCGACCGACCGGTCGATAAAGTCCGTCAGACCTTTCACCCCACGGACGGAGAGCACCACGTGTTTCCAGCCCTGCCCCTGAGCCGCTTTCGCCTGCCTGCCCTGACGCTGATCATCAGCGCCCTGACCCTCACCGCGTGCAACGCCCCGCCCTCCTCGACCTTGCCGCTGGCACCGGAAGCCGCTTCCGGTTACCGCACCGATCTGCAGACTCGCCACGCCAGTCAACACATGGCCGCTGCCGCCAATCCGCTGGCCGCCGAGGCCGGTCGCGAGATGTTGCGCAAGGGTGGTTCGGCGATTGATGCAGCGATTGCCATGCAAGCAGTGCTGACCCTGGTCGAGCCGCAATCCTCCGGGATCGGTGGCGGCGCGATGATCGTGTTGTGGGACGGCAAACAGGTGCGTACTTACGATGGTCGCGAAACCGCGCCGGCGGGTGCCACCGAGAAGCTGTTCCTGCAGGCCGACGGCAAACCGATGCCGTTCCCGCAGGCACAGATCGGCGGCCGCTCGGTGGGCACGCCGGGCGTATTGCGTGCACTGGAGATGGCGCACAAGCAACATGGCCGGCTGCCGTGGGCCACGCTGTTTGAGCCAGCGATCAAACTCGCCGAGCAGGGCTTCGCGATTTCGCCGCGCCTGCATTCGCTCTTGGCGTCCGACCCGGTGATCGGTAAATCGCCGGACATGGCCGCCTACTTCCTCAATCGCGACGGCAGCGTCAAAGCCGTCGGCACGCGCCTGCAGAATCCGGCGCTGGCCGCCGTGCTCAAGCGCATCGCCAACGAAGGCCCGGACGCGCTGTACAAAGGACCGATCGCCGAAGAGATCGTCGCCAAGGTGCAGGGCCACGCCAACCCCGGCAGCTTGTCGCTGAATGATTTGCAAGGCTACGAGGCCAAAGAGCGCGCTCCGCTGTGCACCGACTACAAACGCTGGAAGGTCTGCGGCATGCCGCCACCGTCGTCGGGCGGGATCGCCGTGGCGCAGATTCTCGGCACCCTGCAAGCTCTGGAAAGCCGCGATCCACGCCTGTCGCTGACGCCGCTCAAACCCGTGAAAACCAACAAACCGGCCGGTATCGAACCCGATCCTCAAGCCGTGCACCTGATCGCCGAAGCCGAGCGCCTGGCCTACGCCGACCGCGCGCAATATGTGGCCGACACCGACTTCGTCCCGGTACCGGTCAAAGGTCTGGTAGATCCGGGTTATCTGGCCAGCCGCGCCAGCCTGATCGGCGAACGGAGCATGGGCAGCGCCAAACCCGGCACGCCGCCGGGCGTACAGGTGGCCTACGCGCCGGATCGCTCACCGATGCGTATCTCCACCTCGCAAGTGGTGGCGGTGGATGACCTCGGTGGCGCGGTATCGATGACCACCACCATCGAAGCGGCATTCGGCTCGCACCTGATGGTGCAGGGCTTTTTGCTGAACAACCAGATGACCGACTTCTCGTTCATCCCCGAAGAGAACGGGCAGAAAGTCGCCAACCGCGTCGAACCCGGCAAACGCCCACGCTCGTCGATGGCGCCAACATTGATCTTTGATCGCAACAGCGGCCAGTTCCTCGCCAGCGTCGGCTCGCCGGGCGGTTCGCAGATCATCGAATACGTGGCCAAGACCACTGTCGGCCTGCTCGACTGGAACCTCGACCCGCAAAGCGCCATCAGCCTGCCCAACTTTGGCAGCCGCAATGGCCCGACCGAACTGGAACAGGGCCAGTTCAGCCCGGCACTGATTCAGGCGTTGAAGGACAAGGGACATGTTGTGAATGAAATCGACATGACCAGCGGCACGCAGGCGATCGTGCGGGTCAAGGATGCGCAGGGTAAAGCATCGTTGGCGGGTGGTGCGGATCCGCGGCGTGAAGGGGAAGCGTTGGGGGATTGAAGCTACGCAGGGAAGACAAAAGGCTTACTGCGAGGTAAGCCTTTTTTTATGCCTTGTAAATTGTGCTCATCTGCCGCAAAAGGCTCGCTAATCAAACCGACAGGATTTTGCCGTCCACCGCATCGCCAATCGTCAGAAAATGCCCGCCGGCCACGTGGTGCAGCGTGCGCAAGCCGTCGTGCCCGTCGAAGTGCCAGCGGCCGTCGCTGAACACACGTTCATCGGCCTGAGCGGCGATGACTTCGGCGAGAAACAGGTCATATTGTTCGTGATTGCGCGGTTCGGGCAGCAAGCGGCATTCGAGCCAGGCCACGCAACCTTCGAGTAACGGCGCCTCGACAGTTTCACCGGTAAAGGTTTGCAGGCCGTAAGCGTGAAACTTGTCCTGCCCCTGACTCTGCCGGATCTCCAGCCCCGAGGTATTGCCAACGGTTTGCACGATGTCAGCCTGATTGACGCACGGCACGTTGAGCACAAAAGTGCCGGACGCTTCGAGCAACTGCCGGGTCCAGGTGGACTTGTCGAGGACGACCGCTACTTTCGGCGGTTCGAAATCCAGCGGCATCGCCCAGGCGGCGGCCATGATGTTGCGCTGGCCGTCATGGGCAGCGCTGACCAGCACGGTCGGCCCGGGATTAAGCAGACGGTAGGCTTTGTTCAGGGGAACCGGGCGGCGGTGGGACGCGCTCATGGGGATCTGCTCCGGGGAAAAAGAAACAGATTGTAGCGCCAGACCACAGAAAGAAGACGGATGAAAAACCTGTGGGAGCGAGCTTGCTCGCGAAGGCGATAGGTCAGTTACATCAATGTTGAATGACACACCGCATTCGCGAGCAAGCTCGCTCCCACATGGGATCAATGAAGGTTAGTTAGAGAGTTGATTGGCAAACTGCCCGACCGCATCCACCACTTTCTGCGCGCCGTCCTGAATCTCGACGATCACCGTGCCCGCCTCCGCCGCCAGCGCCAGGCCTTGTTCTGCCTGCAGCTTGCCATCGGTCATCAGGGCCACGGCGTTACGCGCCATCTCCTGGTTCTGCCGCACCACGCCGACGATCTCTTCGGTCGCCTGACTGGTGCGCGAAGCCAGTTGTCGGACTTCGTCGGCCACCACCGCAAAGCCCCGGCCCTGCTCGCCAGCGCGGGCCGCTTCGATGGCCGCGTTGAGCGCCAGCAGGTTGGTTTGCTCGGCAATACCGCTGATGGTTTTGACGATAGTCCCGATCACCTGCGACTGCTCGTTCAGTGCCTCGATGCCCTCACCGGCCGCCTGCATGTGGCGCGACAGATCACGCATCACATTCACCGCCTCGGTGACCACCGTGGTGCCACGTTGCGCGGTGCTGTCGGTTTGCTGCGAAGTGCTGTAGGCAATGCTGGCCGCGTCGGCAACCGCTTGTTCACGGTTGACCTGATCGGTGATCACCGTGGCGAATTTCACTACTTTGTACAGTTTGTTGTTGGCATCGACCACCGGGTTGTAGGACGCCTCCAGCCACACCGTACGACCATGGCTGTCGACGCGCTTGAAGCGGTCGGCGACAAACTCGCCATTGTTCAGGCGACGCCAGAAATTCTGGTACTCGGCGCTGTTGTACTCCTCAGGCGTGCAGAACATGCGGTGATGTTTGCCTTTGATCTGCGCCAGGCTGTAACCCATGCCATGCAGAAAGCGCTCGTTGGCATTGAGCACGTTGCCGTTGAGGTCGAATTCGATCACCGCTGTCGAGCGCACCAAAGCGCCGATCAGGTTTTCGTGTTCGCGCGAGGCTTCGATGGTGCGGGTCAGGTCGCTGGAGAAGATCGAAAAATGCTTGATCCGCCCGTCCGAAGCGCGCACCGGCTGCACGATGGAGCGCAGCCAGGCTTCTTCGCCATTACCGCGCAGCAGGCGCACTGCGCCAGCGAAATGTTCGCCACGGGTCAGGGCGGCCTTGAAACGATGGTGAAAGTCATCGGCCTTCACGTGCGCCGGAACGATGTCTTCAATGGCGCGCCCCACCAGATCCTGGCTCTTGTAGAGCATCTCGCCGAGGAAGTTCTGGTTGACCGACTGAATCCGGCCATCGGGTTCCAGGGTCAGCACCAGCATCTCGCTTTCCAGGCTTTCCTTCACCTGCAGCAGGCTGGAGAGTTCTTCACGAAGAGTGGCCAGCTCTTGCTTGAGGCGTTTGTTGAACATGGGCAGATACCGATGGAAAGAAAGCGGGATGCAGACTAGCCATCGGCCTTGAATTTCTTTTCTGAAGAGCGCTTGAGACCCGTCGGTCAAAAATAGTTCACGGGCGTGCGATCAGACAGTTCCGGCCACCTGGCATTGCCCTGTACGCGGCATTCGCGAGCCGAAATACAGCGCACTCAACAGCCCCACCACGCCCATCACCGCACAGAACATCACGCAGATCCACGGGCTCCACGGCATCAGACCGATCAGCAACAGCGGTGTGATGCTCGCCCACGCGGCGTAGGCAATGTTGTAGGTGAAGGAGATGCCTGACACGCGAATTCGCGCCGGGAACAACCCGACCATCACCGACGGCACCGCCCCCACCACACCGCAGGCCAGGCCGGCGATGGCGTATGCCAGCCCGATCCAGTGACCGCCCATGATCAAGCAGCTGTAAAGCACGCCGATTCCCAAGGGCAGCAGCAGGCTATAGAGCATGACGGTGCGCCAGGCCCCCAGACGGTCGACCAGCAGCCCGGCGATCACACAGCCGATGTTGAGGAAGACAATGCCCAGCGCGCTCAGGGCGAAGGTATGGCTGGCGGTCATGCCGAAGGTTTTCTGCATCATGGTCGGCGTAATGACCACGAACACCACCACGGCCGAGGTCAGCACGCAGGTCAGCAGCATGGCCGGCAACATCGCCAGTCGATGCTCGCGCAGCACCGTACGCAGCGGCAGTTCAACCCGCGCTTCACGCTGCGCCTCCATGGCCATGAACACCGGGGTTTCGCTCAACCAGCGGCGCAGGTAAACACCGATCACGCCGAACACGCCACCGAGCAGGAACGGATAACGCCAGGCGTAATCAAGGATTTCCGCCGGGCTGAACACGTGTGCAAGGAAAGTCGCGGTCAACGCACCAATCAAATAACCGAAGGTCAGCCCGGCCTGCAAAAAGCCCAGCGCGTAACCGCGATGTCCGGCAGGCGCGTGCTCGGCGACGAACACCCAGGCACTCGGCACCTCCCCTCCAACCGCCGCGCCTTGCAGGATGCGCAGCGCCAGCAACAGCAGCGGCGCGAAATAACCGATCTGGGCATAAGTCGGCATGATCCCGATGAGCAGGCACGGCAGCGCCATCATCAGGATGCTCAGGCTGAAGACCTTTTTCCGGCCCAGGCGATCGGCGAAATGCGCCATCAGGATCCCGCCAAGCGGACGCGCCAGATATCCGGTAACAAAGATCCCGAAGCTTTGCAGCAGACGCAGCCATTCGGGCATTTCCGGCGGGAAGAACAACTGGCTGAGGGTCAGGGCGAAGAACACGAAAATGATGAAATCGTAGATCTCCAGCGCCCCGCCGAGGGCCGCAAGACCGAGGGTCTTGTAGTCGGAACGGCTGAACGGCGCCGGTCGGGCTGTGGATTGGGCAGTCATGGCAAAGCACTCTGGCAGGCAAAAAACCAAGGCGCTCATGGTCTACGCAAATCCGCCTGGGGACAACCCGTTAGACCATGGTCACGGTTTGGCAGAAACCTGCTCACAAAATGGCGGCGGTTGATTTACTGTTGAGGCTTGTCTGGCGGGACACATCTGAATCAGGTCTACCTCTGTGGCGAGGGAGCTTGCTCCCGCTGGGTCGCGAAGCGGCCCCCTCTGAACTTTAAAAGCAGGGGACTGCTACGCAGTCCAGCGGGAGCAAGCTCCCTCGCCACAGGGTTGTCGGGTTTGAATGTCCCAAGGACCACAATAACCATAAAAATCCGAGGTACTCCCTGTGGCCGTTGATATCGAAGATAGCCGCTCCGCGCGCTTTGCCTTGCGCTGTTCAAACTTTGCCGAACGCTGGTTCCCCGACTCCTGGGTGTTCGCCGCGTTGGCCGTAATCATTGTCGCGCTGGCCACCTTGGCCATGGGCGCGAAACCCACCGATGCCGCGATGGCGTTCGGTGACGGGTTCTGGAGCCTGATTCCGTTCACCATGCAAATGGCCTTCGTGGTGATTGGCGGCTACGTGGTCGCCAGTTCGCCGCCGGCGGTCAAACTGATCGACAAACTGGCGCGTATCCCGAAAAACGGCCGCTCCGCCGTGGCCTGGGTCGCACTGATCTCGATGGTCGCTTCGCTGTTGAACTGGGGTCTGTCGCTGGTGTTCGGCGGTTTGCTGGTGCGCGCCCTCGCCCGCCGCACCGATCTGAAAATGGATTACCGCGCGGCCGGTGCGGCGGCGTATCTGGGCCTCGGCGCGGTCTGGGCCCTGGGCCTGTCCTCATCGGCGGCGCAGTTGCAGGCCAACCCGGCGAGCCTGCCGCCGGCGATCCTGTCGATCACCGGGGTGATTCCGTTCACCCAAACCATCTTCCTCTGGCAGTCCGGTGCGATGCTGCTGGCGCTGATCGTGATTTCGATCATCGTCGCCTACGCCACCGCGCCCGGCCCGAACTCTGCGCGCGACGCCAAGGATTGCGGCATCGACCCGGCGTTCAATCTGCCACCGCTGCAACCGCGCACCCGGCCCGGCGAATGGCTGGAGCACAGTCCGCTGCTGATCATCTTGCTCGTGCTGCTGGCGGCCGGCTGGCTGTTCCACGAGTTCTCGAGCAAACCGGCAATCACCGCGATTTCCGGGCTCAACACCTATAACTTCCTGTTCATCATGCTCGGCGCGCTGCTGCACTGGCGCCCGCGCAGCTTCCTCGATGCGGTGGCCCGGGCGGTACCGACCACCACTGGCGTGCTGATCCAGTTCCCGCTGTACGGCTCGATTGCTGCGCTGCTGACCACAGTCAAAGGTGCCGATGCGCAGACGCTGGCGCATCACATCTCGACCTTTTTTGTCAGCATCGCGTCCCACGACACCTATGCGCTGTTGATGGGCGTGTACTCGGCGATTCTCGGTTTCTTCATCCCTTCCGGCGGCGGCAAGTGGATCATCGAAGCGCCGTACGTGATGCAAGTGGCCAACGATCTGCAATACCACCTCGGCTGGGCCGTGCAGATCTACAACGCCGCCGAAGCGCTGCCGAACCTGATCAACCCGTTCTACATGCTGCCGCTGCTGGGTGTGCTCGGCTTGAAGGCGCGGGACCTGATCGGCTTCTCGTTCGTGCAATTGCTGGTGCACACGCCGCTGGTGCTGTTCCTGCTGTGGGTGCTGGGGACGACATTGGCGTATACGCCGCCGGTGATGCCATAGATTGACGAGATAGCACCTGCCTCAGGGCAGGTGCTATCAATGTTGCTCGGAGGGCAAAACTCTCAATAGCTCAGGCAAGGCAACCTGAACTGTTTCCCAAACGACATCCAGATTGATGTCGAAATAACCATGAGCGATCCGGTTACGCATCCCGCGCATGCTGCGCCAGGGAGTTTGAGTGTTCTGAGCCGCGAACTCCGGAAACCGGTCCATTATTTTGGTTGCCGCCTCGCCAATAATGACCAGGCTCATGATGACCGCTTGTTGCGTCCGTTTGTCGTCGACGAACTCTTCCTTGCTCAGACCTTCGACGAAGACCCGCGCATCGCTTGCAGCTTGACGCATATGCTCAAGGTAATCGCCGAGCCGGTTCGCGATCATACGGGACGGGCCTGTTCAAGTACCTGCTGACGAAACTTCAGCGGAAGGTCTCCTGGGGTCAACAGGTCGACGGTAACGCCCAGCAAATCTTCGAGCTCAACCTGAAGCCCGCCGAGATCAAACAAGGTGGTACCGGGCAAAGGATCGACCAACAGATCAAGGTCACTGCCCTCCATATCGGTACCTAGCAGCGTCGAGCCAAACACGCGCGGATTGGCCACACGGAATCTGCCGACAACCTCACGAACGGCAGCTCGTTGCAGATCAAGAGCAATGGAAGGCTTCATGGTTCACTCAGGCCAGTTTCGCTATTGCAGCAGTCTAGCAGTGCGAAGGGGTCGTAGACACCGCACGATTTTGTAACCCAACCGTCACATCCACTTGCTAGCGTCCGCCCGAAACAAACTGAAACAATTAAGCAAAACGGGCTGACAGATGAAAGACGAAACAGACAGCACTGACGCACCTGAATCCGACACCCCCACTGACACCAGTCGCCGCCGCTTCCTCGGTGGAGTTGCCGTCCTCGGTGTGGGCGCGACGTTGGCCGGCTGCGGTAACGCCAGCAACGCGCCGGGCAAACCGGCCGAGCGACCGCTGACGCCAGCCGAGCTGGACAAGGCCCTGCGCGATCAAGTGAAAACCGTGGTGGTGATCTATGCCGAAAACCGCAGCTTCAACAATCTGTTCGGTGATTTCCCCGGTGTCGAGAAGCCGCTGTCTGCGCTCAAACCTGCCGATTACCAGCAACGTGATCGCGACGGTAGCCTGTTGCAGACACTGCCTCCCGTCTGGGGCGGCGTGTTGCAGATCGGCCCGCAAACCCTCGATGGCGTGACCTACCCCAGCGCCACGCAGTTTCAGGAAAACCTGTCCAACGCACCGTTCGCCCTCAAAGGCCCGAACGGCGAAGATTTGCCGTTTGGCTTGGTCACCCGTGATTTGTGGCACGTGTTCTATCAGAACCAGATGCAGATCAATGGCGGCAAGAACGATGGCTTTGTTGCCTGGGCCGATTCCGGCGGGCTGACCATGGGCCATTACGCTCAGAGCCGTTATTCCCTGCGTCTGTGGGACGTGGCTCAGGAATTCGTGCTGTGCGATAACTTCTTCCAGGGCGCGTTTGGTGGCTCGTTCCTCAACCACCAATACCTGATCAGTGCCACCGCGCCGTTCTATCCGGACGCGGCCAATTCGGTGGCCAAGTCGCAGATCGCCGCGCTGCAAAGCGCCGACCCGGCCGATCCACGCCTCAAGCCGCTGGAGGCATCGCCGGCCAGCGCCATGAGCGGCCCGCCGCAGTTCGGCCCGAGTGCGCTGACGCCGGACGGTTACGGTGTCAACACCCTTGCCCCGCCGTACTGGCCAACATGGATTCGTGACCCGGAGCGTCCGGCGTACTCCAAACCGGATCTGCCCAACGTGCTGGTGCCGCAGACCCACGAGCACATCGGCGACAAGCTGTCGAAGAAGAATGTCGATTGGGCCTGGTACGCCGGCGCGTGGCAGGCGACGCTGGATCAATACAAGGATTCCGGCGGGATTCCGAAGATCCCCAACTTTCAATATCACCACCAGCCGTTCAACTATTTCCAACAACAAGGCCCGGAAAACCCGCAGGAGCGCAGCAAACGCCTGCGCGATGCCGGGTTGGGGGATGAATCGAGCACCAACAAATTCTTCGCCGACGCCGAGGCCGGCAAGTTGCCAGCGGTCACGTTCTACAAACCACAAGGCAACCTGAATATGCACGCTGGATATGCCGACGTGGCCTCCGGTGACCGGCACATCGTCCGCGCCCTCAAAGTGCTGCGCGAAAGTCCGCAATGGAAAAACATGGTGGTGATCGTCACCGTCGATGAAAACGGCGGCTGGTGGGACCACGTGGCACCGCCCAAGGGCGATCGCTGGGGACCGGGATCGCGGGTGCCGGCGCTGGTGGTGTCGCCATTCGCCCGTAAAGGCACGGTGGATCACACGGTCTACGACACGGCGTCGATCCTGCGCCTGATCACCCGGGTGTTCCAACTGGAAACCCTCGACGGCCTCAAGCAGCGCGATGAGGCAATGATTGCCCGAGGCCAGAAACCCATGGGCGATCTGAGCAACGCCCTGCATTTTCAGGCGTGAGCCGAGTGCGGCGAGCTGACGAAAAAATCCGCGAATGACAGCTTCACTGTGCAACACGGCTGATCCAATATGAAGCGCCCCAAACTCCGGGGAACCCACGCTGAAAAGGATCTGAGCATGTTCAAACTCGCAGGATTTACCCCCGCCGCGCTGACACTCGCCGCGCTCACATTGAGCGCGGCGGCCCACGCCGATGTCGATCTGAAGCTGGGCAGCACCGAGCGCGTCACTCGTCTTTTTGCCTACCCCAACAACTGCAGCGTGATCTGCTATCGCAACTGGTCGCTGGAGCAGACGGTCGCCCACTATTTGAGCCAGAGCGTGCAGCGCGATGGTTACGCCAATGCCAAGGTGCTGGTAAAGAACGATAACGGGCAGATTTACGTTGAGATCAGTGGCGTACCGAAAGGCTACGACAAGCCGCTGTCGGCGCTGCTCGACGCCGGTGATCTGGCCTATACCGGCGCCAGCAAGCTCAATGCCGATGGCAAATGGGCGTACAGCTGGTACCTGTTCCTGCCGTTGGGCATGGCCCTGGAAAACCGCAAGAGCGTCGAGCTGCTGCACTTCCCGCCGGATTACTCGCTGACCCAGGCCCAGGATTACCTGCGCTCGAACACCACGGATCGCTGGGCCACGCTGTTGACCGCCAACGGCATCCCGGCCGACCAGACGCCGGCCTATCAGACTATCATCGACATCGCCCCCATCGCAGCGCCGTCCAATGCCGGCAGTGACCTGGAAGGTGTCTACGACTACTTCAAGGATTATCAGACCACGCTGGTCAAGCAGTTCAGCCAGACCAGCGCCGGCACCACCCTGCCGATGGTCGCGTTCGGCGCACCGGTGCGTAACTGGATCAAGCAGCAGTATGGCCCGACCGTCGCCGTACTGGGTCTGGCGACTATCAGCCCGAGTGCAGGGGTGAACGTGCCGGTGCTGGGTTCGAACCATCCGAGCTACATCTGGTACGCCGCCGATCCGGCCAGCTACGACGGCGATGAAGCGAAAGCCGATGCCGCCGGCTTGAAGGTCATGGGCCAGGACTTGAGCGCGGCCTGCTGGCAGGCCGGGATGGGCAGCAAGCCCGGCACCGATGCGAAAACCCTGCTCAACAGCTGTACGCAAACCTGGCAAGTGACGCAAAAGGGCAAGACCTGCGAGCTGTTCTACACCTCGATCCGCAACCTGACCCCGGCCCAGGCTGCCGCCAAGTGCTCGACCACGCCGATCAAGGCACAACTGCAACAGCTTCAGGGCGAAATGCCGGACACCAGCGTTCCCGCGCCACACCTCTGATGGGCTGAAAGCCTTCCCGTGTCAGTCGATGCTGACACGGGAAGCAGCCGATCACGCCTGTCAGATCTGACAGTAGACGCTTTGGCGTTTACGCGAGAGGATCGGATCCAAACATGTTGCAGCACTGACAGGACGTCAGATCAAGGAAGTCGCAGCATTTGCCGACAGGGATCGTTATGAACAATCAGGCCCATCAGCATCACATCCCCCGCGACGCACCCGGCATTTACCCGTTTGCCGGATTGCCCGTGCGCCTGGGTTTCCCATCCAGCGAGGACTTCGAAATCGTTCAGCACGACGATGGCCGCGCGTCGGTGGTGGCGCGTCGGGCGTTCCTGCGGATCACCCGGATGTGTCGGGTGTCCGGGCAACTGCTGCCCTATCGCTGCCGCCAGACTCGCCAGCTACTGGCCGGCATCCATCTCTACGATCCGCGTTTTTGCGGATTGCTCGAACATGCCTGCGACCCGAATGCGTTCCTCGACATGAGCGAACTGTGGCTATGGGCGCTGCGCGATATTCAGCCGGGAGACCGCCTGACCATCGACTTCGCGGCCACCGAAGACCGTTTGCTGCAACAGTTCGCCTGTACTTGCGGCTCGCCGCGCTGCCGTGGGTGGATCACCGGTTACGATGAACCACCCACGATCGAGGGCCAGCACTTTTTGCAGCGCTGGCGACATCCAGACTGAGTTACAACGCTCCGACCGGGCGCAGACGGTACTGCGGCGGCAGTTGCTCGAAGCCGCTGATGGTAGTGTTCAGGCTTTTCCAGCGACCGTCCTTGATGCCGTAGATGCAACCGTGAATCGACAGGCTCTGGCCGCGATGCCAGGCGTTCTGGATGATGCTGGTGTGGGCGACGTTGGCCACTTGCTGGATAACGTTCAGCTCGCAGAGGCGGTCGACCTGTTCTTCCTCGGTCGGCAGCTTGGCCAGTTCTTCACGTTTTTCGTAATACAGGTCACGGATCGAGCGCAGCCAGCCATCAATCAGGCCGAACTGGCGATCCTGCATCGAGGCACGCACGCCGCCACAGCCATAGTGGCCGGTCACAAGAATGTGTTTGACCTTGAGCACGTCGACCGCGTACTGGATCACCGACAGGCAGTTGAGGTCGGTGTGCAGCACGACGTTGGCGACGTTGCGGTGTACGAACAGATCGCCCGGCAGCATGCCGACGATCTCGTTGGCCGGCACCCGCGCGTCGGAGCAGCCGATCCACAGATATTCCGGGGTCTGCTGGCGTGCCAGTTTGGCGAAGAACTCCGGATCTTCCTTGGTGATCGCGTCAGCCCAGCGCTCGTTGTTATCAATCAGGTCTTGTAAGTCGTGCATGGTTAAGGCCTCAAGAAAGATGCGCTGGTATGACAGACGACCACCCGTCGGGGTCACGCAAGGGACGCAAGTGTTTTCGTTGGAATTCCTGGGTGTGCGGTGAGTCCACTTAGTAAGGCCCACAGTATGAGGATTTGCCATGACTGATTCACGACGTCCGTACGATGCGGTGCAACCGGAACCGATCGATGATAACGAGGACCGCATGGGCTCGGTGCATGAACTGGATTTTGATGAAGAAGAACCCAGCGCCAGGATTGGTGACGAGATTCCGGCGCGAGAACGCGAGCAACTGATGCCCAACGAGCGCGTGCGTGAGGCCGGGTTGACCGGTGCATCGACGGCGGACCACGAGCCGACCGACGATGATCTGAGCCCGGAAACACTGATTCATGAAGACGGTGCGCGCGATGCCGAAGAGGCTGGCGCAGGCAATCAGGCGGATTGGGACCTGAGCATTGTCGACGAGGACGATATCGGCGGCGGCAATGGTCTGGATGAGGCGGAGCTGGCGCGGCGTGATCCGCTGGATGGCAATCGCTGATCTCCTGATGTGACGCGACTCACTGTAGGCGCTGCTGCAGGCTGCGCCTACAGGTATTCAGTCAACCAGGGTGCAGGCCATCACCACGGCGTCTTCACGCCCGCCCACCGCCGGATAATAATCCCGGCGCCGGCCTATTTCGTTGAAGCCATAGCGCTCATACAACTTGAACGCTGCGGTATTGCTGTCACGCACTTCCAGAAAGCATTCCCGAGCGTCAGCCTTGTAGGCAATCGACATCAGATGCTCCAGCAACGTCAGCCCCAGCCCTCGCCCCTGATTCTCCGGTTTGACCGTGATGTTAAGCAGATGCGCCTCATCCAAAATGATCTGCACCACGCCGTGGCCGACTTGCTGCTGGCCTTCGAACATCAGCCAGATCTGGTATTTGCCCAGCCCGTCGAGAAAAATCCCGCGCGTCCAGGGATGGCTGTACGCCGCGTATTCGATCTTCAATACCGCGTCCAGGTCCGCCTCGGTCATCGGGCGGAACGATACAGCTTCACTCATTCGATGGTTTCCAGCGCGCCATCAGCCGACGCATGGCTTGCCACACAGCGGCTTTGCGCTGTGGCTCTTCCATTAACAATTCCAGACCGGGAATGGCCCAGGCCAGGCCCAGGCCTTCGATCTGCAACTCACTGTTGAACGCTTCAGCGTCCGCTTCACCGGCAAAGCGCACCGCCGGCAGGCCAATCAACCACAGGCAGGCGCAAGGTGCCGCTTCCATCTGTACCGAGAGGAAACCCTGAACAAAGTCGCGTGCCGCTTCCGGACCTTGATCCATAGTGCCGCGGTTCAGCCAAGGCCAGCGCACCGGCTCGCCGACAATTTGTGGCGCATCCGGCAGACCGGCGGCGCGAAGCATGTCTTTAAGCAGCAGATAGGCCGGATCGCGGCTCTGGAACGCTTCGCCTGTGGGTAACTCCACCAGCAGCAGGCAAGCCCCGGCGCGCAGCAATTGCAGGGCGAAACGCGGGGGCGGCACCGGCGCGGGTCTGGCGACAACTGGCGCCTCTTCGACCTCTTCCACCGGTTTGGCGCCATTGCGCGTACTGGCCAGCGACGGGCGCGGCACTTCGATCTTCGGTCGTTCGACCGGACGGGCGGCAGGCTGCGCCGGAGCTTCGGCCTGCACAACCGGCATCGCCGCGACCTCTGGCTCAGGCTCGGGCATGTCCAGCAGCTCGGGCCGCGACGGGGCGGCGAAAGGCAATTCGGTGCGCGGCAGCCAGTTGACCACCTGCATGGCGTTCAAATAGGCGCGGCGGCGGGACTCGATTAGCAAAGGGTCGGCCACTTGTGGATAACTGAAGTGGGCTGATTCTACAGCCCTTCGTTCAAGATCGCTTGCTGTTGATCGATAGCCTTTACCTGGGCTCGCTCCCTTAGAAAATGCGACAGCCCGTCCCGAGAGTGAATCGCATCCCTCCTGATGCAGTACAATCGCGGCTTTTAATCGCCAACCAGCCGGCCATTCCGATGATCGAACCCAAGCGCGTCTTGCGCGCCCTCGCTGAACACTGGGCACTTCTTGAGCCACTGTGCGAGCACTTCGACCAAGGCACCCTGAGCCTCAACGAACTGCGCACGCAACTGGCCGCCCAACAACTGGACAGTACGCCGCAGGACATCACCAGCCTGCTCGACGTGTGGATTCGCCTCGACATTCTGGTCCCCGTGGCGAAAAGCCCGAACCGTTTCGAGCTCAACGCGCAAATTCACGACTTCCTTGCCTACCTGCGCCGTGAACACCGGCTGGGCCTGTGCCTGGAAATCGAAGCCTATCTGCGCCACCTCGAACGGCTGGCCGGCTACATTCAGGACGCGTTCGACGTGCGCGACGGCAACGACCTCGCCCGTCAGCTGCGTTTGCTCGACATGCGCGTACGCGATGTGCTGAAGAAACTCGACAACGACGAACAGGCGCTGGTGGCCGTGGCCGAACGGGCCAAGACCAGCGACCGACAGATTCCGCTGCGTCAGCGATACGCCGAAGTGCTGGCGACCTGGGACGAATACGTTGAGCCGATGATCGACCTGGTGAACGCCGACGGTGCCTTCGAGCAAGGCGTGCGCAAGGTCGAAACCGTGCTGCTGAAGATGCTCAGCGAACAGCAGCGCCTCGGCCATCTGGTCGATGACGACATGCTGCTGCGCACCCACGCGCGCATCCTCGAAATGCAGACCAGTGCCCAGTTGACCCTGCGTCATGCCCGCGAACTGTTGCTGCCGCTGCGGGAAGAAGCGCGCCGGCACAACGCCGTGACCCGTGGTGCCGCGCTGGCGCTGGCGGCGATTCGCCGCAAAGGCATCGACGCCGTGCCGCAAGCGGCGATGCCGCTGTTCACCCGGCCGCAAAGCACCTTCCTCGGCAGCGCCAGTCAGGTCGAGGCCTACGTCTACGCCCTGGCGCGTTTCGAGCCGAAACCGGCGCGTTTTCCCAAGGCGCACAAGACCCAGAAGTCCGGCGATGCGCCGCGTGCACCGCGCACCGTGCGCGAGATGGTCGAGCGTTGCGAAGAGTCCCTGCCGATGCCGGATCTGATGACCTGGTTGCTGGAGCAGGAACCGGACGGCGCCACCGACGAATTGCTGTACTGGTTCTCCCGTCTGTCGCGGGAAAAACGCTTCACCCGCGAGCGTCTGGAACGCCGCGAATACCACACTCACGAGCATCAGGTCAGCCTGCGCTCCTTCGCCCTGCTCTCGGCCCGCGACCCTGCCGCCGCCGAGGATTCTGCGAGCATCCCCAATGCATCTTGATCTATCCGAACTGTCCCAACTGGCGCCGATCTTCCGTGAGCTGTTCAAGGGCTACCACGTCAGCCGCCGCGACCCGGAACTGTACGCGCAACTGTCGAACTTCCAGGATCAATACCGCACGCTGTTCAAGGCACTCGGCTTCGAACTGGTCTGCGACACCCGTGGTTTCTACTACTTCGTGCCGGACATGGCCGCTGCGGCGGTGAACAAGACTGCGCAGCGCCTGGCGCTGTTCACCTTCATCCTCGTCGAGCATCTGGCCGATCAGGGCCGTGATCCGATCGCCGTGCTCGACGGTGGCAGCCTCGGCCGTGAAGAGCTGCCGTCGCTGCTGGACAAATACCGCGACCTGTTCATCCAGGCCGAAGTGCAGACCGTTGAAGAGCTCGAAGAAAAAATCATGCGTCGCATGACCCAGCTCGGTTTCGCCAGCGAAGAAAACGGCGTGTACCGTTTCCTGCCGCCGATGCACCGCTTCCTCGATGTGTGCCTGTCGGTGCAGCAAGACCGCGATCTGGCGGCCAGCGTGCACAGCGTACTGCCGCTGCCAGCACCGGTGCTGATCGACGAAGAAGCCGAAGCCAGATTCCTCGAGACCGACGATCCGCTTGATCTGTCCGAATTCGAAGAAGAAAGCGAAGAAGACGCACTGGCCCGCGCCATTGCCGAAGAACAGGAGTCTGACGCATGAGCCAGGAACGCTACGGCATCCGCCGCTTTGCCCTTTTGAACACTGCCGGTTACAGCCTCGGCCTGTTTCCGCTGGAAGAACCGCTGTCGGTCTACGGCGCGAACAACCTCGGCAAATCCGCCTCGATCAACGCCTTGCAGTTCCCGATCCTGGCGCGCATGTCGGACATGAGTTTCGGCAAGTACAGCCTGGAACAATCGCGGCGCTTCTACTTCGCTTCCGACACCAGTTACATCCTCGTCGAAGTCAATCTGCCTCACGGCTCGCACGTGATCGGTGTGGTTGGTCGCGGCCCGGGCGGTGGTTTCGGTCACCAGTTCTTCGCCTACGCTGGCAAGCTCGACCTGGCGCATTACCAGAAAAACGACACCTGCCTGCGGCAGAAAGAGCTGTTCAGCAACCTTGAGAAAGAAGGCCTGAAAGCCTACGAACTCAAGCCTGATGAACTGCGTCGATTGCTGGTGGGCGGTCACACATCGATCCCGCTGGACCTGACGCTGATTCCGCTGCGCTCCACCAGCGAGCAGAGCCTGAAGACCTTCCGCGCGTTGTTCATCAACCTGCTGCACATGCGTGAGATCACCGCGGCCAAGCTCAAGCAGTTGTTCCTCGATGCCTTCGAGCACAGCCTGCGTTCCGGCAGCGTCGACTACATTGCTGCGTGCGAAGAAGCCTTCCGCGATGTGCGCCGGATGGAGCAGGACTACAACTCGCTGGTCGCCGCCGGCCCATTGGTCGAGGCCTTGGCCAACGGCGTGAAACAGCGTGACGTGTTGCGCGGCAAACTGCATCGCCTGTCGCCGCTGCTCGACTCGTTGCTCGGCACCTGGTCGGACTACGCCAATGCACGCAAGGAAGAACTGACGATTCAGGCCGAACACTACCGTCGTGAGCAGGACGACCTGCAAAACGACCAGCGTGGCGGCACCCAGGAGCTGATGCGTCTGGAGCGGGAAATCTCCGGTATCCAGCGCTGGCTCGGTGAGTTGTCGGTGCTGAAGAACCGCTTTGCGCTGGTCGATGACGTCAAAGTGCTGGAGCAACAACTGCTCGCGGCCAAGGATGCCCACGACGAACTGGCTGGTGCGCTGGCACAGTCCCGGCAGTTCAGCGCCGAGGATCTGGAAGAGCGTCTGCGCGATCTGGAAAAACGTCTGAAGTCGGTGAAACAGCAACTCGATCACGCCGACAACAACAGCTACGCGCGCCTGCGTGAAGAATTCTCGCAACAGGACGTCGAGCGCCTGATGCGCCTGTTCAACAGCGCACTGTTCAGCCTGCCGCTCGGCGAACATGGCATCACCCTCGACGAAGACGGCGAGTGGGTCAAATCGGTCGAGCTGATCCTCGATGGCTTCAAGGGCGAGCGTTTCGAAGTACCGGGGCTGTCGATCGACATCTCGCACATCGAGCCGCCGGCTCTGCAAGCGCTGGCCGACCGCGCCGCGCTGCGTGACCAGAAAGAGCGTCTGGAAAAAGAGCTCAAGCAACTCAAGACCCAGCAAGCCGTGGCCGCAGACCGCGCCGCGAGCAAGACCCAGACCGAAGCGCTGTACCAGCAAGTGCTGGATGCGCAGAAAGCCCTGGAAGATTTCCGTCGCACTCAAACGCTGAGCGCCGAAGAAGGCGACAAGCTTGAGCAACTGGCGCAGATGGAAGCCGCGCAGGACGAACTCAAGCGCTCCAGCGATGCGTTCACCGAGCGCGTCCAGCAACTGTCGGCCAAACTGCAACTGGTCGGCCGGCAGATCGCGGACATGGAAGCCAAGCAGCGCACCCTCGACGATGCCCTGCGCCGCCGTCAGCTGCTGCCCGCGGATCTGCCATTCGGTACACCGTTCATGGATCCGGTCGACGATTCGATGGACAACCTGCTGCCGCTGCTCAATGACTATCAGGACAGCTGGCAGGGTCTGCTGCGCGCCGACGGACAGATTGAAGCGCTGTACGCGCAAGTGCGTCTGAAAGGCGTGGCCAAGTTCGACAGCGAAGACGACATGGAGCGCCGCCTGTCGCTGCTGATCAATGCTTATGCGCACCGTACCGATGAAGCGCTGACGCTGGGCAAGGCGCGGCGTGCGGCGGTCACCGACATCGCCCGGACCCTGCGCAACATTCGCAGCGACTACGACAGCCTCGAGCACCAACTGGCGCTGTTCAACCGCGAGATCAACAAGCGTCAGGTGTCCAACCTGCAGAGCTTCCGTATCGTCCTCGCGCCGAACAAGGAAGCACTCAAGCACATCGACCAGATCATCCACAGCGCCGGTCAGTACGAAGAAGGCGAAACCCTGTCGGTGTTCGATCTGAGCCAGAGCGCCGAACAGGACAACAAGAACGAAGAGGCCAAGGAATACCTGGCACGGCTGGTGGCGGCGAACCACAACCAGCTCGGCCTCAAGGACTTGTTCGAACTGGCGTTCGAGATCACCAAGGTCAACGGTCAGCCGGTGATTCACACCGACATCGACGGCGCGGCCTCCAACGGTACGACCATGACCATCAAGGCGCTGACCAACATGTACTTGTTGCTGCACCTGATGGATCGCGACCTGGCCGGTCGCGTGCGCCTGCCGTACTACCTCGACGAAGCGGCGGACATCGATGAGAAGAACCAGGCCGCTCTGCTGGAAACCAGCCTGCAATTGGGCTTTGTGCCGATTCTGGCGAGTGTGAAGCCGCAAGTCTGCGCCAGTGTCGCCATCGACCTGGAAGGCGGCAGCGGCCCGGCGGGGATCTACATCGACGAGGCGGACTGGAAGTACATCCGCCGGCATGATGTGGTGAAGGCCACCGTCAACGTGCAAGCCGATGAGCCAGAGCTGGATGAGGTTTGATCGGCGTTAGCTGAAGGCAAAAAAAGGGCCGCGATCTGTTGGGATCGCGGCCCTTTTTTATGGCTTTGGGTTTGTGCTGAATAGGAGGACCTCATCGCTGGCAAGCCAGCTCCCACAGGTTTTTGCGTTGAACACACATTCTGTATACGACATGAAACCCTGTGGGAGCTGGCTTGCCAGCGATGGCGTCTTTGTAGACGCCACATCAATTCCAGATTACTTACCGAGCGAAATCTTCGGCGCCCAGGTCAACCACTCATCCTCGAACTTGTCGAACAGCGGGAACGTCTGCTCAGCCCGTGCTTGGGTGCCCATGCGCTCACCGTCCGGCGTAGCGAAGGCGATACCACCCTGAATCGCCGTCTCCAGCGACTCCGTTCGTACCGTCAGACCATTGAACAAACCGATGTCGAAACCGACACCGCTGGTGTTCCAGAATCGGCTGCCGCTGCGCACCAACGGCGCGTATTTAGGCTCGATCAGAATGTGCACCAACACCCGGTCGGCCGTCTGGCCCAGTTCATAACCGGTGACCTTGCCCACGGTGATTTCGCGGTAGGTCACGGGCACGCCCGGTTTCAGCGAGCCACGCCGCGCGGCGCTCAACACCAGACTCAAGCCAGCCTCCTGCTTGCTCACTTCCGGCGGACTGGCCAGCGCAACGAAGTTTTTCTGCGGGCCGAGATTTTTCGCCGCCGGCTGCACCTCCACATATTGCCCGGTGACCAGCGTCTCCAGATTCTGGGTCTTGATCAGTCCCAACTCCGGCTTGACCACCCAGAACTGGCTGCCGACCCGGGCAATGCGCTCCGGTACCTCGGTGATCCGCGCAGTAATCATCACGGCTTGCAGATCGTCGGTCAGATCGACGTCTTCAATCTTGCCGACATCCAGCCCTTTGAAACGAATCGGTGTGCCCGGGCGCAAACCATCGGCGCGGTCGACCTTGATCGTCACCAGCGTGCCTTTCTGGTTGGCCTCGTCATGGTTGGCGAACAGACGGAAGCGTGGAATACGCTTCTGCAGCGGCGCCTTGGCTTGCGGGGTTTCGAAAGCGATACCGCCGGCCATCAATGTCTGCAACGACTCGCTCTTCACTTGAATCCCGCCCGTCAGACCACCGGTGAGAGTGATGCCGCTGACATTCCAGAAGCGTGTCGACGCGTTGACCAGATTTTCGTACTCCTTCTCGATATGCACGCCAATGACGATTTGTTTTTTGGTCTTGGAGAACTGATAGCTCTGGACCGAGCCAACCTTGACCTGTTTGTACAGAATCGGACTGCCGACTTCGATCGAACCGAGAACATCGGTGAACAGCACCAGGTGCAGACCCGGGGCGCGCAGATCCAGTGGCGGAGCTTTTGGCCGTGCCTCGAATTCGCGTTTCGGCGCAGCACCTTTGTCGCCCGGGCGCACGGCGATGTAGTTGCCTTTTACCAACGCTTCGAGCCCGGTAATACCGGCCAGGGAAATCGACGGTTTGACCACCCAGAACTGCGTGCCTTCGACCAGATAGTCTTCCGCCAGAGGATCGAGCGTCAGCTCGGCCGTGGCGCTGTTCAGATCCGGATCGATTTTCAACGCTTTCATGTTGCCGACCTGAATGCCCTTGTACATCACCGGCGTACGGCCGGCCTGCAGACCTTCGAAGTCACTGAGTTTGACCTTGACCCGAATGCCGGCAGCGGCGGCGTCGAAGTCCTCATACAAACGGAAAGGCAGGCTTGGATCAGTAGGCGGACTGTCCTTGCGATTCTCTGGTGTGGCGAAGGCGATGCCGCCGGCGACGATGCTCGCCAGGGATTCGCTGCGTACCTTCACCCCGGACAGGTTGGCGTCGATGCTGATGCCGCTTGCATTCCAGAAACGTGTGTGTTTGCGCACCAGTTTGGCGTAGGTCGGCTCGATGAACACTTTGAGCTCAACGGTGCTCTGGTCTTCAGACAGCACGTAGCTTTTGATCTGACCGACCTTGATCTGCTTGTAGAACACCGGACTGCCGCGGTTCAGCGAACCGAGGCGATCGGCCTTGATCGTCAGGTGCAGGCCGGGCTTGGAGTCCGATAGCGGCGGCTCTTCGGCCAGCGCCTTGAACTTGCGGGTCGGCTCGCCTTCACCGGGACTGATGGCCACGTAGTTACCTGAAACCAGGGTTTCCAGACCGGTGATGCCGGCCAGGGTCACGCTCGGCTTCACCAGCCAGAAGCGCGTGCTGGTCTTGAGGTATTGCTCGACGTCCTTGTTCATCTCGACGGTGGCAATCACCCCTTTGGAGTTGCCCTCGTCATCAAGCTTGAGCGTCTTCACCTTACCCACCGGCATGCCCTTGTAGACCACTTCGGTCTTGTTGGCCTGGATGCCTTCACCGCTTTCGAAACGCACCTGAATCTCGATGCCGGTTTCGTTATAGGCACGCCAGCCGAGCCAGCCACCGATGATCAGGGCAATCAGAGGCAGTACCCAAATGGCAGACCAGTTGGAGGCCGGTCGGGTTTTCGCTACAGGCAAATCAGTCATGGTCGTCGTCCGACTCCGTGTTATCCCAAATCAGTCGGGGATCGAAAGTTACTGCGGCAAGCATCGTCAGAATCACCACACTGGCGAAGGCGATGGCGCCAAGGTTGGCTTCGACACTGGCAAGCCGGCCGAAGTTGACGACCGCCACCAGAATGGCGATCACAAAGATGTCGAGCATCGACCAGCGACCGATGAACTCAATGAAGCGGTACATCCAGATGCGCTGCCGTGCAGACAATGGCTGGCGGCGCTGTACAGAAAACAGCAACAGCGCGATACCGACCAGTTTAAACGTCGGCACCAGAATACTGGCGATGAACACCACTGCGGCAATCGGGATCATGCCGTGTTGTACCAACTGGATCACGCCGGACATGATGGTGCTGGGGTCGCCCTGACCCAGCGAGCTGACGGTCATGATCGGCAACACATTGGCCGGAATGTAGAAAATCGCAGCCGTGATTAGCAGGGCCCAAGTTCGGGCCAGACTGTTCGGACGACGAGCGTGAACCAGCGCACCGCAGCGGGTGCAGGTCTGCTCGTCGGTGTCCGCATCCCGTTTGTTCAATTCATGGCATTCGGTACAGATCAGAATGCCCGCATCAATCGCCCGCATGGGCATCCTCTCCTGATAACGCCTGCCAGATCTGATGCGGTGACATCACCACTTCCAGCCAGACCTGAACCAACAACAAACCGATGAAACACGCCAGACCGAGGCCGACGGTGATGGCCGCCATGTCCGCCAGTTTGACGATCGCCACGAGGACGCCCATGAGGTAGACCTCGAGCATTCCCCAGTCTTTGAGGTGGTGATAAATGCGGTAGAGCAATAAGCCGTAACTGCGTCCGACGTTGAATCGAATCGTCAGCAAAACGAATAACTGGCACAGCAACTTCAGCAACGGAATAGCCATACTGCACAGGAATACAACGATCGAAACGCCCTGCATGTCCGTATTGAACAAGCCGAGCACGCCACTCCAGACCGTATCCTGCGAAGATTGTCCGAGGATATTGAGTTGCATGATGGGTAAAAAGTTTGCCGGGATGTACAGCAATAATGCTGCGATCACCAGGGCAAGGCTGCGCTGCACCACGTTATGGCGGTGGGCGTACAACTCGTAACCGCAGCGCGGGCAGAGCGCTTTCTCACCATGGGCAAGCTTGGGCTTGCGCATCAGCAGGTCGCACTCGTGACAGGCCACCAGGTCTTCCAGCGGTAAATCTGACAGCCCTGAGGCGTCAACCGGATCTGACATAAAGGCTCTGGCTCCGAAAAAGATGGGGCTATTCTAGTGTTCTGATTCGAAAATAACTGTGCAAAATTGTTCGCTGCCTAAGTAAAAATACTTTCCTGCGGACAAAACAAAACCCCAACTGCTTTCGCAATTGG